>DASREX010000031.1:0-55737 GCA_035651855.1 Candidatus Sulfotelmatobacter sp.
TACCACTTGACCGGCGCAAAGTGCTGTGCGATCTCCGAGGTCGGATCGAAAATCCGGGCATTCTTCATGTAGGTGACGAATATCGTCAGCACCCCGAAGAGGATGAAGAAGATAAGCTTTTTCTGGGAACGTGAACGTACTACCGGCGCGATGACAGTGGCCATGAATTTTCCCCCCGAGAGGAAACGAGTACGGACAGGTCTCGTGAGCCTCAATCCCCCACGCCACACCGTTGAGGCCCGCTGATAGGCGCTATTTTAACTCGACCGCCCTGCGGCGCGAAGCGGAATCATGGATCGAGTTAGGGTAGCGGTGATTGGTCCGGTCGCCCTGAACCCTCGCAACGGGGCACTTGCTTTACAATCCTTCGATGACGGATCACGCGCAGCTTCGCCTGGAACGCGTTCTTTCCCAGCTTCGCTTGTACGAGCATCCCTTGCTGAACTTTTCCGCGCAGGCCAAAGGCGACGGCGTCGAGGTCATCATCAAGTTCAAGGACCAGAGTGTCCCGGTTCACACCTACTACTTCGATCTGCATCCGCGCGATCTCGACGACCCCCAATTCGAGTGGAGCTTCCAGCGTCAGCTTTACGACGCGTTGCACGACTATTTCGTCGAGATGTTCATCCGCACCCCGCAGGACCGGGCAGATCGCCAGCGGAAGGGCTTGTGAGCGAGTTGCGCAGGACCATCGAGCAGGAAATCCAGCAGCGTGGGCCGATCCCCTTTTCCCGCTACATGGAATTGTGCCTGTACCATCCGCAGCTCGGATACTACTCGCGGCATTCCGCCCAGTTCGGCAAAGCGGGCGACTTCTACACTTCCAGCGATGTGCACGCCGTGTTCGGACGGTTGCTGGCCCGGCAGTTTGCGGAGATGTGGCACGCTCTCGGCTCTCCAGCGCAGATCGTGGTGAAAGAACTGGGCCCCGGGCGCGGCCTGTTTGCCCAGGATGTGCTTGACTGGTCGGAAAAGAAGTTTCCGGAATTCTTCTGCGCCCTGCGTTACGTGCTGGTGGAGCAATCCCCGGCGTTGCGGGAACGGATCGGGCAAACGCTGATGCGACGTCTCGAATCGGGCCAGGCCGGATTCGGCTCACTGCACCAGCCGGCCGATTCCCCTGTGATCGTCTTCGCCAACGAGTTCTTTGACGCCATCCCGGTGGAGGTCGTGAGCGTTCAAGGGTCGCTTCGGATCGATGCTCGCGAGGGGCGATTCTTTGAGACCTGGGCCCCGCCTTCCACGGAAGAGTCGGACTTCCTGGACCGCTATTCGATTCATCCCGAACGGGAGCGGGTCGAAGTTCCGCTGCAATCACAAGCCCTCATGGGCAGCGCACTTCAATTCGAGCGCGGCTTCGTAGTGATTGTGGATTATGGCTACACGCGCCAGGAGCAGCTTGCGGGACGGCATCGCGGGACGATCAAGGCCATTCGGCAGCATTCCGTCGGCGGCAATCCCTACGAAGCTCCGGGAGAGCAGGACATTACCTGCGATGTAAACTTTACAGCCCTGTCGGCCGTTGCCCAACAGCACGGATTGAGCACTCACAAACTGATCACGCAATCCCAGTTCCTGATGGGTATCGGCGAGGACAATCGATTTGCAGATGCCTTTGAGGATTGTGTCTTGCCGCAGGAGCGAGCCAAGGTTGCATTACAACTGAAACATCTCGTCACCCCCGCCGGAATGGGGGAGAGTTTTCACGTGCTCGTGGCGGGCAAGGGAATTTCGGCGGAGAAACTTGAGGGGCTTTCCGGATTGAATTTCGGAATACGAAACTTGAGAGCCCGCTGATCCTTGCTCAATTTTCGGGCGGGCCGGTGTAGCTGCCTATAGAAAGTCAAAGTCCCCACCCTCTCGCGAACAACGCGAGAAGGACGGGGCACCCACTTCGAATTTTTCGAACTTCTGCTTTACAGATTCTTATCTACTTCAGGTCTTCTCTATTTTCGGGACGGAGTTTCCGGGTACTCGTAGACTCCCCGGCCCGATTTTCGGCCCAGGCGGCCGGATTTTACGTACTGCACCAGCAGCGGGGCGGGACGATACTTTTCACCCAGGGATTTGTGCAGGTATTCGAGAATATTCAGGCGTGTGTCCAGACCGACCAGATCCACCAATTCAAACGGTCCCATGGGATGGTTCAACCCCAGCTTCAGCGCCTTGTCTATATCCGCAGCGCTCGCGATTCCTTCCTGGAGCATGTAGAACGCTTCGTTGCCGATCATGGCATTAATGCGGCTGGTGATAAAACCGGGCGATTCCTTGATCACCACGACTTCTTTGCCCATGCGCTTGCCCACCTCGACGGCGGTGCTAAGCGTCTCTTCATCGGTTTCGAGGGCGCGCACGATTTCCAGCAGTTTCATCTTGTGTACGGGATTGAAGAAGTGCATGCCCAGGCATTTTCGCGCCCGATAGGTCACGCTCGCGATTTCCGTCACGCTCAGCGAGGAAGTGTTGGAAGCGAGGATCGTGGCCGGGCGGCAGATCTTGTCGAGCAGGGTGAAGATTTCGATCTTCGATTCCATCTCCTCCGGGACGGCTTCGATCACGAGGTCCGCTTCGCGGGCCGCTTCCTCGACGGAGCCCGCGTACTCCAGGCGCTGGAACGCGGAATCGGCATCGGCTGCCGTGACTTTGTTGAGTTCCACCGCCTTGTCGAGGTTCGCGCGAATTTCCGCTTCTGCCTTCCGCAATGCATTGGGCAGTAGATCCTCGAGGATGGTGCGATAGCCGCCCAAGGCAGCCGCGTGGGCAATGCCCCGGCCCATGATTCCGGCGCCGATGACGGCAATCGTCTGGACTCGCTCCACCTATTTCTCCGCCTTTTCCAGATCGGCGATGGCGGAATTTACGGCGCTGGCCGCTCCACGCAAGGCCTCGGCCAGCCGCTTGCGCTCTTCCGCGCTCATGCTGGGAATGTAAATGCAAATGCGTCGCATGGTCGCGGTTATGTCGTCCACATAATTCATTGCACGGATGAGTTCCCCTGTTGCTACTGCCATGAAGGCTCCTTGTCCTGCGATCCGCAAAATCGTGCCCGCGGTCGAACCTTCTATTTTGGACGGGAGTCAGGATTTAGTAAAGCCGCGCCCCCGCCAAAATCAAAGGCAGAACCCGAAGGTCTCACGACACGCAAAACCTCGGCCGCGCCGCCGCGTAACTCAACGGTTGCCGCCGTGCCCGACATTGGCGAGCACGAAATTGACGCGTTCTTCGACGCTGGCGCGCGGAAGTTCCAGCAGGCTGTAGCCCTGCTGGCGGTAGGTGACTGCCAGCGACTCGTATGTGCGAATGGCCTCGTCGAAGTCCTGCTTGCGCTCGCTATCTTGCGCGTAGATATCGCGCCACGGTGGGGCGATAAATACCTTGCGGCTATATCGGAAGATTTCAATCGCCCGTGCCACATGCGGGGGTACAGTCAGGTTCGAGAGCCGAAGATAGCCCGCCACATCTGGCACCCCACGATCGAAGAACGCCAGGCCGGGCCTTTGCTCCGCGATGTGGTACGAACGAATTTCCCAGCTGAGCATCAGGTCTGAAAACAGAGACTTGTCATTCCAGGGCAGAGCGCGGCCTCCGATTGCTACTTGCTGCTGGATTACGCCGCGCCCGGCTTCTACGGAACGGGAGTAGCCCTTGCATTCAAGAGCGTCCAGAAGCGAAGTCTTGCCTGAGCCCGGCCCTCCAGTGATGATGAAAAAACGGTCTGGATGGTTCTGCATGCTAGGAATCCTTTCTACTCGCTGCTATTCGGCCGATTGGACGGCCCAAGGCGCTGTCTCTGCGCGGTGCGAACACCTGGACCCGCGAATACGTCCGTCTCAATGTGTTCATCGCTTAATTGAAGCTTTATTAACAATCAGTTAGGGACCGGCGCATATAATCGCAATCGAATCTTTTTATGGGGCATCCAGGCTGCTGCGAGAATCGAATACTGTATGACAGACATTCTGAAACGATACATATTCGCCAGCGATTTTGACCAGACGCTCACGTTTAACGACTCCGGCTACGTGTTGGCCGAACTGGTCGGCATCCCCACCGAGGAATTTGAGCGCAAGGCGAAGGGGATGGCAAAGATCAACCTGGTGCAGCAAGGCGCGGAACTGGCTTATCTGCTGCTGCACGATCCAGAGTTCAAGGAAAAGGTCCGCAGAGAGCATTTGCGCGAGGTGGGCAAGCGCATCCGGCTGAAAAGCGATATCAAGTTGCTTTCCCAGTTGCTGGATAGCGGAATTGATGGACATCAATTTGATTTCTACGTGCTCTCCGCGGCGCCGGTGGAGATCGTGCAGTCGGCGCTGGAAGACATTGTTCCGCGGGATCATATCTACGGGACGGAATTTCGCTACAAGCCATCGGGCGAGATCGACACCATCGTGCGCGCTACCGCCGGCTACGGTAAGGTCGCGGTTCTAGACAAGTTGCTGGTGGAGAAGGTCGCAGGCCCGGATCACGTGGTCTACACCGGAGATGGCAGCTCCGACATTCATGTGATGCTGCACATCAACGCGCGGGACGGCCTGACGATTGCCGTTTCGGAGTCGCCGAACGTTTCCCAGGTTGCCAAGCGCACCGTGCTCAGCACCAGCGCGCTGGCGGTTCTGGCTCCGATCCTGGAAGAGATCGCCGGCTGGGAGCGCTACCGTATTCGCAGCTTTTTCGAAGCCAATCACATGCTGATCCAGGAATGGGAGCGGGTGCGGACCGACTGGCTGACGGTGCGTCCGGCAGCTCAGCCCACACCGGAAGAAGGCATCCGGTCTGGGGCCAAACTCGAGGCGGTGAGGTCGTAGCCGTTCATGCTGCGCGATAAGAGTCTGATTCCGTTGTCGCACCAGCATCAGCACGCGCTGGCATTGTGCGTGCGGATTGAGCGGGCTTCTCCAATCCCGGCGGGCGATGTCGCAGCCTGGCAAAAAGAGACTGCGCACATTTTTCAGAGTGAGATTCAAACTCACTTCGCGGCCGAAGAGCAGGTCGTGTTTCCGGCGGCGCGGAAGTTTGAAGAATTGCAGGCACTGGTAGCGGAGTTGACCTCCGAGCACGGAGAACTACGCGATAAGTTTGCCGCAGCCATGGCGGAGAGCATGGCGCCTCCGGATATTGCGGCGCTCGGGCAACTGCTTTCCGCCCATATCCGCAAGGAGGAGCGCCAGCTTTTTGAGCGCCTGCAGCAACTTCTGGGCGGGGACGGACTCGCTTCACTGGGCCGCGAACTGGATCAGGCGTTGACGTCCGATCGGGATCCCCGCCCTGTCGCAGAAAACGCGGCAACGGCGGGACACCCACAGCAGGCTTGCCTTCTGCCTTCCGATGCTACTCGTTTGCGCGCCCGCAAGTAGGCCCTATTCAACCCGATTGGGAAGACGCTCGCTTAATTCAACCAGGTGCGCCAACTTGCGCGTGAATTCTTGCTTCAGCTGTGATTCTTGGAAGCGCCAGCGCCAATTGCCGTTATCCAGGCTGGGAGTGTTCATGCGGGCTTCGGTTCCAAGGCCCAGCACGTCCTGTAGAGGGACGATGCTGAGACTGGCCGGGGAGCAGAGCGCGGCGCGAATGAACGCCCAGTGGATGCCGTCTTCGGCGCGCCCCACGTAGGCTTCGGCGTTGCGCCGCTCATGCTCGGCCGCTGCGGAATTCCACCATCCCACCACCGTGTCATTGTCGTGCGTGCCCGTGTACATGACTTTACCCGTGGCACGGTGGGGAAGGTACATATGCGCACCTTCATCGCCAAAACCGAATTGCAGGACGGCCATGCCGGGGATCTGCAGGCGGTCCCGCAAGGCGTGTACCTCCGGGGTAATGTGGCCCAAATCCTCGGCGAAGAATGGCAGCCCGCCGAGCGCGGCGCGCAGCTTTACGAAAAGATCATCGCGAGGTCCATCCACCCATCGGCCGCTCACGGCGGTGGCGTCGCCGGCGGGAATCTCCCAGAACTGATCGAATCCGCGGAAGTGATCGAGGCGGATGTAATCGCAATTCTGCGTAGCCCAGCGCAGGCGCTGAATCCACCACTCGTACCCACGCTCCTTCATCACGTCCCAGCGGTAGAGCGGATTGCCCCACCGCTGTCCGGTCTTGCT
Source organism: Candidatus Sulfotelmatobacter sp. (assembly GCA_035651855.1). Taxonomy (GTDB): domain Bacteria; phylum Acidobacteriota; class Terriglobia; order Terriglobales; family Acidobacteriaceae; genus Sulfotelmatobacter. Next base: position 6,099 of record DASREX010000031.1, read on the forward strand.
GAAGAAATCGGGAGGAACGCCAGCGACGACTTCGGGATCGAGATTGCCGTTTAGCCGAAAAAGTTCGCGATGCATCCAGACATCGGCGCTGTCATGGTTCACGAAGATCGCGACGTCGCCCACGACGCGAATGTGGCGCTCGGCGCAGTAACGGCGCAAATCGCGCCATTGTTCAAAGAAGGCGAACTGCAGCGCGCTTCGGACCCGCAGGTCGTCTGCAAGTTCCTCCCTGGCCTTTGCCAGCGCCGCCGGCTCGCGATGGGCTAAGTCATGGGGCCACGTGTTCCAGCACGCCAGTTTGTGCCGGGCACGGAGCGCATCGAAGAGAACGAAATCCTCGAGCCACCAGGAATTCTCTGAGCAGAAAGATTCGAAGCGCCGCAAGGCCTCCCCGGAAGCAGATTTAAGGAAGCCATGCCCCGCTTCAAATAGCAGCGGCATCTTCTGGTGGAAGACGCGGTCGTAGTCCACGGGGCCCGAAGAGGCGTCGAGGCGCTCGACTTGCGCGCGATCGATCCAGCCCTGATCGGCAAGCCGCTCAACACTGATGAGAACTGGGTTTCCCGCGAACGCGGAGGTGGCCGAGTACGGAGAATTCCCGTACCCCAGAGGCCCCAGGGGCAGCACCTGCCAGATTCCCTGCCGCGCCGCAGCCAGGAAGTCCGCGAAGCGATACGCGGCCGGGCCGAAATCGCCCACACCGCCGCGCGAAGGCAGGGAGGTAGGGTGAAGCAAAATACCAGCGGCGCGCGGAAAAGACATTGAACCTGCTACATTCCCTGCTCACTGCCGGTGCGGCTGAGCGCCTTGAGTTCTTCTTCGTTGCGGCGGATCTTGCCCGACTTCGTCATCTGATCGACGACGTTGCTGACAAAGAGCCCGAAACGCTCCTGCTGCTTCTGTTGCAGCAGCGCGTCGCGAATCTGGTCCTTCTTCGCGGCATACTCGGCTTCGGACGGTTGCTGGACTTCGAGAATCTGCAGCACCGAGGCGTCGCTGCCGTTGTTGATGGGGCCGGTGATCTCTCCCGGCTTCATGGTGAAGGCAACCGCGGCCTGCCCCGACATCGAGCCGACCTCGGGAACCTGCCCTTCCGGCAGAACGAGATCGCTGGTCTTCATGGTGGCCCCCAGTTCCTTGGCCGCGCGCTTCAAATCGTGCCCCGCTTTGGCCCGATCCGAGAGTTCCTGGCCCTTTTGCGTCAGCAGAATGTTGGATCGCTCATTCTTGAATTCATCTTCCACGCGCGTTTTGATTTCCTCGAAGGTCGGGGTTGCTGCCGGCTTGATCGCCAGCAACTGGTAGATAACGATCCCCTGCGAGGAGGAAGCCTCGTCGGGCGGAGATTTTTCTTGGGTCGTGAACACGGCGTCCATCAACTGCGGCGCCGGCCCCAGCCCCGGAAGCATATCGCGGCGGGCGAAGAACTCTGACGTAATTACAGGTACGCCCTGGGCCGAGGCCGCCGCGTCCAGGCTCTGTTTTCGCGCTTGCGCCAGCAGGTCGTCAGCCTTTTTTTGCGCGGCCTGCTGCGCCTTCTGACGCTTCATGACGGGTTCGATGTCGCCCTTTACCTCATCCAGCGACTTCGTGTGGGCTTCCTGCTTGTCGTCCACCCGGATGATATGGAAACCATAGCTGCTCTTGATCAGGTCGCTGATCTGTCCCTTGGGAAGCGAGAATGCGGTCTTCTCGAACTCGGGGACAGTCTGGCCCCTGCCGATCCAACCGAGCGACCCGCCCTGCTTGGCGCTGCCCGGATCCTCGGAGTACTTCTTGGCGAGATCTTCAAAGTTGGCGCCGGACTTGACTTGCTTGAGCAGGTCTTCGGCGCGCCGCTGGGCCTCGGCTGCCCCCTTCTCATCCACCTTGCCGTCCGGCCCGGGAAGGGGCGTCTTGATCAGGATGTGGCTGACCTTTGCCTGCTCAGGAACGCGGTACTGATCGCGATGTTCGTCGTAATACTTGCGCAGGTCGTCGGGAGTGACCTGAACACCGGCCTCGGCCTTGTTGATGTCGATGACCGCATACTTGATCTGGCGCTTTTCGGGGATCGAGTTGGCGTAACTGGCCTTGTGGCTGTCGTAGTAGGCCTTGAGTTCCTCGGTTGTAGGATGCAGGCCCTTCTTGATGTCGTCCTGCTTGAGCACGGCGTACTGGAACTTTACCTTCGTATTCTGCTTTATGAATTGCTGGTGAATCTCGGCATCGCTCACGTTGGCGCTGCCTGAAACCAGCGCCTGCAACTTGGTCAGCAGAATATCGTTGCCGACCGCTTCCTCGAACTTGGCCGGAGTGAGATTGGCGCGCTGCAGCATGTCCTCGTATTCGGTCTGACCGATGAAGGTTCCGCCGGGGAAGAAGGTGGCAGCATAGCGGCCGTGCTGCAGTTCGTCCTTGATCTCCTCCGGACTGACCCGCAGTCCGACGCGGTCGGCTTCACTGATCAACGCCTGCCGCGTGATCAGTTGCTCGGCGGCGCGCTGGGTGAAGAAGGGCAACAGCATGCTCATGTTGGCGGTGCTGCCCTGGGGCATCTGCTGCTGCAGCATCTGGCGGGCCGTCTGGCGCACCTCGTCCGCGGTGATGTCGTCGCCGTTCACCTTGGCCACAATACCCTTTCCGGGCGTGCCGCCAAAAACCTCTCCCCCGACGCCGCCGGGGATGAGCGTGATCACCATCGACGCGCAAATCAGCAGGAGGAGGCCTCCCAGCACGTACTTGGTGGTTTGGCCAGACTGTTGCAGAAATCGGATCATGTTCTTATCACTCCAGGAGTTGGGGGGCGAATTGCCTATTATAAACGATGGCATGTGGCAGGAGTGCCGCGTCAGCCCTTTTGCGCAGGCCGTCCCGGCCCCCGCGCATCACCACGCGTAGCGCGCCCTAGCGCCAAGAAATCGGCTATTGAAACGAATTAATAGAAATGTTATCCATTCAGGTCGGGATATTTCCAGGAATTCCGAACGTCGGGCCCCGCACTCCAGGAGCACTATGACCTCAGGCAAGCGACTGACTGTTTTTTCATTCTTCCTTCTAGTTCCGTTCCTCTTCGTCTCCTCCCTCGTAGCCCAGGAAAAAACGGTGGCGCATCCTAGCGCGCGTGGCGCGGAAGCCAGGCTGCCCTTACATGAGGGTTGGTCCCTGCAGACTTCCGCGAAGGTCGAGGCCAAGGGCGAGGTCATCTCCACGCCGCAATATGCGGCGAAAGGCTGGCTTGCAGTAACTGTCCCCACCACGGTAGTGGCCGCGCAGGTGAACCACAAGATTTTCCCCGACCCTTTTCCCGGCATGAACCTGCGAAGCCTGCCGGGAGTGAATTATCCCATCGGCGCGAATTTTTCGAACATCGCCATGGCCCCCGACAGCCCGTACGCGGTTTCCTGGTGGTACCGCAAGGCGTTCGCCGTTCCCGCCTCGTACAGGGGGAAGACGATCTGGCTGAAGTTTAACGGGATCAACTATCGGGCAAATATCTGGCTGAACGGGAAGCAGATCGCAAATTCAGATGAGGTTGCCGGGGCGTGGCGAACCTACGAATTCAATATCACCAAGAACGCGAAGCCCGGCGCGGAGAACGCGCTGGCCGTGCAGGTATTCGCTCCCACTGAGCATGATCTGGCAATCACGTTTGTGGACTGGAACCCCGCTCCCCCCGACAAGAACATGGGACTGTGGCGCGATGCGTACCTGACCACCGGCGGTCCAGTGGCGCTGCGTTATCCAACCGTGGTCTCTAAACTGAATCCGCCCGCCAATGACAGCGCGCAGCTCACCGTTACCGCACGGCTCAAGAACGCCATCGGCCAGAGCGTCAAGGGCAAGCTCAAAGGACGCATCGAGAATGTCGATTTTGAGCAGGACGTGGAGCTTGGTCCCAACGAGGCGAAGGACGTCACTTTCACTCCCGACAAGTTCAGCCAGCTTGTGCTCTCGAATCCCCGGCTGTGGTGGCCGGTGCAGATGGGCAAACCGAATCTGTACAAGCTGGCCATGGAGTTCGATGTCGCTGGCGAGGTCAGCGACCACTCCAATATCCAGTTCGGAATTCGCGAGATCACATCCGAGTTGAACTCAATTGGCGGGCGCGTGTTTCACATCAACGGCAAGAACATCCTGATCCGCGGTGCAGGTTGGACGCCCGACATGATGTTGCGCGAGAGCCCGCAGCGTCTGAAGGATGAAGTCCGTTACGTGAGGGACATGGGCCTCAACACCATCCGGCTCGAGGGCAAGCTCGAGACGGAGGACTTTTATCAGCTCACCGACACCCAGGGCCTCCTGGTCATGGCGGGCTGGTGCTGCTGCGATTTCTGGGAGCGCTGGCCGCGCTGGAAACCGGCCGATTTCGAGATCGCCAAGCAGTCTCTGCGCGATCAGATCTACCGCCTCCGCAGCCATCCCAGCCTGGTGATGTGGTTAAACGGCAGCGATAACCCTCCGCCCCCGGATGTCGAGCAGATGTACCTGGACATCGAGAAGGAGTTGCTGTGGCCCAATCCTGTCGTCTCCTCGGCCACGGGGAAGAAGACCAGCGTCACCGGCGATAGCGGCGTGAAGATGACCGGGCCGTATGAATATGTGGCGCCGAACTACTGGCAGGTTGATACTCCCGAAGGCCAGCCCGGACGCAAGCAGTGCAATCCCGGCGGCTGCGGGGGCGCCTACGGCTTCAACACCGAAACCAGCATGGGGCCCGCGGTTCCGCCGGTCGAAAGCATTCGTGCCATGGTCGGGAAGGATCACCTCTGGCCCATCGATGACGTGTGGAACTATCACGCGGGCGGAGGCGAGTTCAAAACCATCAACGTATTCAGCGAGGCGCTGGCGAACCGTTATGGAAAATCAGACAACGTGGACGACTTCGCCATCAAATCTCAGATGCAGACCTACGAAGGCGTGCGCGCCATGTACGAGGCGTACAGCCGCAACAAGTATCAAGCCACGGGCGTCATTCAGTGGATGCTCAACAATGCCTGGCCGTCGATGATCTGGCACTTGTACGACTACTACCTGCGTCCGGGCGGCGGATACTTTGGCGCCAAGCGCGCGATGGAGGACCTGCATCCCATCTATGGCTATGACGATCATTCCATATGGGTCGTCAGCAGCCAGTATGAAGATGCCAAGGGGCTGAAGCTGATCACCAAGATCTACAACCTAGACGGCTCCGAGAAATTCACCCAGGATAATCCGCTGGATGCCGCCGCCGACAGCACGGCGAAAATCTTCACGCTGCCCGATGTCTCCGGCCTGAGTAATACCTATTTCCTCGTGCTTCGCCTGCAGGATTCCACCGGCAGGCAGGTGGGCTCGAATTTCTATTGGCTCTCGACCAAGCCCGAAACGCTCGACTGGGCGAAGACCACATGGTGGATGACGCCGACGGCTTCGTACGCCGACTTCACCGCGCTCTCGCAGCTGCCGAAGGTGAAGTTGAAAGTCATCGATCGCACCGAGCGCAAAGGGGAGGATGCCATAACTCACGTCACGCTAGAAAATTCCAGCAAGAACGTGGCGTTCTTCGTGCGCCTGAAAGTAAATCAGGGCGTCAAGGGAGAAGAAATCCTGCCGGTTGTCTGGGAGGACAACTATATTTCCCTGCTCCCCGGCGAGAAGCGCGAGATAAGCGCTACCTACCGCGCCAGCCAGCTGGGAGCAGCCAAGCCCAGCGTGGAAGTAAAAGGATGGAACGCGGAGTGAACCAGATTGGGTAATTGGGTAATTGAGGGGTGCCCCACTTCTCCCTGTCTTTGGGAGAAGTGGGTTTTTTATTAGGCCTCAGGCAAGAAATCCAGCATCGTTTTTCAATTACAAAATTACCAAATTACAAAATTACCCAATTTGTTCAGGAGTCGCTGAAGTCGATCATCACCGGGGCGGAGCGGAACCAGTTAGTCTTGTAGCCCACGTAGAGGATGCCGATCAGGAACCAGATCCCGCCGACGGTCTTGGCAACCATGTTCAGGTTGAACCAGATCAGGCCGCAGAACAAGAAGCCGATAATCGGAAGAATAGCGTCTCGCAGCAGACGGCGCTCCTCTCCCTGCGGCCGGCGCACGAAGAACTGCCAGAAACACGCGAAGTTGACGCCCATAAATGCCAGGAACGCTCCGAAATTCAGCAGCTCTCCTGCGTGCTGGTAGGCGCTCCCGATGTAGTTCAACAGGACCGCGCCGGCAAAGGCCAGCACTCCGATCAGCAGGATGTTGTAGGTCGGCGTGCTGCTGCCGGGCTTGAGGTATCCGAAAAATTTCTTGGGAAGCACGCCGTCGCGCCCCATGCCGAACAGCAACCGTGCTGCTCCCAGGGTCCCGGTCAATCCGCTGCCGAAGGCGGCGACGATCAGGATCACGCCCATCGCATTGAACAGGATTACTCCGCCGACCCGGCTGCAGATATCCATGAATGCGGTTTCCAGGTTTGGAAACGAGCGCCAGTCGGGCCATACCCGCGCCCCCAGATACGCTTCGATCCCGCTGCATACTCCGGCGAAGATACAGGTCAGCACGACGGCCAGCAGCACATTGCGCTTGGGATTTTCCACGTCCTCGGCCAGCGTGGTAACGCCGTCGAAGCCAATGTAGGTCAAGGCCGCAAATGACGTCGCCGTTAGAATCTTATGGGAGTTGAACGTCTTTGGGTCGTAGAAGGGCTGCATGGAAAACAGGCCCGCCCAGCCCTGGCCCCCATACAGAAATTTGATGGCCAGCGCGACGAAGAAAACGACCACGACCGACATGACCGCCAGCAGCACCTTATTGGCATTCGCCGAGGACTTCACGCCAGCCAGATTGAGGAGGGTCATGATACCTGCGATCAGCGCGGCCCATGCGATAAACGGGACCTGGTGCAGATAGCGCTCGTGCAGCGCGGTCGAGATCCATACCGTATTGATCAGCGGCTGCAGCAGGTAGTCCAGGATCATCGCCCATCCTGCCAGGAAACCGAGATGGGGGTTCAGTCCCTTTCCAACGTAGGTGTAAGCAGAGCCAGCCGTCGGATAAAGCGCGCCCATGCGGCCATAACTCACGGCTGTAATCAGCATGGCGAACAGCGCGATCAGGATGATCGTAACGAAGTGCCCGTCAGACAGCTTCTGCGCCACCCCATACAGCGGAACCGGGGCAATGGGCTGGATGAGGACGATCCCATAGAAAATCAGATCCCAAAGAGTGAGCGTGCGGCGCAGGCGCGGGACGGCAGTACGTGCGGGGGTGGAGGTTTCCATGAGAACGGCTATTGGATTATGGATGGCGGGAAAATGTCAATATTAAAACGGTTCGGTACGCGCAGCTCGGCCTCGCCATTCCGTCGGCCCACCGCAAGTTTATGTAATACGCAGTAATGCAGTGTATTACAATATGCGAATGGAGAAACAAACGATCAGCTTTCGCCTGCCGTCGGATAGGCTCGCGGCGCTCGATGCGCTGGCAGATACCCTTGACCGCGATCGGACGTACTTACTGAGTGAAGCAATTGATGCATACCTGGAAACTCAGCAGTGGCATCTCCAACAGATCCAGACGGGACTTGAGGAGGCGGATAGCGGCCACCTGCTGAGTCACGCCAAGGTCAAAGCCATGACTGCGAAGTGGCGTCGGCGGAAATGACATGAAGATAGTCTGGACGCGGCTTGCCACACGCCATTTGCGGGCCGCTCGGGACTACTGGGCAAGAGAGCAATCTAAGGACGCCGCGGATTCGATGCTCGAACACATCTTCTCGACAATTGAATTACTTGAGCATAATCCCGAACTCGGTCGCATAGGCCGCGTTCGGTCAACCCGGGAGCTAGTGCTGAAGCCGCTGCCTTTCCTGCTTGCATACCGGGTTCGGCGCAACAGAATCGAGATCCTTGCGGTTCTCCACGGCGCGCGCAAGTGGCCCTCGACTTTCGAATGAAGGGCGGACGCCCGCACGGACGCCGCTCACTCAGTCTGGGTCCCTCACAGGTTGGCGCGCATAGTCAAACCAGTATCCCCTCTGCTCGTTGCCTGACATGTGGCGCGTGTTGTACTCGAGCAGGTAGTTCACGTGCGCGTCATCCAGCGGGAAACTCTTCCTCGGTGAATAGGGATATTCGCCCATGCTCAGGAACGGCAGGGGCGCGACGTAGTTGCCCTCCGCGGCGTAGAAGTCCATGTCTTTCTCGTAGCCGTTGGCGGCGAAGAAGTAGTCACGCACCCATCCCTGGCGCAGAGCCGGAAGTTCCGAAGCATCGAAGTCGAGGCGAACTTCATCGCCCGATCCCAGCACCGCAAGCTCGTCGTCGGTCGCAGTCAGCAAGGGAAGCACGTCGCCGTAGCGCGTGTAAGTTCCCGCCGGCCGCGTGTAAGGACCGGTCGCGCTGGTCTTCTCGTACACGTAGCGAACATTGCCCGGCGGCAGTCCCTCGATCTTGTAAGGATAGCCGTGGAACTCGAGGTCTGCGCGGACTAGCGGGATCGATTGCACGCGCGGGCCATTCCGTGGGCTCGTCGCCTGCGGCGTGCGGTTGATCAGGATGCTGTCCCAGTAGATCTGCAGGTTCGTCGTGATGCGAATCTTCTGTGCACCCAGGGGAATCTTGCCGGATAAATCGGCGGTCATCGTTCGGGGTCCGCCGGCCGGGAAGCCCATATCCTCGACCATGCGTTTCCAGCGCCCGTTCGCATCGAGCGCTTCCACGTAAGGAGCCACCGGCTCGAGTCTTGCTTGCGACGCCGCATACATGCTGTTGGCGGTAAAGTACTCGATTTCGCCATGCATAAGGAGCCAGAGCGGGCCGCCATCGTAGGGCCTGCCGACGTCGAGGGTCAGGGCGTGGGTCTTGGCGAAGCCCTGGAACTGCGTCATTTCAAAATCCCCGACGTAACGACGCGCCAGCAGGTCCGGCAGCAGGTTGTGGCCATGCTCGTCCCAGGCGCCCGCAGGCGGCTGTGCGTTGCGGCTCAACACTACCTTGAATTCCGGGTACGGCGGGTTTGACGCGAAATATTCATTGGGATAGACGTCTTCATCTGCGGGATGATCCACCGCCAGCAGCCGCACCTGGTCCAGGTAGACGGCCTCCTCCAGCGGTTCCATGAAGCGGAAACTCAGGCTCCTCCCAGGGCGGTGTTGATCAGTGCGGTGTTGACCAGTGGGGTATTGACCAGTGGGGTGCCCCATGTCTCGCCGCTGTTGCGAGACATGGGAAACAGCCGTCTCCCGAACCATCCCGCCGGGAATCTTGATGTACTCGACCGGGCGAGGAATGTCACGCTGCCCGGGCCCCACCCAATGTCCGACAACGGCAGCGCCCAGCATGTCCGCGACAAACTCGTAGCGCTCGCCATTCCACGCAAAAAGAGTTGGACAGGAACTGCCGCGGCGGTCGATCTCCAAAAAGTTCTGCTGCTTGTCGGCGGCAATTTGGATTTCATCCTGCAGCACACCAGTGGGCCACAGCATGCGGACAATATCGGCTTCCTTCGACTGGCCGAGGCCGATGACGATGTCGGTGGAGTTCTGGCCGAGGTAACCGTTCGATCCATAGATCTCGAACTTCTGCCGGTTGCCGCCGGAGAAGACTTCCACTTTCGTTCCAATGGCGGACTTGTTGTCGTTCAGTCCCTTCACGGAAAGTCGCAGCCAGTGGTTCTGGGTCGCGCCGTCGTTGCGCAGGAGCACAGCCGGACCGTGATTCTGCGTGATGAGCAGATCGGTAGCCCCATCGCTGTCGTAATCGCCGGTAATGATGGCGCGAGGGTCCTTGAGTTGAATCTTGTCGAGGCCGGCATCGGCGGTGACATCTTTGAAGCCGTCCGGGCCGAGGTTGCGGAACAAGCGTATTGCGCCCTTGCCATCTTTCGTCTGGCCGGCCGCGACCAGGTCAACCCAGCCGTCATTGTCGTAGTCGAAGGCGGCGAGGCCGAACGCAACATCAAGATCCGTCTTCGGCAGCTGCTCCGGGCGAAAACTCTTCCCATGATCATTGTGCCAAAGCGTGACAGCGGCCACGCCCTGACCAAAATGACTGGTCGCCAAATCCATCCATCCATCATGGTCGAAGTCCGCGACTGCCATTCCGGTCTCATCCTGCATTGACTTTTTGTCCCAGGGCTGACGAGCTATAAACTTTCCCTCCCGCGGGTTCTCCAACAACACCGGATCGAGGCCGGCCACCAGGATGTCGACCGCACGGTCATTGTTGTAATCGCTACCCAATGCACTCCAGTGATTCCCCCGTCCCGCGACCCCCTTTTCCTCGCTTACGTCGGTGAAGGAGCCGTTACCGTCGTTGCGCCACAGCTCATCGGCAGTAGGAGCGTCGTTGGACTGCCCTTTTGAACTGCCCAGAAAGAGATCGATATCGCCGTCGTGGTCATAGTCAACCCACGCCACTGTGCGTAAGGACTGATTGGATTTTACCGGCAGGTTCGCGCTTGCGTCTTTAAATGTCCCGTCCTTCTCATTGTGCAGCAAAGCGATTCGCCCCATGAAACTCAGGGCGAGATCGGAGTAGCCATCGTTGTCGTAATCGCCGGCGCTGCAGGTGATCGCGTGAGATTTTGGATCCAATCCAGCTTTCGCCGTAACATCCTCGAACTTGCCATGGCCGGTGTTGTGGTAGAGCGACAACCCTCCTTGCGCGCCATAGTCCGTCAGCAGCAGATCGACCAGTCCATCATTGTCGTAGTCCAGGAAACACGCGCCCGGCCCGTGAACAAATTGCGCAGCGCCCAGGGATTCGCTAACCGTCAACCCCGCTTCCTTGGTCACATCCACGAACCGCACCTTGATCGGTGCGGGCGCTTTCAGTTGCGCTTGCGGCGATTCCACCGCGCGCGAGTATTGGCCTTGCTCCCCATAGGCGAGGCTCATGGGAGCGCCGATCTTGTTTTGCGTGATGTATTGGAATTTCTTCAGGTGCTCGCGCGCGTTGTTAACATCTCCGGACTGCTGGTAGGCGCGGGATAGCCCGAATTCTGCCGAGGCATGGAGCGGGTTCAGTTGCAAGGCATGCTGGAAGGCTTCGATGGCCTGCGGAAACTGTTTGGCTTGCACGTGCGCGGTGCCCAGGAAATACCAGCTGTCGGCATCCTGGGGATCGATTTCGGTGACATGCTTGAAATCTTCAATGGAAGCGGGCGCGTCTCCCATATTCTTGGCCAGCAACCCCAGGCTGTACCACGCATTGGGATTCTTCGGATCTTTTTTGATCGCATCTTCCAGCGCGGCCTTGGCTTCGTCCACTTTCTGCAGATTCTGATACGCGACGCCCTCATTCAGGCGCGCGATCGTGAACGTAGGGTCCGCTTGCAGGGCTTTCTGAAACTCGTTCAACCCCTTCTCGAAGAGCTGCTGGTTCATGTAGGCGCAGCCGAGATTGTTCAAGCGCGCGGCCTCGATGGGGTTGGGCTGGGACGCGGGCGCCAGCAGACCCATGGCCGCAAGCAGCGCAGTGACAAATGCAGCGGAAATTTTCAGATTCATCTGGGTAAAGATTTAACCACACAGGACATAGGGAACACAGGAGAATTCGGCAACCATCCTCCGGCCTACGGAGTTCGCGCCAATTGCTGCTTTGCCGGGACTCGCGGCGTCCCGTACGCGCGTTGGCCAATGACGCCTTTCCCCTCCTGCACGGTGATGGTCTGGCCCGCCTCGATGTTGGAAAGCTTGTCGAGTTGTCCGCTGGGCCATTGGATCTCCACCGAATCAACCTTCGTTTGCCCCGCCAGCCCGAACGTCAGGACCAATTCGCTCTGGGACAGGTAACTGGATCCGGAGCGCAGCATCTTCCACTGCTTATCGCTTCCTGATGTCACGCGCACCACCGCACCGATGCCGTCACGGTTCGACCGGGTTCCCGCCAGCTTGATTCTCAGGCTGTGATTGGCCCCGCCTTCGTTATGGAACAGATAGGCAGGACCGGCGTTCGTGGTCAGCAGGATGTCGGGATACCCATCGTTATCGATATCCCCATAAGCGGCGGAACGCGCCACCTTCGGCGCGGCAAAAGACTTGCCCATGTGCCCCGTCACTTCGGTGAACTTGCCGCCTCCCAGGTTACGGAACAGGTGGGGAGGTTCCGCGTAGCTGACGCGCTTCTGCACGCGCTCGATCTGATCTTCGATGTGCCCGTCGGCAACGAAGATGTCAGGCCAACCGTCGTTGTCGTAGTCAAAGAAGAAGCAACCGAAGCCTAAGGTGACGAGAGTTGCGCGGCCAACCTCCGACTGCGGCGCCTCGTCCACAAATAGTCCATTCCCTTCGTTGTGGTAAAGCGAAACCATCTGGTTGGCGAAGTTGCTGATGATCAGGCTGGGATGGCCGCTGCGGTCATAGTCGGCGGCGTCGGCGCCCATGCCGGCGCGCGCCACACCATCTTCACTGAAGCCGATCCCGGCCGCCACGCCCCGTTCCTCGAAGGTGCCGTTCTTCTTGTTCAGGTACAGCTTGTTCGGCTGGGTGTCGTTCGCGATTACCATGTCGGGCCAGCCGTCTTCGTTGTAATCCAGGATCGCGATACCCAGGCTCTTCGAGGTTGGATCGCCGAGTCCTGCCTTCTGTGTGGCATCTTCAAACTTGCGGTTGCCCAGGTTGTGCCAGAGTCGAATCGAGGTTCCCTTGTACGATTCAGGCGTGCAATAGGACTTGTGCGCGCCATCGACCGTGCAGTAAAGATCGCCCTGCTCGCTCCACTGCACATAATTGGCGACCACAAGATCTAATTTTCCATCGCGGTCGTAATCCAGCCAGGCGGCGCTGGTGGAAAATTCGCTGGGCCCCCACATCCCGGCGGTCTTCGTCACCTCGGTAAACGTGCCGTTTCCGTTGTTGTGAAAGAGGCGGCTCTGCCCAAGCGCAGTGAGAAAGAGGTCATCAAAACCGTCGTTGTCATAGTCGCCTACGGCTACACCCAGGCCGAACATCGGGATCGCCAGCCCGGCGCGCCGAGTCACATCCGTAAAGGTTCGGTCGTGATTGTTGTGATACAGCTTCGGCGTGGTCGCTCCCGCATGAGGATGGCCCTGAAAATCGGTGCCATTCACCAGCAGGAGGTCGGGATACCCGTCATTGTCGTAGTCGATAAAAGCGCAGCCGGGACCCATGGTTTCCGGCAGCCATTTCTTGCCGAAGGCTCCGTTATTGTGGGTGAAGCGGATTCCTGCCTGAGCCGTAATGTCCTGAAAGTGAATTTGGTCCTCGGCTCGCACGGCGAGCGCCAGCAACACAATCGTCAACGACGAAGAAAAGGATGCACGGAGAATCCCGGAGGAAAAGAATGTTCTCCGTCTCCATGCCCCCGCGGTGAACGAGTTGGACATTTATTTGGAAGCCCCTGCGGCGGAGGACAGCTGGCTCTTGCCCGACCCGGCGGCCCGGGGCGCTGTCTTTGCGTTTTTCGGTAATGTCACTGACTGGTGTTCGTGCACCGGTTGTCTCTCGTTATTGTCTTCGGGATGGAGTTGGCGGTACGGGCCGGTAATTGCCTGCGAGGCCTCGTCGGCTTTGAAGCGCAGGTAACGGGCCTCGTGTTCTTTGGCCAGGTTCTCCCGGCCCAGTCCGTTGTAGCAGAGCATGAGGTTGTAGTGAGCCTGCAGATCTTCAGGATCGATGGCCAGCACCGATTCCAGCACTTTCACCGCGGCATCATATTTGCGCTGCAGGAACAGGATGCGACCCAGATCATTGAGCGCGACGCGGTCCCGCGGATACTGGGCCAGCACGCTGCGCAGCCGGGTGGCGGCGCCTTCGTAGTTGCCGTCCGAGCGCAGAACCTTGGCATAAAAAAAGTTTGCCCGGGCCAGATCCGGCGACAGCTCCAATGCTTTCTCCAGCACGGTGCGCGCCCGCGCCATGTCTCCTTCCTGCACCGCACAGCGGCCAATGTTCACCCAGCCGTCCGGATTTTTGGGATCGGCCTCAGTCACCTTCTGAAAGGCCGCCGCCGCTCCCTTCAGGTCTCCCTGCAGGAACAATCCGATCCCGTAGTCGTTCCAGCGCTGCCACTCTTCCTTTTGCACAAGCGCCCGGGGCTGAGCAGCGGGGACCTTGCGGGCTACGACCGGCAGCGACACCTCATCTTCGGCGAGGGCCACAATCGGCAACTCCGGAATCTTTTCCTGCTTGGCGGAAACTCCGCTCAAAGAAGCGGTGAACAGAGTTGGACGATCATCGTAATCGGCAGCAACCGCGCCCGGCTTGCCGGGATCAGGCACGCCGGCAAACGCCTCGTGCGTGCCGTACCAGGTGAATTTGCGGTAGCAGAGCCGCGCATGAAATGTGATTTTGTTGCCGGCGTTCTCGGGAATGTGAACTCGATAATGCACGGTGTCAGCAGCCCCCGGGGGGATCAATCGCACGTACACTACCGCCCGCGTCGCCCAGGCGTTGCGTTTGTTAATGGGATTGCCGTGGGCGTCGATCTGCAAGGAGCGGTAGAAGTGCGCCTCCTTCTCCACCGGGCCGTGCCCATGGTCTTCGACCATGCCGCTCCAGAAGATCGTCTGCCCCTTATCATCGGTGCCCTTGAGTTCAAGCCAGGTGTCGTAGGCATCGACCGTGCCGCCGGGAAAGAAGTGGCCGACCTTCCGGGTACGTACGACGACATCCACGCGGACCGTATCGCCCCGCCGCAGCGCCGGCTGGACGCGGTTCAGAGGCGCGGTGATGGGAGCGGCTTCGCCTCCGCCTTCGCCGCTGACCTTGCTCTCTGCCTCTTCTCCCACCGCGAACGTCGTGGACATATCGGACTGCAGAACCGCGCCCGCTTTCAGCGGAGCCTGCGCCGGCGAGAGCGCAAAAATATCCACCGACAACTGGCCGCTCTTCATGAAATCTTCCGTAAGCTTGAGCTGCGCCGCGTCTTCATTCGCCGTGGGAACGGCAGTGTTGGCGCCCGGAAAGCGGTGCGAATGCACGAACCCGTTGATGTTCCCCATGTCCCGGGAAGATTCCAGCGGCATGTGGCAATCCGCGCATTGCGCCGGCTTCGGCGGGTAATAGAACGAACGCGCCCCCTGGCCAGAGACTCCACTGGCCTGCCAGTTGTCGTATTCATTGAAGCCGCGCAGCCAGCGGTAGTTGTTCACCGGCACATCAAGATGGACCTTGTGACACGACGAGCAGAACTCGGGTGTCTGCTCGCGCATGAACGGCTTCAGGAACACTCGCCGGTGCGGCTCGGGATTAAGGTTGATCATGAAATCGTGCAGGGCGCGCGCAACGGGATTCCTGGTCGCCGCCAGCTCGTGAAGCTTGGGATATTCCAGATAGAAATCCCCCTGTCCCATCGTGCTTTTCACGTTGGCGATGGAATGGCACATCATGCAGCCCAGCCCGGCCTGCGACTCGGGACGGTGCACGATCTGCTTGATGGGCGTGTCCATCAACCCCGCATACAGAACCGCCGGATCATGGCATCCGCCGCACCACTTCGAAGGCTTGGTGCCAATCGTGTCCTGCATGTACTCGATCGACTTGCGGTACCACTGGTTGTTGAACGAAGAAAAGTGATGGGCCGAACTGAACCACTGGTTGTAGATATCTTCGTGGCAGCGCTTGCAGGAGTCCGACTCCATGAAAAACTTGCTGGGAATTTTCTGCTTGCCGTAAACCTGCGCCGAACTGGGGAAGAAATCGCCCCTGGGGCCGTCGCCCTCTCCCTCCATGCTATCGGGCGGCATGGTGGGATTTTGAATCCGGTTGCGCGATTCCCAACTCTGGCGGACATAACGGGCGCCGTATCCGATCGCGGCCACCAGGCCCAAACACAGGACCATGCGCACGGCCCCTGCAACTATCCTGGATCCTGCGCCGGACTCCCAGCGCCGCCGGGTGCCCCACCAGTTCGCGAGCAGCAGCCCGGCGCCCGCCAGCGAAATGAGAATGTGGAGATAGAGCTTGTTCCACTCGCTGCGTGGCGTGCCGGTCTTGATCAGGACCACTCCCAGCACAGCGCCAACCGTAATCAGCAGCCAGCCTGCCTTTCCCGCCAGAGTGGATTTTCCCAGCAGGCGAAACAGGAGAAATGCCAGCAGGACTGTGGCGACTACGCCTGCCCCCGCATGCAGGGCGACGATGACCGCATAGAAAATGTTGGGCTGAGGGAACCCGTACAGGTAACCAGCGGACGTGGCCAGGAAAATCAGGAGCCAGGACAGAGCGCGACCAGGTTTGGAAGTGTTTGGCATTCCCCGAGGGCGCGCCGACCGGAAGCGCGCAAAGACTTCAGCCCACAGCGGCTAAAGTCCAGTGCCAATAAAGGTATACAGAGGCCCGGCGAGGCGGAATAGCACAAAAATACTAGCGTCTCAATTCTAGGCAAGCGGCGGAATTCTCCACCCCGGACAGCCCTTCTCCACCTCCGCCGCGAAGGCCAAAACTACTTCCTCTTCCCAGGGACGCCCGACAATCTGCACGCCGACCGGCAATCCACCGCGCGTGTGGTTTACCGGCACCACCGCCGCAGGAACGCCCAGCAGATTGAACCACTCGGTGTAGCTCCAGGCATCGAGATACTGGACGCTCTTGCCTTCCACGGTCCACGTTCTCTCGCCATGACGAAACGCGGGAATCGCGGCCGGGGGACAAAGCAGGATGGGATATTCGCGCATCTGCGCCAGGAATGCGGCGCGCAACGTGTCGCGCCGGATCCAGGACTGCAACAGCAGATCGCCGTCAAGTTCCGGCTCCGCGGCTGACCATTCCAAAAACTGCCGTAGCATCGGACTACACTCCGCCTCTCTGCCGCGGAACATCGGTTCGATCAGCATGCCTCCGGCTTTGACGAAGAATCGCTTCCAAAGCACGCGCGCTTCCTCCAGACCGTCCGGGCGGAAAGGCTCTACGCGAAAACCGGCGCGGCTGAGGGCCTCGGCTGCCATTCGCACCCCTTCACGGATTTCCGGAGCCACCGGAGTGCGCCCGTCGTCTTCGAAGTAGCCGACCCTCATCCGCTTCAGTTCCTCGTTTCCTGGCCAGCGTATCGCCACGGGAGTAGCGCACGCATCGCCCTCGTCGGGACCCTGCATTACTTCAAACAAAAGCTTCAGATCGCCGGTATTGCGCGCCATGGGCCCAACTACCCCGAGTAGCGCAAAGGGGCCGCCAGACGCGGGAAAGTGGCCGGTCGAGGGAATGCGGCCCGGCGTCGGCTTCAGGCCACAGATGCCGCTGAAATGAGCGGGGACACGGATCGAGCCGCCGCCATCGCTGCCTACGCCTCCGGCCGACATCCCCGCTGCGATGGCCGCTGCCTCTCCCCCGCTGGACCCGCCGGGTGTGCGCTCCACGTCCCAGGGATTGCTGGTCCGGCCATAGAGCGCGTTATCCGTCTCCCACGCCATGAGCAGTTCGGGAGTGTTGGTCACGCCGAGAATCAAGGCTCCAGCCTGGCGCAATCGCTTGACTAAAGGCGCATCCTGCTTCGCCAGCATTCCTGCGCGCAGGCGCGTGCCGGATTCGATTTTCATGCCGGCCACGTCGATGGAACTCTTGATGCTGAGCGGAACACCATGCAAGGGGCCAACGCCCTCCCCTCGCCTGACGGCCGCTTCAGCAGCGCGCGCGGCCCGGCGCACCTGTTCCGGGTCGACGTGTGTGAACGCATTCAGCCTGGGGTTGAGCCGCTCAATTTTGGCGAGATGCGCGTCGGCGAGTTCTACCGGGGAAATCCTCTTCTCGCGAATTTGCGCCGCCATCACTGAGGCAGGAAGGAAGGTAAGCTCGGACATGGGAGGCGTTCAGGCACGGAAACACTCGAGTCTAGCATTTGCCGCCGGACCCGAACTTCATTGCGCGATCCAGTGCGAGCTTCTCTTCTTGCGTAAGTCGCCGGTAAGTCCCCTTCGCCAGATTTCCCAGCTGAAGTGGGCCGATCGCCACCCGAAGCAGCCGGAGCACTTCGATTTCAAGCGCCGCCAGCATGCGGCGAATCTGCCGATTCTTGCCTTCCTCGAGCACGATTTCGAGCCAGCAATTCTTTTGTCCTGACCGCAGGAGGCGACTGTCCCTCGCCCGCAGCCTCTCTCCTTCGGTTGTCGTGATGCCCCGCACCATCGTCTGAAGCACGCTTTCATTGGCTGCTGCGGCGATCTGCACGTGATAGGTCTTCGGCAAATGAGTCTCGGGGGCCGCCACCCGCGCTCCCCATTCCGAATCATTGGTTAATAGCAGGAGGCCTTCGCTGGCCTTGTCCAACCGCCCAACCGGGGCCACCCACGGCAGTGCGCCTTCTCCCTCTTCCAGGATGGAATAAATCGTCTCGCGGTTTTTCTCGTCCGCAGCGGTTGTGACCAGTCCGCGAGGCTTGTTCATCATCAGGTAGATCTTCTTCGCTGCTTGAACTCTGCCTCCATCCACCTCGATTCGGTCGCGCTCCAGACGAACCGAGGTCTCCGGATCCCGGCGCAAGCCGCCATTCAATTGCACCCGCCCGGAACGGATTAAGTCGGCAGCGCGCGAGCGGGAGCAATATCCCAGCTTCGACAATGCCCGCGCCAGCCCGGTGCTTCCTGACTCCCGCTTCACGCGTTGATCCTAGCTGAAAATGGGTTAGTCACGAAGGAGGCCTTTACGAGGAAGATTTCATGAATTTCTCGCGGGGAACTTCGCCTCCGATCGGATTTGCGCCCCTTCTGCTGCACAAAGCCGCATGTATTGATAGGATGTTGCTCGCGAAATCCGGAAAGGAATTGTTATGGCCCACCAACATCCTCCCCGTTTCCTGAAGATTGTCGACGATGCCAAAACCCGCGTACGCGAGACCAATGTGGACGAGGTCAAGAAGAGAATGGATCGCGGCGATAAATTCCTGCTGGTCGATGTCCGCGAGGAAAGCGAGTACGCCAAAGACCATCTCCCCGCGGCAGTTCATCTCGGCAAGGGCGTGATCGAGCGCGACATCGAAGCGCGGGTGCCGGATCTCAACACTGAAATGATCCTCTATTGCGGAGGAGGATTCCGCTCCGCGCTGGCTGCCGATAACCTGCAGAAGATGGGTTACAAGAATGTGATCTCGATGGATGGCGGCATTCGCGAATGGCGCGAAAAAGGTTTCCCGCTCACCACCGATTAAGTTCGCAATCGGCGCGGGCTTCAGACTAGAATCAGCGCTTCGAGCCGAAGCTGTGTGCGGGGTGACCTGACAAATCGCTCATGGCTCACGGCTCGTCTTCAGCGTCCTCACTATGAACGGTCGCATATTCTTCTGGTCGCTCACCTCCGCGCTCGCCGGATTTCTTTTCGGGTTCGACACGGTCGTCATTTCCGGCGCGGAGAAAACCATTCAGGCGCTCTGGGGCCTTACTCCGGGCGTGCACGGCATCGCCATGGCCTCCGCCTTGTACGGGACCGTCGTGGGCTCCCTGCTGGGCGGTTGGCCCGCAGACCGCTTCGGACGCAAAGCCACGCTGCTCTGGATCGGAGTGCTGTATCTTCTGGGCGCGGTTGGTTCGGCCTTGGCGCCCAATGTTGACGTATTCATCGCCGCGCGGGTGATCGGCGGACTGGGCATCGGGATCTCGACCGTCGTCGCCCCCATGTATATCTCGGAAATCGCCCCTCCGAAACAGCGAGGCCGGCTCGCCGGAATGTTCCAGTTCAACATTGTCTTCGGCATCCTGGTCGCATTCGTTTCCAACGCCCTGCTGGCCGGAGTGGGCGAACATGCATGGCGCTGGATGCTGGGAGTAGCAGCGTTCCCCTCCCTGCTGTATGCCCTGTTCTGCCTGGGGCTGCCGGAAAGTCCCCGCTGGCTGCTCAGCAGGATAGGCAACCGGCAAGCCGCGCTTGAAGTGCTGCAGAAAATCGAACCGGATGGCACGCAGGCACAAATTGCCGCCGACGCCGATGAAATTACGGCCGCGGCTTCCACCGAACAGGCTTCTGCCGGCCATTTCTGGACTAAACGGCTGCAGCGCCCCATTCTGCTTGCGTTTCTGATTGCGTTCTTCAACCAGCTGTCCGGGATCAATGCCATCCTGTATTTTGCGCCCCGCATTTTTGAACTCACCGGGCTGGCGACCAAGGCCGCGCTCTTGCAGTCCATCGGCATCGGCCTTACCAATCTTGTATTCACCTTTGTCGGTCTGTGGCTTATTGACCGCCTTGGGCGCCGGACCCTACTCTTCATCGGATCGTTCGGATATATCGCGTCCCTCGGCCTGGTAGCGTGGGCCTTCTTCACCAGGCACTATTCGATCGTGCCCGCCTGCATCTTCGCTTTCATCGCGGCCCACGCCATCGGGCAAGGCGCGGTGATCTGGGTCTTCATCTCAGAGATATTCCCCAACCGCCACCGCGCCGAAGGACAGACTCTGGGCAGCTTCACTCACTGGATTTTCGCGGCGGCGCTCACCACGTTTTTCCCCAAGATGGTCGCTGCTCTGCCGCCCGGTTACGTATTCTCTTTCTTCACCGGGATGATGGTTCTCCAACTCATCTGGGTAAAGACCATGGTCCCGGAGACCAAGGGCGTGCCCCTCGAGCAGATCCAGAAGCAACTGGGGATCGGTTAGTAGATGGCCAAGGCCGGACGAGGCGTCCGCCCCTACACAAACTCACCGCATGTAGCCCCGGACGCCCCCGTCCGGGGTCGCGCGCAGCGCGATGGATTCACCGTGCATTCACCGACCACATACCTAGCCCCCCGCGCCCCAGGGCGGACGAGGCGTCCGCCCCTACACAAACTCACCGCATGTAGCCCCGGACGCCCCGTCCGGGGTCGCGCGCAGCGCGATGGATTCACCGTGCCTTCACCGACCACATACCTAGCCCCCCGCGCCCCAGGGCGGACGAGGCGTCCGCCGCTACACAAACTCACCGCATGTAGCCCCGGACGCCCCGTCCGGGGTCGCGCGCAGCGCGATGGATTCACCTCGCATTCAGACCGACCACATGCCTAGCGTCCCGCGCCCCAGGGCGGACGAGGCGTCCGCCCCTACACAAACTCACCGCATGTAGCCCCGGACGCCCCGTCCGGGGTCGCGCGCAACCCCAGCCTTACGGCTTCGGCAACTCCACCCAGGTAACTTCCTTGGTCAGCGGAACAACCCATGCGCCGCGCTCAGATCGCAGAGCTTGCCCAGGACGTCTCGGAGCCTTCTCAACCTTCGCTGTTTGCTCCACTCGCAAGCGAGCTACGGGCGTAAAGCGGTCCGCAGCGGAGAGCCCGAGGCGGACCAATCCCGTCTGTAGATTGATTTCGACACTCTCGAACGTACCGGCATCCAGCGTAAGCCACAGCCCAAAAGGTGTAACGTAGATTCGAGAACGATACGAATCAAGCGGAGTGACCGCGACGGTATCTCCGTGCGTCTCGATATTGCCTCCAAATGCGAGCCATCCGAACTGCGGGTGATCGACGATGTAAGTGGCCGTATTCCACGCGTAACCGAAGAAGTTCGGCCCGTAATCCCCTGACAGCGGGTCCGGCCTCAACCTGTCGGGAAATCCGTGAAATGCCGCCGAGGCGAATCCTTCTTCGTCGATGTCGGTCAGGGCGCCCATCGTTCCGCCGTACCCCACGCGCAACAGGTAGAAGTCCTCGGGATGCTCGCGATATGCACTGAGCACGGGTATGGCATTCAGGCCGGAACCATAGTGATGCAACTGCCGCTCCAGGCGGCGGTCTTTGGCCGCGAAAATGAAATCCCAGTATCGGCGCGCGCTGCCGTTGTATCCCCAGTGCGGGATTGCCGGGTCATAGCCCAGGATTGCGTTCAGCGTCACTTCCGCCTTGTTGTCATAGCCGAAGTACTTTGTCCAGGCATAGACTTCTTCCTGGCCGGTTGAGTCCCAGGGCATCTCGCTGCCGAACGGGTAGGCTTCGCACCTCCAGCGCTCCGCGCGGGACTTCATCTTCCCCTCGACGTTCCTGGCTTGCTCGGTCCAGCCTTCCCGCTGCAGATCGGTCAGGATCTGGAGAAAGATGTCGCCTTCCATCTGCCCGAACTTCCCAAGTTCCGCGGCGAAATTTGTCATTGCCATGGCAGTCTCGTAGGCATGGCTCAAATACCAATCCCAGGAATGGTTGGTCACCAGGTCTTCATGATCGCGAGCCAGGCGATACAGCACCCAATATGCCGCCGCAACGTGCGGATAATCGTAAGAGCGGTCGACTTGCTCGGACGCTTTCTTGTTCCAGCTGGTCCACGTACTCCAATCGAAGTCGCTGCGGTAGTACCCGGCGGGCATCTCGTCGGGCTGGTAGTAAAAAAGGCTCTTGCGGACGCCGAACTTGTGCGGGCCATCGCTGTACTGCAGACCGCCCCACAGAATGCCATCCACGAATCGCTGAAGCTTGTCGAGTTCATCTTTATCGGGTTGCACCAGTTGCTTCATGACAGCCGCGAGCCATGCCCCTCCCCCGCCTTCGTCGCCGAGGCCCGCAATCCAGGCGCGGCTGTCCTGCATCACGATCCGGTTCAACTCGCGGTCATAAGTCATTACCGAGGGACTGCGGTGAAAAGGATCTTTGGGATCGACGTACCACTGCTTCGAGGTCAGGAATCGCCCCATGTCCGCGACCGCTTCAGCCTCCGCCTTGGTTACGAAATACTGTATGGTCTGAATGGACCCATCCTCATAGGTCAGAGTCAGACGCGAGCGGCCCCATTTGTTGCCCTTGACGGTGTACGCCTGCCAGCCGTTGCCCACCGCGCGATCCGGGCGGATCGTGAGTGACCCTACAGGAGACACTGTCATGGTTTTGACAGGTTTGGGAGCGTGCAGAAACAGGCGAGCCTCGAGACCGGTAGGTACGATGTAGCCCGGCACTCCAACCGCCACCGGCCGGCCATTTTGCGCGAGCGTGGCTTCAATGTCGCGGATTGATTTGGACAGCAGGAATCGGACTCCATAGCTCCTCGATTCGCCTGGACCCAACGTGACTGCGGTCGGTGGATTCCAGGGCTGCGCTGTCCGCCATTCATTTTCGGCATAGGCATGGCTATGGACCATCCATTCGTAGAAGCCCTCGAAGGTGATCCCTCGCGGAGTAGGATCGGTGAACACAGGTTTTGCGCCCCAATTGTCTGCGCGATCCAGAATCGGATTGTAGGCTTCGAAGGGCGTGTGGCCGTCCGGCACAACCAGGAGTGCGGGGCCGTCACCGCTCAGGCGGGTCACCTGCAGGTATCCGGCATCTTCGCCGATATATGGGTCGTAAAAAGAACACTTCGCATGCGCCTGTTCGAGCGAGCGCTCGTTCAACACGTTGTTGAAGATCATGGGAATGCCGAGCGCGCCGACCTGGACCTTCGCCGAAGATTTATTCGTCAACCGGAACCGCAGAACCAGCTTTCCGGAATCAAGCGCCCAACTGCGAACGATCTGCAACGGAATATCGGCGGCCAGCGTGGGAGCAAGGTCAGCAGCCGCCAGCGTCCCGCCCGATGCAGGTAACGCTCGCACCGGAATCCGCGCGGACGCGGTCGAGTAGTTCTTCCACTCCCCCGCACCCTCAGTTCGCAGGCGAATTGTGATGTCGCCCAGATGGAAGTATCCGTTCTGCGAACGCTCCACCAGAAGGTCCGCGGGCGTGAAGTCAAACTCGCCTGCCCCTTTGGGCTTCAACGATGCGATGGTCTGGGAGGAGCGGACCAGCGCAAGGGTGAACTCGGGTGTTTCGAATACCTCTGTACCCCCGCTCAGCATCGGCCCAGGAGTTGGCGGCTGCTTCTTATCCTGCGCGGCGCCTGAGCCTGGAGATAAAACGCAGGCGGTGACGATGAGGCAGGATACATAGATTGCACGCGGCAGGAACAGAGCACGGCGTTGAACCATCGGTGAGCCTCCCGTCCGAAAAACGTGGGCAGCGAGATCCTGAAATTGATTATCAGATTACGATCGGGCGCACCGCCGGGACATGGACGCCGCTAGTTTGTGCGCGGCACAGCATCGGCAGGCACCGGTTGCGGCCGCGACCGCAGGGCGTGATGGATGGCCCTGCTCGCCTGCTCCAGTTCCTCGCCCGTTAACGGGAGCCGGGGCGGACGCACCCTGGCATTCCCCATCCCCACCTCCGCCTGCACCAGCTTAATAAGCTGAACGAATTTCGGAACGGTGTCCATGCGGAGCAGGGGCAGGAACCACCGATAGAGGTCGAAGGCTTTGTCGTGCTCGCGATGGATAGCGTGCGCGAACAACTCCACAGATTCGTGCGGCAGAGCATTGGCCAGACCGGCAATCCATCCGGCTGCACCCACTCCGACGGCCTCGAGCACCGCGTCATCCACCCCTACCGATATCTCCAGGCGATCTCCCATCAGCGCGCGAATGGCAGATACCCGCCGCACATCCGTACTCGACTCTTTCACCGCTTCGAAGTTCTCGTGCTCCGCCGCGAGTTCCTGGATTTGCTCGGGAAGGAAATCGGTTCCGTACGCGACCGGGTTGTTGTAGAGCATGCAGGAAAGCGGTGACGCCTCAAGCACAGCGGCCACGTGGGCCTTCATTTCGCGCCAGTCGCCTTGATACACATACGGAGGAAGAACCATCAACCCGTCGCAACCCGCGCCCGCTGCGGCTTTCGCCAGCGCTACAGCCTCGCTGGTGCTGAGCGCCGAAATCGCGGCCACCACCGGGCCCCGCCCACCGCTGGCCTTCACGCAGGTACCGACAACCTGCAACTTCTCCTCGAAGGAGAGGGTTGCGCCTTCGCCCAGCGAGCCCAGCGCCACGATGCCCGTACAGCCGTTCTCCAGCAGCCAATCGCAATGCCGCGCCATGAATGCATGATCGATGGAGAGATCCTGATGGAAGCAGGTCGTGATTGCGGGCATGAGGCCCTTCCAGTTCATTGCACCCTCCCGGACGCCTGAACCCTGCGCGGCGAACGCCGCTGAAGCAGAGCTGAAGCCGACTCGAATTCTATGGATGCAAAGATGCAATCGTCAAACCAGCTCCATAAACAGGGAGGGAGACTGCCCCTGGAAGAAGCCTTGGCATTCCTCTTTACTTGGCGCCGATTTCCGGAAAGCAAAGTAGGTGGATACAATATCCACCATCCCGGGCAGGAAGTGATCCCGGCGAGGTTCACGTGACCCAATTCTCCCGCCGCCGCTTCATGACCAGCGCCACGGCTGTCGCCGGCTCCGCGTTGCTGTCCCGGTTCGCCATCGCAGAACTGCAGGACCCGGTGGTCAATGCCAGGCCCGACTCCAAAATGGGCGGCAAGCCCATCAGCCGCGAGAGAATTTCATGGAAGGCCGTTCCATTCCCCATGAAGCAAGTCCGTCTGGGAGATGGCCCATGCAAGGTCGCGATGGAAGCCGACCGGCAGTATCTTCACTCGCTGCCGCCAGACCGCCTGCTGCATACCTTCCGCATCAACGCCGGCCTGCCCTCTAGCGCACAGCCGCTCGGAGGATGGGAAGCTCCTGACTGCGAACTCCGTGGACACTATGCCGGAGGCCATTACCTTTCCGCCTGCGCCCTTATGTACGCCAGCACCGGCGATGAGGACCTCCGCAAGAAGGCGACCACTGTAGTTGCGGAGCTGGGAAAATGTCAGGATGCACTCAAGAGCGGCTATCTGAGCGCGTTCCCCATTGAGTTCTTCGACCGCCTCCGCGAGCGGCAAAAGGTCTGGGCGCCCTTCTATACCATCCACAAGATCATGGCCGGCCTGCTCGACATGTATGTCCATTGCGGCAACGAGCAGGCCCTTGACGTGGCGGAGAAGATGGCGGCCTGGGTGGGCGAGTACACCGGGGCGCTCAGCTACGAGCACATGCAGCGCGTGCTCGGCACCGAGTTTGGCGGCATGGGCGAAGTCATGTCGAACCTGTATGCCGTCACCGGGCGGGACTATTACCTCAGAATTGCTCAGCGCTTCGACAAAAAGGCATTCTTCGATCCCTTGGCCGGGCACCGCGACGAACTCAAAGGCCTGCACGTGAATACGCACATTCCGCAAGTGATCGCCGCAGCCCGGTATTACGAACTGACCGGAGAGCGCCGCTACCGCGATATTGCCGAATACTTCTGGGATGAAGTCGTCAGCCAGCGCTCCTACTGCACCGGAGGCACCAGCAACGGCGAGTCCTGGAACACGGATCCTGGCAAGCTTTCCACCGAACTGGGACCGAGCACGACGGAATGCTGCTGCGCCTACAACATGATGAAGCTGACGCGCCATCTGTTCGGCTGGTCTCCTGACGCCCGGCTCATGGACTACTACGAACGTGCCTTGTTCAACCACCGCCTGGGCACGATCAATCCCGAAGACGGCACCATGATGTACTACCTGCCGCTCGCCTCGGGCTACTGGAAGATTTTCGGCAAGCCCTTCGACTCCCTGTGGTGCTGCACTGGAACCGGCTCGGAGGAGTACGCGAAGCTGACCGACACGATTTACTTTCACGACGACGAATCGCTCTTCGTGAACCTCTACATTGACTCGCAACTCGAGTGGCCGGAGAAGGGACTGCGCTTCAAGCAGGAGACTCGCTTTCCCGAGCAACCGGGGACCACGATCACGGTTTCCGCCGACAAGCCGGCGCAGTTGATCGTCAATCTGCGCATCCCGTACTGGGCGCGCGGCGGCGGCGTGAAAGTGAATGGAACTGTCCTTCCTGCTTTCGCCAGTCCCAGCAGTTATCTCACCCTCAATCGGACATGGAAGACAGGCGACAAAATCGAGCTGAGCTTGCCCATGGATTTGCACATCGAGGCCATGCCGGACAACGAGGCAATCCAGGCGGCCATGTACGGGCCCCTGGTCCTGGCGGGGCGTTTCGATCCGGTGCCCAGGGAGATGAGTTACGGTGATTTCGAGCCTAAACCCGGCACCGGGCAGAAGGTTCCGGATATCGTGGCCGATCCCGCGAGACCCGGCGCCTGGATTGAGCCGGACCCGCGTCAGCCCCTCACATTCCGCGCTGTGGGGCAGGCGCAAGCCTTCAGCATGCTGCCCTTGTACCAGGTGATCCATCACCGGTATGCGGTCTACTGGAAAGTTGCGAACAAGACCGCATAATGGCCCGCCATTGAAGATTGGCCCTCCCCTCGAGCGGGGTCTGGAGCGGAAAATCGCTCACCTCGGCAAAGCTGCTCATTTCCGCCTTAATCCATCATGCGCTGGAGAAGGTACGCGGTAGTATCGAAGGATGCTTAACCATTATTCGTTGGGAGGCTGTTCGCCATGCGTTTAGTGACTTTTCAAGCTGCAAGCCAGGCGCCAGCCGTTGGCGTGGTGGTGGAGGACCAGGTGTTTACCGTGGGCTCACCAGCCTTTCCGGATATGGCTTCATTCCTGGCTGGCGGGACGGCGTCCCTCGCAGAAGCGCAAGCGCTGGCCGACGGCGACCGGCCGGCAGGGACAAAACATGCTCTCGATCGGGTGACCCTGCTGGCGCCGGTCACGCATCCCGGGAAAATCATCGCCGTCGGCCTCAACTACCGCGATCACGCCCTCGAGACCAAGCAGGAGATTCCAACCAGTCCCGTCATCTTCGCCAAGTTTCCTTCCAGCATCAATGGCCCGGATGCCGAAGTCGTCATTCCCCCGGACGATCCCCAGGTGGACTACGAAGCGGAACTGGCCGTCGTTATCGGACGAAAGGCGAAGGCTGTTTCGGAAGCCGAGGCATTGACTTACGTTGCCGGCTATATGCCGCTGAACGACGTGTCCGCCCGGCGCTGGCAATTCGCCGATAAGCAATGGGTTCGCGGAAAATCTTGCGATACATTCTGCCCCACGGGTCCCTGGCTCACTACCGCGGACGCGGTGCCCGATCCACATGCCCTGGGCATCCGCATGCGCGTTAACGGAACCACCGTGCAGAACTCCAACACTTCCAACCTCATCTTCCGCATACCGGCTCTGATTCACTTCATCTCGGCAGCCATCACGCTGGAACCCGGGGACATTATCGCGACCGGCACTCCCGATGGCGTAGGAGTGTTTCGCAAGCCTCCCGTCTTCCTGAAAGCGGGCGACGTGATGGAAGTGGAGATCGAGGGATTGGGTACGCTCAGAAACCGCCTGGTCTGACCTTCACGAGCCCGTCACCAGAGCGGGCCACAGGGGTGAAGCGACGATCGGTTCCCAGCGCTGCGGTTGAGTGGCAAATTCCCGCGGTGTGCACTTCACATGCTTCTTGAACACCGAAGCGAAATAGGCAGGATTGCAGAAACCGCAGCGTTCGGCCACTTCCGCCACGTTGAGCCGCGGATCGAGCAGGGCCCGCTTGGCCAGTTCGACGCGCTGCTGAATCAGGTATTGCTCCAGGGTTGTCCCCGTGGTTTTGCGAAACACCCGGCTCAAGTGTCCGCACGAAAGATGAATTGCCTCCGCCAGATCCTGGATCGTAACTTGTGCCGCGCCGCGCTCCTCGACCACCCGGCTCACTGCCAGAACTATCTTGTGCTCGCGCTGGCTGAACGCCGACGCCATTTTCTGCGAAATCACATCGGCAAACCGCCGAAACGCTTCACATGCCGCAAATGGGCTGGGCGCATGCAGCACGCTGGTCGTAGCTTTGTCTTTCGCCGCCTTGATTTCAACCGCGTCAATCCCTGAACTCACGCTTTCCAATGCCACATGCTCGATCGCCCAGGTGAGCAGGGCGCGCGACTGCTGCATCTCGGCAACCGAATGGTCGCACGGCATCGCCAGCCCCAGGAATTCCCTCAGAACATTGGCAACGTTGCTTCCCTGCCGGAAGGCTTTCAACAACCGGGTCATAACGTCCGACACTTGGCCCTTTTGCGGCTTGGGATCGCTGAAGAACGACACGGTTGAGCCGTCCGCATCCAGCGCGGCACACGCTTCCTGGTAGGCATGCAGCAATTCCGCCGGCTGCCGATGCTCTTCGCTAATGCCGATCCGAATGCTCGCGTGGCAATGCGATCGAACCTTCACCAGAATGCTTTCCGCCATCTCCTGCAACGTGAGCCGCTGGTGGCTGCGGTTCCTCCCATCCTGGCTGGTAAAAATGCAGACCTCGCCGGGACGGACTACCGTCGCCAATGCGTCCGGTAAGCTCTGGCACAAGTCTTCCACGACATGAGAGATGCGGTTCAGGGTGGGGGCGCTCGCCGGGCGCGAAACACCGGTCCCCAGGCGTTCGATCTGCAGAACCAGCACCCGCTCCGGAATCCTCTGCAAGCCGGCCCGGCGGGCCAGTTGCTTGAGTTCCTGAGAATCTCCAATCTCCCCGGACAGCAGGAGCGATGCCAATTCCTTCCGGTCCAGATTCAGTTCGCGATCCTGCTGGCGCTGCGATTCGCTGATGAGTTGCAGGCGTTTCCATGAGTTGGAGATGTAGCGGGCAAATAGCTCCAGGATTCGCACCGTTTCCGCGACTTGCGCCTGGGTCACGACCGGAACCCGGAAATAAGCATCTTCCAGGCTGGTCACATTGATGTGCCTCTTCCCGGCCAGAGTTTCGCGCACAAATTTGAAACCTTGCGCCGTGGGTGGGCTCGTCAACACCTGCCCTGAAAACAGGGTTCCGAGGTACTGGCCGTCACAGATCACCGGCACCGCAATGTCGGTCAACCCTACATGACACGAATAAACCTGGGTGCAGCCGGTTGCCCTGCACCTCTGCTTGGCGGGAACATCCGAACGGGCACAGGTTTCCTCCTCATGCGCGCCGAAACCATGCACCAGGTCGCAGAACAGAGTGCTGGGAGACAGGCGATTCCCTTCCGGCGCTCCCGCAGCCTGGAGTTGCACCAGCGCGTCCTCCGTTCCCACGCGGCTCTTGAACTTGACTTTGCTGGGATCGAGTTCCTCGCCCTCTTCGTGCCACATCAATTCCACATTGCGAATCGGGCTGGTGTTGTTTAAAAGAAGAAGAAAGTGCTTAAAGAGCTCCAGATCCTTTTGGAATTCCCGCTTCAACGCCCCGCTCAACCCTGTCGCTGCCTTTTTCAAGGTTCCCCCCAGACGGGGAGCGATTGTATTACAGCGACACGACGGAGTTCATCAATAAAACGATAGCGGCTGTCGTTTTATTGATTCCAAGGCGGGTATAGCTTTCTAGGAATGAGCCCGAACCGTAAGACCTCCATCCACCACCAGATCGGTTCCGGTGATGAAGGCTGAATTATCCGATGCCAGGAATAACGCAGCCTCGGCGACGTCCTGAGGATTCCCGCGACGCCCGACCGGATGAAGCGCCGCAGTCTGCTGTGCCACCTCCGCCGGGTTGCTGGAACTCTGCAGATAGCGCTCCCAGAGCCGGGTGTCGATGTATCCCGGACAGATGCAGTTCACCCGGATGTGCCGGGAAGCCAGGTCCAGGGCCAGGTTGCGCGTCAGAGCAAGCATCGCCGCCTTGGAACACGCATACGGAATGGAGTCCGGGAAGGCGTGGGTGGCGTGAATCGAACTGATATTCACGATGCTCGCTCCCGATTCGGGGAACAGCGGGAGCAGTTCCTTGGCCAGCAGAAAAGCCCCTCGCAGGTTCACGTTCATCACCAGGTCCCAATCCTCCACGCTCAACGCATCCAGGGTTTTGTCCATTTCGACCCCGGCATTATTGACCAGAATGTCCACCCGGTCGTGAAACTTCCGAATGGCCTTTACCGCATTCTGAATATCCCCGGCCCGCCCGAGATCGGCAGCCAGATACCGCACCGGTCGTGAAGGATTTGCGGCGGTAAGCTCCGCGGCTGCGCTGTCGCCCGCGGTCTTGTCGCAGTCCACGATAAAGACGCATGCACCCTGCTGCTGGAACAGCGCGGCGATCGCGCGGCCAATCCCTTGTGCGCCGCCCGTGATCAGCGCCACGCGTCCCGCCAACACGGCTGAACCATTCTGCTGATTGCTGGTTGACATTCGTTTAAGGTCTCTCGCGCTTTTTACTTGCTTACCTCTTCGATGAAGATCAGTTCGGAACTGTTGGGCACGTTGAGCGCGACGTTGACTCCGCCACTCAGCAACTGGCTGCCCGTCACCGTTCGCGTTGCTCCGCTATCGTGGAACTTCAGCAGGTACTGCGCAGCCGGTTGCAGTCCATGCAGCACGAATGAGTGCGTCTTCTCGTTTTCGACCGTGCCCCGGAAGGCGTACAGCACGCCTCGTTTGCGCTCGGGGTCCCAATATTCGATTCCGTCCCAGTGAACCCCGTCCGGCCGCGGAGACACATGATACAGGTTGGCGTCGCGAATCAGCCCGCGAAGCTCCTTCTTGTACAGGGCGATCTCTTTTTTGGCCTCGGCGTGCTGCTCCGCCGACCATGCATTCGTGTCCAGCATGATGGTGAGCCATCCCATCATCCCGCTGCGCAACATGTAGCGGAAATTCTCGATGCGCGGGACCGGCCATTTCTCCACGTAGCTTTCCAGCATCGCCGCCGGCAGCACGTGGCTGGTGTCGTAGAAGGCGCGCCGGTTTGAGAGCGGATCATACGTGTCCGTGATGGAGAAGTAGTCGCCGTGGGCCGCGGTTCCAAAATCGACCATGCGCCCGCCATCGTTGCAGACCTCGAACAACAGCCCAGGATGGCTCTGGCGCATTTTCGAGTAGATCTCGTAGTAGGCGCGCACTGCGTGATAACTCACGTCGGTCGCGTTCGGGCCGTCCACAAAGTAGGCGCCGGAACTTTTGTATACGCATTTGTTCAGAGGATCGGGCGCGGCATGGGGGTGATCGGCGCGATCGCATCCGTGCGCTACCAGGTAGCCGTCGTGCTCCAGCATGTCCAGGTGGTAGTCGGTAATGATGCGGTTCACCTCGTGCTCGGCCCACTCCTTCGCCTCCGGAACTCCGATATCAATCGTCTGCCCCTTGAAAGGCTCCGGCTTCCAATCCTGGGGGATGTCGGTGACCATCCAATTCCGCACCTTGGGATCGCGCGCGTTCAACGCTCCCGGCTGAGTGGAGAGCCCGGCCTGCGTCCAGTCCACCCATATGCCGAATTTGAGTCCATGCTTGTGAGCGTCGTCGGCAATCACGGCAAGGCCACGCGGGAACTTCTCGGGATTGGGGTACCAGTCTCCGACATCGCGGAACCATCCGGCATCGATGTGGAACATGTCCACGCCGAGTTCCGCGGAGTCGCGAATCATGCGCTCGGCGATTTCCTCGTTAACCTGCATGCCGCCGCCCCAACTGTTGTTCACCACCAGCGGGTAGTTGGGATCCTTCCAGGTTTCCGGATTGCCAAGAACGGCGCGCACCCACGGCCGCAGAACGTTCCCTGCCCCGTCCGGTCCATCCCGGAATCCGCCAAAAAACACCACAGGCGATTCGAAACTCTCGCCGGGTTTCAGCCGCGTGCGAAACGGACTGGGATCCGGATTCAGCCCGAGCGCCGCCTTCAGAGAATCCTTTTCGCGCGAGAGCGCTACGCGGATTCGCCCGCTGAATTCGATGCCCGCATACCACCCGCTGCGGGCGGCGTCATTCCTTTCCACAAGAGTCCAGGGAATGATTTCACGCGGCTGGTTCTCGAAAAGATCTCCATAGGTGCTCGAGGTGCCCGTCCAGTGGAAGCCATCGCCCACCGGGACCTGGTGCGTGCCCGCGTTGGACGGCGTATTCGCGCCCTTTTCGACAAACAGTTGCTGCAGAGCCTGCTTTGGGTCAACCTGCCAGTCGAAGGCGAGGCTGTCCTGCATCGGAATCCACATTTCCCGGTTGTCAAGATTTTCGATTCGAACCTGGTGTTCGAGAGGGCCATAGGACTGACGAGTGCGCCATTCCCAACTCAGGCGCAAGTGCGGGGACGCCGAGTCATAGACGAAGACGACCTGCTGATCGCTGATGCGGCTGGCTTCGGAATTGAACTTCCAGCTGCAGGCGGCCTTCTCTCCGGAGATTTCAGCGAACGGGATCAAGGCCTCGGAAGCGCGGTTCTGCCACGCGGGCTGTCCGGGAAAATCAAATTGCGCGACACGAGGTGCTTCCGGCAACGCCTCGAGAGCGAGTTCCGTATCGGAGGTCCGCAGGCGGGCCTTGGTCTGGGCGATTGCGGCGCATCCAAAAAGCACAATAAGGGAGACGAGAACGCTGAGCCGGATTTTATCGGACATGCAGGGGGCTCCAGGGGAATGGCGGAGCCGGATGTTCAGCAGCTCATCCGGCTCCGCCCAGGCTTAGAAGAAGAAGCGGGCGCCGACCTGCATGATGCGTTGCGAAAGGTCGCCCGGGTTACCGCCTTTACCCAACACGCCGCCAAACGTAGGAGACGTTGGATTGTTGTCAATCCTGTTGAAGTTGGCGTGGTTGAATACGTTCTGGGCCTCGAGACGAATCTCGAAATACTTCGAGCCTTCCGAGGAGATGGGGAATTTCTTCAGCAGCGTTGCATCGGTGAAGAAAGATCCGGGATTGCGTATGTTCGGGAACACGAACGCGGCGTTGCTG
The DNA here is from genome assembly GCA_035651855.1 of Candidatus Sulfotelmatobacter sp. Taxonomy (GTDB): domain Bacteria; phylum Acidobacteriota; class Terriglobia; order Terriglobales; family Acidobacteriaceae; genus Sulfotelmatobacter. Next base: position 39,403 of record DASREX010000031.1, read on the forward strand.
AGGGTGAACGCCGGCGTCTCAACGAACGCCGCGGGGTTCAAAACTGGTCTCGGACTGCTGCTCAGGAACGCGCCCGCGTTGGGATTTACCAGCGCCGCGGAGTAATCGCCCGATTGTTTCACCTTCTCGCCGGGCGCAAGGCTATATCGAAGAGCAGCCCCCGGAGCAGTGACCCCGCCAGGAACGTTTGGCATGAGCACTGGTATGCCTTTAGGATTCCAACTTGTCACACCAGCTACGTTCCACCCGCCAATGACCTGTTCCAGGATTTTGGCGCCCAGGCTGTCACGCCGGTTCATGAATTGACGTCCGCGGCCGAAGGGCAGTTCGTAGGAATAGTTCAAGAGCAGTGTTTGCGGCATCTCGTAACCCGCTACTCCGTAGGCCTCCATGATGTTGTGCGGATTCTGCAGCAACCCCATACCGGCCGGACCGCCGTGCTGGATGTCCTTGCCCCAACTGTTCGTCAGAGTCTTGCGGACATTGTAAGAAGCCAGCAGCGTCAACCCGTGATAGCCACGAGTTTGAATCTGCAGATTGAGGAAATTGGCGAATGACCGGCCCCAGGTCGCCTGGCCCGGAGTGACATTCGTGTACTGCGGGGAAAGCCCCATCAACTGGCCGAGCGGGACCGTGGGCTCACTGGCAAAGGTCTGCGACTGGCCAAAGAATGGGTTCGGCACGGAAACGGCGTTGAAGATGTTGTCCCCATTGTTGGCCGCTGCATAAGCCGCTCCCAAGGGGTAATAGTCGAGCGGCACATTGTTCAGACTCCAGCCCCACAAGGGCATCAGCAGGTGCACTCCCCGAATTCCCGTGTAGTCCGCCGTCGCCACCCAGCTCTTGCCCAGTTGCCGCTGCACGCTCACGTCCCAGGTGTAATCCGTAGGCGTCTGGAAGTGGTTGATGGTCGAAGCGCCGCCCTGATTCGGGTTCGCTGACTGGCCGAATGTCTGGAAACCGTATTCGGCATTGGTCGTGATCGGGGGATAGTAGCCCAGGTTCGTCCCGTTGCTTACCGGAAAGGTCCCCAAGCCATGATCCAGCGGGCTGAGTTCGCTGATCCAGTGCTGGTTGTCGAGCGTGGGCTGCTGGTTCATCACCACCGTGTTGTAGTAGAAGCTGAACCAATCCGTGGAAAGGCCATTCAGCCCCTGGTCGATGATGCCCGCGCTGGCATGGACCACGGTCTTGTCATCCACCGCATAAGCGATGCCCAGCCGCGGTTGGAAGTTTTTCCAGTCCGTCGTGTACAGGTTCTTCTGCGGATACTCGGGCGTATGCAGCAGCACGATTCGTCCGGTTGCGCCCTGTGAAATCCAGCCCGGATCGGGGAGGGCGGCCAGGCCGGGAACCTGTGAGGTCACCTGGCTCCAATCCCAGCCGGCATTCGGGGTCAGCACATTTCTCGCATTGATGTCGTACATCAGAGGCGACGCCTGTCCCGGGGCGAAACTCTTGGGCGAACGCGCACCGTCGTGGTCCCAGCGCAGGCCAAACTGTACCGTCAATTTCTGGTTCACCTTCCAGTCGTCCATCGCGTAGGCAGCTTCGTTAAATCCGTAGGGGGAGATATTCCAGTTTCCCCACTGGAACACATGGGAGGAACCCATCATCAACTCGGCCAGGGGGAAGCCAGTGGTGGGATCACCGGGATTTCCCCAGTCCTGCTGGGAGCCACCGCCGTTGTTGATCCAGGCGACTCCGGTGTGATCGCCACCATTTTCATTGAACCGGTAGTAGTACTGCTCATACCCGACTTTGATAGTGTGCCGTCCCATGACCTTGGTAAACGCCACCGTGGCGTTCTCAGTCTGGTTGATGAAGGTGTCGAACTGCGATCCACCGACGTTGGAGAATGAGGATGACCCCGTGGCGCCCACGCCGGCAATGTTCAGAACCGGGGCGATGTGATTGGTAGTGCGGGAAGGATTGTTGACCACCAGCGGGTCAAAGCCCCAGGTAGTCGTATCGATGTTGGGGTCCGCCTGCGATCCGTCGCCTGAAACGCCGTCACTATACAGCTTGGCTACGCCGAATCCCAGGTGCACATCCAGGATGGACGAGGGCGATACTACCCAGTTGTACTGCAAGGAGCCGGTTACGTCGTGATCGTAGGTGTAGGATCGCGCGGCATGGAGCCACGGCGCCGGAATATTGTTGGTCATGTGCGTCCGGCTGATGCTCAGGTTGAAGCGCTGGCTGTTCGAGAGATTGTGATCGATGCGCAGAAAAAAGCGGTCCGTCGGGCGGGTCAGTGCGATCGTATCCAGCCGATCATTGCTGTAACCGTCAGCACCCGGAGTTGTGTTGGGTTGAGGATACAGCGCCATGTAGTGCGAAAACAGTTGGCTCTGCAAGGAAAGCCCCTGGCTGGCCACGGGGCAGGTGCCGCCGCTGATGTCGGCCTGCGAACAGATCTTGCTGCCCGAGAGCCCGTTGGCGCCCACCGGCGCGCCCGGCACCGAACCGTAGGCCATCCGGTTCCCGCTGGAATCGAGATGAAATGGGTCGAACAGCGCAGCATAAATTGGCTGGCCATTCTGAAAATCGATGATGGTTTGAGAAAAGTCCCCCTGCTGCTGCAGAGCCGTCGGCACCGTCGTGAACACGGGTTGCCCGGTGTTATAGCGCTCGCCCTCCCACCCGAAGTAGAAGAATGTGCGGTTGGAGCCGTTATAAACGTGGGGGATGCCGAGCGGCCCGCCAATCGACAATCCATAGTTATTCTGATGAAAAGCCGTGCGGTCGATATTCTGCAGATTGTTTGACCAGGAGTTGGCGTTCAGCAACTGGTTGCGGAAGTATTCGAACAAGCGGCCGTGAAACTGGTTGGTGCCGCTCTTGGTATTCATAGTGATCACGCCGCCGGAATAGCGGCCGCGATCCGCGGTGAGCACCCCGCTTTCCACTCGAAATTCTCCGATGCTGTCGGGCGTGGGGATGGCTCGATTCACCGCGTTGAACTCGGAGTCCTGCAACTGGTTGCCGTCGACGGAAATGCTGGTCCCGTTCACCTGGCCTCCGGAAATCGCGTACGAGTTGCCGTTGTTGGCGAGCAGGTACGTCGCATTTCCCAATGACGCAATGTTGTCGCTCAGCGGTCCCTTGCCCTGGACTTGCGGAATGACTCCCGTCAGATCGAGCGAGTTGCGGTTCAGTTGTGGCAACTCGGTGATCATCTTGTTGTCGAGAACCGTCGATTGGCTGGACTGGTCCGACTGCAGAAGCGGCGCTGATTCCGTCACCGTCACCACTTCTTTCGTTGTGGCCGGCTTCAGGCTGAAATCCAGCGAAAGGCGGTCGCCGGTGCGCACCGTGAGTTCGGTGCGTTCAATGGTGCCGAAGCCTTCCTTGTTCAACGAAACTTTATAGGGGCCGGGGATGAGTTGCGGCAGCACGTACACCCCGGCGTTATTCGTCTTGGTGGTGTAAGCCACACCGGTAGCTGTGTTGGCGGCGCTGACGCTTGCTCCTTCTACGGCCGCACCGGTCAGGTCCGTGACGAGGCCGGTAATCTGTCCATTGGACGACTGCGCGAATCCGCTTTGATTCGCAGCCAGAAAACCTGCCAGTGCCAGCACGCACATCCATACTCTCAACGCGGAAGCACGCCCGCTCTTGTTCGACTGATACATGGTCCCATCCTCCCGAATGCCGATTTCCCTTCGAACCCCGTCCTGCGGAGATCAGGCACACTGATTGCGCGGTGTCAGCAAGTTTGGGCCAGGGAGCCGCTCACATCTATGCGGTCGGGTGTTTTTTCTATCGTTTAAGCAACAGCGGGGCAGTACGGAAACGTTCACGGCTTGGCGGGGGAGGGTTCTACGATCGTGAGTCGTTGGTCGCACATAACGTCCTTCATCTCCTGGATGACCCCGGAAGGCCAGTGGATCTCGATCGAGGCCTTGCGCTCGGTTCCCAGGCCGAAGTGCACCCGCGAATCGCTGCTGCACCCGTACCCGACGCTATTGGACACAAAGGCTACCTGCGTGCGCTCGGCTCCGCGACATACCACTTTCGCGCCCACTGCCGAAACGTTGCTGCGGGTTCCCTTCAGCTTCAGTTGCAGCCAGTGCTGCATTGGACTGCGATTCATCCACAGTTCCACCGGGCCGTTGATCGAGGTCACAGCCACGTCAATTCGCCCGTCATTATCGAAATCGGCGAAAGCCGCCCCGCGGTGTACCCGCGCGACTGCAAACTCGGCTCCCGCCCCGGCAGAAACATCGACAAACTTGCCTCCGCTATTTTGCAGCACGCGGTTGGGTTGAGCTTCGTTCATCTCCAACCCGCCGCAGGCGACGAACATGTCGAGCCGCCCGTCGTTATCAAAATCCACCAATCCGCAACTCCATCCGCTCCATGGACGGCTCAAAGCCAGCAGCCCGCTGCTGGCGCTGGCATCCTCGAAGGCTCCCTTTCCGTTATTTCGAAATAGCTCAAATGTCTCGTTTTTCAAGCCGGTCATCAGAATGTCCGGCAATCCGTCGCCATCGAAATCCCGGAAATCGGCTCCCATGCCGGAGATTTGCCGTCCATCGCCGTTGTAAGCGATGCCCGCCTGCATTCCTGATTCTTTCAGCTTGCCTCCGCCCAGGTTGCGGATGAGAAGATTGCGGTCGTTGTCGTTGGCAATGAAAATGTCGGGATTCCCGTCGCTGTCATAGTCGGCGACCGCGATTCCCATCCCCTTGCCAAATAACTTCCCGACACCGGAGTCCGAAACTTCGGTGAAAGTCCCGTCGCCATTATTGTGGTAGAGCAGCATCGGCTCGGCTCGGTATTTGTCGGGATGGCAGTAAGCTCGATCCTCATCGTTAAGCCCGCCGCAGACCGGGTCCTCTCCCGGCGACCAATCGCAGTAGTTCGAGACGATCAGGTCGAGATGGCCGTCATTGTCGTAATCCAGCCAGGCCGCCGCCACCGACCAGAGTTTGTGCCCCTTGGAAATCGCGCCGCTTACCCCCGCAGCCTGCGTGACATCGCTAAACGTGCCGTCGCCGTTGTTGCGGTAAAGAGTGTTGCCGTGCACTCCCACCACGTAGAGATCCTCGAATCCGTCGTTGTTGTAGTCACCGACTGCTACTCCCATTTCGTATCCATGGCCTTGCACCCCCGCTTTCTGGGTCACATCGGTGAATGTGCCGTCCCGGTTGTTGCGGTAAAGACGGTTGAAGAACCTGGGATCGGATTTCTGCAATGAGGGGAGAGCGGCGCCGTTTACGCAATAGAGATCGGGCCAGCCGTCGGCATCGAAATCGATCACTCCCAAGCCGCCCAGGACAGTTTCCACCTGGTACTTGCGTCCGCTCGCGTCATTGCGCAGCACGAAATCGAGACCGTTGGCGGGCGCCGTATTTTGAAACTGGATGGGACCGGCTGACACTGCCCCGCGCAAGGTTTGCGGAATACAAAGCGCAAGCCCCGCGCTGCCGAGGCGCTTGGCGAACTCCCGTCGGGTCAGTGGGCTACGGTTGCGCATCCGGATCCTGGTCCCGGTAGGACTTGTGCTGGAATGCATCAGAAAGCTGGGCGGCTTCGGCAAATGCCCGCTCCGCATCCGCGCCACGATCCATTCTCTTCAAAACCGTTCCCAGCAGATAGTGCAGAGTTCCCTTTTCATCTGGATATCCGTGCTCGAGTGCGGGAGCCAGGTTCTGCCAGGCTTCATCCCAGGCTCCGGTCTGAGCGCAAGCCTTTGCCAGTTCAACCCGGCCCGTGACATCGCGGGGATTGCGGGCCGCCAGTTCCCGCAGATAAGGGAGCGCGGCGGCATAGTCCCGATCCTGCATGGCGATTTTGGCCAGCGTGCGCTTTGCTCCCGCGCGCTGCGGATCGATTTTCAACGCCGCCTGTGCGCTGGCGCGGGCAGGATCGGCCTTGCCCGCGCCGAACTGGGCCTCCGCAAGCCGTTCCAGGAGGGCAGGATCATTCGCGGCCATGGTCAGCGCACGCTCGTATTCAGCCATCGCCAGATCCGGCTTAGCCTGCAGCCGCAAGAAGATGTCGCCGCGCATGGTGTGGACCGACGCCTGGTTCTCCCCTGACTGCTGTACCTGCTCCGCCGCCCGCCCCGCTTGCTCGGAGTAACAGCGTGACAGCTCAAATAACCCATATAGGTCAGGGCTCGCAGTAGCCACTCCGCGTTCCAGGGCCGGGATCGCATGGGCGCAATCATCCAGGCTCGCAAAAGCCACGCCTCGCCGCAGCCATGCCCGCGGCTGTTCTGGGCTCGGAGCCGCCAGTTTCGTGACTTGCTCCCATCTCTGTTCGTCAAAGAGTTTGTCGGGCCCCAGGTTTGCCGCCGTAGTAACACCGAATTGGCACCGCGCATTCTCGTTTCGAACGCAGGCGGCGAATCGGGCGGCGGCCCCGGACATCACGCCTTGCGGCGGCTGTAGTCGCGCGGGCCACTTTCCCGTTTCACTCGACAGCATTTGGGGCGATCGCCCTGCCACCGCGTTGAGCCGCAGGTTCACCCGCTTCCACTCTCCGGCCTGCGCCGCCAGTCGGGCGTCCACCAACCAAGCCTGAAGATCGTTTGGATTCACCTGCAACGCACGCCGGCAGGCTTCGGCGGCTGCACCCGCATCCCCGCCATCGAACGCCGCACGGGCCAGGTCAGACCAGATACCCGGCGCGGTGGGATCGAGATCTGCAGCCCGCTGCAGCAGCGGCGCCTGATCGCTATCGTGCAAGCCGTGCGCCAGAGCTCGCAATCGATACTCCGCGGCCAGCCCTTTAGTCGAACTGCGCAGGAATCCGGAGATGTTTCCGAAGCGTGCCAGCGCGAAATCAACAAACGCGACTGATGCCTCGGCCGAACCTGGAGCAACTTCCACCGCTCTCATGTAGGCCGCTGCCGCGTCCCCAAACAGCTCTCGCCGGGCATACGCTTCTCCCAAGTACGCCAGCGGAAACTCCTCCTTGGGCCGCAAGCGGGACGCTTTTTTCAGGTAAGGAATGGATCCTTTGACCTCGCCCGTCCGTAGAGAATCGATGCCCAGCAGCAGATTGACGAAGTAATCATCCGGCTGCATGGCATAGGCCCGGTGCAGCAGGGGTAAAGCGCCAGGAAAATCGCCGTGCTGGTGCAGTTCAAACGCCTTCTGCACTAAGCCCTTGAACTCATCTTCGGCAAAGGCGAGGAGGCCGGCGAGGACCAAGGCGGCCAGGGCGAAGATCCGAAACCACGCTCCCGCTCTCGATCTCACCATGTTCATCTGAATGCGATGCCCGGCCGGCACCATCAGGATACCCGGAAATCCCGCGAGGAGGACCGCAAGCGCCCGAATCTGTGAAGGAATATTCGATAAACATTCGGCATTCGGAGAGCCGATCAGGTACGCTTGCGCGGTATGGTGGCACGCTTCTTCTTCAAACTCGGTCCCATTTGTCTTTTGCTCTGCCTGCCTCTCCCTACCCTGGCGCAGAAGCCGCTTCCCCCACTGAAAGACGGCACAGTGCTGAACGCTAAGGGCGAATACCGGCAGGACGAACCGCTGTACATTCAAGGTCACGTCAAACTCCAGGGGATCGATCTCGATCTCCGGGGACCAATCACGCTGGCTGCAGGCGCCCATTTCGAGATCGACGATGTCAGAATCAAAGTCTCCGATCCGCCGAACACCGCCAATGGAACCAGCCGGTTGCACTGTGAAGGACCCGCGAAATTCACCATTCGCCGTTCCAGGATGACGGCCATCGGCACCGCCCACCCCATCTGGTCCCTGCAGGGCAACTTGTCCGTGGATGGTTTTGAGACCCTGAACGCGGAGTTTCATCTCGACCATGTGCAGGCTCAGCTGAACAATTTCTCGATCTTCGAACTGGAGATCTCGCGTTCCAGCGAAGTGGTCGGAAAACATTTGCGCCTGGTCTTCCTGTCTACTCATACCGGCGATGACGAGCACCTCGACTTTTCCGATATCCCTGCCGACCAACCGTTCACCCGGAAACTGCGAATGGGATCTATGGCGCAGGCAGACCTGAGTGATACTTCAGCGCAGTTGTTCCTGCTTTATGTGCATGGCGGAAGCCAGGTGACGCTGAACCGGATCGGGCGCGCCCAATTGGCCATGTTTCCCCGTTGTCGCGGAACCCTGATTCTGCCTCACGGCAAGGTCGGCTCGGCCGCCTCCCCCATCATCATCCCTGCCGCCGGTGCGTCCGACTGCCCTTTCCGCTTTCAGCTGGCGGACGTTAACGCCGATACATGGGACGTCTATGCCGGAGGAGACGCCGACGTCACCTTCACCAACAGTGTCATTGATGAGCTCACGGCTGATGGCCGCGCAAAAGTTTCCGTGCGCGATTCGGACATCTATGCTGACTGGTTGTCCTGGGGCGGCGACGCCAAATTAAAAGTGGAAAAGTCCACCGTAGGAGCCCAGCGCCTGGCCGCACAGAGACCCGATCTCGCAACCAGCCAGGTGCGCCTCGGCGGTCACAGCGAAGCTGTCTTTGATCATGTGAAGTTTGACTGTGGCGTCGTGGCCTCCGAAAATTCAAGCCTCGTGATTCACGATCCGGTAATCCCGCCGAAATACCTTCGCCGGACGGATGAAGCCAGCGTCAAAACCGATCCTGCACTTCCCCTCGAAAAATCGGCAGAGGACCATTGAAATGCAAGTTCGCGTGAGCACGGATTGGTCCTATCGCGGGCTGGACGCCGTGGTGCTGGAAAACCGCATGCTTCGCGTCGCCATCCTGCCCCAGGCCGGCGGCAAGATCTGGCAAATTACCTACAAGCCGCTCGACGCCGATTTGCTCTGGAACAATCCGCGAATCACTCCCGCGAAGTTGCCCCTCGGCTCTCGCTATGACGACGTGTGGAGCGGCGGCTGGGACGAGCTTTTCCCCAACGATGAAGCTGCCACGATCGAAGGCGAGAGTTATCCCGATCATGGCGAGTTGTGGACCGGAAACTGGACTGCGGAGCCGTTTTCGCAGGCCGAAGTCGCCGGCGTGCGCCTGAGGTTCATCACCCCCATCAGTTCGGTCGAAGTGGAAAAAACGGTTCGCCTGCGCGGCGACCAGGCTTGCATCGAGTTCGATCACCGCTTCACCAACCGCGGCAGAATCGAGTTTCCCTTCCTGTGGAAACTGCATCCTGCCATGGCCGTGTCGCCTCAACATCGAATTGATTTCCCGCCCATGAAAGTGCGCCTGGAGCCGGCATTCCCCGGCACTCTGGCAGGCGCAACTGATCCTGCGGACTGGCCCCTGATCAGGACTCCGGAAGGAGATGTGGACTTGCGGCGCATTACTCCCGAAACGGCTCGCCAGTTATATTTCTTCTACGGCACCGAGATGAAGGGTAACTGGTGCGCTTTGACCAACTCTGCCACCGGACTCGCTTGCGGACTGCAATTCGATCCCGCAGTCTTCCCTTGCTGCTGGCTGTTCGCCACCTACGGCGGCTGGCGCAACTACAACGTCGCCGTCCTGGAACCCTGCACCGGGTACCCGCTGAACTTTGACGCGATGAAAGCGGCGGGCCGGCATCGCACCCTGGCACCTGGCGAATCTTTGCGTACCGAAGTGCGCTTTGTCGTGCAAGAAGGATTGCGGTGCGTGGGATCGATGGACGCGTCCGGGGAAATGAGCGAAGAGCAATAGTCAGGACTTCACATCCGCCGCTTTCGGTTCCAGGGACAGCAGGATGGCCGCGATTATTGCCAGCCCCACTCCCAACCCCTGGGTAAGCGACAGGTGCTCGTGCAACACGGCCACCGCGAAGGCCACGGTCACCAGCGGGTACAGCGATATCAGCGAAATCACCACCGACGCCTTCCCTCCCGACTCCAGCGCGGTGAAACTGGTCAGCGCGCCCAGGCCGTTCAGGGTTCCTCCCGCCACGGCGGCCCAGAAAATCACCGGCCGCACATGCCAGTGCATGGGAACAAATACCGCCAGCGTCACGGAAATGGCGATCATCGCATAAGCGAACCAGATGAACGAAAGTTCGCTGGAAATTTTATTCGTAGCCAGTTTCTGCGTGACTCCGGTGATCCCCCAGAACACCAGCGCAATCGCTGCGAACCACAGCCATCCGGGCAATTGATGCATAGATCTCCGTTACATGCTCAACAGGTAGATTGCCGCCAGGGCAAGCGCCAGCCCGATCTTTTGAGCCGTGCCCACGCGCTCGCGCAGAAGTGTCACGGCGAGAATCACCGTGACCAGCGGAAACAACGCGGTCACGGGGGAGACGATGGATGCCTTGCCCCCCATCGCCAGGGCGTGAAAAAAAGCGATGTTCCCCGTTCCTCCCAGGATCCCGGTGAGAAATGCCCAGCCGATTCCAATGCGCCGCCCGGAACCGCCCGCGGCATTGCGTGGTGATCGCCAGACTATCGCGATCAGCGGCAGCAGCCCGAGGGTGAAGAAAACCTGGTTGGTGTCGGCATCGACGCCTTCGGAAGCGACTTTCGACACTGCGCCCCACGCGCCCCATACCAATATCGTCAGCAGGGAAAACGCCAGCCACCGGGGCATGCCCAGGATGCTGGGCATGGAAGCACGGGAGGTCGTTGAAGTTTCGGGCATCGCTTCTCAGCTGGCGACTTCCAGGATCATCTTGAGCGCAACTCCCGGATTGTGGCTCATGCGCTCCATCGCTTCCTGCCCGCGCTCCAGCGGCATGCGGACCGTCCAGGGCGTGAGATTGATTTCGCCCGCGATCAGCAGATCGAGCGAGCGCCGGAAATCCACCGGAGTATAGGCGAAAGACATCACCACGCGATGCTCTTTGCGGATGCTGGCAATGAAGTTCACTTCGCTGCGCTGGGTGCCCATGCCGAGCAATATCACCTGTCCGCCGGGACGGCAAAGATCAAAGGCCATCTGCCGGGCGGGGGCGCTTCCGCTCGCATCCAGCACCACATCGTAGCCGCGTCCCGCCTGGCGCACCGCCTCCGCCGCCGCTTCGGGGCTGCTCACGTTTGCCACGGCAGACGCTCCCAGCTTTTTCATGGTGGAAAGCCGCTCGTCGTTGACGTCCACGGTCAACACCTCCCGGGCTCCAACCCGCAGCGACGCCAGCAACGCCAGTGCTCCCATCGTCCCCGCGCCAACAATCGCGAACCGGAAAAATGGCGCCGGCGCAACGATGCGAAACATGTGGACGATGTTCGCCAGCGGCTCGGCCAGAATTGCCTGCTCGGATGTGAGCGAATCGGGCACGTCGTAAATCTGCCCTGAAGGCAGCGCCACGTACTCTGCGAAGGTTCCCGCCGTGGTGCCCAGCCCCAGCAACTTCCAGGATTCACACAGATTCTGCGCGCCAGAGACGCACGCGGTACAGTGCCCGCAACTCACCAGCGGATTGGCCACGACTCTGCGCCCGTCCGGACGCCGACCCAGCAACTCGTGTCCCAGAACAAGCCCCGGCTTGCGCAGTGCGCTGTGCCCTAAGAATCCCGAGATGTCGGAGCCGCACACGCCCGCTACCTGGATGGCGATCTCTTCTTCGCCGGGCAAAACGGCGGGGCGCGGCCGCTCTTCCATTTTCACCAGGCCCGGGCCCGTATACACCAGTGCTCGCATGGTTTTCGGAGTATACGGCAGCCGTACGGTACGAAACATCGGATTACTGATCTTTTTAACCGGGTTCCGAGTCCGGCGGGCGCCGGAGCAGGTATAAAAGGTTCGTAGCAGAATCCGCTGGAAGCTCAACGGAGTTGCCCGTGAAAATTGAAGCCGTCGATTTCTTTTATGTCTCGATGCCTGAAGTCACCACCGAAGGCGACGGTAGCCAGGACGCCCTGCTGGTCCGCGTTGCTGCCGGCGGTCATATCGGCTGGGGGGAGTGCGAGGCCTCTCCGCTGGTCTCCATTGCAGCCTATGTCTGCCCTATGTCGCATGGCGCATGCCGGCCCGTCTCCGCTTCCGTCCTGGGGCAGCGCCTCGATGGCCCCCAGGATATCCACCGGATCGCCGCGCAGATCGAACTCGACAGCATGGACCTGCTGCAGGCGCCTCATACCTGGTCGGGAATCGAAATCGCTCTCTGGGACCTGCTGGGCAAAGCACGCGGAGAGCCTGTCTGGAAACTGCTGGGATACAGCCGAACCTACCCCAAGCTTCCCTACGCGTCCCAATTGTTCGGAGATACTCCCGCCCAGACATATCAGCTTGCCAATCAGGCCCGCGTCCAAAATTTCCGCGCCGTCAAGTTTGGATGGGGGCCGATCGGTCGGGCCGACCTGCGGACCGACATCGATCATTTTCAAGCTGCCCGGGAAGGACTGGGTAAAGATGCCCTGCTCATGGTCGATGTCGGCCAGATCTTCGGCCACGATGTCGATGCCGCCGCCGCCCGGCTTCCGAGCCTGACAAAGGTGGGCGCGGTCTGGCTCGAAGAGCCCTTCCACACCAGCGCGCTAAATGCCTACGCCGATCTTTCCCGCAAAAGCGAAATCAAGCTGGCCGGAGGCGAGGGCGCCCACAATTTTTATATGGCCCAGCATCTTATCGATTACGGAAAGGTCGGATTCATCCAGATCGATACCGGGCGCATCGGAGGCATCGGCCCCGCCAAGCAGGTCGCAGATTACGCCCAGTCCAAAGGCGTGAGCTTCGTGAATCATACGTTCACATCCCACCTGGCTCTGAGCGCCTCTCTGCAGCCATACGCGGGGTTCCAGGGCGACGAAATCTGCGAGTACCCCTTCGCGCCAAAGCCATTGGCGCGCGAACTGACGCTGACTCACCTGCAACGGGACGCGAACGGTTACGTCAGTCCGCCGGATGGCCCCGGGCTCGGAGTTCAGATCAATCCCGAAGCAATACGCCGCTATCTGGTCAGCGTTGAAATAAAGGTGAAAAACGGAGTCCTGTTCAACTCAAACGATCACCCGATCGAAATCTGACTGCGGAGGCCAGGCGCAGGACTCATAGCCTCCGCTTGACTAACGCCCGACCAGCTTCTGCAAGGCTTCTGGATAGCGAGCCCCCTGCACGTTGATTTTTGCGGTCGCCTCGTCCAGTTGACTCAGGTCGGAAGTCGTGAGCTCGACACTCGCTGCTCCGATATTTTCTTCCAGGCGATGAAGCTTCGTGGTGCCTGGAATGGGCACAATCCAGGGCTTCTGTGCGAGCAGCCATGCCAGCGCCACCCGGGCCGGCGTAGCCTTTTTCTGCCTGGCGAATTCTCCAATCAGATCGACCAGCGCCTGGTTGGCTTCGCGGTTTTCCGGGGAGAATCGCGGTACGACGTTGCGGAAGTCGCTCTTGTCGAATTCGGTGTCCCGGCTGATGGCTCCGGTCAGAAAACCCTTCCCCAGCGGGCTAAACGGCACAAACCCGATGCCCAGCTCCTCGAGCGTAGGAATGATTTCCTTCTCGGGCTCTCTCCACCACAGCGAATATTCGCTTTGCAGAGCCGTGACCGGCTGAATCGCGTGGGCGCGGCGAATCGTCTGGGCTCCCGCCTCCGACAGTCCGAAGTGCTTCACTTTGCCCTGCTGGATAAGCTCCTTGACGGCTCCGGCGACCTCTTCGATGGGAACTTTGTCGTCGACGCGGTGCTGGTAGAACAAATCGATGACATCGGTGCGAAGCCGCTTGAGCGATGCCTCGGCCACTTGTTTGATGTGTTCGGGCCGGCTATCGAGGCCGGCCTGCTTCCCGTTCTCGATGTTGAATCCGAATTTCGTGGCTATGACAACATCCTTCCGAAAAGGCGCTAGCGCTTCCCCGACGAGTTCTTCGTTGGTGAACGGCCCGTAGACTTCGGCCGTATCAAAGAATGTCACGCCCCGCTCGACTGCAGTCCTGATCAGCGAGATGCCGTGCTGCTTGTCCACTGCCGGGCCGTAGCCAAAGCTCAGCCCCATGCAGCCCAGTCCGATCGCCGAAACCTCCAGATTGCTCTTCCCCAGTTTGCGTTTTTGCATAGTTTCTCCTTGCGGAATTATTCCTGTGACGAATAGTGAATTTATGATGCTGCCCGCTGCTGTTCGCGCCAGCGGGCCGGGGGCACGCCTTCCCACGTGCGAAAAGCTCGAACGAAGGAATTGCCGTCCTCGTACCCCAGAAGGTAAGCGGCTTCGTTCAAATCGAGAACGGAGTTGTTGAGGTAATGGCGGGCGAGGTGGTGACGCGCTTCCTCAAGCACCCGCTGGAAGCTGGCCCCTTCTTCCTGCAGGCGCCGCTGTAGGGTCCGGGAACTGATATGCAGCGTGTCGGCAATATCCTCGATCGTAGGCCGGCGTCCGGTGAGTTTTTGTTGGATCGCACTGCGGACGCGCTCGACAAAATTTTCGTCCTTGTTCTCCTGCCTGAGTTCTTCTTCAAACTGCGGGGCGAGCATCGCCAGCAGTTCGGCGTTGCGGGTGACAAATGGACGGCGGGCGTCGGCGGCGCGAAAGACGATCGCATTGTGCGCAGCTCCGCAGATCACGGGGCAGCCGAAGTGCCGCGCAATCGCCCGGGCGTACCCCCGCTGCTGGATAAACTCCACGCGCTGCGGCGAGAGACGTGTCCCCGTGCCATGGCGAGCGATCGAGAGTACCCAGGCGAAGGCACATTCGATCAGGACCGGAGGCTCCTCCTCGTCCGCCAGCAGCCAGTGAAACTGGATGCTCCACTCCTCCCCTTCCCTCTTCTGCAGGATCTCCTCCGGGCAGGTGAGTTGCTTGTACCGGGCCATCCGGTCGATGCCCGCGCCGAAGCTCTCGCAAGACAGCGCCGCGAGACCGACCGGATGAAAGCGTTCGGTCTTGTTTTCCGTGCCCAGTTGCAGGCCGATTGCGTGGTTTGGGCTGATTTCGCCGATCGCCCTCCAAAGAGCAAAATATTCTTTCGTCCTCAGGAGCACTCGCGGCTGTTGCCGGAAAAGCTGCGGAAGCCCGGCCCTCCGCAAAACCGCCGACGCGGAAAGCCCTAGCTCCTCCATCCTGGTGAACGTGCTCCCCGAGAATCGCAGATGCTTGTTCATCGTTCACTCCGACTTGAGAGAGGCCATATCGATCGAAAACCGGTATCTCACCTCGGATCTCATCAGCCGCTCATACGCTTCGTTGACCTTCTGAATCGGGATGATTTCGACATCGGCAGTGATGTTGTGCTTTCCGCAGAAGTCCAGCATCTCCTGGGTTTCGGCAATGCCGCCGATGGGAGAACCGGAAAGGCTGCGGCGCCCGGTAATAAGCCCGAACGCCGAAACCGGCAGAGGCTTACCCGGCGCGCCTACCAGCGTGAGGTTGCCGTCCCGTCGTAACAGGTTGATGTATGCGTTGATGTCATGATTGGCGGCAACGGCGTCCAGAATGAAATCGAAGCTGCCCGCGTGCTTCGCCATTTCGCCGGCATTTTTCGACAGCACCACCTCGTCGGCGCCCAGCCGAAGCGCGTCTTCTTTCTTGCCGGCCGATGTCGTGAACACCACGCTGTGCGCTCCCAGTGCGTGCGCGATCTTCACGCCCATATGCCCGAGTCCGCCCAGCCCGACAATGCCAACCTTTTTGCCCTTGGTTACTCCCCAGTGCCGCATGGGGGAATAGGTGGTAATGCCGGCGCAGAGCAGGGGCGCGCTTCCGGCTAGATCCAGGTTCGAGGGAACGCGCAAGACAAATCTCTGATCGACGACAATGCTCTGGCTATAGCCTCCATAGGTGACTCCCCCGAGGTGCTTGTCCGGAAGATTGTAAGTCAGCGTCTGATTCGGACAGAACTGCTCCAGTCCCGCCCTGCACTCCGGGCACGTGCCGTCGGAATCCACCATGCAGCCTACTGCCGCAATATCCCCCGGCTTGAACTTCCTGACTGCAGAGCCAACTTTCGTGACGCGCCCCACAATCTCGTGCCCCGGTACGCATGGATAAACGGTCGGCATCACATCTTTCCACTCGTTGCGCACGGTGTGCAAATCGGAATGGCAGATCCCGCAGAAGAGAATTTCAATCTGAACATCGTCCGCGGTCGGATCGCGCCGCGCGATCATAGTAGAAGCAAGTGCGGATGTGGCACTGCCAGCGGCGTAGGCTTTTGTCTTGTACATGTGCCTACTTTAGACGCTTTCCCGCTTACCGCGCCATGCAATACACGCCATTCCGCATGCACAATGCGCCAAGGGTGAAAGGGCGTTGGGCCAGGTCAGTGCTGGTTGCGCCCTCCCCGCTAACCGCTCCCGTCGCGCCCTCTCCCCAACGGCATTGCCTCCCGCAGCCGTGATCCCCAGGAGATAAGACGTCGACCCATGCGGCGATGCTCTTTTCATTTGAGAAGGTGGTGAGCGCGGAAGGAATCGAACCTTCAACCTACTGATTAAGAGTCAGTTGCTCTGCCAATTGAGCTACGCGCCCACGGTGGGAACCGCACGGGTGG
>DASREX010000032.1:0-17592 GCA_035651855.1 Candidatus Sulfotelmatobacter sp.
AGTACGTTCACGTTCCCAGAAAAAGCTTATCTTCTTCATCCTCTTCGGGGTGCTGACGATATTCGTCACCTACATGAAGAATGCCCGGATTTTCGATCCGACCTCGGAGATCGCACAGCACTTTGCGCCGGTCAAGTGGTACTTGATCCCGCATGCATTTTTTGGGGCCCTGGGCATGCTGCTGGGCGTCTTTCAATTCTCCAACCGGCTGCGGGCCCGTTATCTCAAGACGCATCGCGTGATGGGGTACCTGTATGTGGTCAGCGTATTCATTGCCGCTCCATTGGCGGTTCCGATGACCTTTCGATTCGGGCCGTCTCTGGTGGCAGCGTCGGCCGTGCAATCGTTCGGATGGATGCTGACGACTGCCATCGCTTTGTATTGTGTTCGGCACGGCAACGTGGCCCAGCACCGGCGCTGGATGATCCGCAGCTATCCATTTGCGATGGTCTTTACGGTGACGCGCATGATCATCCCGATCCCGCCCATTTTTCGGCTGGGAGTGGTGGGCATCGAAACCGTCGTGTGGACCGTGATCGCGATGGCTGCCATCCTGCCGAACATCGTTTTGGAATGGCAAGCCATCACCGCGCGTCCCTTGCGCAAGGCAGTGGCTGCGGACTAGGCTTCGGATCCGCTTTGGCCACAAAAAATCATGCCCCCACGCCTCCGGGGAGGAGCGTGGGGGCACCCGGGTAACGTTCAGGCGAGGGGTCTCAATCCCGCCCTGACATCTGATCAGAGATACGCAGCTGAACTTATTAAAGTTCCATGCTGCTGTACTAATTTAGACCCTGCAGGACGCAAAAAGGTTAGCTAAGGAAGCGATCTTCTGACGCCAGTCTTCCGCCAGTTTGCGGAAGAAAAAAGCCGGCGCCGAAACAAAAGCGCCGGCCGTGTTTCGTTCAAGGATCGTATCTATTCGGCGTTGCCCCGCTGCTCGGAGTCGGTTGCGGTCAGCTTTCCGAAGATGCCATCGTTTTCGTCATTCGGGCCTGCGGTGAAGTAGAGATCGGTAGGCGATCCGTTGATCGCGTCGCTGCCGGCGAAGCTGAGCGCCCACAGGCCGTCGATGGCGAGCGCGGCGCCGCTGGAATCCAGCATGTTGCCTTCGAACCTTCCACTCAGCGCGTTGAAGGCCGCGATCGTGCCGTCCCCGAAATTGCCGATAAGAAGACGATGGCTGAATGGCCCGAAGTCTCCGGGAGCCATAGCGATCCCCCAGGGGGCGTTGAGAAAGGTTCCGTGCTGCAGTCGCAGCAGAAGATGTCCCTCGGTGTCGAAGACCCGCACATAGCCGAGGCCCGGTCCATGGTCTTCATCTTTGGATCCCGGATTGCGGTGCGCGAAAGTCACCACGATGTTCCCGCCTACGTTCTGGATGCCGAAGGGAACAAAATGGGGCGGCAGGCTGCTGTCTCGGAACCGTTCCTCCGCGTGGCGGCGGTGGAAGTTGCCATCGTAGACCTCGACCGTGCCCATCTTGAAGTTCGAGGCGTAAAGGCGAGGTCCGTCGTCCGTAGTAGCCACAGCAAGTCCCTTGTAAATGGCGTGCTTGGGACGGTTCACTTTCACCACGGCCGCGGTCGGGTTCACGGCAGGATTCCAGCCGGAAATCGTGCCGTCTTCGGTGGCGAAGAGAAATACCGCCGGAACTCCCGGTGCGAGTTCGAAACTGGTGGTGTAGTTGTGGACGGTACCGGTTGGAGCGGCGGTTCCTTGCTGATTGAGGGGAGGAGGAATGGTCACAACCAGCGGCCGAGGCGCGCCGGTGCCGTCGTAGAGAGTCGAGACGCCGGTCCCGTTGTCCGAGATCCACCAGGGCGATGCCGTAGCCCGGGACAGTCCCCAGGCGTTCACCAGATTAGGATCGACATTGGGGGCCGCGGATACGCTTGAGGAATTTGTCGTCAGATCGGTTCGGGTGTAGTGCTGAGCGAAAGCGGGGGTGAGCAGCAGGCACGCGCAGCCGACAATCGCAGCGAACCTGGCCGCTCCAGACTTAAACACGCCAGCCATAAGCAATCTCCTGATACAGAATGGTGCTGCCGCTGCGCCGTGCTTGCGTGCGGCACAGGCGATCCAGCGACAACTCCATGACACTAGGAGGAAAGATATGTGGCGTTGTCAGGAACTTGTCTTACTCCTGTCATTTGTTTGTTGGCGCGCCAACACTAAGGGAAAGCGGCACCCGGCGAGGGAATCGCTAGCCAGGCACCGCCGCCGCAGAATCGACCGGACTACTCTTTTTGCTTAGGCCGTTCGTAAGGCTTCTGCATGTATTTGCGGGCCTCTTCCAGAGCGCCGAAGGTATTGTCGTTGGTCTGGAGAGCCTGGCGGTATTCGTTGACGGCGCGTTCGCGCTGGCCCGTGATGTCGAAGATCTTTCCCAGTTGGATGCGGCTCCAGACCTCGGTCCAGCGGGGCTCGCCGTCCCCGTTGATGGCCTCACGGTAGGCATTGGCGGAAGACTGATAGTTCCGTTGCAGGAAGAATACTTCCGCAATCCGATAGTGGGCCAGGGAACTGTTCTTGTTGAGATCGAGAGCTTTATTGAACTCGGTGAGGGCGCCGGAAAGATCCCCTTGCTGCTGCACGGCCTGTCCGCGAAGAATAGAGGCGCGCAGCTTCACGTCGCTGGAATTGGTCAGCACATGGTGGTCCGGGTCGACGGAAATACGCCGGGGCCGGCCGAAAGTCTCAATGGCAAAGGGCGAGTTCGTGCCTACAACTTCAATGCGCTTGTTCTCGGTCTTGCCGTCGGTATCGATTCTCAGATCCACCGGCATGCGGAACAGGTCCAGATCCTGGGAGATTTCACCAGTAACGCGGAAGCCGGGAGTTTTCTCTTCCTTGGGATTCTGCGCGGCGTTACTCCCGCCCAGACGATAGGTCGTGTACTTGACCTTGAATTCGGGGGCGCCGGTGGAGTCCAGCCACTGCGAAAAAAACCAGGTAAGCTGGCTGCCATAATTCTTCTCGGCGATCTCGCGGAATTGGTCGGTGGTCGCTGATTTTCCCGCATACTCCGAGGCAAATTCCCGCATGGTCTTGTTGTATTTGTCCTCCCCCAGCACCCAGCGCAGCATGTGCAGGATCATCGCGCCCTTGTCGGTGACGAGAGACTGAAACTCGGTGGAGAAAATGTCCAGTTTGCTGGCGCTCGAGAGGGGAACGGTGTCGTAGGCCAGGGCCCCTACCGACATGTCTTTCACGGCCTCTTCCAGTCCGGCCGCTCCCGCGGCGTTCTCCACGTACATGGCCTCGGAGTAGCGGGCCACGCCGTCGCTCAGCCACCAGTCATCCTTGGCTGCCGGACTGACCGAAACTCCCCACCACTGGTGGGCGATGCCGTCCGCCATCAGGCGATAATTGGTTTTTTCCGTGATCGAAGGTCCGGCCATGCCGACGATCTCCGGGGCCCAGGTATAGGGCAGCGTGTCGCCCGGCAGTTCGACCAGGTTGAGCTTTTGCGAAAGGGGCAGACCGTACAGCGTGATGAAGTAGGTAAACTCCTGCACCGCGGTGGTGGTGTAGGCTGGGGCGACGCTTTGATGCGTGGGCTTGAAATACACGTGCAGGTCCATGCCCGCTTCGTCACTCTTGTATTCCTGGAACACGCCCGCGACGATCGTGCCCGGAAAGCTGGGCTTGTCCGCGACGAAAGTGAAGGTCTTGGTGGGAAGCACGCTGGCAGCAGCTTTCTTGGGCGGCGCCGTGTCCGATACCGTCGTCTTGCCGCTTCCGATCACCAGCATGTGGGCGGGCACATTGACGCTGATGGTCGAGGTAAAGCGGTTGATGCCATAGGCGTTCACGGGGAACCAGCGGCCGGCATAAAAGAGATAGCTGGTGTCGTCGCCGATATAGGCGAGGCTTAAGCCCGGCACCGGACTATTGTCAGCGGTTTCGAGCTGGCCTTCGTATTCGAAGGTCAGGGTCGTGGAGGCATCCTTCGCCAAGCCATTGGGCAGTGGGACGCGAATCGTGGAATCCTGGGTGACGCGCTCGGCGGAAAGCTGCTGGTTCTTTTCGTCGGTCA
Source organism: Candidatus Sulfotelmatobacter sp. (assembly GCA_035651855.1). GTDB lineage: Bacteria > Acidobacteriota > Terriglobia > Terriglobales > Acidobacteriaceae > Sulfotelmatobacter. Next base: position 4,043 of record DASREX010000032.1, read on the forward strand.
CCTTGGTGACACGCAGATCATTGTGCAGTTCGAAGACGGCGACACTGAGATCCTGCATAGCAGTGAATTTGACCTTCGCCGTGGCCGTCATCTGATGGAGATGAGGCTGCAGGACGACATTGATCTGGTAGTCGTCGACCCGGAGGCGGGTCCTTTCCGCGGCGGCATGGGCCGGTAAACCCTGTAAAAGCAAGAGGAAAAGGCCAAGCGAAGTCGTGAGGACGCCGCGAACGCGCCGGTTAATGGACATTCAGGAGAGTCTCCAGGAAATGATAACCCATTTCCTATGATGAAGATTCTGACCCAAAAGATGTCGGAAGCACAAGCCGGGGAGTGTCAGCCGGTCCGTGCAGGGAGAGTTCATCGGGCTGCCCGGGGTAGGGAACCTCCGGCGGATCGCGCGAAGGTGAGGATGATATCCGCGGCCCGATCCGCGGGATGTTGCGCGGGTGAGCCATGCGAAGCAGCGCGAAGCCGGCCTTTGACCCGCGCCAGGCCGTCCAGCATGCGGCTTCGGTGCGGACCGTCGCCTATAATTTCCTTCAATCGCGCGACCACGTTCTGCGCAGTGAAGTCGCCTTGCACCAACTCCGGAACCACCTCGTCCTCCGCAATCAGGTTGACCATGGCAAACCGCGGCACTTTGACGCGCCGCCTGCCCAGCAGATAAGTGAGGGGCGAAACCCGGTACACCATGACAAAGGGTGTGTTCATCATGGCGGCCTCGACCGTAGCCGTGCCGCTGGCGACGATGGCCGCGCGCGAATGAAACAATGCGGGCAGGGCATCGGGAACCAATCTGATCTTCCGGTTGCCGATCAGGCGATGCAGAAACTTTCTGTCCAGCGTGGGGGCGACCGGAAGAATGTACTCATACTCTGAGCCCAGAAGTTCCGCGGATTCCAGGATCGCCGGCAGGTTCATCCGTACTTCCTTGACCCGGCTTCCTGGCATCAGGGTGATCCAAAATTTGTTGGCTTCCAGCTCGAAGTCTTGCGCGTACTCGGCGCGTTCCACCTGGGGATAAGGCAACTCCGACAGCGGATGCCCCACAAAGGCCGCATCCACGCCGCGCTCGCGGTAGAACTTTTCTTCAAACGGAAAGATGACCAGAGCCTTATCGATATAGTCGCGCAGCAGCCGCACCCGTCCCTGCCGCCATGCCCAGAACTGGGGCGCCACGTAATACACGGTAGGAATGCCCCGCCGTTTCATTTGCCGCGCCACCCGCCAGTTGAAAGCGGGTGAATCGATAACGATGGCCAGATCAGGCCGGTGCCGGTCCGCCTCGACAATCAGGCGCCGGTAAAGTCCCAGGATCCTGGGTAGATGGTTCAAAATTTCCGTGATGCCGACAACTGCCAGGTCCTTCGCATCGACCACGGTCTCGCACCCCGCGGCCCGCATGCGCTCCCCGCCAACCCCAAAGAAGGCAGGCGCCTCCTCCCCAGACCTCTGCTGCCAGGCACGCCGCAAGGCCTCGATAAGCTCCGCCCCATACATTTCACCCGAAGCTTCGCCTGCCGATATCAGGATGAGCACAGAGCATTGTAACGGCAAGGCCTGTGCCCTCCCACCCTCCACCGTATTGACGGCAAATACTCACTGGCCTACGATGCACTCCGATGGATCTGGAGCGAGTGGGCCGTTACCGTGTTCTCCGTCGACTGGGCAGCGGGGGGATGGGCGAAGTATATGAAGCCGAAGATACAAAACTTGGCCGCCACGTTGCCTTGAAGTTCGTTTCCCCTGCTCTCTCCTCAGATTCCCAATCTCTGGAACGATTCCAACGCGAGGCGCGCGCGGCTTCTTCCCTGAATCACCCCAACGTCTGTGTCATATATGAAATTGAGGCGCACGAGGGCCGGCCGTATATCGCTATGGAATTGCTGCAAGGCGGGACGTTCCGGCAGAAGATAGCGGCAACCGTAACACCGCTCGACGAGGTGCTGGACCTCGCCATCCAGATTTGCGATGGGTTGGACGCGGCGCATTCGAAAAACGTAATTCACCGGGATCTGAAGCCCGAGAATCTGTTTGTCACCGACCGGCAACAGGCAAAGATCCTTGACTTCGGGCTTGCGAAGTTCCCCTTTGACGCCGCCGCCGGCCCCGACTCCCCCACGGTCGCCCCTTCGCAACTGAGCACTCCCGGATCCATGCTCGGTACCCTGGCCTATATGTCTCCCGAACAGGTCCTCGGAAAGGCGTTAGACGTGCGTACAGATCTCTATTCGTTTGGCGCAGTACTCTACGAGATGGTCACTGGGACCATGTTGATCCAGAGCCAGGTTACGGGAGCAATCTTCGACGAGATTCTGCACAAACCTCCGCCATCGATTCTGAACAGCAATCCTAAGTTGCCCAAAGACCTGGATCGGCTGATATCGAAGGCACTGGAAAAGGATCGCGAGTTGCGCTACCAGTCAGCCGCAGAGTTACGATCCGATTTAAAGCGCCTGAAGCGCGATCTTTCTTCGCGTGCCGGCAGCGGCAATATTCCCGCACGGGCATCTCATAAACGTCCGCTCACTGCGGTTGCCGTGTTGCCCTTTGAGAACGCCAATGCCGATCCATCCTACGAATATTTGAGCGATGGACTGACCGAAACCATTATCGATGAACTCTCGCAGATTCCCAAGCTCAGCGTTGTTGCCCGAAGCACAGTATTTCGCTACAAGAACCGGGACCTCGATCCTCAGGCGGTGGGAAAAGAGTTGAACGTTGGAGCCGTAGTCACCGGCAGATTAGTTCGACGCGCAGAAATGCTGACCGTGGCCGTGGAGATGGTGGAAACCGCCACTGGCTTGCGCCTTTGGGGTGAACGCTACAACCGTCGCGCGGAAGACCTTCTTGCCATTGAAGATGACATCGGCAGGCATATCACAGAACGGCTCCGCTCCTCTCTCACCGGGAAAATCACATCGCGGGGACGTCGCCCCAAAACGCGAAACACCGCTGCCTACGAAGCCTATTTGAAAGGCCGATACTACTGGAATAAGCGAACCGAGACGGAGTTGCGAAAAGGAGCCGAATATTTTGAGCAGGCCATCGCACTCGATCCCTCTTACGCACTCGCTTACGCCGGCCTGGCCGACTTCTACATCGTGTTGGGATGGTACAGCTATGTGCCCCCTCAGGATTCCTACCCACGGGCAAAAGCTGCCGCTTTGAAAGCTCTCGAGATCGAAGACAACCTGGCCGAACCTCACACCGCAATGGGCTTCATCTCCCTCTTGTACGACTGGGATATGGAAACAGCAGAAAACCATTTCCGGCGCGCTTTGGAACTGAATCCGAAATATGCGCCCGGCCATCACTGGTACTCTGATTTTCTCGCCGCCAATCTTCGACTTGAGGAGGCCCGCAACGAAGCACGTTGTGCGCTGGATCTCGATCCTCTCTCCCTCATCATCAATTGGAATATGGGCTGGATGCTCTGTTTTTCGCGCCAATACGATCTGGCCATCGCGCAGTTTAAAAGCACGTTGGAACTCGATCCCAATTACCTCGTCACCTATCTTTTCCTGGGACAGGCCTACGTGCAACGGGGGCTATACGATGAAGCTGAGGCGGCATTTCAGCGCGCCGTTGATCTCTCCCAGCGGGCAGCGGTGAGTCTGGCCTTACTCGGCCATTGCCAGGCGCTAGCCAAACGTACCCAAGATGCCTTGAAAGTACTGGCGGAATTACAGGAGCGCGCCCAGACTTCCTATGTCTCTCCCGCTTTCTTTGCCTGGATTCACCTGGGTCTCGGCTCGCATGAGGAATGCTTCAAATGGTTGGAAAAGGCGCTCGCGGAGCGCTCGAACTGGTTGGTTTGGCTCAACGCCGATCCCAAGTATGACCCGCTGCGCTCCGACGGGCGATTCGCGAGATTCATAGACAAAGTCGGGTTGCCTCCGGGGAGCACGGGCACAAGCTAATCGTCTCCTCTTGCGCTTACTTCCGGCTCGATTCCAGCAGATCCCTTCACGGTCGCAGATTCGCGCTCCACCGTGATCTCCTGGTCCTTGTACTGAAGTTGATAAAGTTTGTAGTAAATCCCGCGACGGGCGAGAAGTTCCTGGTGCGTGCCCATCTCGCGCACCTGCCCCTTGTGCATGACGATGATCTTGTCGGCCCGCTGAATGGTTGACAGGCGATGCGCGATGATCAGCGACGTGCGGCCCTCGACCATGCGCGCCAGGGCATCGCGCACGCGAAACTCAGTTTCGGTATCCACGCTGGAGGTGGCTTCGTCGAGGATCAGGATCTTGGGCTCGTGGGCGAGCGCCCGCGCAAAGGAAATGAGTTGCTTCTGCCCGGTGGAAAGGGTTGACCCGCGCTCGCGCACTTCCTCTTCGAATCCCTTGGGCAAGGCGCGAATGAACTCTCCCAGATTTACGTCCTCCGCAGCTTGTTGCACATGCGCATCCTGAATGCGCTCGGTGCCCAGACGGATATTTCCTCCGATCGTTCCCGTGAACAAGAATGGATCCTGCAAGACGACGCCGAACCTGCGGCGCAAGTCAGCCAGGTCCATTTCCCTTAGGTCCACGCCGTCCATGCGCACTGCGCCTTTCTGCACGTCGTAGAAGCGCATGAGGAGCGAAATGAGCGTTGTCTTGCCGGCCCCGGTGTGTCCTACGACGGCGACCGTCTCGCCCGGTTCGATGGCGAATGTGACGTCTCGCAGCACCCAGTCAGGCTGGGACACGCCGGATGCCTCATCGTTGGCGGTCGCCGGAGTGCGAGCTGACCCATTGCCTGCAGCAGCATTCGAGTTTTGCTCGGCCGGACGGGCCAATGGGCCTGGGCCTACAGGGACATTGCGGCCTTCTGAACTGCTCTCCGGTGCAACGTTGCGATACGCGAACCACACGTGGTCGAACTCGATTCTGCCAGGGCCTTTGGGCGTCTTCGTTACTGGGGGGGACACGACTTCCACCGGTGCGTCGAGCAGCTTGAAAATCCGCTCGCTGGCGGCCATTGCGGACTGCAGGATGTTGTACTTCTCGCTGAAGTCCATGATCGGCCGGAAGAAGCGCATGGCGTACTGGGTGAATGCAATCAGCACGCCCAGGGACGCGGCCGTTGCGACCAGGTGGAAGGAAATAAGGTGCCGGGGGTCGAATTGCAGGCTGACACTGCGCGACACGATGCGGCGAATGATGTCCTGGCCGCCGAACCAGATCACGCACGCAATGGCAATCGCGGAGAAGAAATCGACCACCGGGTAATACACCGCGTATGCCATGATCGCGTCCTTGAACGCGTCCATATGACTGCGGTTGATCTCAGAGAAGCGCTGGTAAGCCTTGCGCTCGCGGTTAAACAACTGCAACACCACCATGCCGCTGACGTGTTCCTGCAAGTAGGAGTTGATGCGGGCAATCGCGGTGCGAATCCTCCGGTAAGAGTCCCGGACCTTGTCGCGGAAGATCTTGGTCGCCACTACGATGAAGGGCAGCACAGCAAACGTGATCAGCGCCAGCTTCCAGTTCATGCACAGCATGATCGCCAGGATTCCCACCAGCACGAAAAGGTCTTCGAAAATCGAGACCACGCCCGAAGTGAACATTTCGTTGAGCGCGTCCACATCGGTAGTGACGCGGGTGACCAGCCGTCCCACCGGATTCTTGTCGTAGAAGGCAACGTGCATGCGCTGCAGGTGGCGGAAGATCTGGCTGCGCAAGTCGAACATCACCTGCTGCCCGGTCCACTGCATGTAATACGTCTGCAGGAATTCGAGGACGAAGGTGAAAATCAGGAGCCCGAAGTAGATCTCGGAAATCTGCGCGATGCCGTTCAGAGGCCGTGGATCCAGCCATTTCCACAATCCAGACATCGCCCCGGGAGTGGGCGCGAGGTAGCGATCCACTGCGACTTTAACCAGGTAAGGTCCAAGCACTTCGGCAAACGACTTCAGGATAATCGAGGCGATGGCGATCACGACTTGCCAGCGATAGGGACGCAGGTAGGTGAGCAGCCGCCGCATCAGACGGCTGTCATACGCTTTCCCTAATACTTCCTCTTCCTGGGCCATAGGCTACGAATTCACGAAGTGCAAGGAGACGCCTTCTCAACAGGGTACCTCAAATAGATGGCTGAGACCGTGCCGGGGATGGAAAGTCTTTCAATGGGATAATGAGGGAAATGCCTGCCGGCTTGTACATCTCGGTTCCGTTCTGCCGCACGAAGTGCAGCTATTGCAACTTCGCCTCTGAGGTTTTTTCGCGCGCCGTTTTCGAACGCTATGTGGAGCGAGTTTGCCAGGACATTGCCGGCGCCGAGCACTTAGCGCAACAGATGGGCGGCAGGTTCGAAAGCGAAGTCGATTCCATCTACCTGGGTGGGGGCACGCCTACCACGCTTGAATCAGGACAATTGCGGCGCATTTTCGATGCGGCGCGCGCCCGATTCTGCCTGGCGCCGGACGCGGAAGTCACCGTCGAGTGCGCGCCGGGAACGCTTTCTGCTCCGATTCTGGAGACGCTGTTAAGCTGCCGCGTAAACCGGGTGAGCCTCGGCGTCCAGTCTTTTATCGATCAGGAGTCCGCCGCGGTTGGCCGCCTGCATAAGCGGTCCACGGTTCTGGATGACATGGCGCGCCTGCGCGCGGCAGGCATTACCAACATCAATATCGATCTCATCGCCGGCTTGCCCCACCAGACGGCCGAGAGCTGGCATAGGTCTCTGCGGGAGGCCATTGCCGCGGGCGCTCCTCACGTGAGCGTGTACATGCTTGAAGTCGATGATGATTCGCGCCTGGGACGCGAGTTGATGGCCGGCGGCACGCGCTACCACGCGCACTTCGTGCCCGATGAGGATGCCAGCGCGGATTTTTATCTCGCGGCCTGTGAGACACTGAACGCCGCCGGAGTGTCCCAGTACGAGATTTCAAACTTCGCCAGTACCGGGTTCGAGTCCCGCCACAACCTGAAATATTGGACGCGCCAGCCCTACTTCGGCTTCGGCGTTGACGCCCACTCGATGTTGTGGTCCAGGACTGCACCACTGGTGGCAATACGTCTGGCGACTGCCGATGGTTTGGACAAGTACATGAGCGGTTCGCCCCTGCAGAGGACTGCAGTGTCCCAATCCGCCGCTCTCGAGGAGACTTTCTTCCTGGGATTGCGTTTGAACCGCGGCGTGGATCTGACCGAAGTCGCCAATGAGTTTGGTGGGGCCGCCCTGGAATCGCTGCAGGCCACGATGGCGGATCTCGAAGAGCAGGCATTGCTGAGGCGATCGGGCCACACGATTAGCCTGACCGATCGAGGCCGGCTCCTCTCAAATGAAGTTTTCCAGTCATTCCTGACGGCCCCGACCCCGGAAGTCTGAGCGGTGTCTTGCGAACTCGTCCCGGGCGTATAATCAGCCTTGAAAGGCGCCGGTTCGAGAAGCGGCGTATTTGCCAGACCATCCGGTCGGTTGGGTGGCGTCCCAAAACGCGCATAATGGCCAGTGTTCAGGCGGCGTTTGCCATCCTATTCCTTTCTCTTCCGGACGTAACTTCTTCCCTTCCGTGCGCTATGTTCTAATCGAAAATTCGGGGCTCGCTCCCCTGTGAGACGAGTCTGCCAGCGCAGTGCCCGAGTTTTCCGGAGGAAGCGTGGATTTCCTACTGAACGAAGAACAGCAGCAGTTGAAAAAGAGCGTTCGCGAATTCGCCGAGCGCGAGATCAGGCCGCACGTGATGGAATGGGACGAGGCGGGAGAATTCCCGCTGGCCACCGTCAAAGAGCTAGGCAAGATGGGCTTGATGGGAGTGGTCTTTCCGCCGGAATACGGCGGGGCGGGGATGGGCTATGTCGAGTACGTCACCGCCATCCAGGAACTGTCGCGGGTGGACGGTTCGGTGGGCATCATCGTGGCCGCGCATACTTCGCTGTGCTCCAATCACATCTTCCTCGCCGGCAACGAAACGCAGAAGAAAAAATACGTCAGCAAGCTGGCAACCGGGGAGTTCATTGGCGCGTGGGGGCTCACCGAGCCCTCCTCCGGATCCGACGCCGGGAGCGCCCGCATGACCGCAGTCCGAAAAGGAAATAACTGGGTTCTGAATGGCACGAAGACGTTTTGCACCAACGGCCATTATGCGGATGTAATCGTTGTGCTGGCAGTCACCGACCGGGCCGCGCACACGCACGGCATCTCCGCCTTTGTTGTCGAAAAAGAGACCAGAGGATTCCGCCCCGGCAAGAAGGAAAATAAACTCGGCCTGCGCGCCAGCGACACAGCGGAATTGATCTTCGAAGATTGCGTGATTCCGGCGGAGAATCTGCTGGGCGCCGAAGGGCAGGGCTTCCCCGACGCTATGCGCGTGCTTGACGGCGGGCGCATCTCGATTGCCGCCCTGTCACTGGGCATGGCCGAGGGCGCCTATGAAGCCGCCCTGAAGTATTCCAAGCAGCGCAAGCAGTTCGGGAAAGCGATCAGCGAATTCCAGGCGATCCAATGGAAACTGGCCGATATGGCAACGGAAATTGAAGCCGCGACACTGCTCACCATGAAGGCTGCGTCGATGAAAGATGCGGGGATGAAAACGACCCAGGAGTCATCCATGGCGAAGTTATACGCCAGCGAGGTGGCGGTGAAATGCGCCAACGAAGGCGTGCAGATTCATGGGGGCTACGGATTCATCAAAGACTATCCCGCCGAAAAGTTCTATCGCGACGTGAAGTTATGCACCATCGGCGAAGGCACCAGCGAGATCCAGCGGCTGGTAATAGCGAGGCAATTGTTAAAGGATTAGCCGCTCCAGCGGCGGTTCAGGGGCGCTGAGCGCCCTCCGTGCCGACATAGACCGCATAAAGCGACTGGCTGGCCGCCATAAACAGCCGGTTTTTCCTGGCGCCGCCGAAGCACAGATTGGCGCACGTTTCCGGAAGATGGATCTTGCCCAGAAGCGTGCCCTCGGGCGCGAACACGTGTACGCCGCTGAACCCTTCGCCTCCCCAGCCCGCGGCGGACCAGACGTTCCCATCGACATCGCAGCGAATCCCATCCGATGAGCCGGGAGCCAGGTTCACAAACATGCGGCCGTTTTTTAACCGTGTACCGTTCTCGACGTCGTACACGCGAATGGGGCGGGGATCGCCGGGCTGCTTCGGCTCCCCCGTATCCACGATGTAGAGCTTTTTCTCGTCGGGCGAGAAGCAGATTCCGTTCGGCTTCTGCAGATCGCCAGCCACCACGGTGACTTCGCGCGTATTCGGATCGAGGCGGTAAACGTTGGCCGGTAATTCGAATGGCGCTTTGTGCCCTTCGTAATTCGACATGATCCCGTAGCCGGGATCGGTGAACCAGATTGCCCCGTCCGAATGCACGGCAAGATCGTTCGGAGCGTTGAGCGGCTTGCCCTGATAGCGGTCCATCAGAACGGTGATGGCGCCGTCATGCTCGGTACGGGTCAGGCGGCGCGAGTCGTGCTCGCAGGTCAGCAGCCGCCCTTGCCGGTCGCGGGAGTTGCCATTGCTGTAATTCGACGGATTGCGGAAAACGCTGACTTCGCCGGTGTCCTCCAGCCATCGCAGGATCCGATTGTTGGGAATATCGCTGAACAGCAGGTAGCGCCCGTCGCCAAACCAAACCGGGCCCTCAGCCCAACGCGCACCCGTGTACAGGCGCTCGACGGCGGCGTTAATGATCTTGTATTTGGCAAAGCGGGGATCGACAACCTCGACCGCTGGATCGGGGTAGGCAACCGGAGCACTCGCTTGTTGCCCTGCCGCAAGTCGCAAAGGATCAAACGCCAGGCCTGCCACCGCGCCGGCAGTCAGGTTCATGAAGGTGCGTCTCTGCATCGGGGTCACTCTCAGCGAAGGATTTCGCCGCGAGGAACCTTATCACGTCCGGTTCCGAAGCGGAAAGGATGCGTCTCCACGGCCACAATTTCTTGTCCGTGTGAATTACACTGGACCAGTTTGGAAAAGAACTATTCAGCCCTGATGTCGGCGGCGCGATCCGGCGATTCCCGCGCGCTGGCCCGCGCCATCTCTGTGGTCGAAAACCGGTCTGCGGGCTGGTCAGAGCTGCTGAAAGGGCTGTTTCCTCACACCGGCAAGGCGCGCATCATCGGCATGACGGGAGCGCCCGGAGCAGGCAAGAGCACGCTGGTGGATCAACTCGCGAAGCTCTACCGCAAGCAAAACCGCACGGTCGGAATCATCGCCGTCGATCCCACCAGTCCCTATAGCGGCGGGGCAATTCTGGGCGACCGGATCCGCATGCAGGACCACTTTGCCGACACCGGCATTTACATCCGCAGCATGGCGACGCGGGGCTCGCTTGGAGGCCTGGCGCGCGCGACGGCGGACGTCACGACGGTGCTCGATGCTTCCGGGCGCGACGTGATCCTGATTGAAACCGTCGGCGTCGGCCAGGATGAAGTGGACATCGTTCGCCTGGCCGACATCACGGTGGTGATCCTCGTGCCGGGCATGGGCGACGATGTGCAGACCATCAAGGCCGGCATCATGGAGATCGCCGACATCTTCGTCATCAACAAGAGCGACCGCGAGGGCGCCGAGCGGGTCGAGCGCGAGATCAGGGCCCTGCAGACCCTCGCCGCACGCCAGGATGGCTGGACTCCTCCCATCGTGAAGACGGTTGCCAGCGATGGAAGCGGGGTGCAGGAGCTGGCAGCCGCGATTGCCAGTTACGAAGAGTATCTTGGAAAAGATAACCGCGCCCTGAAAAAGAGCGTCGAGAACTGGCAGGAACGGCTGGTGGAGATGCTGCGCGACGCCCTGCTGGACAAGGCGCGCGGACAGATCGGGAACATGAAGGATCTGGCAGCCGAGGTGGCGGCGCACAAGCGTGATCCGTACACAGTCGTCGAAGAGATCATCGCTAAGGCTCGTACGACGTGAGCCTGGGGCGCCCCGGGGCTGAGAGATGTATTGAGATACGCTCTATGGAAAAGTCCGACGCAATGGTCCAGATTGATCACCTCGGCATCGCGGTCAAATCGCTGACCGCCGCCAAGGCTATCTACGAGAAGCTCGGGCTGAGCGTATCTGCAGAAGAGACGGTCGAACACGAGCAGGTGAAACTCGTCATGGTGCCCGTAGGAGAGAGCCGGCTGGAGCTACTGGAGGCCACGTCCGCGGACTCGACTATCGCCAGGTTCATCAGCAGGCGGGGTGAGGGCCTGCATCACATCTGCCTGAAGGTGCCCGATCTTGCCGCGGCGGTTTCACGCCTGAAAGCTGACGGTGTGCGCCTGGTCTCGGAAGAGATCAAAGTAGGGGCGGGGGGCCACCAGTACGTTTTCGTCCACCCCGCAAGCGCGGGTGGCGTGCTGCTGGAGTTAGTGCAGAGCTAGGTCCACGTGGCCCCGGACGCATTCGTCAGGAGGGGCGATCAAACATGTTTCTTCTCATCGCCGACACGTCTGGAAGAAACGGCAGTGTTGCGCTGGCTCGGGCAGAAGAACGGGGCAGCGATGAGGTTGTGCTGGTCGACTCCGCGCCGCTCGCCGGCGGCACTTTTTCGGCCCAGCTAGTCCCCCAGATTGCGGATCTTCTCCGCAAGCACGGCCTGTCTAAAAGCGCCATCGACGCCTTTATCGTGGTATCTGGGCCGGGATCGTTCACCGGCCTGCGGGTGGGCTTAGCCGCGATCAAAGCCTTGGCCGAGATTCTTCAAAAGCCGATTGTGCCTGTATCAGTGCTGGAGTTGGTAGCGCGTGCGGCCGGCACGCAGGGGCGAGTCATGGCGGTGCTTGATGCCGGCCGCGGCGAGGTCTATACCGCGGAGTACGAATTCCGGACGGAGGCAGTCGATCTGGTTCGAGAAGAGGTGATCCTAAGGGCCGATCTGGCGATGACGGACCGTGCGCTCACCCTTTCGACGCCAGATGCATCGTTAGCGGCATTGTGCAGAGAGGCAGGCCTGTCAGTCTTCGAATTGGCCGCCATAACGCCCGGGATGATCGCGACACTTGGATGGAAGAAGCTGCGGGCGGGCGAGACCGTTTCTCCCGAGCGGTTGGAAGCCAATTACAGCCGGCGCTCCGACTCGGAGCTCTTCACCAAACCTGCTTCCCGGGCTTAGCAGACCGTGAAGATTCGCCCTGCCACCGCCGGCGACGTTGCATTCCTGATGGAACTGGAGCGAGTGTCTGACACCGCTGCGCATTGGACGCCGGCTCAGTACGAGGATCTGTATCGAGGCCAATCCGGGGTTACACGGCTGGTTCTGGTGGCCGAGGAGCCTCGATCAGGCATTGTCGGCTTCCTCGTCGCGCAGCACATTGCTCCCGAATGGGAGTTGGAGAACCTGGTTGTTGCTGCCGCAGAGCGCCGTAAAGGCATTGGCCGAAGTCTGTTGAACGCACTCTTTGCGGCGGCGCGCCGGGGCGGCGGCGAGGCCATCTTCCTCGAGGTTCGGGAGTCGAATGCCGCGGCTCGGCGCTTCTACGAGGAGACGGGGTTTGAGCAGGCCGGCGCCCGCCGAGCTTATTACTCCAACCCTGCCGAGGACGCGGTCGTGTACCGCCGGAACCTGCCCTAGACAGGCATCTCAGCCTGAGATTTGCACCACTTTTTTGGCATTGCTCCGCTATAGGCCCTGTGCTACCGTGGGCTTATATCACGGTTGGAGGTCTGCTGGATGCTGACTCCGAGAGACCAACTCCTGACCAGTCATGATGAATTCCGCCGGCTGGTTCAGGAGCACACGCAGTACGCACAACGTCTCGATGCACTCACCCAAAAACGTTATCTTAGCGAAGACGAAAAGCTTGAGGAAGTCCGTCTCAAAAAGCTGAAACTCCGCCTCAAGGATCAAATGGAATCCATTGAGCGCGAGTACCGGCAGCAGTACGGCGTTAACGTAGCTTAAATTTCAGTTGTCAGGTTCCCGGCGGTCTGCCCGCCCGGGGACCAATCTATCCCAAGATGGGCGCGATCAAGCGCCTTTTTTTATTTATACTTACGGATGTTTTGCTGAGCAGCTCGGCACGCGTTCGTGGCTGCCCCCAGATATAATTGATCTACTCCCCAATGGTTCGCGATGGCTACTACTACGGGCTGACGTTAATCGCCGCCGGCATTCTGCTCGGATGGTTGACCCGTCCTGCGTGGGCGATCGTCCCGTTTCTGCTGGCAGCATTCTTCCTGCAGTTCTTCCGTGATCCCGAGCGGACAATTCCGGATGAGCCGGGAGCCGTCGTTTCTCCCGGTGATGGGAGGGTGACCGACATAGGAGTGGGCAGCGACCAGCGGCTGCGCATCAGCATTTTCCTGAACGTGTTCAATGTGCACGTCAACCGCTCTCCGATTTCCGGCGTGCTGCGCGAAGTCAAATACGTGCGGGGCAAGTTTGTGAATGCCATGAGCGATCTTTCCGCCGATCAGAATGAGCAGAATATCGCGACTGTGGACGGCGATGACGGGCAGCGCGTGGTGTTCAAGCAGATCGCGGGGCTGCTGGCGCGGCGCATTGTGTTCTATCCCAAGGTGGGCGAACGCCTGGAACGCGGCCAGCGTGTCGGCCTGATCAAGTTCGGATCGCGGGTCGACGTGGTATTGGACCGCTCCGCCCGGGTTAACGTCAAA
>DASREX010000033.1:0-3339 GCA_035651855.1 Candidatus Sulfotelmatobacter sp.
CGGCTCCGGGCCGTTCCGAAGATTGACTGAGATAAGGGAAAGCGGGCAAATGCAAAGCTCGCTTGCGGCCGGGTCCTGCCTCCCGTTGGTCGGCCCCGAGCTGCACGACAAGTTTGGAGTAGACAAAACATCATAGGAGAAGGGGATGTCCAGGAAGGCGAAGCGAAAGTGGGAGCGGCGGCCAGCAGAATTCAAGCAGATGGCCGTAGAGAGGATGAAAGAGGGCCACATCCGGGATCTGGCCAAGGAATTGGGGGTTCCGGTTAGCGGGTTGTACCGCTGGAAGCAGCTGGCGGAGGGGCGTGCGGAGCCAGGTGCAGATGCAGCAGAAGACCCACGCGAGCGGCGCGTGCGGGAACTGGAAAAGAAAGTCAAAGAGTTAGAGGGAGTGATCGGCCAGAAGAGTCTCGAGCTGGATTTTTTCGCGGGTGCCTTGCGAAGGATCAAGGAGTCACGCCAGCAGAGAAACAGCAGTGGCGGGACGACATCTACACGGAAATGCGCGGGTGGATGGAAGCGCAAGGCGGATTAAGCATTGTGCGAATGTGCGGGATGACGGGAGTGAGCCGGGCCGGTTTCTATCGGCACTGGGAGGAAAAAGCGCCCATAGAAGCAGAGCTGGCGCTGCGCGATGCCATACAGCGCGCCGCTGTGGCCCACCGTTTCTACGGATACCGCAGGGTAACCATACTGGTACAGCGGGAGGGCTTTGCGGTAGGCGCTAAGAAAGTGCGGCGCGTGATGCAGGAGGATAACCTGCTGGCGGTACGGCGCCGGAAATTCGTGGCCACCACGGATTCCCATCACGGTTTTGAAGTGCATCCCAATCTGGCGGAGCATTTGGTATTGAGCGATGTGAACCAACTCTGGGTGGCGGATATCACGTATCTGCGCCTGCAGTCCGAGTTTGTCTATCTGGCAGTGGTGCTGGATGCATTCTCACGGCGTGCGGTTGGCTGGGCATTAGGGCGCAATCTGCTGACGTCTCTGCCGCTGGCTGCTCTGGAGAAAGCCATTCACAGCCGTCGGCCACAACCCGGGTTGGTACACCATTCCGATCGCGGCACCCAATATGCCAGCAACGATTACGTCCAACGGCTGGAGGGCATCGGAGCGGTGTTAAGCATGAGCCGGCCAGGCCGGCCTTGGGAGAACGGTCAGTGCGAGAGTTTTCTGAAGACGCTGAAGCTGGAAGAAATCGATGCCCGTCCGTACCGCACGATGGAGGAGCTGGAGGAGCACTTAGCGGAATTCATCGAGCAGATCTATAACAAAGTCCGCTTGCATTCGGCCTTGGGTTACTTATCACCCGAGGAGTTTGAAGCGCGTCTGGTGCAACCGGGCCTCCAGCCAGCATGGTTGCCGGCGGGTCTGCGTTTCCGGCGGCATGAAGAGCTTCCATCAGTGCCGCAGGCCGGGAGTTGTTCCGCATGACTTCCGAGCTGAGCGTGAGAGCCTCACCGCGTATCCGCGGTTCACACACAGGGGGCGCGGGGCGCTGGAAAAGCTTTGCCACGCAGTTCGTGGAGAGCCCGTGTCAGGGTGCGACGGAGGTAATCCTCAGGGTCGGCGTGGCGACGGGGAAAGTCCGGGCTTCCGTCACGGAGCACTGCGCTGACATCCGCTACCGAAACACCCTGCTGCAGCAGCTCTTTGGCGATCCATTTGTCGGCTATACTCCAATCGGTTTGTGGGAATCGCTGTGGAATGTGCAACCGTTGCAAGCAGGCAAGATAGATGGCGCGCGGCAGCGAGTTGTCACCAGGCGGGATTGGCCAATCGGCAAACGGCGAGTGCCGCAGCGGGCCGGCCGTGGCCGCCTGGGTGTTTGCCGCATCAACCTGGCGCTGGGCGGCTTGCACCAGCGGAATAGCTTGAGTAGCCGAGCCCAGTTGGGCATGCAGGATCCGCACCCAGGGAGCATATCCGTTGCCTTGACGTCGGCTCGATTTCTGATTCGTGAATCCGGCCAGCCTTCCCACATGACGCCAGTCGGCGCTCGCCATGTCCCCCTTATAGGTGCGAGCCAGCCATCGGGCGATGGCGCTAGCGATCCGTGGCTCGAGGGGTGTGACACTGACTCGAACCCAGGCTTGCAGGTGGCCGGGGCTGGTCTGGAGCAGGATACAGGGCTCATGCCCATGGGCTCGCATCTCTTCCAAAACGGATGCATCGCCGTGATCCAGATCCAGCAGGATATAGCCGGCGTTGTGCTTTTCGGCGTAGGGTTGGATATATACGTCACAGCCCTCACGATTACGAATGCGCAGAAATCGGACCGCCGATTCTTTGATCAACTGAGCGGCTGTCCACAGGCGTTCGCCGGGAAAGGCGCGGCGGGTAGCGTGGTGGATCAGCCGGACGAGGTAGAGGTCGTACGGCATGGCCGCGAGTTGGCGGCGGATTGCCTGCAACGTGAAGAAGAAGCCGCGATCCAGCATAAATGTTCTTGCACACCGGGGATCTCGGCGTACGATGCATTCATGGTGTCCCTGTACGGGAGCAAAGGAAACGTTTCTACAGGGAGCGGTATGTGTCCAATTTCAGGGTTGTCTCAAAAAAGGGCGCAGGCCAGATTTGTTCCCGGTCGTTCCACTCTTGTTCCGCCGCGCGCGCGGTTGAAGTCCTTCTATTGCTGTTGAGTTCCCATTGTTCCCAGTGTTCCCACCCGTAAAGAAAGCGACGATACAAAACTGCGTTAATAGAGCCCGTGGCGGAAACAGAGAACACGGGGAACTCGATGAAAGCATTTGCCGCGAAGTGGGAACCGACTGGGAACAGGACTGGGAACACCGGGAACAATCAGTCCTCGCTCCTGCGATATCTCCATTCCAGGCGTACCCCCTGCCGCTCCCGGTAGCGGACCCAGCCCAGGAAACGCAAGCAGCGGGCGGCGCGGTTCTTGTCGGATTGAGTCCACAGTCCCTGCGGCTTTTGCAGGCATCTTTCGAGGATCTCGCTGATTGAAACACTCGACCGATCATCCACCCATCTGCCGATGACTTCTTCCCACGGGTCCCCTTCGTAGCGCTCGGTCTGTTCGTCCGATGCCATCCGTACGAGTTCCGCCGAATCAAGCCACCACACGCAGCCCTCGTCGAACCTGGCCTTCGCTTCCGCCCACAATTGATCGCGGTCGCGAGCCAAGGCCTCCACGTCGATCCGGCCACAGGTGATCGGCCAGAACCGGCGTCCCCCTGTCTCATCCCGAAGGTACGTGATGTGATTCACGGTCCCAGCGAAGACACACTGTCTCGGCGACTCGACTAACCGGATTCCGTATGGGGGCCTGAAGCGGTCGGTGGTCCGACTCATGAACGCTTTGATTCGCGCAACCTC
>DASREX010000034.1:0-82638 GCA_035651855.1 Candidatus Sulfotelmatobacter sp.
AATCTGGTTCCCACTCCTCCGAATGGACCGCCCTTTCTGTCGGGAGCTGCCGTGGAGGGGCCAAATTCGGTTTCGGCAAAAGGGACTCTTTCCGGCATGGTGGCTTGTCCGCCGAATGGGGTCGACGTGTTTGCGCAATTCAATGGCAAGGCGGTTTACAAGGACTTCGTTCAGTCGTACTCCACGGTGGAGCCGGCGATCGATCTGACCGCGTCCTCGTTTCTGGCCTTTTCGTGGCAGATGGCGGGAGCGCCTTCGGGTACTCCGTAGGCTTCGTTCGAGCACGTCCTGGCTGTTCCGGGCCCGTTCTTCATGAAAGGAAAATCAAATTCCCCACCCTCCGCGAAAAACGCGGAAGGGTGGGGCACCCTGTGGGGTTCCGCAACTTTAAGGAGAAATCTATGACTCGGATTCTCAGTCTTGTTTTTGCAGTTATGGTTTTGCTGGGGACAGTCGCCCATGCGCAGACTCCGATTCAGATCTACGGCGCGTGGCACTGCTATTCGGACGCATGCAGTTGGGCGTCGGTCCCGAATATGACGACCTTCGATACCAATAACCGCTGGATGATCGACCGCAATCTGGATGGGACCTACCGTCCATCGGTGAACCTGGTGATCCTCAGCTTCGTGGATCCGGTGAAATTGATGAACCTCACGACGGATTCAACCACGACGAATGGTATTCCCATCGGCATGACTGCGGCGGTGATCAACTATTTCCAGAGCCGAGGGGTGCGGGTGATGATGTCGATTGGCGGCTTCAGCTATACAAAGAACTGGGACAAGGCCCTCGGAAGCAATCCTACCCAGCTGGGGATCAACGCTGCCAATGCCGCGAAGCAATTCAATGTGGGAATGGAGATTGACTACGAGAAAAGCAGCAATCCGAACCTGACGGGGCTGCAGCAATTCGTCACGGCGTATCGATCGGTCGTGCCCTACGATGCTACGGGCTCGAATTTCGCGGCGCGGCTGACCATTGACCTGGGGGACGGCGATACGTACCTGACCGCGCTGGCGAACTACGCGACCACCAATTGGCTGAAGACTAACGCGCCGGTGCTGGACTACGCGAACGCAATGGTCGGCAGCCAAAAAACCAGCGTTGCCACCCTGGAGTCGGGCTGGCAGCAACATGTGGCGGGCATTTCGGGATCAGTGCCGCCGCTGGCTCCCGCGAAGCTCACCGGGAGTTTGTGGCTCATAGGGGGCAAGCCGAACTGCAATAATTTCAGCAACTCCGATCAGAATACCGCGGCCAGTTTCGTGGAGAACCTCGCCCCGGCGGGCGCAGGCACGACTACGGGCATGCTGGGATACATGTTCTGGGCGGCGGGGTGCCAGGGGAACGGGACCGGCTGCACTTTTCCGCCTACCACTTGTGAGAACGGGATGGGAGGGGCTGCTACTGCTTTCAGTGTTCCCATTCCCATGCCCGCGCTGCGGCAGAATTGATGGTATAGAAGCTCGCTACAGAGGGCACGAGAGGAACCATGAGGAATGCCTCTGGCCTGTGCCCTCTGTGGCTTTCATGTTCCCTTTTGCCTGAGCTAGCGGGGCCAGAGCCAGCCGAATGTTCCGGCTGTGAGCAGCGCATAAACTAGTCCATCGATCACTTCTTTGATAGTGAAGCTCCAGGTTTGACCTTTCCAGATGGCGTTGCTGATCGTGCCCAGGCCGTAACCCAGAAAAGCGGCGGTCCCCACAATGCGAAATACTTTTAAGTAGTACGCGCCGGGGGCAACCGTGTGCGCGGTGAGATAGGCGACAAAGAAGGCAATCAGCAGGCAGAATCCGAACCACATTCCCAGGAATTTTGGCATCGCCGGGGGGCCGTTGGGAGAGATGGTCATCATTCCCACCGGGCCCTGGCTGTATTTTTCGATCATCGCGGGCGATTTCATTTCCTTGGGCGTAGTGAAGGGGAAGACGTAAAGCCCGCGAGTGAGGCCGGCGCTGCGCAGGGCAGGAAGCACCCTGTCTTCGTCCGGCAGCTTTCGGTAGTCGCTGCGATGATAGGGGAGCAACATGTGCATGATGGAGCTGGCAACGAATACGATTACGGCCGAGAGAATAATGGGAAGCCACAGAGCGGAGAGTGGGGTCATGCCGAGCCTCCTATTGGATGTGCTGGACGTGGGGAGGCTATCGTGCCCAGTGCAAGAGGTCAAGGGGGTGACGTTCTTAAATCGATCTGTGTGCCCTTGCGACTTCCAGCTCACATCTAATTCTTTTGGCATCTAATGAGGACTATGGCAGGCGAAACAAATGCAATTCGACCTGAAGAGGTCAGCGGAGAAAGCCGTGGTGAGCGTTCTCTTCTGAAAGGGTGGCTGGAGCAGTTGGTGGCAGGCAACGGCAGCGACCTGCTGCTGGTGTCCGACGCCCCTGCGGCGATTCGGCAGGAAGGAGTTCTGTCCACCGTGGGAGCGGGCCCGTTGAGCGGCGACGAAATTGAAGCAGCGGTGCTGCCCACGTTGGCTCCGCACGCGCGGGAAGAGTATCAGCAGTATGGGATCGCGGATTCGTCTTATCGCGTCGAGGGGCTGGGGCGATTCCGGATCAACCTACATCGCGAGCGTGGCCGGGCGGCAGCCACGGTGCGGGCACTGCCTTCCAGGGTTCCAAGCCTGGAAGAGCTACGGCTCCCCGCGGGAGTAGGCGCGCTGGCGAAGCTGCAGCGCGGGCTGGTCATTATCGGAGGCGCGACAGGTTCCGGTAAGACAACAACATTGGCTGCGCTGGTGAACGAGATCAACCGCGAGACGTCGCGCCACATCGTCACTATAGAAGATCCGATCGAATACGAGCACCAGCACAAGCGCAGCGTGGTCGAGCAGGTGGAGATCGGCATCGACGCGCCGGATTTTCCCACCGCGTTGCGCGCCGCCATGCGGCAGGCGCCGGACGTGATTGTGGTGGGGGAGATGCGCGATCCGGAGACGGCGCGGATAGCGCTGTCGGCGGCAGAGACAGGACACCTCGTGTTCACAACTTTGCATACTACCGATGCCGCGTCCACCGTCTCACGCATCGCCGATTCCTTTCCCCAGGAAAGGCAGCATTCGATTCGAGCGGAGATGGCCATGGCCCTGGCAGCGATGCTCACCCAGAGCCTGCTGCCCCGGCGGAATGGAGGCCGGGTTCCGGCGGCCGAGTTGCTGATGGTGGGATACGGAGCGCGGCAGCATATCCGCAAGAATGCGCTGCAGCACTTGCACCAGGAGATCACGATTACCCGCAAGCAGGGCTCATTTACGCTGGAGGAATCTCTGGCACAGCTGGTGTTTCAGCAGGCGCTCACCCGGGAGGAGGCGATGACCCGGGCGCATCATCCGGAGGATTTGGATACGTTGCTCAAGGCCAAAGGGTTCTGAGACCCGGGTCTGAGAGTTGGATTTCCCGCTTTTGAAGTCAAATTCCCCACCCTCCCGCGCCAGGCGCGGTAAGGGTGGGGCACCCTCGGCGTCGGATTGTGCTGGTGGAGGTTCAGGCCCAGTACGTGCGGTCCAGGCTGCGATACTGGATGGCTTCGGCGATATGCTTTGGTTCCAGATGAGGCGCATCTTCAAGGTCGGCTATGGTGCGGGCAACTTTCAGGATGCGATCATGGGCGCGGGCGCTCAGGCCCTGCTGGGTCATGGCCCGCTCCAGCAGGCGTTCGCAGTCGGCCGAGAGTTCGCAGAAGGTACGGATATGGCGCGAACCCATCTGGGCATTGCAGTAGAGTTTCTCGCGCGACGAGGCGAAGCGCTGCAACTGTTTCTCGCGGGCATGCACCACACGCTCCCGAATCCTGCCTGATCCCTCCGGTTCGGCAGCGGAGCGCATCTCCTTGTAGTTCACGGCGGGCACATCGATGTGGATGTCGATGCGGTCCATCAGCGGACCGGAAATCTTCGAAATATAGCGCTGGATCATGGGAGGGGTGCACTGGCACTCGCGGGTGCGGTCGTTGTGGAATCCGCAGGGGCAGGGGTTCATGGCGGCAGCCAGCATGAAGCGCGCAGGAAACGTCAGCGACATCGAGGCGCGCGCAATACTGACGGTTCCGTCTTCCAGGGGCTGGCGAAGGACTTCGAGAACATTGCGCGGGAATTCCGGGAGTTCGTCCAAAAATAGAAGGCCGTTGTGGGCGAGGGAAACTTCTCCAGGACGAGGAATTACCCCGCCGCCGATCAGGCCTGCATCCGAGATGGTGTGGTGGGGTGCGCGGTAGGGGCGCGTTCCAACCAGGCCGGTTCCCTGATCGAGCACTCCAGCGACGCTGTGGATCTTGGTCGTTTCCAGCGCTTCCTCGAAAGTGAAGGGCGGGAGAATTGTGGGCATTCGCTTGGCCAGCATAGTCTTGCCGGAACCGGGCAGGCCGATCATCAGGATGTTGTGGCCGCCGGCGCAGGCGATTTCGATGGCACGCTTGGCGGTCTGCTGGCCACGGACATCCTTGAAATCAACGAAGAATTGTTGCGCCTGGCGCAGGAGCGAGTCGCCGTCGGCTTTGATCGGGACGATGCCGTTGCCGGAGTTCACGAAGTGGATCACGTCCAGCAGGGAGCGCACGGGATAGACATCCACGCCGCCGACCATGGCGGCTTCCTGGGCGTTGGCTTCGGGAACGATCATGCGCGAGATCTTGCGCCCGCGGGCCTCGATGGCAATAGGAAGCGCGCCGCGAACTCCCCGGACTCCACCGTCCAGCGAAAGCTCTCCCACGAAAAGGCAGTCGGGAATTTCCTTCCTGGTCAGGCCTCCGTAGGCTCCGACAATGCCCAGCGCCATCGGTAGATCGAATCCAGACCCTTCTTTCTTGATGTCGGCGGGGGCGAGGTTGATGGTGATCTGCGTCGGGGGAATGTCGTAGCCGCAGTTCTTCAGGGCCGCGCGTACCCGGTCGCGGCTTTCGCGCACGGCTGCGTCGGGAAGCCCCACCGTATGGAAGTGATCCTGATCGCACTTGATGCCCGAGCAATCAACCTCTACCTGAATGATGTTGGCATCGATCCCGAAAACAGCGGCGCTGAGAGTCTTATAGAGCATGGGCCAATAGGCTTGAGGGTTGCCAACCGGGGGTATGCGTGGACAGGCCGAGTGGAGCAGGAATTCTCCGCGCCTGATCCGCCAGTTCCCAAGGTTAGGAGTTCGAGGGGAGCGGCGGCTGTGACGGATATCACCTGCGAATGTGGAAAAGATGCATTTCGGCCCATTTTGGGAAGGAAGGCTGGGCAGCCGGCGACAAACGTTCAATGCCCTTCGGTGCCAAACTTTACACCTGATTGTCGAATAAGGGCTATAGAATAGGATGGCTTTCTGGTTAACAGAGCCTTGAGACCGAACTCGAGTAACGTGCCGCCCCGCCCCGGAAACCTGGAACGGGAGGAGTCCCAGCTCTGGCGCTGGACGCTGCTGTTCATGATCCTTCTGGCCGTCGCCCTGGCGGCAGTCATGTGGGAGCGGCTGGAGAGCATCCCCTTTCATTTGCGGGCCATCCCCCTGGCAGTTCTGGTGCTCTCGATCCTGTTCGCGGTTTATGCGTATGGGAGGCGGCGGCAGGTCAGCGAACTGAAAGATGCGCTGCGCGGCTTGCAGGAACACGTGGGAGCGGCGCCTTCGGAGGAGCAACTCGACCAGCTGAGCCAGGTCATCATGCGCTCCCAGCGCAACTTCAAGGAACTGATCGACTCCTTCGATGACCTCGCCTGTGCGGTCTCGCTGGACGGCACATTGCGGACCGTGAACCGGCGCATAGCGGAACTGACGGGGTTGAAATATTCCGAACTGGTGGGACACAAGATCTACGAGTTTGTGGAAGAACCCGCGCGCGAGGATGCTGAGCGGGAGTTGGGACGATTTCTGGAGAAGAAGCATTGGGCGGGCACGGTAAAAGTTCGTCTGCGAAACAGCACGCGCGTGCTGTATTTCGAGTGTGTCGTCAATGGCCTCATCCAGGGGGATGAGGTCGTAGGGGCGAGCATTTTAGGGCACGATGTGACCGAGCAGCGCGAAAAGGAACTCCGTTTCACCGAATTGTTCGAAACACTGCAGGAAGGGGTGTACTTCAGCACGCCAGAGGGACAACTGCTGGACGCGAATCCGGCCCTCGTCAGCCTTCTCGGTTACAAAGATAAGCGCGAGCTACTGATGGTTCCGCCCGGCAACTTGAACTTTGATCCCGGGCCACCCGTCCTGGGGCGGGCGCTGGACGATCGCGGCGGGTTGCGGACGCGCGAGATCCGGCTGCGGCGCAAGGACGGCAGCCTGGCAGTCTTTTTGGATTCGTCGCGCGCGGTATGGGACACTTCGGGAAAAATCATCCGTTACCAGGGAACGCTGGTAGATATTACCGAGAAGCGCAACATGGAGTGGGAACTGGCCCAGCAGGAAGAATTCCGGCGGCACCTGCTGGAGAGCTTCCCCGATCTGATCCTGGTGGTGGACCTCGAGGAACGCTACACGTTCGTGAGCTCGCGCGCACGGGACCTGCTCGGCTACGAGCCGAAGGACATGTTGCGCAAGAAGATCAGCGACCTGGAAAACCATTCTCCGGAATTGGCCGCGTTGTACCGCGACGTGGTCTCCGGCAACCAGGTCTTTGGGGCCGCGGAGTACAGCGCGCGGCACCGGAATGGAAGCTGGCGCACCATGCGGGCGTCGGCGAGCCAGTTGCTGGATGCGGAAAAAAAGATCAACGGAGTAATTATTTCCGTTCGCGACATTACGATTGAACGCAAACTGGAACAACAGGTGGTGCAGGGCGAGCGGCTGGCGGCCATGGGAGCGATGATCGGCGGCGTGGCCCATGAACTGAACAACCCGCTGACCGCAATCCTTGGCGTCAGCGAACTGTTGCAGGACGTCGAAGGCAATGAAACCGCGCGTAAGCAGGTAGCCCTGCTGCAGCAGCAGGCGCGGCGCGCCGCCGAGATCGTGCAGAATCTGACCTATTTTGCGCGACCGCCGGCGCCCGGAAAAAGCAGAATCAACCTGACGGAAGTCGTCGAGCGCACCTTGAACCTGCACGCCTATTCGCTGCGCAAGAACAGCATCACCATCGATTTTCTGAAAGAGAATGGAATCCCATATGCCCTGGGAGATCCGCACCAGCTCATGCAGGTGTTTCTGAATCTTATTTTGAACGCGGAGCAGGCCATTCGCGAGGTGCGTGACAGGGGCACTCTGCGGATCCGGTTAGGCCGCGGCGACAACACGGTCTGGGTCAGCTTTCATGATGATGGTCCCGGGATTCCCAAGGAGATTCTGCCCAGCATCTTCGATCCGTTCTACACCACCAAACGCCCGGGTCGCGGGACAGGCCTAGGCCTGAGTATCTGCAAGTCCGTCATGAAAGAGCATAGCGGGAGCATCGAGGCGACTAATGCTCCGGATGGCGGGGCGGTATTTACCGTGACCCTGCCGATGGCGGCAGTGAATTAGCTTCCAACAGCGCGCCCGACTTGCGCCAGACAATCTAAGGGGCTGGACGTACGTGATTCACTATCGCTCGACTGCCATGGCTACGGCGTTGCCGCCGCCCAGGCACAGGGCTGCGATACCGCGCTTCACGTCGCGGCGGATCATCTCATAGATCAAGGTCACCAGCACACGCGCGCCACTGGCGCCGATGGGATGGCCGATCGCTACCGCACCACCGTTGACGTTCACTTTTTCCAGGTTGAGTCCCAGTTCGCGGATGACCCCGAGCGCCTGCACCGAAAATGCCTCGTTGAGTTCGTAGAGATCGACGTCTTCATTCTTCCAGCCGGTCTTCTGCCAGATCTGGCGAACGGCGCCGACGGGGGCCATCATGACCCATTTGGGCTCCACCCCGCTGGTAGCCTGGGCGACAATGCGGGCCATGGGCTTCACCCCCAGTTCCTTTGCACTTTGGGCGCTGGTGACGACCACAGCGGCCGCTCCATCGTTTACACCGGGCGCATTTCCCGCCGTGACCGTGCCGTCTTTCTTGAACGCCGGCTTCAGAGCGCGCAGGACTTCGATGGTCGTGTCTTCGCGCGGGCTCTCGTCCTTATCGAAGATGACCGGAGGAGCGCCTTTCTTCTTTGCGGGAATCTCCACGGGAACAATCTGGGACTTAAAGCGGCATTCCTTGATGGCGGAGACGGCTTTACGGTGCGAATTGACGGCGAACTCGTCCTGCTCCTCGCGGGTGATGCCGTATTTCTCGGCAACGTTCTCTCCGGTGATGCCCATGTGGTAGTCGTTGTAGATATCCCAGAGCCCGTCATGAACCATCGAGTCGACAATCTGCGCGTTCCCCAGACGGTATCCCTTGCGCGCCTGCGGAAGGAGGTAGGGAGCGTTGGTCATCGATTCCATTCCGCCGGCGACGACGATGGAACTGTTGCCCGTCTGCACCGCTTGCGCGGCGAGCGCAACCGATTTCAATCCGGAGCCGCAAACTTTGTTTATTGTCATGGCACCTGTCGCGGGGGAGAGTCCGCCGAAGATTGCGGCCTGTCGCGCCGGGTTCTGACCGAGTCCGGCCGAGACAACGTTGCCCATGATGCACTCGTCGACTTGCGCGGGATCGATGCCCGCGCGCTTCACCGCTTCGCGCACCACGATGGCGCCGAGCTGCGGCGCGGAGAAATCGCTGAGACTTCCCTGGAACTTTCCCACCGGGGTGCGGCAGCCGGAGAGGATGACGGCATCATCAAAAGAGGGCATAAGATGCGGCTCCTGCGAAGGTTTCGCTGATCTCATTATAGATGCTAGCAGCGCGGGATTGATGGGGCCGGGCGACGCCGGCACAGGTCCTCGCTTCGCGCGTGCAACGAACGCGTCGCCTCAGGCATCCCGAAACAATTGCAGTGAAAGAATGCGCAGCAGGAAGAAATCGAATGCCGGAATGAGCGCGTTGGCAAAAAAACTAGTTGACTTCCGTCGTCGAAATTCTTTCGCGATGACTTTGGTGTGGCCATCCATGAGAATCCAGCATCATTTTTTTCTTGACTTCATTTTTCAATAACTCTATACATCAACTAGTTGCAGTAGAACACCGCTGCACATTTTCCATGAAGAATGGAAGGGAGAATAGGAACCATGGCAACCAAGAAAAAGGCAAAAAAGAAAAAGAAGCACTAAGTGAGTCCAGTACGAAGTCAGAAGGGGACGCTGAATGCGTCCCCTAAGTTTTTGCAGGCGAAGTTTCGAAGTGGCAAGTTGCAAGGTTTGAAGTTTCACAACCCGCCCGGCCGTTACATCCCACCGACTGGAATTTCCCGCAAGGCTCCGCAATTGGCGCGAACTGCATGACCATCCCATCAGCTCGAATGGGCGGCGGGGATTTCAGAACGGCGGGGAATGCGCTTCTCCTTGACCGGGCACAAGCTGCGATAGGCGCAGAAGTTGCAATGGATGCCCAGCTTCGGCTCGAAGATCCCTTCCGCGATTCCCTGGGCAGCAGCTTTCACCCGGGTGCGCGCCGCGATCAGATTCTGCTCAGAGCGCGTGGTGATGACAGGAACGTTCTCTTCCAGGTTGTGAAAGATCAGGGCTCCGACTTTGTAAGCCCACTTCTCCTGGGCGGCGATGGCGTACAACGAAAGTTGCAGGCTCTCGTCGGCGTCTTCCTGATCGCGTGACTTCCCGGTCTTGTAATCGATGATGGCGACGCTGCCGTCGGGCCTGCGGTCGATGCGATCGATGCGGCCGGTAACCAGCGTCTCGTCAATGTGGATCTCAAACCACTCTTCGGTATGCAACACCTGGGCGGATGGAATATTGCGAGCCGACGCCAGAAACTCGAGCAACTGCGGAATCCCCTGCTTCTCGTATAGTTCCTGCTGGTAGGCTTCCTGAATCCTGGCGTCAGCCAGATCCTGGCGAAAGAGGCTGATCAGCTCTTCGTCCGTCTTAGGACGGCCTGCGCGCAGGGAATCAAAATAGGTTTTCAGGACGCGATGAATGGCCGCGCCATACTGCATGGCCGCAGCCGGTCTTGCGGCCAGCCGCCAGTCGCGGTCGAGTTTGAAGCGCAGCCCGCAGCGCTCGTAAGTATCGACCGCGGAGGCGCTCAAGCGGGTGTGCAGCCCGTCCAGCACCGGAATATCAAGCCATAGGGTGGTTTGCGATTCCGCCGGATACCGTGTTGAGGTTGCCCCTGCCATGTCGAAAGTTCCCTGCGCTCCGCGCGCCGGCGTTGCACGGAACCAGGGTGCGAGCGCCGGTTTCGTCATCAACTCCCGAACATAGCCGGGCGGGGTCTTATCGTTCTTCCCGGTTCCCTCGCGCGCGTAGATGCGCAGGGAATCGCGGGCGCGCGTCATGGCGACATAAAACAGGCGCCGCTCCTCCTGGGCATAGAGAGTTTTGTCGTCCGCCTCGGTGAGCGAATCGGGATCGCGCAGTTCGCGGGGAAACGCCACCAGCGTCTCCTTGTAGGAGGCGGGAAAAGAATTCGAGTTGGCCCGCAGAACGAAGACGTGCGGAAATTCCAGTCCCTTGGCCCCGTGAACGGTCATCAGGCGCACCGCGTTCTCGCCTTCGCTGGCCTGGAGCGGAATTACGCCCCCGGCTTCCCGGAAGTACTCCAGGTATTCCATCAATTCCTGGAGTTCGGTAGTCCTGTTGACCTTCTTCTTCTCCCATTCCTGGACGAAGTAGAGGACGGCGCGCAGAATGGGAGAGGAAAGATCGAGCGCGAATTCTTTAACGATGATTTGGGCAGCCACCAGGGCTTTTGCCTCGCGCCGCCGGACTTCTTCGCGGCAGCGCTGGATGGCGGCGAGAACGGCGGCGCCGCCTTTCACCTCGCCGAGTGCCGAGGATAGAGGAACGACTTTGTTGTCCCGATTCTCGCGGGCAATGGCCCGCATAACCTGCCGCAGCTGTTCGGGATCCACCTGGAAGCAGGGCAAAGCCGCCACGCGGAACAGGCTGACATCGTCCCCGGAAGAAACTACTGCGCTGAGGCAGGCGAACAAATCGCGCGCTTCAGGCGTGTCGGAGACGTCCATGCTCTCGATGACAAAGGGAATATCGGCCTCGGCAAGTTCCTGCACCACGTCATCGCGATGGTAATGAGAGCGATAGAGAATGCCGAAGTGCGACCATTTGCATTTCGATTTTTTCTGCAGGTCGCGGATCGTGCTGACAATATTCGCGCCTTCGGCATCACGGCTGGTGAGAATGATGGCCTCGACTGGAGGACTCGGGAGCTCCTGTCCCTCTTCCCGCGCTTCCTCTTCACGGGCCGACTGGAGGGGGGTTCGCTTGTAGGCGAGGGTGCCATTGGAGTGTTGAGCAGCCACGGGAGGATTCTGGTCAATGACTGCGAATGCCGTGCGCAGGATTGGAGTAGTCGAACGGCGATTCTTCTCCAGAACGACCAGCCTGGTCCCGGGAAGATTGCGCTGGAAAAGTTCGAAGGCCGCGCTTGAGGCTCCGCGGAAGCGGTAGATGCCCTGGTCGGGATCGCCGACCGCAAAGATATTTCCTTGCGAGCCGGCCAGGCGGGTGAGAATGCGGATTTGAGCGAAGTTGGCGTCCTGAAATTCGTCGGCCAGGATGAAACGGGCCCGGGCGCGAGCCTGCGCGAGCATGTGCTCGTCGGCGTGCAGAATTTCGTGCGCCCGGGTGATCATGTGGCTGAAGGTGCCGAGATTTTCCTCGCGCAACCAGCGCTCCATGGACGAGAAGACGCGCTCGATCTCACGGCAGCGGCCAAGAACTTCGGAATCCTCCAGGACGCTCCTGGACTTGGCGACCCGGGGGATGGCGACCTCTCCGCGCGCCAGACGCTCCACGTACTCCCCGTATCTCTCCGGAGTAACCAGTTCGTCGTGGCAGCGGGTGACGAATTTGAGAAGATCGCTCAGGAACTGTCCGATGTTCGCCGCCCGGATGAAGTGCTCGAGATGAAGCTCGCGAATGCGGCGGCGCAGGTAAATCCACAGATCCTGCTCGTCGAGTACCCCGAAATCCTTCCCGCAGCGCCGTAACAGATCGAGGCAGTAGTCGTGGAACGTGGTGGCCTGGACCGCCTTGCCGCCGAGCAAACTGCGCACGCGGTCCCGCATTTCAGCGGCGGCGTTGCGCGTGTAAGTGAGGGCGAGGATCTCATCCGGCTGCGCATGGCCTTCGCGAACCAGGCGCTCGATGCGATGGGTCAGCACCGACGTTTTGCCCGTGCCGGCGCCCGCCACCACCAGCATGGGTCCGTGGACGTGCTCGATGGCTTCGCGCTGGCGCTCGTCCGGACGGAAGGCGGGAGGGGAATTAGATTTCTGGGACGCCATTGCCGGTCAGGATATCACCCGGGAACAGTGAGGAAGCCTGTGCGAAAAAGGACCAGCCGGCGCAACCGCTGCTTTCGACTGTCTTTTATGCATTACCTGCCGGCGTTTGCGTCGACCTGGAAGATGCCGAACGTGTTGCCTTCGGGGTCCACGAAATATCCCTGCCAGCAGGTATCGGGTACT
Organism: Candidatus Sulfotelmatobacter sp.; assembly: GCA_035651855.1. Classification (GTDB taxonomy): domain Bacteria; phylum Acidobacteriota; class Terriglobia; order Terriglobales; family Acidobacteriaceae; genus Sulfotelmatobacter. The sequence goes on from DASREX010000034.1 coordinate 12,443, forward strand.
GCGAATTTAGGGAGCGCCACGATGCCTCCTCGCTCGACGATCGCCTTTGCCGTGGCGTCGAAGTTGTCGACCTCCAAGGAGCAGACGAAGGCGTTGGTTCCCGACTGCGGCGGAGGAGCTTTAGCGGGGCGCTGCAGCAGGCCGCCACGCGATCCGCCAGTTTCGATCGTCCAGTAGGGGATCGGGAGCCCCGGGACCTCAGTAAACTTCCATCCAAAAACCTGCGAGTAGAAACTGCGGGCGCGATTGGGATCGTCGGCGTGGATTTCGAAGTAAATGTGGCCTTTGTTCATGACTTTCCTCTTATGGTTTCAAAGCCCGTCTATTCGGCGATTGTAATCGCCGTGGCAGCGATGGCGGCGGTTTCAGCGCGAAGAATGGTCGAGCCGAGGGAGGCCGAACTCCAGCCCTCGTTCGCAAACAACTGCAGTTCATCGTCCGTCCAGCCGCCTTCAGGACCGACGGCGAGAAGAACGTCGGCGACCTGATCATGCAGGGAAATAATTTCACGCAGCGTGTCTTGCCGTTCGGATTCGTTCAGGACAATTCGGAGTGAGGCGGACAATCTAACAGCCTCCCGCACCCCGATGGGCGCGGTGATCTCGGCAGGCGCGGTTCGCCGGGATTGTTCGGCCGCCTGCAGCGCGATTTTGCGCCAGCGCTCGACACGCTTGGCAGCCGCTGCCGCGAGGTGAGCATCCGTGCGGCGGGCCATTAATGGAATGATTCTGGCGACGCCCAACTCGGTGCATTTTTCGATAGCCCATTCCATGCGGTCGAATTTGAAAATCGAGAGCAGCAAGGTAATGCTGGCGCTGGAGGGTTGAGGAAGTTCTGCACCCAGTTCGAATTCGACCCGGCCCTCGCGAATGCCGATAATCGTGCCTCGACGAACAGTGGACCCGGTTGCGACGTCGAATTCCTGGCCTATGCGGGCGCGCAGGACGCGAATCAGATGGTCGGCATGTTCCCCGGTGAGGGCGGCGTGATTTCCAGAGACTTCATCGGCAATCCATCGGCGGCGGGTCATGAATGGGAGAGCTTCACGGGGGCTAAAGCCCCAATCTAAGTTCAGCGGCTGACGCGGCCCTGAAGGGCCGCTCTTCCACGGGGCTGCTCTGAGCGGCCCTGCCCTCAGCGGCCCTGCCCTGCGGGTCTCGTTCTGCAGCCCTGCCCCGCGGGTCTCGTTCTGCTGCCCTGCCTCGCGGGTCTCGTTCTGCGGCCCTCCCCCGCTGGTCTCGTTCTGCGGCCCTGCCCTGCGGGTCTCGTTCTGTGGGCCTGCCCTGCAGCGTTGGCGCTGCGGCGCTGCCCTGCGGTCCTGCCCTTCGGCCCTGCGCTGTCGCGTGCTCTGCGGTGCTGTTCTGCGGTCTGCGGGGCTGCCATTGAAGGGGCTGGCCTCTGCGAGTGATTCCCTCTGAGGCGCGGCTGCGACAATACTGTTACTGGAACATGTCTTTCATCTTGCCGAGGAATGACTGCAGCAATGGCTGGTTGTCGACTTTGGACAGAGCGTCGAGTTCCTGCAGCAATTCCTTTTGTCGTTTGTTCAGCTTGCCGGGGACCTGCACCCGTACTTCTACGTACAAATCACCCTTGCCGCGCCCGTTGACCACGGGTACACCCTTGTTACGAATGCGGAACGTCGTATTCGGCTGCGTGCCTTCGGGAATCTGAAGCGGATGCTCGCCTTCCATGGTGGGCACGCGAATCTCCGCCCCCATGGCCGCCTGTGCGATCGAGATCGGAACCACACAGTGCAGATCATTGCCCTCGCGAGCGAAGAAGGGATGTTCCTTCACGTGAAGAACGACGTATAGATCGCCGGCGGGCCCGCCGAACTGGCCGACCTCACCCGCTCCGGAGAAGCGGATGCGGGTTCCGTCTTCGACTCCGGCGGGTATCTTGGCATCAACCGTTCGCTGGCGCAGGATGCGGCCTTCCCCCTTGCATTTGGGACAGGGGTCGGTGATCACGTTGCCCGCGCCCTGGCAGGTTGGACAAGTACGGGCGATGCTGAAAAAACCCTGCTGGTAGCGAACCTGGCCGCGTCCGTTGCAGGAACGGCAGGTGGTTGGCCCCTTGCCGGGCGCCGAGCCTGAGCCGTGACACTCTTCGCACGCTTCGTGGCGGCGGACGGCGACTTTCTTTTCCACGCCGAAGAAAGCTTCTTCGAATTCGAGGCTCAAGTCCTCGCGCAGATCGGCGCCGCGTTGCACACGGCTGCGACGGCGCCCACCGCCGCCGAACATGTCGCCGAATCCGAAAAATTCGCCAAAGATATCGCTGAAATCCTGGAACACGCTGGGATCGAATCCCACGCCCTGAGAGCCGACCCCACCGAGACCGGCATGGCCATAGCGGTCGTACACGGCACGCTTCTCGGAATCGGCGAGGATGGCATAGGCTTCGCTGACTTCCTTGAACTTCTCCTCCGCATCCGGGTTGTTGGGGTTGCGGTCGGGATGATATTGGAGCGCGAGTTTGCGATACGCGCTCTTGAGTTCGGCCTCGGTAACCGTGCGGGAGACGCCCAGAACCTCGTAGTAATCGCGTTTTGCGTTTGTGGTCAGAACTGGCCCTTCCTCGTGAACACGATGTCGTCCCTTTCCGGAGGCAAAATGAGTTGTCGCGGTGCAGGCGTCCCCAGGTTCTCTACCCTGCCCGGCCTCCGGGAAGAATGAGTCCCGGGGCTGCCGGGTTCTACTTTCCAGGATTCTTGGCGACTCTTACCATCGCGGGACGCAGCAAGCGGTCTTTGAACTTATAGCCGCGCTGCCACTCCTCAAGCACTTCGTGGTCCGCCGCGTCCGGGGTCTCGACCATCTCGATGGCCTCGTGCACGTGCGGATCGAACTGCTCGCCTTTGGCGGCAATGGGGCGCACTCCCATCTTTCCGAGCACGTCCTGCAATTGCTTGTAGATGAGTTCCACGCCGGTGCGGAACTCACCCAGGTCGGATTTTGCCTGCAAAGCGCGCTCGAAGCTGTCGATGACGGGCAGCAGGGCCTTGATGGTTTCCACGGTGGCGAAGTCGCGGAAATCCTGCTGCTCCTTGGCGGCGCGGCGGCGCGCGTTTTCAAATTCGGCTTGGGCGCGCGCCAGCCGGTCGAGGAGGGTGTCACGCTCGGCTTTCAATTTCTGCAGCTCTGCCTCCGACCCGGAGGCTTCAGCGGCAGACGCACACGCGCCCGCTTCGGTAGATTCCGGCTCGCCGTCCCCGGCGGGCAGCTCGTGTTCCACATCAAGACCGGTGACGTCTGTTTCCTGCTTTCCGTTCGATTTCCCCATGACTGCAGTGTTACTCCGATTCATTCAAAATTTTGTCGAAGAGGCGCGCGATGTAGGACACCGCGGTGATCGTATGCTGGTAATCCATGCGGGTGGGGCCGATGACCGCCAGAGAACCCATGACTTCGTTTCCGGCATGGGCCGGGGCACCGATCAGCACGAAATTCTGCATGGAAGGCAAAGCCTGATCGAGCCCGATCACGACCCGCACGGCCTCCTGCTTCACGTCGAGGTAGGCGCTGAGAAGCTTCGCGACTTTTTCTTTCTCCTCCAGCGTCTGCAACATCTCCTGCAGCCGCTGCCGATCCTGCTCGGCGGCGAGCAGGTTGGAAGCGCCTTCCACAAAGACCATCTGCGATCCCTGCTCGGCGGCGAGCGCGCCCTGCTTGTAGAGCTGCTCGATCGAGTTCATCAGCCGGTCGTACTCGCTGCGCTCCTGTTCGATGCGGCGGGAGAGCTCGGAGCGCACTGATTCCATCGTCCATCCGCGGAAATTCTCGTTGATGAAACGGGCGGCAAGGTCCAGATCGGCTTGCGGCAAGTCGAGGCGTAACACGCGGTCACGCACCAGGCCGGAACGCGTGACTACGACCGCCAGAACCTTTTGATCCCCCAAGCGCGAGAAATAAACATGCTCCAACGCGTTCTTGGGACCGCTGGTTGCGACGGTGACGCCGACGTTGCGCGAGATCAGCGAGAGCACATGCGAGGTGCGCTCCATGAACTCCTGCACCTCGGTAATGCCAGCCAGCGTGTCGGAGATCATCGCTTCTTCCTGGGGAGCCAGGCGGGCTTTCCCGGAAATCTGTTCGACGTAGTAGCGGTACGCTTCTGGAGTTGGAATCCGTCCCGCGGAAGTGTGCGGCTGCTCCAGAAATCCGGCGTCCGACAAGTCGGCCATGACGTTGCGGATCGACGCCGGGCTGAGACCTTCGCGATTGGAACGCGCCAGCGTACGCGAACCGACTGGCTCGCCGGTCGAGATGAAGGTCTCGACGATGGCGGTCAGAATTTCGCGTTCGCGATTCCCGATATTGGGTTCAGCAGGCATGAGTTTATGTCAGTTGTCCAAAGGAGCGTCGGAGACCCTGGGAAAAATGCCTCCGGCCATTCTTAACTATTTTAGATGCAGAAGCTTAGGTTTTGGATCGAAGTTATGATCCTGTTTGGATTCTAGGAACAGGGTGGAGGGCTGTCAAGGAGCGCTGTCGGCGAGGCAAGCCCGGAACCATGCGGGACAAAGGTGCCCGGGGTAGGGCTGGACTGGTATTCTCGGCTGTCCATGAAAACGAAACCACACATTGCGGTGATTGGGGCGGGAGCGTTCGGAGGATGGACTGCCCTGCGACTGCTGGAGGCGGGGGCCCGGGTGACCCTGCTGGATGCGTGGGGAGCGGGAAATTCCCGGTCGTCTTCCGGCGGAGAGACTCGGGTGATGCGGGGTACCTACGGTCCGGATCAGCCCTACACGGAAATGGCGGCGCGGGCGCTTGCGCTCTGGGCCAGGTACGAACGGCGGTGGCGGCGGCAATTTCTGCATCGCAGCGGAGTGCTGTGGATGGCCGCCGGGCGTGACGACGCGTTTGAGCGTGGGTCGGTCAGGATGCTGAAACTGGCCAGGATCCCGTATCGCGAGTTGTCGGCAGCACAAATGCAGAAGCGCTGGCCGCAAATCAATTTCGAGGGCATTGCATGGGGTATCTTCGAGCCCGAGTGCGGATATCTTGATGCGCGAGCCAGCTGCCAGGCGGTAGTGGATGCTTTTGTCGCAGCGGGAGGCACTTACCGGCAATCCGCCGTGCTGGACGACGAACTCGAGAGCGGGCCCTCGCGGGGATTGAGATTGGCTGATGGCTCGCAACTCAAAGCCGACAACTATCTGTTTGCCTGCGGCCCCTGGCTGGGCAGGCTCTTTCCTGAAAGCGTGGGCCAGCGGGTAAAGGCTACGAAGCAGGATGTTTTCTTTTTCGGCCCTCCGGCGGGTGATGGCCGTTTCAGCGACGGGCAACTACCCGTTTGGGCGGATCATCGCGGGCGGTTCCGCTATGGGATTCCGGGCAGCGATCGCCGCGGCTTCAAGATCGCCGACGACACGCGCGGGCCGGAGTTCGATCCGACAGGAGGCGAGCGCCTGGTCAGCCCCGAAACTCTGAAAGACATTCGCGAGTACGTGTCGTTCCGCTTCCCTGCGCTTAAGCATGCACCACTCGTGGAAACTCGCGTCTGCCAGTATGAGCAGACGCCGGACAATGACTTCATACTTGATCGCCATCCGAAGAATGAGCGCTTTTGGCTGGCAGGCGGCGGATCGGGGCATGGATTCAAGCACGGGCCCGCAATCGGGGAGATGATGGCTCGCTTGATTCTTCGGGATGGCACGCCGGAAGCCTGGTGGCGTTTGGATCGGTTCAGGAGTGCCTGAAGGTCAAAAGCCCCACCTTGTCCCGCAAAAATCGCGGGACAAAGGATGGGCACCCTCTTCTTGTTCTCATTGAATCTGGATGACGTTAGCAGGAGCGTTCGCTTTGATTTCGGTCACGCGATCGATCACTCTGCGCGCGAACTCGTAGATGGATTTCGCATGCGGGGAGTTTTCGCCCTCGAGCACGACCGGCTTGCCGCTGTCTCCGGACTTGCGAACTTCGGGATCCAGGCTGATGTTGCCCAGGAAAGGCACACCGAACTGCCTGGCCATGTTCTCGGCGCCGCCCCGCGAAAAAATATCAATCTCGTGGTTGCAGTGAGGACAAACGAAGTAGCTCATGTTCTCCACCACACCGGCGACATCAACCTTCATCTGGCGGAACATCTCGATCGCCTTGCGTGCGTCCTGCAGCGAAACATCCGACGGAGTTGAAACCACCACCGCTCCCGTCAGCGGGACGGTTTGCACCAGGGAGAGCGCCACGTCTCCGGTGCCAGGGGGAAGGTCGACCACCATGTAGTCCAGTTGCCCCCACTCGACCAGGCCGAGAAACTGGCGAATGATCTGGTGAAGCATGGGGCCGCGCCAGATCACGGGCTTGTCGCCGGGGTTGAGGAAGCCGACGGAGATCACCTTCAGGCCGAAGGCCTCGATGGGCTCGATGCGATTCTCTCCCACCATGCGCGGCTGCGCGTTCACGCCGAGCATCAGAGGCACGTTGGGGCCGTAAACGTCGGCGTCGAGCAGGCCGACCTTGTGCCCCATCCTGGCGAGCGCTACGGCGAGGTTCACCGCCAGCGTGGTCTTGCCGACGCCTCCCTTGCCCGAACCAACGGCAATGATGGAATCCACCCCCGGTAGCGGTTGCGGCCCGGGCTGCGCGGGACCGTGCTGATGCGGCACATGTGCGTTCAAAGGCTTAGGCTCCAGGCATGAATTGCGGAGATTGGATCGAACCCCAAAGTTCAATTATACAAGGCTGTTGGGAGGAGCGAGGTGCGCGTAAGCCGGCGCAGGAAATACCGGTTTCCTAGGCGAGACGAGGATCTTGCGTGCTCAGATCCCTACTATCAATACCCTTCGCCTTCGAGGCGCACTTTGCCCTTGAACATACGGAACAGAAATGTGAAATAACCCACCGCCAGGATCATGCCTAGAACCCACCAAACGGATCCAACGCTGAGGCCATGTTGACCGGCGGCGGTGTTGTAGATGGTTAGATTGAGTGCCGGATCCGTGCTTGCCGGCAGGACTACCGGGTAGAGCGCGAAGGCCGCTCCCACCAGCATGCTTACGATGTACACGGCGGAAGCCACGAATGCCATCTTGTCCGCGCCCTTGATCATGCCGTGCATCATGACGGCGAGGGCGCCGAACACCATAACGGGCACGGCAAATCCGATGAAGTGATGCTTGTAGTTATCGAGCACGCCGGGGCGGATGGACACAGTCGCGATCAGGCCGGCCGCGGTCAACAGCAACTGGACAGGCCACGCCCGCTGTGCGATTTTGCGGGCGCGGCGGTTCAGTTCGTCTTCTGTTTTTACGGCAACATATAGCGATCCGTGCGCTGTCAGGGTCACCAGTGCGATTACGCCGGTCAGAACCGTATACCAGTCGAGAATGCCGTTGTCAGTACCTACCCGGAAATTCGTCCATAGAGGTTCGAAGAAATATTGATCAGGCCTGAGCGGAACACCGCGCACCACATTGCCCAGGGCAGCTCCAAAGAAAATGCAGAGCAGGATGCTGGAGACGCTGAACACGACATCGAAGAAGCCTACCCAAACCGGATTGTGCATGTGGTGGCGGAGTTCGATGCCGATGCCGCGCAGCATCAACAGCCAGAGCACCATCATCAGCGGCAGGTAGAAGCCGCTGAAACTGGAGGCATAGAGCAAGGGGAAGGCGAAGTACAGCGTGCCTCCGGCGGCGAGCAGCCAGACTTCGTTGCCGTCCCACACCGGACCGATGGCGCGCATGATCTTGCGGCGCTCCAGGGTTGTCTTGCCGGCCCAGAGATATATCACGCCAGCGCCCAGATCAAAACCGTCGAGCACCACGTAGGCAGCGACCATCACGGCGACAATCATGAACCAGAGAGTTTCCATTTCAATCCTCAGGGGCGCCAAAGCCCCAATCGTTATGCCTTTGCCGACACGGCCTAAAGTCCTGCCTTTTCAAGACAGCGCTGCAATTTTCCGCAACCTGTTCAGGCATGCCTACCACGACGACGAGAGGGCCGGCTCCGCACAAGTCCTTACACCAGCACTTCTTCCTCAGGTTGCGGCTCCTTGACCGGCGCCGTTTCCATTACAGGGCCGTGCTCAATCTCGCGCCGCACCAGGAACAAAAATAAAACGGCAAGCACGGTGTACATGCCCATAAATCCCAGCAAGGTGAACATGCCATTGCCCGCGGAGACCGTTTTGGAGTACCCGTCCGCAGTGCGCATCAAGGAATAGACCAGCCAGGGCTGGCGGCCGATCTCTGCCGTGATCCATCCCGCCGTATTGGCGATGTAAGGGAACGGCAAGGCGAGCAGCAGGATCCACAAAATCCAGCGGCTCTCAAACAGCTTGCCGCGCCATAACAAGAAGGCCGCAACGATCATGATGGCAATGAACAACGTTCCCAGCCCAACCATGATGTGATAGCTGTAATACAGCAAGGCGATATTTGTCGGCCACTCATCCTGGGGAAAGGCGTTCAGGCCTTTGACTTCCGCCTTCCAGGCACGGTAAGTCAAAAAACTCAGTGCATTGGGGAGCACCAGCGGGTTATCGATTTTCTTCTCGTCCACATTGGGCTGCCCGATCAGGACCAGCGGAGCCCCCGGCTGGCTGGCGAACAAAGCTTCCATAGCGGCCAGAGTTACAGGCTGATTTTGGGCGATCAGGCGTCCCTGGCCGTCTCCGGTCGGAAATAACTGCAGGACGCTGAAGATCAGTCCGGCAATGACGCCGACTCTCACGAAGATGCGGCCGAATTCCACGAACTTGCCCCATAGCAGGTAGAATGCGCCCACCGAGGCCATGACAAATGCGCCCGTGATCACAGCGCCGCTCATGTTGTGCGCGTATTGCCACCAGGCCCAGGGATTCAGGACCAATGCCCAGAAGCTGGAAAGCTGGACCGATCCGTCGACCGCCTTCGCATAGCCGACGGGGTGCTGCATCCAGGCGTCAGTCGCGACAATAAAGAATCCCGAGAGCCACGAACCCAGGAAGACGGCTACTGCTGACCACCAGTGCGCGCGGGGGCTGAGACGCTTCTCTCCGTATAGGAACAGGCCCAGGAAGGCCGATTCGAGGAAGAAAGCGAACATGCCTTCCATTCCCAGAGTCTGGCCGATTACGCCTCCGGCAAAACGCGAGAAATGCGACCAGTTCGTCCCGAACTGAAATTCCATCGGGATGCCGGTTACGACACCGAGCACAAAGTTGATGCCGAAAATTCGCGCCCAGAAGCGGGCAGCCTCGTTGTAGGTTTCATCCTGGCGCTGCAGTCCGAGGGTTTTCAGCACCACAATCAGCGGCGCCAGCCCCATAGTCAATTGGGGAAAGAGGTAGTGAAAAGTGACGGTAAAGGCGAAATGCAGCCGGTGAACCAGCAGTGCGCTGTCCATGAAAAGCCCCTATCGAGAGAGCTTAACTGGCCACCGCTCGGCCCCGGTGTGATCCTAATCACATTCCGTTGCAAAAATTACCGCCCTTTGCGACGGCGTTCCAATTCGGCACGGCGGATTTCCCGGCGGCGGCCCGCGTCCTCATAGCGGCGGCCCTGCTCGTCGGACTCGGGCACGACGGCGGGAACTTTCAGGTGCTTGCCCGTGCCATCGACCGCAACGAAAGTCAGGTACGCTGAGCTGACGTGCTGCGCGGTGTCCGCGATATAGTTCTCGACGTAAACCTTGACCCCAACTTCCATCGAAGTATGGAAGACGCGGTTGACCGACGAGCGAAGGATGACGAGATCGCCGACGCGCACGGGGACGAGGAAGTCGATGTGGTCGACCGAGGCCGTAACAACGTAGTTGCGGGAGTGGCGGTGCGCGGCCATGGCCCCGGCAAGATCGATCCAGTGCATGAGGCGTCCGCCGAGCAGAGCGCCCAGGGGATTGGCGTCGTTAGGGAGAACGATCTCCGCCATCTCCGACTGGGAGTCGCGGACCGGGCGCGGGTTCTGGCTGTCTTCTAGCATGGTCCTTCCTTTATCGCCGGCTTGGGGCTGCATCTCAGACCTTCTTCTTCAAATAGGAATCGAGGAAACATTCAGCCATCTTCTGAATGCGCCCATCGTCATGGCGGCGAAGCCAGGTTGCCGTGGCGAGATCGATCAGCAGGTCTCCGTGCACAACGGGCCGATGGTCCCGCTCGCAAACATACAGGAGCCGGAGAAGGCGGGAAGGCGCTTCGTTCAGCGTGCCGCGCTCCGCCGGGGTGGAGACGCAGAAGCGGACCGCATCCCAACTGCGCTGTTGCGGCGCCCAACTGCAACTACCGGCATAGCCTAGATTGCAGAAGGCCTCCAGCACATCCTGGGCAGGGATTTTGCCATCGTGTCCGGGAGCCGTGCAGTGCCCGCTCCAGCCGCAGCCCAGCGGCAGCCTGGCCGGGTGCTGCCAGGCGCCGTTCTCCAACTTTTCTACGGGCATGAAATAAGGACAGGCCAAAGAGTCTTCTCTGGAGAGCACGATCAATGAGACAGCCATTGTAGCTACTATCAGCAGGTCTGGCCAGTAACCAGGAGATTCGGCGAGAGTAACCTGCCTGACAGTTCCTCTACCGGGATCCAGGGGACGCAGTCCGGTCGATACTGAGCACGCCCGATCGGGCTGCTAGCGAAAGGGGGCGCACACTCTACCGTGCTGGTTTGTAGTAACCTCGTCTCCAAAGGACGGATCGATCTATGGATCGGATTGCGGCGCTCAACGAAGTTCTTACGGAGAATCCCAAGGACGCATTCGCGCGCTACGGGCTCGCCATGGAGTACTCGAAGCAGGGCGATTTTGAACGGGCGCTGGCGGAATTTGCCATTCTTTTGGAAAACCATCCCGACTACACCGCGGGATACTTTATGGCCGCGCAGACCTTGGCAAAAGCCGACCGGGTGGAAGATGCCAAGAGGATGCTGGGGGACGGAATCGCCTCGGCACGCCGCACCGGCAACCTGCACGCCCAATCGGAGATGGAAGCCATGCTGGGAGAATTGAGTGCGGAAGGATGAGGGAAGGCAGAATTCAGAAGGCAGAATTCAGATTTTAGATTGCAGATTGCAGATTTGAGGAGCTGATGATAGAGGCTCAAGGCTTGGTGCGCCACGGACATTGCGGTTAAATCTGAAATCTAAAATCTGCAATCTGAATTCTTCGCTCGTCCCTCATCCAACCATACGTCTCATCGCCCACTCGACCAAACCTGGAAATAACTGATACAGCTTGACCGGCACGTGCATGGTCCAGGGAACGATGACTTCGCGCTTCTTCTTGCGATAGCCTTCCAGGGTCGCGTTAGCGACGCGTTCCGCTGGAATGCCGCGCACCGCGCTCGGACGCACTTTCTTCAGCTCACTCCCCCGTATGGCGTTCTCGCTGAATGCGGTGCGCACGTATCCGGGGCACACCGTGAGCACGTGAATGCCGTCCTTCTTCAGTTCCACAGCGGCGGCTTTGCTGATGGCGTTCAAGGCGAATTTGCTGGCGCTGTACGCGGCATGGAACGGCAGGGGGATATGTCCGGCGACGCTCGAGATGTTAATGATGGCGCCGCCCCCCTGCTGGCGCAGGACAGGAATGACGGCCTGCATCGCCGACAGTGCTCCAAGAAAATTGGTTTCGAACAGCTCATGGCAGGCTGACAACTCGACTTCTGCGACAGAGTCGAGCAGCCCGTGCCCGGCGTTATTTACCCACACGTCGATCCGTTTGAAATGATGCAGGGTGAGGCCAAGAACGCGGTCAATTTCTTCGGAGTGCCGTACATCGCAGGAGAGCGCCACGGTACGCTCGGGGTATCCGATGCGGGAGCGGGCTGCCTCGGCGCGCGCCGTATCACGGGACAGCAGGACCACATTCGCCCCTTCGGCGGCAAATCGCTTCGCAATCGCTTCCCCAATACCCATCGAAGCGCCGGTGACCACCACCACTTTCCCGTCGAGTTCCATGCTCGCGTTGTATTCTCCGTGGCGCTGCAAGTCAAGGTAACCACCGGGTGCTGTCGTACAATCAGGAAACAGTTGCCGATCGCCGGCACGGAGAACGCTTGGCCCTCCTTCCTCTGTTCCCGCTGGAAGTTGTTCTGCTGCCGGGCACTCCTCTGCCCTTGCACATATTCGAACCGCGTTACAAAGAGATGATCCGGGAGTGTCTGGCCAGTGAAGCGCCGTTCGGAGTCGTGCGCGCCCTGGAGGAAGGGATTGCCGATATCGGGTGCACGGCACAGATCGTCACTGTAACGAAGGAGTATCCGGATGGACGCATGGACCTGGTCGCGGAAGGGCGCAAACGTTTTGAGGTGTTGGAATTGAATCAGGAGCGCTCATTTCTTCGCGCTGAAGTTATGCTGGTGCCCGATGATGAGGATCGCGCAGCCGAGGACGAGCGCGGGCGCGCCATCCAGCTTCATCAGGAGATCATGTCCATGGCCGGCGCGGTCCAGGACCTTTCGGCTGCCAGCGAGAATCAGCTCTCGTTCTACCTGGCGGCATCGCTGCCGCTGGATCTTGATTTCAAGCAGAAGCTGCTCACGATACGGTCTGAGGGAGAACGCCTGCGGACCCTGACGGCATACCTGGAAGAAATCCTGCCCAAACTGCGGCGCGTGGCGAGAACCCGGCAAAAAGCCGGCGGCAATGGGCATGCGCACTGACCCAGAGGCGCGCCAGCGGCCTTGCGCCCGCTATCGGTTGAGACCAACCGCCCCAAGCCGCGTCCGTGACAGCGGGCGTATAATCACAGTCATTGCAGTTCTGTGGGGGTTCCTTTCATGAGTGTTCCGCGCACACTGGGTGATCTGCGCCGCAGCAATTTCTCCGAAGAGCGTTTGCATACCCGGCGGGTCAAAGACGAATTACGAGACAACCTGGTCGCCCGCCTGCGCGAAAAGGGTGATGCCGGGGTCTTCCCGGGAATTGTTGGATATGACGACACGGTGGTGCCGCAGATCATCAATGCCATTCTCTCGCGGCACAATTTTATTCTGCTGGGATTGCGCGGACAGGCGAAGAGCCGAATCCTGCGCGCTTTGACGACGTTGCTCGATCCCCAGATGCCGTACCTGGCGGGATGCGAGATTCATGACAATCCTTATGCGCCCATCTGCCGGCGCTGCCGCGACCTCATTGGGCAAATGGGAGATTCTGCTCCGATCGCGTATTTGACGCCGGACGCCCGCTACGTAGAAAAGCTGGCGACACCTGATGTAACCATCGCCGATTTAATCGGCGATATCGATCCCATTAAAGCGGCTCGCGGCGGACACGAACTCTCCAGCGAGTTGACCGTGCATTACGGCCTGCTTCCCCGCGCCAATCGCGGCATCTTCGCCATTAACGAACTGCCGGATCTGGCGGGCAAAATCCAGGTGGGACTGTTCAATATCATGCAGGAAGGCGACGTGCAGATTAAGGGATATCCCATCCGCCTGCCGCTGGATGTGGCGCTGGTGTTCAGCGCGAACCCGGAAGATTACACGGCTCGCGGGAAGATCATCACGCCTCTGAAGGACCGTATCGGCTCCGAGATTCGCACGCATTATCCCGCAACCGTCGAAGAAGGGATGGCGATCACGGCCCAGGAGGCTTGGACGCGGCGCAACGGGAATACCATGCACCTGCCGCCCTATGTGCAACAAGTCATCGAGCGAGTGGCATTCGCCGCTCGCGAAGACAAGAAAATCGATAAGCGGTCCGGCGTGAGCCAGCGGCTGCCCATCTCCGCTATGGAAAACGTAGTTTCCAACGCCGAGCGGCGGGCGATTCGCCACCAGGAGAAGCTGGTCGTGCCGCGGATCAGCGACATCTACGCGGCCTTGCCCGCCATTACCGGCAAGCTTGAACTGGAATATGAGGGCGAGATGAAGGGCGCCGACTTCGTAGGCCGGGAGTTGATTCGCGCCGCCATCGCCAAGACCTACGACGAGTATTACACCGGCGCCAACGTGCAGCAGATTGTGCAATGGTTCGACTTGGGCGGCGAAGTCCAACTCTCGGATTCCGTGCCGGCGGCGGAAGCTCTGGCCAATCTCAAGAGCATTCAGGGCCTGGTGGACAAACTAGGCCCGCTGGGCATTTCGCAGAAGGATACGCCAGAGCAACAGGTGTCTGCGGCGGAATTTATCCTCGAAGGCCTGCACGCCCACAAGCGCATCGGGCGCAATGAAGAGCGGGTGTTCAAAGCCGGAGAAAAGAAGCCGGAGCCGGTGCGGGAGAAATCCTTTGATGCGGACGAGAGGCCGTACCGGCAAAGAAGGCAGTTTAACTAGTGAGACGGGGCTCGCAAACGTATCTACCGGCAATCTATCGGGCATTCTGCACGCAAGACGTAGCTAGCTACGTCTCTACGACATGAAGCGCATTCGCTATTCCAAGTACGTTCCCGATCCTGCGGGCGAGATGAGCATGGAGGACCTGCTCAGCGCGCTGTCGGACTACCTGCTGCAGAGCGGATTCCAGGAGTCGATGTGGTACGAGATGCCGGAGGGGGAGCACACGCTGGAGGCTCTGAAGCGGGCCATCGAAGAAGCGCTCATGAATGGCGAGATGTTCGATGAAGAATTGCGGGAGCAGATCGAGCAGATGATGGCCGACGGGCAGCTCGATGAGCTGATCCAGAAACTTATCGAGCGCATGCAGCAGGAAGATTATATTTCCATCGACGAACCGCACGATCCGGCCCGGCGGTCCAGTGTCGGCGGACAGACCGGCGAGGCGCAGCAGGCCAAGTTCGAGATTACCGACAAGAGCCTGGATTTTTTAGGATTCAAATCGCTGCGCAACCTGCTCGGATCCCTGGGCAAGTCCAGCTTCGGGCGCCATGACACACGCGATCTGGCCACCGGCATCGAGGCCAGCGGATCATCCAAGACCTACGAATTCGGCGACACGCTGAACCTCGATATCACGGCGACGTTGTCGCACGCGATCCAGCGCGAAGGGCTTTCCCTGCCGTTGAATATCGAGTACTCCGATTTGCAGGTGCACCAGTGCGAGTACCAGTCTTCCTGCGCAACCGTGTTGATGCTGGATTGCTCGCATTCCATGATTCTGTATGGCGAGGACCGGTTCACGCCAGCCAAAAAAGTAGCCATGGCGCTGTCGCATCTGATTCGAACCCAGTACCCCGGGGATTCGCTGTCGCTGGTTTTGTTTCATGACTCCGCGGAAGAAGTTCCGCTATCGCAATTGGCCCGAGTCAAGGTGGGGCCTTACTACACCAACACCCGGGAGGGGCTGCGTATGGCGCAGCGCATCCTGCAGCGCCAGCGCAAGGACATGAAGCAAATCGTGATGATCACCGATGGCAAGCCTTCGGCGCTCACCCTGGAAGACGGCCGCATCTACAAGAATGCTTTTGGACTTGATCCGCTGGTGGTGAGTCAGACGCTGGAGGAAGTTTCCAAATGCAAGCGCGCCGGCGTGCTCATCAATACTTTCATGCTGGCATCGGATTACGGCCTGGTGCAGTTCGTGCAGAAAGTTACTGAGATGTGCCGCGGCAAGGCATACTTCACGACTCCCTATACTCTCGGTCAGTACCTGCTGATGGATTACATGTCGCGGAAGACCAAGACCATCCACTGAACAGCCCCGCGTAGGGGCGGACCCATTGGTCCGTCCCGCAAAGCGACAGCGAGCCTCCCGGACGAATGCGTCCGGGGCCACGTGATTCAAGCTCTGCGCACAATTCCTGTTACTGCTGGTACTCTTTTCTATAGACATGGCGAAATGCATTCGATGCGGAAGGCAACTCACTGCTTTTAGCTTCAAGAAGATCTGCCCGTGGTGCAAGCAGCATGAGGCAATCCAGCGCGGCGAAATCGTTGAAGATCACATCCCGCAACCGGTAATCCGCAAGCCCTGGGCCCGGAGTGAATCCAGCATCACGTTGACCCAGGTACTGCTTGGGGCGAACGTGGCGGTTTTTATCGCGATGTTGCTCGCGTCTAGCGATCCATCGGCATTCGCGAATCCCCTGCATCAATTCACAACGCAACTGTCCCGGCATTTTGGCGCGAATGACGGTCGGGACACATTGATGGGTGAATGGTGGCGACTGCTGACGTATATGTTTCTGCACGGCAGCGTGCTGCACATCCTTTTCAACATGTGGTGCCTATGGGATTTAGGCTCCTTGTGCGAGTCCCTTTACGGACGCGTTACATATGCCGCTGTCTATCTAATTACCGGAGTTGCCGCAGGAGTAGCCAGCGTGGGTTGGAACCCTGGGGTGTCCAGCGTTGGCGCCTCAGGTGCAATCTTCGGACTTGCGGGTGCTTTGATCTCCTCTTTTTATCTGGGTGAATTCTCATTGCCGAGTTTCGCGATTCGGGGCACGCTGAAGAGTTTGGTTGCTTTCGCTGCATTCAACCTCTTCCTGGGCCGCGCAATTGGTGGCGTCGACAACGCTGCTCACATCGGAGGACTAGTCAGCGGATTAATCCTCGGGGCCCTAATCACGAAAGTAGCACCGCAACAGGACGTTCCCGTGCGCCGCGCTGGCGTTATTGCCATCACGGCCCTAGCAGTCTTGGCAACCGGTTTGGGTGTGCGGCGATGGCGAAGCCCTCAGATGCGGACGGCTTTGACCTTTCAGGCTTTGGGCGGTCAAGGCGGAGATCCGGTCGCGCGTTTGAAGATGCTTGTGGAACAGAATCCGAACCTGGCTCCGGCCCATTTCGCCCTGGCGCAGGCTTACTTCGAGCAGCAGAAATTTCCCGAAGCTGAGGCTGAATTCAAAAAAGTCATCGAACTCCAACCGAAGAGCGCGCGGGCCCGTTTTGATCTCGGCATGACCTATCTAAGCATGAAGCGTGCGGAAGAGGCGAAGGCGGCTTTCGATGGAATGTTGCAGCAGGGCGCGAATACGGGCGAAGCGCATTACGGCATCGCGATGGCATTGGCGATGGAAAGCAAGCACCCGGACGCGATCAATGAGTTCAAAGCCGCCATCAAGGATGGATCCGATATGTCCGGAATCTACTCCGAAATGGGTAATTCCTATGCCCAGCTCAGGATGTACGACGATGCGATCTCCGCGTATTTGAAGGAGAAGGAGAAAAGCGGGGACAATCCGGATGTGGAGAACGCGTTAGCGGATGCGTATCAGGCTAAAGGGATGACGAAAGAGGCACAGGAGGCCCGTAATCAGGCCGCTCAGTTGAAAAACGAGGGCACGGGGCATTGATGCGATCCAGGGGCTGAAGCCCAATTCATATCGCCCGCTCAACGTGGCCCTGAAGGGCCACTCTTCCACGTTCGACACTCTTCCATTTCGGCCGCTCTTCCTCCTCGGCTGCTCTTCCAATTCGGCTACTCTTCCACCTTCGGCCGGTCTTCCACCTCGGCCTGTATTCCAGCTCGGCGGCTCTTTCACTTCGGCCGGTCTTCCAGGGCGTTACGTCCTGGTAATTTCTCCTACGGCGCGATAGGCCTGGTTGATCGCCTCGTCGGTGTAGGCATAGGCACCGGCATCGGAATTGGCAATCGCGATGCGGCCGTGCGGCCGGCGCGCTACTTCGCAAGGAGTTTCTCCACCTTCCAGCCAGAAAGAATCGAACAGCGAGTTGTACTCGTAGGCATAACCGTGCGGCCACCGGTTGACGGTAATCGCGGCGATGTCGCGCGCGGGATCGAAACCGCCGGGGCCCAGGGTGCGGGCAAGCTGCTCGCGAATCTTGCGCTCCATGGTTTCGAATGTCGTGGTGTAAAGCTCGATGCGTCCGAAACTGTGCTGCTGGCGGGCCGGGAGGCCGGGATGGCAGGCCGCTTTCATCATATGCACGACAATAGGCTCTTCCGGCTTGCGCGCGCATTCGTATCCGCCAATGCTCACCGGCAGGTCGAGATTCACTCCCGTGTGATACATCCCGGGAGCATAGACTGAATTCGCTCCGACCTTCTGGAATGAGGTCCAGTTGCGCAGAAGAACATTGGTATAGAGCAGCGGGACTTTCTGCGCGGCTGCGAGCGCCTCTTTCTGTTTATCGGGAAGTTCCTCGCATATATACGGGATGACCACGTGCCAGCAGGCCAGGATCGCGTTGCTGGCCCGCGCGGTGTAAACCTTCCCGGCGCGAGCGTAGGTGACTTCGACTTCGGTTGCGCTCGAAGACTCGCCGGCATGCTTCACGCGTACTGCCGTACTGTTCAGCCGAATGCGCACCGGCGAATCAGAAACGTCGAGCTGGGCATAGTTGGCTTTGGCGAGAACGACATCGGAACTGGAATTGCCCGGCACTGCCTGCGGAATCAGTTTGCGGACCAGCAGGCGCGCGATGGTGGCATTGCCATCGGGAAAATGAAAGAAATATTTTTCCGCTTCCTCGCTGGGAATCGCGTCGCGATTCATCCCCTTCCCCGGCTTGGGATCCAGTTTCAAACCGCGGAAGCCGGGCAGGTCGAATCCCCAGGCATCCTGTGCAGGAACAGCGTCGATTCCTACTCCGAACAATCCGTGAGGTAGAGCCTGATACAGCTTCACGATGTCTTCGTGAACACCCGCGACTTCGGTGAGGTACTTGGCGTAGCTGATGCGGGCGAGGCGGGCTTTCTTCTCGTCCGACGTCAGGCCCGGGTAATAATCCCTGGGATCCTCATACAGGTTCTGCAGATCGCGCTTGGCTTGCTCAGCGATGGGCGCTTCCGCCAGAAATTGCTTAAGCAGCTTCGGCGACTCAGGGATAGAGTCTTCGCTCTCACCGCCGTTTCGCGGGCTGAAGTTTACGGCGAGCTTGTCGGTCCCAAAGGTCTCCTTGTCAAAGAAGATCTTCGGACGCAGGCCGAGCGAGCCGTAAAGATCCTTGCTGAGATACCTGGAGAACGAAGGCACATCGATGCCCAACTCTTCGATCACGCCCTTGGCGACAGGGCTGTAGGGAGCCGGACTTTCGATGGAGAAGGTTCCGCCAAACCCCAGGCGGAAGGCGTTGTTCGCGCGGAACTCATTGCGCTTGGCGTGTCCGCCGAAATCGTCGTGGTTGTCGAGGATCAGGATGCGGGCCTTGTTGCCGGCCGCTTTCCGGTAGAAGTGGGCGGCGGCGAGGCCGCTGATTCCGCCTCCGACGACAATGAGGTCGTAGCGTTCGCCGGTATCCTCGGGCTTGCCGGCCGAATCCCAAAAAGTTCCGTCGCGCAGGCTGTGCGCCGTTTCGAACGATCCGGGATGGTTGCCGCGCATGCCGGTGAGGGCTGGAGGATAGTAAGCGGAAGCCTTATCCCGATTGGCGGCAAAAAGATGCCATGGCATGACGGCCGCGCCCGCCGTTACCGCCACGCCGTTGATGAAATCCCGGCGCGTGATCCTGCGATGCATCCCCAGTTCCCGGTCCCGTGAATCGTGCACGATGTTCCCCCGACATCCTGTTCAGTCGAAACTAAACGGCACAACGTAAAGTCTTAAGAGCCGCCCTCGGTCTTCTTCACAGCCAGTTCAGCGCCCTGAAAACCGATTTTGCTGTGCGTTCCGTCGCAAAAGGGCTTGTTGACCGACCCGCCGCAGCGGCATAACGAGAATGCAGTCTTCCCAGTTAGATCGAATTTGTTGCCGTTTACGTCTACCAGATCAATCGTGCCTTCCGCGGCTTCGACCCGGTAGGGACCGTTCGGCCTGACGGTGATCTTTACCTGCGCCATGAATTCCTCCAACCTTACGGGTTTCTAGTAAGCATAAGAAGATATCACTAAGGGCAGTCATCTGTCTCCGGTCCGTGAGGGAACAATGCCCGCGGGCAGGACATTTCCGCAGGGCGGCCCTCCAAGTTCTATGGGTTCTATATCTCTTCAGGCTGCGGCGGAACTCAGGGACGTCAGGCTGCGATAAAGTTCCAGCCACTGGTCGATCATGCGCTTGGTGGTGAAGCGCTCGCGGGCGCGGTTGTAAGCCAGTTCGGCGAAGGCGCGGCGCATCGGCCGGTCTTCATTGAGAAGACGAATATTCTCAGCCAGGCTGGCGGCGTCATTTCTGCGGAAATAGAGCGCGGCATCGCCCCAGATCTCGCGATAGCTGGGAATGTCATTGGCGATGATTGCGCAGCGCGAGAAGGCAGCTTCGAGCGCGGGCATGCCCAGAGGTTCGTAACGCGAGGTGGCGGCGTAGATTGCGGCGCGACTGTACAAAGCTCGCAGCTGCGCATCCGTCTGAGGACCGCGAATGGCCACCGTCGTCTGCTCCGTCGCGACTTTCACGTCCGCCCGAATGGGAATTCGAGGCATGGGCACCGTCTGCTCGGCGCCGACGATGCAGACCGGCAGGGGATGCTGATGCTGGGTCAATAGAAAAACCTGCTTGCCGGCGTCGACCAGCCGGCCTACCGCCAGCACGCAATCGTCCTTGCTGACATAGGGATTGAAGAAGATGGGATTACGTCCTGGATAAATCACCTCTGTGCGCCGCGGAGACCCGTAGCAGTCCGAGATCTGGTCGAGCATCCAGGAGGACGGAGCAACGACGACATCCGCGCCGCGCAGGCCGTCCAGAACGGTTCTCCGGTACCAGCCCAGCGGTTGCGCTGCGCGCGGCGGGCGTTCGTGGACCGCATGGCTCCGGGTGATGAGATCTCCGTGCGCCGTCACTACGCGGGGGACGTCGACCGGCAAATTCCCATAGCAAAAATGATTCAGGTGGAGCACGTCCGGCTGCAGCTCGCGGATCAGTGAGGCCAGGAACTCGGACGACTCGGGAAGATCCTCCTCCGCTTCGTGCATCCATTCCAGACGAAACCCGGTAGGACGATAGTCAAGGCCATGCAGGTGATCCATCCACGCCGTCTGATCGGGCAAAGGAATTTCTCCGAAGCTGACCAGAGTGACATGTACGCCGCGTGTGACCAGGCCCGTGACCAGCTCGCGGGCATACGTCCACGAACCGGAAAGGGAGTCGGCGGTAACAAGGACGTGCACAGAACCTCCGGGTCACTGCGGAATCCGCGCGGGACACGGAATCCCGCGACAATTTGTCCATTTTAGAGTGAATGACGCCACGCGGGAAGCAATTTCCATTGATTCCGTGAGTTTTCGCCCAGGAATCCAGACCGCAGGGAGGCGAGGGCTTCTGAAACAAGCAAGACGATGAGCCCCGGGCGCAGGCCCGGTGGGGTTAGTTGATCTCCAGCCGCAAGCGCATGGCGCGTGCGAGATTGTCGATGGCGCGAATCTTCTCCGCCGCGGGGCGCGGCACATCCGGCACCGACATCGCCAGTTCGCAGGAAAGCATCACGGCAGTCAACGATTCCCGCATTTCGCTGCTCAACTGTTCTACGACCGTACGAACCGCCGCACTCTCCTCGCGTTTGCGCCGGTGCAACGCCGAGCGGACTTCGCGCAGCAGGCGATCCATACCCGTGACCGCGAAGTTGATGTAAACCGGGAAGGCAGTGCCCAGATGCTCGATCATCTGATCGCTCTCTTCCGGTTCGGTTTCAAACAGGAACTGATCGATGACCGCGACGGCAAAGGATTGTTCGCGCAGGCAAGTGGTAGCTTCCTGCAAGGACTGCGCCCAATGCGTCTGCTGAGTGGTTTCTGCAAACAGGCATTGAGCGCATTCGGGACCGCGAGCCGATGGTGTGATCAGTAGAATCATGTCCTTCTCTATTGCAACTCGACCGCCATTCGCAGGCGTATTGAAAGCAGGAAGTTTGGTTGTTAAGGAGTAACGGCCCGTCCCGTTGCGGCACTCGCAGGCGCCATGCCCTTTCCAATTGGGACCTTTCAACTGAAACAGCCCTGCGCGGCATAATCCTTCAGCTTGCGGTAGAGCGTAGTCTTTCCGATGCCCAGCAAGCGCGCCGCCTGCAGTTTGTCTCCATGCAGTTCCGAGATCGCGTGCAGGATGGTCCGTTTCTCCAACTCCGCGATGGAAAGAATTTTGCAGTCCCCATTCCCATTTTCTGACGATTCGTGGACCGGCAGATGGGCGATCTCCGGGGGCAGGTCCGTAACGTGAATCAGCGGGCCGCTGGTGAAGGCATAGGTGCGCTCCAGACAGTTCTCCAGTTCGCGAACATTGCCGGGCCAGTCATAGGCCAGCATGGTTTTCAGGGCGTCGTCGCTGAGCATTTTCTCCTGCCCGGAGTTACGCGCCATGCGTTCGAGGAAATGCCCGATCAGCAGAGGAACGTCTTGCCGGCGCTCGCGCAGCGGTGGAATGCGCAGGCTGAGCACATTGAGACGGAAGTAAAGATCGCGGCGGAAACTTCCCTGCATCACCGCGTGTTCCAGATCGCGATTGGTGGCGGCCAGAATGCGAACGTTAATCGGCACCCGCCGCGTGCTGCCCACCGGGCGAATCTCCTTTTCCTGAATGGCGCGCAGCATCTTGGCCTGCAGGTCTACGGGCAATTCTCCGACCTCGTCCAGGAAAACAGTTCCCCCCTCGGCCATGGCGATCAGGCCATCCTTGGATTGATTGGCTCCGGTGAACGCGCCTTTCACGTAGCCGAACAATTCGCTTTCGATCAGAGTGGGAACCAGCGAACCGCAGTCGACCGGGATGAAGGGCTTGTCGCGAAACGGGCCGGAATAATGAATGGAACGCGCCACCATCTCCTTGCCCGTGCCGCTCTCGCCGAGAATGAGCACGGGATGCACGCTGTTGGCGGCCTTGGCGATGATGCGGTACAACTTCTCCATTTCCGGCGCACGCCCGACCATGCCGCCGTAGCCCTGTTTGGACTTCACTTTCTCGCGCAGCATGCGGTTCTCCGATTTCAGCTTGAGGTGGCTGGCGACGCGTTCCAGCAGGAGCTTTAGCTCATCCACGCTGAAGGGCTTGGTGACGTAATCGTAGGCCCCATTTTTCATCGCCTGCACGGCCGACTGAACCGTGCCATATCCGGTCACCACCACCACCACGGCCTCGGGGCGCCGCTCTTTAATTCGACGGAGCGCGTCCAGGCCGCCCGCGCCGGGCAGACGCAAGTCCAGCAGGACGGCATCGAAATTCTGTGCCTCCAGGGCGCGGGAAGCCTGCTCGGCGGAATCGGCCATATACGCCGAATAGCCGAGCGAGACCGCAACCTCCCGGCAAGCTTCGCGGATGGCGCGCTCGTCGTCAATGATTAACAGGTTCAGGAAATTCGCGGGTTCGATTTGCGGAGCAACACTGATCGGACTCACTGCGGCAGACGTCATGGCGGATCATTCCTCTTCTTGAGATGAGAGCGCTTCCCTGTAGTAGCGGGGATGAAGGTCACTGCTGCTTGCGGCGCCGGGCACGGTTCCCGGAACGAGCGGAAGAAACACGCTAATACGCGTGCCCTGCGAGGGTTCGCTGCTGACGTGTATCAGCCCTCCATTGGAATTCACAATGTCGTGCACGGTCGCCAGGCCCAGGCCGGTTCCCCGGCCTGTTTTAGTGGTGAAAAATGGCTCAAACAT
Organism: Candidatus Sulfotelmatobacter sp.; assembly: GCA_035651855.1. Taxonomy (GTDB): domain Bacteria; phylum Acidobacteriota; class Terriglobia; order Terriglobales; family Acidobacteriaceae; genus Sulfotelmatobacter. The sequence continues at coordinate 35,751 of DASREX010000034.1, forward strand.
GTGGGCACGGGTGGAGGCGTCCATTCCGCAACCGTTGTCCTCGACCGCCAGCAGCGCATATGGCAGGCAAGTTTCCGTGCTCCGTCCCAGCACTGATTCGGTGAAGACCTGCAATTGGCAGTTGCGGCTTTCGATGGCGACATGCCCGCCCCCCGGCATGGCATCGCGGGCGTTCAGCACGAGGTTCAACAGAATCTGCTGCGCTTGCGTGGTGTCCAGCCTGGTCAATCCCAAGTTAGGATCCAGTCGAAACGTCAGGTGAATGTTTTCTCCCATCAGGCGCGCCAGCAGGTTCCGCATCCCTTCGGCAACTTCGTTGAGTGACAGGGGGCGCGGCTGGAAGTTTGAAGGGCGCGTGATGGCGAGCAGCTGGCGCACCAGAGCGCTGGCCTGCATGCCGGCTTTGCGGATTTCCTCGGCATATTTCCGGGCGCGGTGGCTGGGCTCCAGGCTCGACATCAGCAGATCGCAGTACAACAACATGCCGGTGAGGATGTTATTGAAATCGTGAGCAACTCCACCGGCCAGTTTTCCCACCGATTCGAGGCGAGCTGCCTGCTGCAGGCGCTGGTCCAGTTCCGAACTGGGGATCTCAGTCAGAGCGCTCATAACGTCTACTCTGCTCGGAACCAGTTCCGGAAGAAACCTCAAAAGCGGCGGCTTCCGACCTTGGTTTTCCCGAAATGGGACTGAGAGGTGCTTGGTGGGCCCGCCTCAAACCCATTTCGGCCCACTATAGAGAGGCACAGGGGGGCAAGCGAAGGGCAGATGTCACCAAAACCGGAAAATCTCCTGTGGAAAACTCCCCCAGGAACCTAGGGAGCTACTTCGGGAGGCAGGCTGGAGCTATACGTGGCCTGGCTCAGCCGGAAGGTGAGGCGCCGCCCCTTTTCGAGATGAATCACAGAGATAGGGTCGTCGCCCAGGGGAGCTTCGCGGGCGAAGAGACTGGCAGTTTGCACTGGGAGTTGACGGTCGCCCATCTGAACGGAGTGGAGAGCCAGCCTTACATAGCCTCGGTTTGGCTTGAGGGTGGAGGTGCGGGCCGATTCGACTCGTCCGGCCACGCTGGCCCCATTGGGAATCAGGGTGTTTCCTTCGACTATCACCGGCTCAACCACTACGGCCTCGAACGAGGCTTCCGCAGGCGACGTACTGGCGTAAACCGAAGTCTTTAGCCGAACGGTGAGCAGAGTGCCAGCCGGAAGACTGGGGACGTCGGCGAAGGGAAGACTGCTCTGCACCCCACGGGGCTCGCTGTGATGCACTGCAGGGGACAAAGAGGCAGTAAGGTCGGGGTTGGTCTCATCGGCTTCCCGGAACGGGGCTTGGTGCTGTTGAGATTGGGCTGTGCCTGGATGGGTTGGGGCAGCCTTGGGTCGGGAACAGCCGCAAGTTCCCAGCAGTAGTGCCAGGAGCGGCCACGCCGCCAGTCCGCGCAAAAGGGCCGACCATGTGATGTTCTTACCCACGGCTTTCTCCGCAGTTGATGCGTGGCAACCCGAATACCAGACACCATCTCATGAATTCAACAACTTGGGGATAGCACCATTGGGTCCTCCATGTAGATTTTTCATCTCGGAGTGATTTTGCGGCCGCGCAAAAAAAAACGCGCAAAAAAGCGGAGGACGTCGCCGTCCTCCGCCTTAAGTTGAACCCCTGAGTGATGCGCGTCAGCTACGGTTTCTTCACCGGCTTCTTCTTCCTTGTGGACGGTTTCGCCGGGGCTTTCTTAACGGTCTCGCGTCCACCAATCAAGCTCAATGCATCCGTCGAATTGAACGGGAATTGGCGAACCGAGGTTTCCGTCTGCCCTGCCGAGTTTAACGTGATATCCACCCGGCGATTGCTGGCCATGCGGATCACCGTGATTCTTGCCAGCGCCCGCTTGCGCTCTTCGGTGGTGAGATCGGGGTTCTGGTTGATCGACTGCTTGACTTCGTCCGTCGTCAGGTTGTGCTCTTTACCCAGAGCCTTGGTGTCGATGGCGGACTCGGGAACGCCATTTTCCACTAGGAAGCTCTTCACCCGGGCCACGCGACGTTCGGTAAGCGCCTGGTTGAACTCAGGAGTGCCGCGCTGATCCGCGTGGCCTTCCAGAGTGATGCGAGCGTCTGGCTTGGCCTGCAGGTATTTCTTGAAGTCGGTTGCCAGACTCAGCAGGGTCCTCTGCTGCGAGGGGAGCAAGCCGGCATTGGGATCCTTCGGGGTCGGTTGAGCGGTTGGGAAGTACACGCTGTGCAGCGCCAGACGTGCTTCCAAAGCCTTGTCCACCGGCGGTGGAGGAGGATTCTGAATCGTGACCTGCGTGGAAGCTTGTCCCGTGAGGTTACGGGCGTCAGTGCAAGTCGCGCTGACCGTAACCGGTCCGGGCGGCAGGCCGGCCGTGTTCAGGGTAGCCGAGTTGCCGGATCCGGTCACCGTGCCTGCCGTGGAGGTCCAGTTCGCCACAGAAACCTGCGCGCCATCCGGACTGGTGCAATTAGCCGAGAGCGTAACGGTGCCGCCCGGAGTAAGCTCGGTGGGCGTAGCGGACAGCGACATGGTGGGAGGATTCTTTGGAGGAAGCGGCTTGACCGTGTAGTTCGCGGTGCAACTGGCTGTATTGTTTGTCTTGGCTTTCGGATCCGTCACATGCACGGTCACGGCATAATTTCCGGGGGCGACATTGTTGGTATCGATGGTGGCCGTCGTCTCCTTTCCAGTGACCTGCCCTCCATTCCCGCTCCAGGCATAAGTCGGGGTGTGCTTCGGATTGAAATTGTTGGCGGTAACAGTGGCGGTCACCGGCTCGCCCACCATCACTTCGGTTGGCTGTACGGAACAAGATGCGCTTGGAGTAAGCGCGGGCGCGCCGCCCCAACTGAAGACAACGCCGGTACGAAGGCGACCACCCTCCAAGGTCGGACGACGCAAGTTAGGAAAGGCAGGAGCGACGAGATCGGCGAAATTGTGCGGGGCGAAAACGAAATCGGCTTCAAGAATCCGCCATGCGAAAGTTTTGTTAAACGGCAAATCCCAACCGCCGCCGAGTACGCCTCCAATGCCGTTGCGCGGATCACCTAGTCCGTTCACAGACAGCCGGTTGTAGCTGACCAGAGCGTGCAGAAAAAAGTTGGCACCCTCCGTACGCCACATAAAGCGCGGTCCGGCGGAAACAGTTGTTTCGTAATTGCTGTTGCCCCAGTTATGACCGAGATCGAACTCAGCTCCCCAATGAGGATCAAAATTATAAGTGAATGCGGTACCAAATCCGGGAGACATGTCAGGAACATGAAAGGGAGTGGGATTATTGGGATCGCCAAACGGAGCAGGCACGGTAGCGCCAGGATGCAGCCATTGATACCCTGCGAAGAAATCGAACTTGGGAGTGGAATCGCTCTGGCCCAAAGCAGAGCAGGAAAAAGCTAACAGTGCGATGGTGACACTTAGGAAAGACACCCAGGAAAATGGGGCGCCGCTGGTCTTGCGAACTGTCATAACATCCTCCAAACGTAATTGCCGCCGATGGCTGTTGCGACCCGACGGTCGCGCGAATTACAGCGATATCGACTAGAGAATAGGACCGATTTTTTCTGGAACGGAGAATTCTATCTCACTGAAGCCTATAGCGAAAGCTGCGGCCAAGGTATTGCCCATCTAGGCAACCTAGATCCCGCAGTGTTGTCTCAAAATGAAACTTACTGAGGGTGGTCAGAGACCTGAGTCAAGGTCCGACACAGACCTTGTGTCAACCGAAATGCCCGCGTATCGTGGAAACTCGACCCCATGAGTCTCCGCTTCCCCGCGGAGGTTAGCCCAGGGATCGAGCACGGCTGAACAAACTAAATGAGCCACGAAAAAGTATTAATTGTTGAAGACGAAGAGAATGAGCGTTCCGGTTTGGCGGAAATCGTGACCTCCTGGGGTTACCGGGTCGAAGTGGCAGCCGATGGCGCTGAGGGCCTGGAGAAGGCCGCGCAATGGTCGCCTTCCATCGTGATCACCGACTTGAAGATGCCGCGTATGGGAGGAATTGAGCTGCTGGGGCATCTGGCGGAGCAGGCTCAGACCATTGCCGTGGTCCTGGTCACCGCCCAGGGCACGATCGACAGCGCCGTGCAGGCGATGCGCATGGGCGCCTATGACTACATCACCAAACCCATCGATACCAATCGGCTGAGAACGATCTTGGCAAACGCCTCGGCCCTTCTCGGTACGCGGGCGGAGTTGGAGGCCACGCGAAGGCGCCTGCGCGACACCGGCTCGTTGGGGAGAATGAGCGGTTCCTCCCGCAAGATGCAGGAAATCTTTCGGCTGGTTGAAATGGTGGCTCCCAGTACGGCATCAGTACTGATCACCGGGGCCAGCGGAACCGGCAAGGAACTGGTGGCACGAACCATTCATGAACTCAGCCCGCGCAAGGATCGGCCCTTTGTCGCGATCAATTGCGCGGCCATTCCGGAAACGCTGATGGAAAGCGAAATCTTCGGGCATGAGAAGGGCTCGTTTACCGGAGCCCTGGAACGGCGCACCGGCTGCTTCGAGTTGGCGGAAGGCGGGACGCTGCTTCTGGACGAAATCGGCGAGATGCCGATCGGGACCCAAGCCAAGCTTCTGCGGGTGCTGGAGGATCGCAAGCTGCGCCGCCTGGGGAGCAAGGTCGAGACCTCGGTTGATGTGCGTGTCCTGGCGGCCACGAACAAGATTCCTGACGAGGCCGTGTCGCGGGGCGAGTTGCGTAGCGATCTCTATTACCGGCTCAATGTGTTCAACATTCACCTGCCTCCGTTACGCGAACATAAGGAAGACATTCCTGCCCTGGTGCAGTTATTGCTGGCGGAGATGAGCGGAAAGCACGGGCGCAAGGTCACGGCCGTGAGCGAGGCCGTGCTGAACCAGTTCAACAGTTATTCCTGGCCGGGGAATGTCCGTGAACTGCGCAACACGATCGAGCGGGCGGTCATTGTCTGCGACTCCGGCATGATCGAGACCAAACACCTTCCCCCAGGGTTCGGCCAGGCCCCGCTGCGCACTGCTGCCAATGATCCCGATGCGGTACGGCTGGGCGTGGGCACCACGGTGGAAGAAGCCGAGAAAATGCTGATTCTGAAGACGCTGGAGGCGACCAGCAACAACAAAACCAGAGCCGCCGAAATTCTTGGCATCAGCCTGAAAACCCTGCACAATAAGCTTAAAGAGTACGGCACCTCGGCGGCGGAAACGGGCAAGGAAGAAGTGCCCAGCAGCTGACGGGACCTCCGCCCGTTTCGGGCTTTTAGAGCATGCGCCGCAAAACCATCATCGTGCTTGCCATCACCCTCATGGTGACGGTGCTGGTGTCGGCATTTTCGTACCTGTACATCTCCCAGATTCTGCGGTTGCGCATCGCCAACGCCTACGAGACAGCGACCAGCTTGACCCACCAGTTGGCCTACGCCGCAGGGAACTCGGTTCCCGATTTCAGCAGCACCGCGGTGGATACCAGCGATCCTGCCGCGTTAAAGCGCGCCTTAGCCGATTACGTGCAGACGGATGTGGGTCTCAACAACCTCCTGCAATCCGATCCCGGCGACTGGAGATATATCTACGACGTCTCCGTGGTTGACACCAGCGGCAAGGCTTTGCTCCATACCAATGCTTCGCTGCTGGGCAAAGTCATTCCTTCCCGTCCGGACTTCAAGGAGGTGCTGAACGCCCGGTTCCGCGAGCAGATCCGGCTGGTTTTCAGCCCCGCGGCGGTCTATGACGTCACCTATCCTCTTGAACTGAACGGAGCACCGTTCGGGATGATCCGGATCGGGGTGCAGACTGTTTTTCTGAAAAGCGAGGTGCAGGCGCGGCTGATGCGATCGCTTTACATCTCGGTCGCGCTCATTTTTGTGTCCTTGTTCCTGGCCGCAGGAATTTCGAACCTGGCGCTGGGCCCTCTGAAGGAGATCAACCGCAACCTGGACAATGTCAGCGCCGGGGAGCCGGAATCGCTGTACGGCGAACATGACGAGTATGGCCTGGTCACGCTGAAGATCGCTAACCTGGGGCGGCAGATTCGCGACAGCCGCGAGATTTTTACCGCGCTGAAGGACAACGTCGATCAGCTCATGGCCAAGCTGCAGGACGGCCTCATGTTATTCGACCGCGACTCGCGGGTGGTGCTGGTCAGCGCGCCGGTGGAAGGATTCCTGAACCGGCCGCGCAGGGAACTTTTGGGGCGTACGGTTCATGATCTTTTTGACCGCAAGTCCATGTTCGGGTCGGCGCTATTGAATGCCTTCGAGCGCAAGCGTCCCGTATTGCAGCGCGAATTCGAGACCATGTCGGGAAAGCGGGTTCAGCTCTCCCTGGATTTCGTGCAGGAGAAGACCTCGCAAATCGGAGCCCTGCTGATCATGCGCGATGTGGAGTCGGTGCGCCGCATCGGGGATGAGATCGAGATGTCCCGCCGCCTTTCGGCGAGCGGCCGCCTGACGCGCGGGGTCGCCCACGAGGTCAAGAACCCGATCAACGCCATCGTACTGCACCTCCAGCTGCTGCAGAACAAGCTGGCGCAGCAGGAGCCGGACACCCGCCGCCACGTCGATATTATCGACAGCGAGATCCGGCGCCTGGACCGCGTAATCCAGACATTAGTCGATTTCACCCGGCCGCGCGATCTGCACCTGGAAGAAATCGACTTGCGGACTCTGCTGACGGATGTCGCCCTGCTTGCCGCCCCCGATGCCGAACAACACGGCGTAACCATGGAGCGGCACCTGCCGGAATTGCCTTTGCCTGTGAAAGTGGATGCCGACCTGATGAAGCAGGCTTTCCTCAACGTGGTCATCAACGGCGTCCAGGCGATGCCCACTGGGGGCCTGCTCACGATTTCAGCGAGCCGGGAAAATGACATCGTTGTAGTGGAAGTTCAGGATCAAGGCACCGGCATTCCCAAGGAACTGCACGACAAAGTTTTCGAGCTCTACTTTACGACCAAGAAGGAAGGAAGCGGCATCGGCCTGGCGCAAACCTACCAGATCCTGCAATGGCACTATGGATCAGTCGACTTCCAATCGGCTGAGACCAGCGGAACGATCTTCCGCTTTCAGATTCCCGCGATCGGTCCAGCTCCGCAACTCAACCCGGAGCAGGAGCCCGATGCCGCCACCTCGAGACACGGGGACTAGGCGGCGATAATCACGGCGCAGCCCGGTCCGGCAAGCCGGAATTGCTAATGTCAGCCGGGCGGCCAAAGGCGTAAGATGAAATGATCTCGGTTCGGCAAGCCACCGCTCGGGACTCCGGTATGACTCTGGCCGTTCTTGTGTTGCTTTCGTTTCTGTCCTGCGCTCTACCTGCGGGAGCACAGGGGGCATCCTCGGCTGCGCCTACCTCGGATCAAACGCCGGCGGGAAATGGATCCTCCGTCCAGACGCCGAAGAGTTCAGCCGGTCAGGGCACATCGAGCAAGCCAAGGCGGCATAGTCACAAGAGTAAGCCGGCCATCGCGCCGTGTGTCGTCGCCCCAGTCTCGCCTGCTCCGGCAGAGTCCGCTTCGGGAACCACATCGCAAAATACGCCGGACAAGGCTTCGGATCAGGCTGCAAACCCGACAGCGCCTAAAAATTGCCCTCCGCCCAAAATTGTTGTCCGCCAGGGAGGAACCAAAGATCCGAGCATTCAGTTGGCGGGGGGACCAGGGACGGAGCAGACCTCGCAAAAGCGGGAGGCCATTATTCAGGTCCTGGATGTTACCGATCAGAACCTGAAAAAAACCGGGGCCATGCAACTGACGTCGGCGCAGCAGGATACGGTTACGCAGACCCGGCAATTCATGGAGCAATCCAAGGCAGCGATGGCGGACGGTGATTTCGAGCGAGCGCGGACCCTCGCCTGGAAAGCGCAACTTCTTTCAGAAGACCTCATCAAGCCCGAGAAGTAAGCGCAGCGTCCCTTGGCCGAAAAGGCTATTTCCCTTTGGCGCGGGCGCTATTTACCTTTGTCAATAAATCCTGGGACATGGCCTGGAGAGGGCCTTGGATCTTCACCGCCTCGGTGAGCACTTCGCGGGCTTCGGTCAGTTTGTTCAACTTACCATAGGCAAAGCCGAGCCCATAAAGGGCGCGCGCGTACTGCTGCTCGTCCTGTCCTTTGAGCAAGGCGGCGGCAGTTTTGAGCTCGGGGATGGCCGCCGTGCTTTTGTCTTGCTTCAGGTAAGCCCAGCCGATGGTATTGTGCGCGGCGCCGCCCGACAGCTTGCGGGACTTATCGGCATCGGGAGCGTCCGGCTTGGCAACTTCAATCGCCTTCTGCGCGTAGGTGATCGCTTTCGCCGAACTGTTGGATTCCGCGTAGTAGTTTGCCATCAACAACAGGGCGGGCAGAGAGTTGGGATTCGCAGCCAGCGCCTTCTCGCCGAATGCCACCAGCCGCGTCTGATCATTTAATTGCCCCGGCCCCAACGTGTACATCGCGTAATTGGAAACCTGGTCGCCAAACTTGGTGTCAGGATACGCCGCGGTGAATTTCTCGATTTCCGACATGCGGTTCTTGGGATCAGTTTCCGCGGTGATAGCATTGAATCCGCTGGTCTCGAGGAACTCGCAGTTGTTCTGTACCGCGGCCTTTTCTTCCGCGACCTTCCTCGTGAAATCTTCGTCGCTCATGCCCTCAGGCTTCGTCTGCTTGCTGATCGCGCTACAAATCTCGCCGCCTTTCGCCGCGTAATCCATTAACTTCAGGTTGTTCTTTGCCTGCTGGGCAATGCCCGCCTGCGACACGAGAATGTCCAGGTTACGAGGCGAACTAGTTAGCGCTTTGTCGCCATAATCCAGAGCTTTGGGCATATCCCCGGTCGCTTCATACGCCTGTGCCAGCTGCCAATTCCCGTAGGCCACGGCCTGCGGATTGGAGGAGTACTTCTGCACGAAATCCTCATATAGCGCCAGCTTTTTCTGAGCGTCCTGCTCGCTGGAGATGACCTGCAAGGCATGATCTTCGTCGGTTCCCGCGGCGATCACGATACGATCGATCTGTGCGCTCGCCTGGCAAACGAGAAACAGAGTTGAGGAGATTAACGTCAGCAGCAGCGATCCCTGGCAGCGTCCCATAACCCGCCTCCGGCTTACGAGAGAAGTCATTCGATTTCCAAGCAGGCGAATCGTAGCGCCGAACGGGCCTGGGCGCAAGGGCCATGGTCACAACGGAAAATTGGGGAATTGGGGAATTGGGTAATTGAGCAATTGGAGAGTTGAGTAATTGAAGAATTGAGAAGGCGGATGGCCGCCGGATTTTAAATTCCCCAATTACCAAATTTCCCAATTACCCAATTTCCCAATTCCTCGATGTCCCGCCTCGGCTAAAGTAGAAGGATGCGTGCCAGTTTCGGCAATCGTCCGTTGCGCTTTGTGTTCGCCGCCAACCTGATCTCGATGGTGGGCAGCGGGATGAATTCGGCGGCCGTGGCCTGGTACATTCTACAAGCCACGCACTCCGAGATGGCGCTGGGCACGTTCGCGGTGTTGCAGACTCTCCCGGCAATGATCATGCTTCCCTTCACCGGGGTCGTGATCGACCGCGAGGACCGCCGGCGCCTGGTGATGTGGCTCGATGCCATTCGCGCTGTGATCATTGTGACGGTCGCCATCCTGGCCTTCCGCCACCGGGTGCAGGTCTGGCAGCTTTACCTGATGAATACGCTGGTCGCGGCCGGTTTCTGGATGTTCTGGCCGACTATCACTGCGCTGATCCAGGAACTCACGCCCGAGAGCCAGTTCGTGCAGTCGAACACCTTCCTGCTGGCAGGAGTGCAAGGCGGATTCCTGATCGCCGGCGCCATCGTCGGATTCATCTACGACCATATTGGCCTGGGCGGCGTGCTGCTGCTGGATGTCTCGACCTACGTGGTCTCCTTTCTATGCTATTTCGCGGTTCGCAAGGGGCGGCACGTCGTCATCCGGCCGGAGGAACTGCGAGCGGATATTGCGGCCGCGGAGACTCAGCTGCAACGATTTTGGCGCGAGATGCGGGAGGGACTCCACTTCCTCCGGGATCATCAAGCGGTCATTCTGCTCGGCATCAGCTGGGCGTTATTTGTAGGGGCTATGGTCACCGGCGTGGTCGTGACTCCGTCGCTCAGCGACCGCGTGTTTCACGCCGGCGCCAAGGGCTACGGATGGCTCAATGCCGGCTGGGGCACCGGGGCCTTCGTCAGCGCGCTGTATGCCCCGCGGCTGATCGGGCGTCTCGGCGGGCGGCGCGCCATCGCGTTTTCCATGGCGCTGCTGGCGGTCTGCGTAGCCGTGGCGCCGATCTCGGGCCTTCTCGTCCTGGCCATCGCGACCTATTTCATGATGGGATCTGCGCGCGGAGTGGGCGGCGTGGCCATGAACACGAAGCTGATGGAGATGGTCCCCAAGCACCTGATGGGCCGGGTGCAGAACGCGTTCTACTTCTTCGGCACATTTCTGCAACTGGTATTAGCCGTTGGGGTCGGCGCCGTGGCCCACAAAGTAAGCCTGGTAGTCGCCTTCGCCATTCTGGCATCTGTCTACGGCTTGTCGTTCCTTGCCTCGAGTTGGCCGATCAAAACAGAGATCAGCAAGGAAGTAGCCGCCGATTGAGCGGGGATTCCGCAAACGCCAGATGCGCCCCGGAGAAAAATCGCGAGAGTGATTGAAAATCGGAAACCCGCGTGCGTGTGTTTTCAATTACCCAATTTCCCAATTGCTCAATTACTCAATTTCTAAATTACCCCGATTACCCAGTCCTCTCCGTCCCTTCGTGGTAAAGAAACGCGTCCGGCTGATATTCTTTTTCCTCCAAGGAGCCAACATGTCCTCTGACCTTCAGGGTCGTAATGCGGTGGTCTTCGGAGTCGCGAACAAGCGATCGATTGCGTGGTCGATCGCGCAAGGATTGCAGGCCGCCGGAATGAAGCTGGCAATCACCTATCAGAATGAGCGTCTGGAGCAGGAGGCGAAAGACCTGATCCTGTCGCTTCCCGGGGCGGAGGGCTACATGTGCGATGTTTCCCGGGACGAGGACATCGATAAGCTCTTTGCCACGCTCAAAGAACGTCACGGCAAACTACACACGCTGATTCATTCCGTCGCCTATGCCCCGGCGGAGGAATTGAAGGGCGATTTCGTCAACACTTCCCGGGAAGGTTTCCGCATAGCGCACGACGTCAGCGTCTATTCTCTGATTGCCCTGGCGCGCGCCGCCGCGCCGCTGATGGAGGATGGCGGGTCGATTATCACTATGACTTATTACGGAGCGGAGAAGGTCGTGCCCCATTACAACGTGATGGCCGTAGCCAAGGCGGCACTGGAATGTACCGTGCGCTACCTGGCGAGCGATCTGGGGAAAAGGAAAATCCGCGTCAATGCAATTTCAGCCGGCCCCATCAAAACCCTGGCCGCTCGGGGCATCTCAGGCCTGGGAGATATGCTGAAGTCGCATGCCGAGCGCGCCCCGCTCGGGCGGAACGTAGAAGTCGCCGAAGTCGGCTCTACTGGAGTGTTTCTCGCCTCCGACGCCAGCAGTGGAATTACCGGCGAAGTCATTTACGTGGACTGCGGCTACAACATCATGGGCTTTTAAGTGACTTCCGCAACGGCCCATCCCGCGAATGTAGCCCGGCGGATCCAGCAGCTCCAGATACTCACGATTGCGTGGATGGGCGCGGAGGCGGTTTTGTCCCTGTGGGCTGCATGGCGTGCCAGGAGCCCGGCCCTGCTCGCCTTCGGCGGCGATAGCGCGATCGAACTGCTTTCCGCGGCAATTGTGCTTTGGAGATTTCGGAATCGCAAGCCGGGTGAACAGGCCGAGCGGCGTGCCGCCCGCATGACAGGGATTCTGCTGTTTCTGCTCGCACTGTATGTCGTCGCAGTATCCGGCGCCACACTGATGGGCTATGCCGAACCGGCTCCGAGCTATCCCGGGATCGGAATCCTTATTGCCGCCACGCTGGTCATGCCATGGTTCGGATGGCAGAAGCGGCGATTATCCGCAGCGACGGGCAGCGCCGCGCTACGGGCCGATGCCGCCGAATCCATGCTGTGCGCGTACTTGTCTTTCATTGCCCTGATGGGGTTATCGGCGCGGGCGGTTTTGCACATTTCCTGGGCCGATCCTCTCGCCGCATTTGCCGCCACCCCCCTGATTCTGCGGGAAGCGCTGGAAGCCTGGAGAGGACAAGCCTGCGGCTGCGAACCAGCCGGAATGCCTTAAAATGGAGTGGTGAGCCGCAGCCTTCAGTTCGCGCTATTCGCCGCCGCCCTTTTGTTCTCTATAGTGCGGGAATGGAATGCTCCGCTGGTGTGCGCGCGGTCAAGTCTGTTGCCATCGCAGCAGGCTCCATCCGTTCAGCCTGAGGCAATTCCGAACGCCGGCACTCATTGAGCGACCGTGATTTTTCTGCCGGTCTCTGAAACCCGGTCCAGCCTGATTTCGACGTCCCTCTCGCGCAACAACCGGGGGAACTTCTCTCCCCACTCAATCAGCAGAAGGCTGTTCTCGGAGCGCAGATCATCCAGCGCCAGCGTATCCAGCTCGCGTGGGGTATCGATGCGATACAGATCGATGTGATAGAGATTGGCCTTGGGCCCGCGGTACTCGTGCACCAGGGTGAAGGTCGGACTAGTGACGTCTTCTTCTGCGGCCGCTTCGAAGGCCGCGGCAATACCCTTGACCAGGGTGGTCTTCCCCGCCCCCAGATCGCCGCGCAACAGCACGAGTTGGGGAGGAGCAAGCACATCCGCCAGGGTACGCCCGAAAGCAACCGTCTCCTCGGCCGAATGCGTCGTAATCTCCCGCAGAAGTTGACTCACCGTTTTCTGCCGGCTCACCCCAACAGTATAGCGGGAGCAGCCGGGAGGGCCGCCGCCCGACATAGTCCGGCCGGGCGAAGTTCGCGGCGAGGCAGAATGCAAGGCCCGCTCAGTAGGTGGAAAATGCGCTCGATTTCATACCGAGGGCACTGCGCATGGCTACATGGTCTAGCGAGCTGCGCAGGCGCCGGTGATCGTCTTCCTCGATGGCCACAAAGCGGAAGGGCTGCAGCACGCCATCCGGCATATCCTGCATGGGGCTGAGAACCTCAGCCATGCCGTGCACCGGACCAGCCTGGGTCTGAAACGCAACCTCAACGAAATCGCCCTGGGCAAGGCATTGCGCCAAGCGAAGTAACCCGCCGGTTACGGAAATGGTCTGCAGTTTAGCTTTGGTGCGGCGTCCGTCTTCGAGACGAATCGCAGCCAGAACGGAGTCTCCGAGCTGGACCCGGGACGCGCGCCGCGTGGGGTGCGGTTGGGGGAAGTGGGTCATAGGTCAAAATTAATATGACACTTGGTCTTATTGCCGAACAAGTTACCATGGCCCGTCGTCCGAATTCCCGGTCGCCATGCGCCGAGTTGAATGGCACAGGCCATGTCCTTTGAAAGGCTTACAGCAGGGATAACTATCCAGTTAATGTACGGAAGGACGAAGGGGAGAGCGGAAGATCGTCGCGCCGGCCCACAGTCCTGGTTTGTTATGCTGGCGGGACTCTCGGAGGCTCTCATGTTGCGGATCATTAGCCTGGGACTGCTTTCCCTCCTTCTGCTGCAGGGCATCGCCGGCGCGCAGAACGTGAACGGCGGTAACCCCCTTCGCGTCGCCATCGTCGGGCTTGTCCACGGACATGTTCATGGATTTCTGGAGCAGTCGCGCCATAGCCCGGAAATTACCATCGTTGGCATCGCAGAGCCGGACCGGCAACTGCTCTCCCAGGCCGCATCGAAGTACGGTTTCGACCAGGCGCAGCTTTTCACCGATCTCGACGACATGCTTGCAAAGGCGCGCCCACAGGCGGTCCTGGCCTACACCAACACCTACGACCATCGACGGGTAGTGGAAATCTGCGCCCGCCACGGCGTCCACGTCATGATGGAGAAACCTCTGGCCGTAAGTCTCGAGGACGCGCGGGCCATGGCGAAGGCCGCACGCGCGGCGCACACCCACGTTCTGGTGAATTACGAGACCTCCTGGTATCGCAGCAATCACGCGGCCTATGACCTGGCCCATGAGGGATGGATGGGAGACATTCGCAAGGTCGTGGTCCATGACGGCCACAAAGGGCCAAAAGAGATCGGCGTGCAACCGGAGTTCCTGGACTGGCTTACCGACCCAAAACTCAATGGCGGAGGCGCTCTGTTCGATTTTGGATGTTATGGCGCAGACCTGATGACCTGGCTGATGGACGGCCAACGGCCGCAGACCGTCACGGCGGTCACGCAGCAGATGAAGCCGCAAATCTACTCCCGCGTCGACGACGAGGCCACCATCATCCTCACGTATCCCAGAGCGCAGGCAATCATCCAGGCGTCCTGGAACTGGCCGTTCGACCGCAAAGACATGGAGGTGTACGGCGCAAGTGGCTCGATAATCACGATAAAGAGGGATGAGATCCGCGTGCGGCGCGCAGAAGAAAAACCCGAAGAACAACTCGCCGCTAAACCCGTGCCCCCGCCCTATGACAGCGAACTGTCCTATCTGCGCGCGGTGATTCTGGACGGAGCCAGGGAAGATGGCTTGTCATCACTCGAGACCAACGTGACCGTGACAGAGATTCTGGACGCAGCACGGCGCTCCGCAGCGGAAGGAAAAACGGTGCGAATGCCCGAAACACGATGAAACAGCGCAGCGTTCCGCAGGCTGCTGAAAGATCCCCCGACGCTTGTCTTAAAAGCTTCCGAACCGGAAATCGATAGGGCGTTACAGGGCGAGGCCAGCTCAGCCGTCCCAGCGGACAAATGTTTCCCGTGCCGCCCGTCGCGCCCGCGCAAATGCTTCCGGCAAGCCGCCCAGCAGATCCGTGGCTACCAGCGAATGCTCCCCGACGCGCTCGCGCATGACATCCCCTGCAAGCCCATGCAGATGAACCGCCGCACACGCCGCCAGCATCGCCTCCTGCGGATGCTGCGCGATCATCGCCGCCACCATCCCGGTGAGAATGTCTCCCGTGCCTCCGGTGGACATTCCAGGGTTGCCCGTGGTGTTGACCCAAGCCTCGCCGTCGGGCTGAACCACCAGCGTGCGGTATCCCTTGAGCACTACGATCAACTCGTGCTGGCCGGCGAACTGCCGCGCCGCACCCAGGCGATCTTTCTGCACGTCGGCCGTCGAACACCCCGAGAGGCGCGCCATTTCGCCGGGATGCGGCGTGATCACCAGAGTGCGCCCCTTACCGTTCATATGATTCGTATGTCCCTGGAATGCGTTCAGAGCATCCGCGTCCACCACCATGGGCAGCCTGTGATTCGCCACGAGCGACCGCACCAGCGTTGTAGTATGGGAATCGCGGGCAATGCCGGGGCCAATCGCAAGCACGCTCATCGTCTTGAGAAGCTCTTCGATTCTTAGTCCCGCCTCGGTAGCGATCGTGCCGGCGGCGGTCTCCGGCAAGGGCTCTGTCATCAGTTCGGGATGGAATCCGGCGACGGTCGGAAGCACCGATTGAGCGGTCGCCACCGTTGCCAGCCCAGCGCCTGCGCGCAGCGCGGCCATTCCGGCCATGGCCGCGGCGCCCGCCTTACCCAGCGAACCCCCTACGACCAGCACGTGGCCGTAGAGGCCTTTGTTCGAATCCAGCGGGCGCGGAGCGAGCAGCGGCGCGATATCTTTTGCGGTGATCACGTTCAGGTGCAACGATGAAACCACCGCTTCGTCGGGCGAGCCGATTGAGGCCACGCAAGTAGGGCCATTGGTGAGCCTGCCGAACACGTGTGCCGGACGGGGCGCGGTGAAAGTGACCATCGACGCCGCCCGCGTGATGGCTGCCTTTTGCGGACCCAGGGCATCGGTGTCCGCGCCGGAAGGAATGTCCACCGCAAGAACCGGAACTCCGCTGCGGTTCAGAAAGTCGATTGCCGCGGCATACAGGTCCTGGAGGGGCGGCCTGAAACCCGTACCCAGGATGGCGTCGATATACAGGTCGCCGGAGAGAGAAGGCTGAACGCGCCCGCTTTTCAGTTCCTCCGGCGAGCGGACGATGGTGGGGGCCGCGGGAAGCCTTTTGTACATGGCAGCCGCGTCCCCGCGAAGCTCAGCCGGGTCGGCAAGCAAGATGACCTGAACGGTCTTTCCCTTCTCCTGCAAACGCCGGGCCGCGACGAAGCCGTCGCCGCCGTTGTTGCCCTTGCCGCAAAAGACCGTGATGCGCTGCGCCGAGCCATAATGCGCGAGCACGTGCTCCGCGACCGCGGTTCCGGCATTCTCCATCAACGCCGCAGAGGGCACGCCAAAGCGCTCGCTGGTGGCGCGATCGATCGAGCGCATCTCTTCGGCGCTGACGATTTTCATGATGGAGACGCGGTCTGTTCGAGCTGCCGCAACTGCGCGGGCTCGCCCATGGCGATCAGGCAATCGTCGGGCTCGATGCGTTCGTCGGGCGCGGGATTGAAGCGCATCGCATCGCGCCGCTTGATCGCCAGCACAATCACTCCGCGCTCCTGCCGGATGCGCGAACTCTCCAGCGTTTTCCCGGCGAACGTCGACCCAGGTGTAATGTGAACTTCCCCGATCTCCAGGTCCATGCCGAGATGGGTTGTGGCCGTATCAAGGAAGCTCACCACGTGCGGCCGCAAAAGGGATTGCGCGATTCTCTGGCCTGCGAAGGAATACGGGGACACGACCGAATCCGCGCCCGCGGTCAATAGATGCTTCTCGGCCGCGTCCTCGCTGGCCCGCGCAATAATTTTCAGCCGGGGATTGAGCCCGCGCGCCGTCAGCACGATGTAGAGATTGGTCGCATCGGTCGTAGTGGCCGCGATGAGGCCGCGGGCGCGCTCGATTTGCGCTTCGCGCAGAGTCTGTTCCTGGGTGGCATCCCCGGCCAGCACCAGCCAATTTTCGGCGGCAAACTTCTGGCGCTTGGCCTCCGCATGCTCGATCATGATGAACTGCGCCGGCTTGCGCGACAGTTCCCGGGCCACGCTGCGCCCCACCCGCCCCATGCCGCAAATGATGAAGTGGTCCGTGAGACGTGCGATGTCGCGTTCCATGCGCCGCCTTCCAAAAAAACTCTGCAGCTCGAATTCTAGCAAAGCCTGGCTCAGCGCCCCGACTCCCAACAGCACGAGCGAGACTCCGGACAGAATTACGAAAACGTTGAAGATGCGTGCCGCATGCGAAAGCGGATGCACTTCCTGATAGCCGATCGTCGTGAACGTCGTCACGACCATGTAGAAGCCATCGAACCACGGCCAGCCCTCGATGTAATGAAAACCGGCCGTCCCGATCCCCATAACCACCAGCAGAAGCAGGCCAATGGTTCGGAGGTTGCGCAAGGCTTTCATGGGTATGCCGTCGGTGGGGCGCGGTAAGGAAGCGGGTACGCCAGTCGCTTGAGCCCCGCCTGCAACCTGGGAATTCGCCCCTGGCTGCGAGCCCTCATCGTCCGCCGACCCACGACTATAAAGCAAAACGGCCCTCCGCGCTGTGCGGAGGGCCGGACTCGCACAACCCCATCAAGCTTTCGGCGGATTCCCTGCGCGCAGCGCCTGCACCCGGCTGTGCTTCTGACCATAGCTGAAGTAGACGGCCAGCCCAATGAACAGCCAGATAAACAGCCGCGCCCAGTTGACCCAGCCCAGCTTGTACATCATGTAACCATTGGAAATCACGCCCAGGATCGGAATCACAGGAACCCAGGGAGTCCGGAAAGGCCGCGGCTGGCCTGGATTCGTGCGGCGCAACACCAGTACCGAAATCGACACGATTACAAAGGCCAGGAGAGTGCCGATGTTGACCATCCTCCCAATATCATCGATGGGAGTCACGCTGCCCACAATCGCCGCCAGCAGTCCGACCAGAATGGTGTTCTTCCAGGGAGTGCGGAACCTGGGATGAACAGCCGCGAAGAACTTCTTGGGTAACAATCCATCATTCGCCATCGAGTACAGCACGCGGGTTTGTCCCAGCAGCATCACCAGCATGACGCTGGTGAGTCCGGCCAGCGCTCCCAGCGTGATGATGTGCGAGGCCGTGGTGAGGCCGCGATCCAGGAATGCGCGCGCCACCGGGGCCTCGATATTGATCTGCTGCCAGTGCACCATCCCGGTCAGCACTCCGGCGACCGAGATATACAAGACGGTGCATATGGCCAGGGAGGCAATCATGCCGATGGGCAGATCGCGTTGCGGATTTTTGGCTTCCTGCGCGGTGGTGGAAACCGCATCGAATCCGATGTAAGCGAAAAATATGTACGCCGCTCCCGCTCCGATGCCAGCGAAGCCGTGCGGCGCGTAGGAGTGCCAGTCCGTCCCCCAGTTGCCGCTATTGACATAGCGCGCGCCCAAGCCGATGACGAACAGCACCACCGCCACTTTGATGGTCACGATGGTCGCGTTGAAACGCGCACTCTCCTTGATCCCGACCACCAGAACCGCGGTGATGATCAAGGCGATGATAAAGGCGGGAAGGTTGAAGCCAATCTCCATGCCAAACAGGTGCGGGGCCCCGAGCAATTCATGCGCCCGCTGAACTAAGTCTGGAGATTGCGATGCGATGATCGCACTAACCTTGTCCAGGAAGGCCTGGGTGCCCGGGACCAGGGAGGAATCCGAAGCCTGCGCGATCTGCCGCGCTACTACATTCTCGGCCGTCTTCAGCGCCGTCCAGTGATCGTAGGCCAGCCAGAGCGGCATTTTGATATGGAAAATGTTTAGCAATTCGATGAAATGATTTGACCAGCCCGAAGAAACCGTGCTGGCTCCCATCGCGTACTCCAGAGTCAGGTCCCAGCCGATGATCCAGGCCAGAAACTCGCCCAGCGTCGCATAGGCATAGGTGTAGGCGCTGCCGGCGAGGGGAATCATGGCGGCAAATTCGGCGTAGCACAAACCGGCGAATGCGCATCCCAGCCCGGAAAGCACGAATGACAGCGTGAGCCCGGGACCGGCATATTGCGCGCCCAATCCGACCATGACGAAAATACCGGCGCCAATGATGGCTCCCACACCCAAAGCGGTCAGTTGAAACACACCCAGGGTGCGTTTGAGGCTGTGCTCGCCGGTCTCGCGAGCCTCTTCCATCAGCAGGTTCAACGGCTTGGTTGCCCACAGATTCGCCATCTGTCTTGGTTTCTCCTTGGTTCCTGCGCTAGAGCTCATGCGGATGTACTTCCCTGGGCCCTCGCCCTCCGCGACCACGCATAATAGACAGGGATCCCCAGCAGTACGACAATCAGCCCCGGCCACGTGTATTGCGGCTTATAGCGTAACAGTACGATATCGATGAATAAAGCCATGACAACGTAAATTGCCGGCAAGATCGGATACCCCACCGCCCGGTAAGGGCGGGTGGCGTCGGGATGTGTCCGGCGCAGCACGAACAATCCCACGATCGTCAGAATGTAAAACAGCAGCACGGCAAAGATGATGTAGTCCAGAAGCTGCCCGTAGCTGCCTGATATGCACAGGACGCAGGTCCAAACCATCTGCACCATGAGCGAAACCGCGGGCGTCTTGTAGGTGGGATGCAGCTTGGCGACTTTGCGGAAAAACAAACCGTCCTTGGCCATGGCGTAGTAAACGCGGGCCCCGGAGAGTATCAGGCCGTTGGCGCAGCCAAAGCCGGAAATCATGATGGCAGCCGCCATGAGCAGGCCGCCCGCCGCGCCGAACATCTGGGTCATCACAGCGGTACCCACGCGATCTTCGGAAGCATGCGTGATACCCCGCGCCAGAATAGTGGCGCCGTTCTCCACTCCTTGCAGCGGTAGCGCCGTCAGGTAAATGAAGTTACACGCGATATACAGGGCAATGACGACCCCGGTGCCCAGAGCCAGGGAGAGCGGCAGGTTCCGGCTGGGATTCTTCACCTCGCCGGCGGTGAAGGTGACGTTGTTCCAGGCATCGGCGGAAAACAGCGAGCCCACCTGCGCCACCGCCAGAATGGTCAGGGTCCCCACCATCACGATTGGACCGCCTACGCCTACCTGAACGGCATGCTGGGCGCTGAGTCCGGCGTTATGCCAGAAATTTCCCTGAAAATTCGCGGCCAGTGCCACGGCGTTGCGGCCGAAGATGAATCCGAACACCGCCAATCCCAGCAAGGCTGAAACCTTCGCCGCTGTGAACACGTTTTGAATCAGGGCGCCCGTCTTCAGCCCAAAGATGTTGACGATGGACAGCAGTATCACCATCAGAATCGCAACCAGGTTCTGGGTATTGAGACCTACGTCCATGTTCCCCAGGACCATCGGCCCAATCGGAATTGGAGGAACCTTCCACAGGTGAAGAACCCAGTTTGTCGAGGAAATGGAAGGGACGAAGACGCCCAGGAACTTGCCGAACGCCACGCCGACGGCAGCGATGGTTCCAGTCTGAATGACCAGGAACAAAGTCCAGCCGTAAAGAAATCCCCAAAGCGGCCCTAAAGCCTCGCGCAGGTAGACGTATTGGCCGCCGGCCCGCGGCATCATCGCGGCGAGTTCGCCATAGCTAAGCGCGGCCACGATGGTCATGAAGCCCGCGACCGCCCAGGCTCCGATCAGGAGCGCGGGTGATCCGACCTCGCGGCCAATTTCCGCCGACACGATGAAGATGCCGGACCCGATCATCGAGCCGATCACCAGCATGGTCGCGCTGGTCAGTCCTAATCCCTGGACGAGTTCCTGGTCCTGATGAGTATGGACTTCCCAGTCGCTGTTGGCAGGCGGTCGCGTCGTCGTAGGCGTACTCAGATCTTCCTCCGTAAAGCCGGAAGGCGGAAGTAAGAATTCAGAAGTAACCAGGGCATCGACTTCCGCGTTCTGACTTCATCCTTCTGCATTGCGCTGCACAGCGGGTCTGACGCCAGCACGCGGCCGAAGTGAGTCACATGACTCTACCGCAGAATCCGCAAAAATTCCTCTGCTGATTTGCGTGGCTCCGGTAACAGATCGGATATCACCGCCACCGAATCCGCGCCTGCCTCGATGACCGAGGCCGCGTTTTTCCGGGTAATCCCCCCGATGGCGACCAGCGGCTTTCGGGTGAGCGCCCGAGCGCGGCGCACTCCGTCGAGGCCCACGACAGGGTCCGGCTTGTCTTTGCTGCTGGTGGCAAACACGGGCCCGATGGCGAGGTAGTCCGCCGAGGTGAGGCCGGCTTCCTGAAGCTGCTCGGGATTGTGGGTGGAAACCCCCAGCCAGCGCTGCGCGCCGAGGATGCTGCGAACCGACTCGGCGGCGAGATCGTCCTGCCCGACGTGAACGCCGTCAAACCCGGCCGCCAGGCAGAGATCAGCGCGGTCATTCATGATCAGGCGCACGGAGGCGCCCAATCTCTGTTTCAGCGCGCGCGCCTGCTCCAGCATGATTCGCGCATTGCCCGACTTATTTCGATATTGAAGGAGAGTACATCCCGCGCCAGCCAGGTCCTCAGCCAAGGTCACCAATTCCTGAGTCGACCCGCGACAGGACGAGTCCACGATGGCGTAAAGGCGTGGGAGCAGAATCATGCAGGCAAGTTCCGGTTACCGCAAAACGTGTGGCTGCGGAAGCCCTCGTCCGGGGTTGTGCGCGAAGCGCGCAATACTGGGCACTCTACTCAATCCCCAGGTAATGGGCACGCGTCGCCACGCATCACGGGGCGGACGATGGCGTCCGCCCCTACACTTTGCCGTTCTTCTTCAGGAAACGCTCAATGAATCCCGTATCAAAGTTTCCGGCACGGAAATCGGGATCCGCCAGAATTTTACGGTGCAGCGGAATCGTGGTAAACACGCCCTCCACCATAAACATCTCCAGCGCGCGCGCCATCCGCGATATTGCTTCCTGGCGATCTTTCGCGCGCACAATCAACTTAGCAATGAGCGAGTCGTAATAAGGCGGGATCACCCCTTCGGCATAGGCCGCCGTATCCACCCGCACGCCCGTACCCCCGGGAGGGTGGAACGCGGTGATCTTCCCTGCCGATGGCGTGAACTTCTCCGGATGCTCGGCGTTGATGCGGCACTCGATGGAGTGCCCGCGGTGCACGATGGGCCCGTGCAGCACCTCGTCCATCCGGGCTCCGGCAGCGATCATGATCTGGCTTTTCACCAGGTCGACGTCGGTCACCATCTCCGTGACCGGATGTTCCACCTGGATGCGCGTATTCATTTCGATAAAGTGAAGCTGCCGGTTCTGATCCATCAGAAACTCGATGGTCCCGGCGTTCCAGTAGCCGATAGCCGCCAAAGATTTGCAGAGAACTTCGCCGATCTGCGCGCGCAGCTCCGGCGTCACCTGGGTCGAGGGAGATTCTTCCAGCAACTTCTGGTGGCGGCGCTGGATCGAGCACTCCCGCTCTCCCAGACTCACGACGTTGCCATGCTCGTCGGCCAGCACCTGAAACTCGATGTGGCGGGGATGCTCCACGTATTTCTCCATGTAGAGATCGCCGTTGCCAAAGGCTCCGGCGGCCTCGGCCTGCGCCGCCTTGAACAGGCCGGGGAGTTCGTCTTCATTGCGAGCGATGCGCATGCCGCGCCCGCCGCCTCCCGCGGACGCTTTCACGATCACGGGATAGCCCACCTGCCGCGCCCATTCCAGCGCTTCGCCGTCGGTGGGAATGATGCCGTCAGAACCGGGCAGGATGGGCACGCCCGCTGCTTTCATTGCGGCGCGCGCCTTTTCCTTCTCCCCCATAAGGCGCGTCACTTCCGGCCGCGGACCGATGAATTTGATCTCGCTCATCTGGCAGACTTCGGCGAAATTCGCGTTTTCCGCCAGCAGGCCGTAGCCCGGATGGATGGCCTCCACGTTGGCGATTTCAGCGGCGCTGATTACCGCCGGAATATTCAGATAGCTTTGCGCCAACTGCGGGGGTCCGATGCAGATCGCCTCGTCGGCGAAGCGCACATGCAGTGAGTTGCGGTCCGCCTGGCTATAAATCGCGACCGTCTTTACGCCGAGTTCCTTGCAGGCGCAGATCACGCGCAGTGCAATTTCTCCGCGATTGGCAATCAGGATCTTCTTAAACATGAGAGAAGAGCTATGATCCTTGAGATATGAACTTCGAGCGAACCGATTCAGATTCGCGTCCTATAGCAGTAACTCGCAGACACAAAAAGGCGCGGCTCGGCGCGCCCGTTGAACCATCCAGTGTCACTTTTTGGGCCGAATCACGAACAATTCCTGGCCATATTCGATGGGCTGGCCATTGTTTGCCAGCTTCTTCACGATTTCGCCGGCCACATCCGACTCAATCTCATTGAGCAGCTTCATCGCCTCGACGATGCACAAAATCTGTCCCACCTCCACCGAATCGCCCACCTTGACAAAGGGAGGGGCACCCGGGGAAGGCGCCTCATAAAACGTGCCCACAATCGGCGACTTGACGGTGTGCAGGCCTTCTTCGGGAGGTGGCGGCGCGGGCGCCGCGGCAGGCGGCGGCGCGGCGGGCGGAGTCGACGGCGCAGTTCCCACTTCCGCAGCAGCGGCCGCGGACGGCACCGCAAAAAAGGGAGCGGCATGGGAATGCACGACCGTGGGTTCCCCGGCGCGCTTGATCCGGACCTTGACATCGCCGCGTTCCAACTCGAACTCGGCAATGTCCTTCTCGATTAAAAACTCGATGAGTTCCTTCAGCTCTTTTTGATTCATTCGTGTACGGTGGGACCTTCGCCGATCCCGCCGCGCAACCCGAGGGGCGCGCGAAGAAGCCGGGGGTAGTTCGTGCCCGGCTCAGATTTAAGAAGACTAGACTGCCAGAAAATCCTTGCTGGTGGGCGTCAGTACCTCACAGCCACCGGCCGTGACCGCTACCATGTCCTCGATCCTCACGCCCCATTTGCCGGGGAAGTATACCCCGGGCTCGATGGTAATGACCATCCCAGGCTGCAGAATCTCGCGTTGCCCGTCGGCAACGCGCGGGCTTTCGTGAATCTCCAGCCCTACTCCATGCCCGGTGGAATGCGTGAAAAATCGACCTAACCCAGCCTTGCGTAAAACTTTACGTGCAGCCGCATCGACCTCGCCCACAGGCACTCCGGGCTTTACGGCGTCAATGGCAGCCTGTTGCGCGTGCCGTACCGCCTCGTAAGCCTGCCGAGCTTCCTCTGATGGCTTACCGACCCATACAGTACGGGTCTGGTCCGAACAATAACCCGAAAGTATAACACCGAAGTCGCAAACCACGAATGCGCCAGCCGGGATCGGCTGCCCTGAAGCACGGCCGTGCGGCAGCGCTGACCGCATACCGCCCGCGATGATAGTGGGGAATGACATTTCCTCAGCGCCGGCGCGCCGGGCGGTGAACTCCATCGCGGCGGCCACTTCCACTTCCCTCACGCCTGGCTGAAGAACCTCAAGCGCGCGATCGAAGAGCTTGGCTCCCAAGGCAACCGCCGCGCGGATCCGCTGAAGCTCGTCGTGATCCTTGACCATACGGGCCCGCTCGACGACCGGAGGCGCGTCCTGCAACACCACCCCTGCCGGCCGGATCCGGGTCAGTCTCTTCTTCTCCGCGACGGTGAGATGCTCGGCCTCAATTGCGATCGTCCGCTTCCTGGCGCGCTTGCGCCCGCGGGCTAGAAGCTCTCCAACGGCCTCCAGCAGAGCTTTTTTCGCGATGACTACCCTCGCCGCCTTTACTTCTTCGTGTGCCTGCGTGTCGTAACGCACGTCAGTGACGAAAACGCTGCCGGTCTCCTGCACCAGGAGAAGCCCAGCACTTCCCGTAAAGCCACAAAGATATCGGAGGTTGGGAAGATGGCTGACCAGGAGCCCATCGAAGCGGGCACCGGCAAGATGTTGCCGCAGTTTCTTCTGGCGCCCGTGGAAGTCCATTGATTGCGAGTGTAACAGGATGGCTATGAGCTATGAGCAATGAGCTATGAATGATGAGCAAACCCGGCGTCTGCCGACCGGCCTGGGAGCCAGGCTCCTACTCACGGCTCATTGCTCATGGCTCATTGCTCAGCGCTCAGCGCTTAAAGCAAAACCGCCGGCCTGACAGGTTCTTCAGGCCGGCGGTTTCAATGTTTCACCCCCGCTGCTATGTCTGAATGATTCGCGGCGTGATGAAGAAGATCAGCTCCTGGTTCTGGGTTGTAACCTGCGTGTGCTTGAACAGGTTTCCGAGGAACGGCAGGTTGCCGAGCAAGGGAACCTGGGTCACGTTGATCGAGTTCTGCGTCTGGATGACGCCGCCGATCACCACCGTCCCGCCATCGGTCACCAGCACCTGCGTGGTGGCCTGCTGCGTGATCAGTTCCGGGTTGCCCTGGACCTGCTGGCCGAAGTTGGGAGTAGTGTTCTCCACGTCGACGTTCAGGAAGATGGTGTTCTCGGACGTGATCTGCGGAGTAACTGTCAAGCGCAGGAACGCGTCAACGTAAGTGACCGTCGGCGGACCGCCCAACTGCGCCTGGGTCACGATGGGAACGCGCACGCCCTGCTTAACCAGGGCCTGAATGTTGTTCTGCGTGACCACTCGCGGACGGGACAGCACTTTCAACAACCCGCGGGACTCCGCCATGGTCAGAATGGCATCCAGGCGGATATTGGCAGTCGAAGTCTGGAATCCCAGACCGCTGGTCGGACTGGTTACGCCCAGGTTCGAAAACAGCGGAATCTGGTTGAGTGTGTTGCCCGAGGGGGCCGTAGTACCGACGATCGAGTAGAACGGCGGAGGTCCGCCGAAAACCCCCATGGGGGACGTTCCCACACTGCTGGCGCCGCCCACCGTGGACGTGCTGTTGCCCCAACCGAAGCCGAGCTGGGTGCCGATATCGCGGGCGAACTGCCGGGTTGCGGCCACCACGCGGGCTTCGATTTCAACTTCCTGCGTCTTGCGGTCCAGCTGCGTGAGCAGGCGGTCGATGGTCGGAATCACCTTGGGAATATCGTTGATGATGACGGCATTGGTGCGGTCGTCCGCCACCACATCGCCGCGCTGCGACAGGAACTTCTTGACGGTCACGATGGCGTCTTTGGCCTTGGCATAGCTCAGGAAGCGGGTCACCGAAACCTTCTCCACCGCCAGAGCTTCGGACTCGATCTGGGCCCGGCGAGCGTCGGCTTCGTGCTTCAAGGTATCCACGGTCGCGATGCGCAGAACGTTGCCTTCCAGTTCCCGCGCCAGCTCGTTGTTCTTGAGCACGATGTCGAGCGCCTGGTCCCACGGCACGTCATCCAGCACGATGGTCAGCGTGCCGTGAACGTTGGGATCGAGCACCACGTTCAGGCCGCTGATCTCGTGAATCAGGCGGAAGAAATCTTTCAGATCGACATCCTTCAGGTTGACCGAGATCGGCTCGCCCGTGTACTTCGGGCCGACCGCAGCGCCTCCCTGCCCCGCTTGCGCCTTCTGCTCGGCAGCCAGGTTCACGGCCGGCGTAATCGCCGGAGCCTGCGTGCCCTGGGCTTGAGCCGCATTCATGCTGACCGGGAGCAGTTCGGGCGTGGTCTTGTCGGAGAACTTCGCTGCCGCATCCTGGGCGCGAGCCGCCGGCTGGTCGGAGACCGCGGGCTTTTCTTCGCTCTTAGCCTGGTAGGAAGGCTCCACGAAGACATAGTTATTGGGCGCAGCGGATTCCTTCGTGGCCGCCGCCGCTTCCGGCTTTACGGGAGCAGGAGAGGCCGCAGCCGCGGTCGTGACCGGCGCGTTGGCATGCAGGCTGAGGACAAGCTTGCCAGCTGGCCCAGGCGTCAGTTCGTAGGCGCAAGCCTTCTCGAGATCGACGACAATGCGCGTGGTCGGATGGGATTGCCCATCCATTCCAATGCGCACGCCCTTGACTCCCGCCGCGCCCACGGCAATGGCCTTCTGCCGGGTGGCCATTACGGTCTCCGGCAGGTCCAGCACCAGGCGGGCGGGCGAGTCCAGAGTGCTCACCTTGGGCGTCAATGCGCCCCTGGAGCTCATCTCAACTCGGATAGTGTCCGTGTCCCGGACTACGTTGACTCGATCGAGCTGGCTGGGCGCCTGGGCGGCCGCAGCCACTCCCAGCACCAGCAGCAACGATACGAACATTGCCAGTTGTCGCTTTCGCATTTCGCTTCTCCCCACCCGCGGGCCTGGCCCGCGTGTCCTTCTTGCAACTTGATTTCGGCGCCCCGTCTCCGGAATCGCGCCGTCCTGCCTAAACTGCCGGTGCCATGATTCTCTTCACCACTTCCCGGGTAAACGACTTGCCCAGCTTGTCCTGGATCGTCTCCTGGAACACCACCGAGTCGCCGGTGATCTTCACCACGTAGCCGTTGAATACAGGATCGTTTTCCCGGAGGAAATATGCCTTGTTCAGATTGTTCGTCACCACCGCGATAAAGCCGCTATCCGACTTCACCACGCCGCGCAGGTTGATCGCGCCGATCTCCAGGCATTTCTTGCCCGTGGCGCACCCGGAGCCCGACTGCTGCACGACCGGGCTGAAGAAAGGGTCACGCTTGCCGCTCATCGCCCACTTCTTCTCTTCCGGCTTGGGTTGCTTCGGAGCTTCGGCAACCTTGACCGGAGCCGGAATGGCAGGAGCAGGCTTCGCCGCAACTACCGTCTTGGCGGGTTGCTTGGCATCGGCCTTCACCGGCGCTGCCGCGGGCTTGGCGGCGGGAGCTTTCGCATCCGCCACTTTCGCCACCGCTACCGGCTTTGCCGCCGGAGCCTTGGCATCCGCCACTTTTGGCGCAGCCACAGGCTTGGCGGGCGCCTGCGTCTTGGCTAGCGGCGCGGCACTCTTTCCGGGAGCCGGGGGCGTACTCTTTGCGACCGCCGCTCCCGCATCCTGCGTGTGCAGGATCAGAACCGTCTTTCCCGCGGGGCCGGGGGCGATTTCATACGGCAACGCCTTTTCCAGATCCACAACCACGCTGGTGGTCGGAGGAGTCTTGCCGTCCATCCCGATGCGAACGCCCTTCACGCCAGCGCTGCCGACCGGAATCTTGTTTTGTGAGCTGGCCACCACGGTCTCGGGAAGTTCCACCAGGAGGCGCGCCGGCGAACTGAGATTGGTGACGCGCGGCGTGACGGCGTGGGTGGAACTGATCTCGATCTGAATGTCATTGGCGCCGGGCACCACGTTGACATGCTGCAGTTTGTTGGTCTGCCCCGGGGCGGAAGCAGCTGGTTTCGGCGCGGGGGCCGCAGCTTTCGCGCCCGGAATAGCCGCCGCTTTCACGGCTGGTGCCGGGGCGCCGGGAGCCGGCTTGGCAGCTTGCTGCTGCTGCAGCGACTTCACGGTGTTGCGCGCGTTGTCGATGGCCGAGGGATTCTGTGACCACATCCCGCCCGCCATCATTGCCATTGCCACAATGCCAGTCGTCAGCTTCATATGCGGTCCCTACTTCTTCGCCGCCGGCGTTCCGGGTTTTGCCCCGGCGCCTGCCGCGGAAGGTGTCAAATCGTGACTGAAATAAGTCGTCGCGGTAAAGGTAGCGACCACGCTCTCATTGGGTGCGTACTGATAAGTGCGCTTGGCCTTCGCTCCGCCGGGGTTCTTGGTGGTGGAGACCATCAGGTTGCTGATATTGATGATCCGCTCCAGCTTGCTCACCCGGTCGAAGAAGTTCAGGGTCGAGTAGTACGGCCCGTCCAACTCCATGTCGAAGGGCACTTCGCTGTAGTACTGCTGGGACTTCACGTCTTTGGCGGTGAAGCGCCGCAGTTCCACTCCGGCGTGGGTGGCTTCGGAGTCCATGATGGTCATGAAGCCGTCAATCTGCTTTTCGTCGGGAACGATGCGCTTTTCGATCTCGAGCTGCTGTTTCAGCTCCGCCAGTTGCTGCTCGATCTGCTTGAGCTTCGGCCGGTAAGACTCGAGTTCGTTGTTCTCGCGAATCTTTTCCTCGAGGGCATGCTGCGCCGACGCGTTCTTGTCCGCCTGGCTCTTGAAGACGGTGAAGTACAGCGCCGCGCTTACGATTGCTCCCCCGAGAATCACCACTGCCCACTGCTTGATCCCGGATAATTCGCTAAAGTTCGCCATAGGTGGTCCGCCTTTACGACTTCCCCTTCTCGCAGGTCAGGGTGAACTGGAACGCCTGCATGTCCTTGATGGTCTCGTCCTGGAACGTTTCTTTGATCTCCACCGCCCGGAAGAATCCGGTCTTCTGCAGATTGGCGATCAGATTGGCCACCGCATCGGTGCTCAGGGCCGTGCCTTCCAGATTGACTGAGGGGCCGGTATCGTCCATCTTGCTGAGCCAGATCGCTTCAGTGTTATTGACCGTCTCGCCCAGCATGGCCATCAAGTTGACGGGACCTGTCTGCCCATCGTGCAGTTGCTTGATGACGTCGACCCGGCGCTGGTACGCATTGGCCTGAGTCTGGCGCTCCAGAAAGCGCGCCTTGACATCCGCCAGTTCGCGATTCTTCTGTTCGGCGACCTTCATCTTGGCGGCAATGGCCTGGGACTCGTGGTCCAGGCGATACCAGTAGCCCAGGTTGCCCAGGCCGACGAGCACTACGATGGCCAGGACCTTCAGCTTGGGCGACCCCATATCGCCCATTTCGATCGAAGGCATCGAGGGCGCCGCGATTCCGCCGCGTTTGCCTTTGCCTTTGGAGGTTTCGAGCAGGTTGATTTTGATCATAGGGATTCAAAGCTCCTCAGGGCCAAGCCCACCGCCACTGCCAGCTGGCCGGGATTCTGCTCGACCAGTTCCGCTCCGTGCCCGTCGACGGGCGGGGTCACGCGCTGGAACGGGTTCAGCAATTCCACCGGCATCGAAAACTCCTGCCGTAATGCTTCCACCAGGCCGGGCACCTTCGACGAACCGCCCGCCAGGTAGATCTTCTCGATGTGCTCTCCGGCCGCGCTGGCGCGGAAGAAGTCGAACGTCTTCTGAATTTCCAGCACGATGATCTCGGTGACCTGCTGCAGGATCGGCTGCTTGGCGTCTTCGCTCACCGTTCCGACTTTGTTGCCCAGCTTCAGCGATTCCGCGTCTTCGAAGCTCAGGTCCAGTTCCTTCTGCAGGGAATCGGTGTACTGATGCCCGCCCACGCTGACGTCGCGCGGGAACAGCGGCGTCGTGCCTTTCACGATGTTGATGTTCATGACGCTGGCGCCCAGGTTCAGCAGGGCCACAACCTGCCCCGGCGCGGGCTGGTAGTTGTACTCGTAGCAGTTCTGCAGAGCCAGCGCATCGATGTCCACGATAGCCGGGGTGCGCCCCGCCATCGAGAGTACGTTGGTGTAGTTGAGAATCTTGTCCTTCTTGACTGCCACCAGGAGCACATCCATCTGGGGGCTGCCCACCTCGTCAGACAGGATCTGGTAGTCAAGACTGACGTCGGCCAGGTCGAAAGGAATGTGCTGGGCGGCTTCCTTCTCGATCGTCTCCGCCAGTTCCTGGTCGCTCATGGAGGGCAAGGAGATCTTTTTCACGATGACCGAGTGTCCGCTCACCGCGGTGGCCACGGCCTTGGTCTTGATCTGGTTATCGAGGAACAATTTCGAAATCGCGCTCGAGACCGTGCCCGAGTCGACGATCATCGAATCCACCACGATGTCGGACGACAGCGGCTCCAGGCCCAGGTGCGCCACCTCGATTTGCCCGCCCTTCTTCTTCAGCTCCACCGCCTTGATGCTGGAGGAGCCCACATCCAGACCAACAATGGACTTCGATCCGAATCCAAACATGTGCCCACCTTTTTGTCTGTCGCCGGCCCTTGGCGCCCGCGACGGTTTATCTAAACTTGTCCCGCGGCCTTAGCCGCTGCCTTGGGTTTTCGTTTCGCCTGCGGTTCCATCTCGCTCGACTTCTCTTCCATCCACTGGTCCAGCTTCGATTTCTTGAAGCGCCAGCGATTGCCGAGCTTGAACGCGGGAATCTTCTGTTCGCCAACGTACTTGTACAAAGTGTCCGGACTCACGCCCAGATACTGCGACGCTTGGCGAATGTTCATAACTTCTCGCGAGTCGGCCATAGTTCCTTTACCTTTTCCACTGAACCAGCCCGCGCTGCGTTCCGCCGTTGCGGGCTTCCATAGGGGAGACTTCCTGCCCTCTCTATCGGCTTCGAGGGCTTTCGGTGTCCAGAGCATATATCAGCCCCGAACCACCAAGCCTCGGAGCGAATCTCCGCGTTTTTCCGTGTTTTTTGCCTGTTTCCTGGAATGCTGGACGCAAAGCCCAAGGAGGGATTACTACAGGTTGTGGCGATAACGCTTGCCTACACTATTGATTGCGTCGCCTATGCAGCACACGCTTCGGTATGTCTAAACCGGTAACTGAAGTACTAGGCACGGTACGGAGGTACTACATCGGCCGATCAAACTGCTGGATCCGCAGCCTTTAGGTCGGCTCGCGCCACTGCAGATCCGAGCTCTCATCTCGGGGTGCCCGACCTGCTTTCGCCGGGGTTTGCGAAAGAGTATGGGGACGTTGACTTCCCTTGATTTGAAAACAAATCGTGAAGTCAGATTTGGAATCCGAAATGAAGTCAAAATCCCCCTCCTTCTCTCCGCAAAATGCGCGGAGAGAGGGGGGCGGGGCACCCGGGGCGGGACACTCGGAGTACTGGGACGCAGGACTGGTCCGCGTGATGTACTCTATGCCGCAAGGAGGAATCGTGCGCTACCTTGATCGTCTGCAACCTCTTGCCCTGGTCGCGATGCGCCTCGCCCTGGGCGTCATCATGGCGGCGCACGGGTATCACAAGGTGTTCGGCGGCCTGCGGCAGTTTTCCCATATGGTCGGCAACATGGGGATTCCTGCGTGGCTGGGATACGTGGCCGCCTTCACAGAACTCATCGGAGGATTGCTGGTTCTGGCGGGATTTTTCACGCGGCTGGCCGCCTTCGCGCTGTGCATCGATTTGGCGGTCGCGATCTGGAAAGTGCACTGGCACAACGGGCTCATGGGAACTCCGGACCATCCGGGTTTTGAATTTCCGCTTGCGGCCGCGGCCCTGGGCTTTGCATTGATGTTCTTCGGCGGCGGCGCCATATCCATCGATCACGTCCTGCGCGGCGGCGGAAGCGGACTGAAGCGGTCGTAGTCAGAAGGCCGAATTCGCTCAAATTACGTAAATGCCTGGCTTACACCCAGGGCGGCGCGTGAGCTCAACTGCTCCGGCACTGAGCCGCCAGTTTGAATCCCGTTCCCGCTCCAGTTATCATGGGGCATGGGTGAGTGCTTGCATCCAAATCGTTTGCCGCTAGCATCTTACGGCCAGAAAGCACGATTCCAGGAGGTTCCCTTGAGAAAGTCCGCCCTAGCTGTGATGCTCCTCGCCTGTTGTGTTCTGCTCCCCAATCTTGCCTCCGCGCAGCAAGCCGATGCCATGATCGGTTTCGGCACGCTGATGTCGCCGGGAGCCGCCGGCTGCAACTTCGACTCCGTTAGCGGATTATTCACCTGTCCGGAAAAGGGTGGACTATATATGAATCTGGGCGCCGATGTCGTGCTCCACCGGCGCATCGGCTTCGGCTTCGACGCCACTTGGAAAGCAGGGCAGGGAGAATACGGGGGAGCGGGCGGGCAGCCTTTCCGTCCCATCCTGTTCGACATCAATGCCATTTATCAGCCCAAGCTCAGCAAGAAAGTTGGCCTTGACCTGATGGCCGGCATCGGCTGGCAGACCACTCGGTTCTACGGCTACACTCCGACCAGCAACTGCGTGTACTTCGGCGCCTGCTACAACAGCTCCAATCATTTCCTGGTCGATTTCGGGGGCGGCATCCGCTACTACGTTTGGGGACACGTCTTTGTTCGTCCCGAGCTTCGCTACTACAAGGTCATGAACAATAGCGGAGACTTCACCTCCGGCAACCTGGTCCATGCCGGAGCTTCCATCGGATACACTATCGGTCCAGATTAAACGGTCGCTGAATGCCCGGTGTTCGGCGAGCGATGGGGTAGCAGATTCGCTCGTTCCCAGGCGTCTGTCCGGTTTCCGCTCAGTCGTAGGATTCCGCTCTCAGGGGGGTGGATGAGAAGGTTCGGTCTCGCAGTCTTCGCATGCGCGCTGCTGGCGCCCGTCCGGTTCGTAGTGGCGCAACAAGTGGACTTCGCGGTGGGGGCCAGCACGCTCTGGTCCTCGCAGAACACCACTGCCGCCATAGGCTTCCTGCCGCCGGCGGAGAAAGGGGGAATGTATCCGAGCGCCAGCCTGCAGTATGTTTCGCCGCGGCGCCTGGGCTTCAACGCCGAACTGGCATTTCGGGACAAGAAGGCCATCTACAATGGGTTTCAGCCCTACCGTCCGTTTCTCTACGACGTGAACGCCGTGTACGCACCCCGATTCAATAAGAAGAGCGGCGGCGATTTCATGGCCGGGATTGGCGGCCAGACGGTGCTGTTTTACAACGAATTTGGCGCTTGCGGCCTGAGTGCCAGCGGCTGCCGCATCAATATCAACAGCACTCATTTCCTGGTGCACGCGGGCGCGGACGTGAAGTATTACTTCTGGCGTAATTTTTTTGCCCGGCCGGAAGCCCACTGGTATTACGTGATCAACAACGTGCAGTTCCATTCCAATAACGTCTTCCGCGTAGGACTTTCCCTCGGGCACACCTTCGGCTCCCGCTGAGACAGGGGTCGGACCCATTGGTCCGCCAAGTTGAGCCACTGCTCGCGCAAATTGAAGGACAAAAGCAGCGCGGGAAGACATCGAGATCTACTTGTTCCGGTTCCTCCACCACAAAAAAGCCGCGACCATCACCAGCAAAATCACCACCACCAGATCGAACCGCTTCAACTGCTCCTCCAACCGGTCCCAGTGCCGGCCGAACAGGTATCCGGCGCTGGAGATCACGCTGACCCAGACCACCGCACCCAGAAAGTTGCAGACGAGGAACTTCCGCCACGACATGCGCAATACGCCGGCCATCGGTCCCGCGATGATTCGCATACCAAAGACGAAACGGGCAAAGAACACGGTCACCGCTCCATAGCGGGCAAACAGGTCCTCTCCCCGGGTAATGGTGGCATTCTTGATGCGAAAGATGGACTGATAGCGCAGCAGCAGGGGACGCCCACCGTAATAACCGAGCGCGAATCCCAGATTGTCCCCGAGCGTAGCCGCAATTGTGGCTACCACGATGATCCAGGGCAAGCGCAGAGCATGCTCGGAGTACGCCAGGAAGCTGGCCAGTAAGAGAATAGTTTCGCCGGGAACGGGCACGCCGGCGTTCTCCAGCAGCAGCGCAGCCCCCACAGCCCAATAGCCGTACTGCACCACCGCATTCCGCAACAGGTCGAGAATGGACTGGGTCATGAAGGCTTAGAGAATCTGGGTAGAACAACCGCCCGTTCCGGCGGGAGACAGCGGAGGGCTGCTATCTCCACCGGAAGATTTCCAGGTACAGCTTCAATGGCTTAAAAAATCAACCAGGGCCTGATTAAACTGCTCTGGACACTCTTCGTACGGCAGGTGCCCAATGCCGCGAAAGACAACTTTCTTCACCTGGGCAAAATTCCGCGCCAGCGGCTCCATCGACGATACGTACACCGCCGGATCTTTGTCTCCCCACATCAGAAGAGTAGGAACATCCCGCAACTTCGGCAATAGCTGTTCCAGTTCCTTCAAATCCGGCGTCCAGGTTCTCACAATGCTCAATCCATGTTCGAAAAATCCCGGGATGGCCAGCGGGGCTTCATACCCTTCCAGACTGTCCGCAGGAATCCTGCTGGGCTCGGCGTACAGGCGGCCGTGTCCGTAAGAAAAGAGAAAAGGCATCCGGGCGACCACCCAGCGAAACCCGGCAGCCCCGAAAGGTGTTGCGAGGAAGGGCGCCAGACGGGTTCCGTGGGGCGAATAAGGATTCACCGGGCAGACCAAGACCAGCCGCCGCACGCGCGGGCCTTCGCCGCTCAACGACGCTACCGCCGCACACATGGCAACCGCCCCGCCGCGGGACGTGCCCAGCAGGTCAAAAGAGGCTAATCCCAGGTTAGCCGCAAACTTCAGGACGCGCAGCGCGGTCGCCCGCATGGAATGATCCAGACCCTGAGGACGGTCGGAGAATCCCGCCCCCAACTGATCCAGTGCATAGACCGTGGCATGAGGCGCCAGCGCGGGGATCGTGAACCGCCAGGAAAACGAATAAGCGAGCAGACCGTGCAGCAGAATCAAGGGGGGCCCGGAACCGGCCCGCAAGTAACGCATGCGGGCGCCGTCCAAATCCATCCAGCACTCTTCGGCGCCCTCCGGCAAAACCGGCGAAAGTTGCTCCCCTGGCTGGGACCTCATATTACGTGCACACTAAATTCTTGCGCCCGACCGGACAACCGTTTCATAATGGCCGCACTCTATTTAAGTGAAACAACGCCTCTGTCGCTTCACTTTGGGGAGCCATTCGGCTCCCCGTTTTTTTTTACGCCGGGTTCGCGAGAGTGCCGATCCTTTTCCCGCGGCCTCAGGTCAGCGGGCAGGCTCCGGCTGCGGCTCCCGACGCCGCTTTTTGCCCAGCAACTTGTTCAACACGCGAATACCTTTGTCCACATGCTTCTCCTCCAGCAGGAATGGAGGCAGAAACCGCACGACGGTGTCCTGCGTGCTGTTGAACAAAACGCCTTCGGCAAGGCCGGCGTCCACGATCGGTCGGGCGGGAATCTCCAACTGAATCCCCTGGATGAACCCGCGCCCGCGCACGCCGATCGCCGCGGCGCGCTTCTGGACCAGCGACTGCAACTGCTGCTGCAGGTACGCTCCCACCCGGTTCACATTTTCCAGCAGCTTCTCTTCCTCGACAATCGCCAGGAACTCGAGGGCCACGCGGCAACCAAGGGGCCCGCCGCCGAACGTGGTTCCGTGCTGCCCAGGCGAGATCGCCGATGCGAATTCCTCCTTCGCCAGAAAGGCGCCGAGCGGAAGCCCAGCGGCGATCGGCTTGGCTATGGCAACAATGTCGGGCGTCACCCCAAAGCTCTGAAACGCGAAGATCGTCCCGGTGCGCCCCAGCCCGCACTGAATCTCGTCGAAAATGAGCGCGGCGCGATGCCGGTCCGCCAGCCCGCGGCACTCGCGCAGGAATTCCACGGAGCACTCGTGAATGCCACCTTCGCCGAAAATCGGCTCCAGCACGATGGCGCAGGTATTGTCACTCACTGCCGCCCGCAATCCTTCGAGATCGTTCTGCCTGACGAACGTGACATCTTCCAGCAGAGGCTCGAATCCCTTGCGATGCTTGTCCTGCCCGGTCAGCGAGAGAGCTCCAAACGTTCGCCCGTGATACGCACCCTCCAGCGCCACTAACCGGCACTTCGCCTCGCCGCCAGACCGGTGGCCGGCCAGCCGGGCCAGCTTGATGGAGCCCTCGATGGCCTCAGTCCCGCTGTTGGAAAAGAATGCGCGGTTCAATCCCGAGAGCGTACACAGTTTCTCCGCCAGCGGCCCCTGGTATTCGTGGTAGTAGAGATTGGAAACGTGCACCAGTTTCGCAGCCTGGTCGCGAATCGCCTTCACGATTCTGGGGTGGGCGTGCCCCAACGCGTTGACCCCCAGCCCGGAAACGAAATCCAGATAGCGCTTGCCCTCGATGTCGTAGACAAACACGCCCTTGCCGCGGCTCAGCACCACCGGATACCGGTTATAGGTCTGCAGCAGAAACTGCCGCTCACGTTCGGCGATCTGTTCAAAGTTATTCATGGGAACAGATGATTTTACCGGAACAGCGAGCGGCCGTGGGACCATCGGCTCGCACTGCGCGTGCATCGAGCGCCAGGCGGTGAACCCGGTCATGCACTTCCCTTGGCGCGTGTTTGACCCGATGATCCTGATAGGTCACATCATCAGATGCCCACCGCGATCCAAGCATCGCGAGTGGGTTGGTTTGTTCGTATGGATCATTTTCGTGCCCGGTACGGCGCACGAGCCCAGGACCGACATGCTCACCGAACGACGCAGTTGTGTTCGCCACAAAGTGAATGGCCCGGTGTTTGCCAGTTTTGACGGCGTCACCGGCGGCATGATCCTCGATTTAAGCGAGCAGGGACTGTCCATGCAGACGGTGATACCGCTCGACCGTGGCCGGCAACTGCATCTGCGGCTGGGCCTGCCAGACTCGGAAACCCAATTGGAGACCACCGGTTATATCGCGTGGGCCGACGCTCTCGGCCGTGCCGGGGTCCGCTTTTCCGAACTCCCCGAGGAGGCCCGGGAGCGGCTGGATCACTGGCTCGCCGTGAACGATCAAGCACCCAGCCGGAAGGCTCCCAAGCTTACCGTTGACCGCGTGCTCGGGCCCAGCCAGGACAGCCGTTCGGGGGGCAATTGGTACAAAACCAGATCGATCAGCCTGGAACCCGAGGCGGGGTCGGAGAATCCGGCAGCTTTAGCGGTTTCCAACTCAGTCCAATACGAATTCCACTCGCTCGGGCCCGATCTGAATACGGCCCTGCGAGTCATTGCCGAGCGCGCCCGAAGCCTACTACGCGGGTCGGGAGCGGCAATTGCGCTGGTGGACGGGGGCCCGATGATGTGCCGCGCCAGCGTCGGCAGCGGCTCTCCGCCTCTCGGCACTCGCGTGGACATGAACTCCGGCTTCACCGGAGAATGCCTCCGCACGGGAAGGCCTCAGCGTTGCGACGACACGGAAACCGACCTCAGGGTCGAAGCCGAAATCTGCCGCCGCTTGAAGATTCGATCGCTTGCGGCCGCACCCATTCGCTATGAACGCGACATGGTCGGCATCCTGGAAGTCTTCTCGCCGCAGAGTTTCGCCTTCGACGAAGGCGATCTCGCCATCCTCGAACGCCTGGCCCAAACCGTGCTCCTGACCGTCGCCCAATCGCAGCCCTTCAAGCGCAGTCTGTCCGTCTAAAAGACGGCGGACAATGCGGCAAGAACGTGAGGCCTCCAAGTAATGAGCAGTGAGTGATGAGCAGTGAGTGATGAGCAGTGAGCGATGAGCGATGAGCCATGAGCGATGAACGATGAGCTAATATGTTTAGCTCTTTGCTCTTTGCTCTTTGCTCTTTGCTCATGGCTGATCTAGAACTCGTAACCGCTTTCAACCTACTGGCTGCTCATAGCCAGGTCACGCGGGCCGCTGATCGACACCGGCGAACCGGTCCCAGTCGTCAGAGTCCCTGTCGAACTGTTAAACGAAAAAACGTATAGCTGGCCGCCAGCATTACTGATCGCCGCGATCGAACCTCCCGACGGGCTGAATATCACGCGGTTGAAGTTCGTGCCGTTGGCAAATGGCGATCCCGGAACTTCTGTAACAGTATTCTGACTGACCTGATATACACCCAGGCCGTTGTTCTGCGCGACCGCCAGAAATTTCCCCGACGGATCGAACGCTGCATCCATGCCCGCTCCGCTGGCGTTGAACGGCGCACCACTAACCTGCGTGAGCGCGTGGGTTTCCGGATCAATGGAATACAGCACAATCCGGTTGTCGGGAGCGCCCGTCTGATCGGCGTTGACCCAAGTGGCCGCCAGCAATTTGTTGTCCGGCGTGATGGCTACCTGCATCGGACATTCGTTCATGGACTCAATCTGCGTCACTTGCCCGCTCACCGGCGTCAGGCTTCCGTCGCTACCTACGGCCCAGTGCTCGATGTTCGCTGCCAGATGGTAACAATACGCGTCGTAAGCGTTCGTTCCGTCTGCGGTAAATATGAGTCGATTGGCGATCTGATTCACCAGGCCGGAAATAAATTTCAAACTACCATCGGATTGCACTGCGAAAATCTTCCATCCCGGATTTTGTTGTGCCGCGCTGATGCTGCCCACGTACAACGCCGTCCCTGAGGGATTGATCGACATTCCCAAAGATAAGGTGCTGTCCGGATAAGTGGATGAGACCTTGAGCGATCCATCCGAGGAGATCGCGTCGGTATCCACGGCCACATTGCTGGGTGCGGTGCCACCCAGGCTGAATACGAATTTCGCCACCGGATCAGCCACCACGTTCTGCCCGCCGAGGGCAAACGGCGAACCCGATACTGCAGTCAGCGATGAATCCGAGTTCACCTGCCAGGCCGAAACACCGCTACCCGCCGCCACGTATAAGAGTTGTGGCGCGCTCGCACTCGAACTTCCCCCGCTGCCACTGCCTCCACTGCTTCCTCCGGAGCTACTTCCCGTGCCCGTGCCAGTTCCCGTCGTGCCAGTAGCGCCCATGCCGCCGCCAGTGGTCGTAGTGCTGGTTGTGTGACTACTGCTTCCGCAACTGCTTTCGATGATGGCGAAAACCGAAAAACAGATTAGGACAAAGACCGAAACTAAACTCGGCAGACTTCGCCGTACCGCAGACATAAACCCTCCTTGGGCTTTCTAGGAATTCTGATGAGGGTCTTGCGGTTATAAGTTGATAAGAGTTGAACCTTAAGGTGTTCTGCTCGACAGTTAAGGCAAACAGGGTAGACGTTACACTCGGAACCAACCTCAGTAGAGCGGGTCGTCTCCCGGCGGCCGTGTCTTCCAGCGCCGGTGTACCCAAAGCCACTGCTCGGGGTATTTCCTCACGTAATCTTCAATCACTTTGGTGAAATTCTGCGTGTTTGCGACTATGTCCGCCTCCAGGTCGCCGGTGCGCACCAATTCCAACGCCGGATCAAATCGCAGGCGGTACTTGCCCAGGCTTTCATCCCAGATGGTGAAGCCGGGAACGACCGCTGCCTCCGTGCGCAATGCAATTCTTGCCAGGCCGCTTGCCGTGCAAGCCGGAATTCCGAAGAAATCCACGAATACACCCTGCGGCGGAGTCATATTCGTATCCATCAAGATTCCGACAGTCTCTCCCGCTTTCATCGCCGCCAGCAGGCCGCGCACGAAATCGTCCTTGGGAACGACTTTATTGCCATGCATCGTGCGGTAGCTCTGCAGCATGCGGTCCAGATACGGATTGTCCATGGGCCGCATGACAATGTTCACACGATGGCCCTGCAGGGAATGGGCAAACGCGGAAAGCTCCCAGCCTCCGAAGTGGGCAGTCAAAAACAACACGCCCTTGCCGCGGGCGTAGGCGCGCTCGTAGTTGTCCAGCCCGTCATAGACGACGACCGCATCAATATTTTCCCGAGTGTAGCGGGGAAACTGGCACAACTCGGCGAGTTGCCGTCCCAGCGAGGTGAACTCGCCGCGCAGGATGCGCTTGCGCTCCCGCAGGTTTTTTTCAGGAAAGACCATCGCCAGATTGCGCATGCCCACCTGGCGGAGGCGGAAATGCAACAGGTAAACCAGGCGGGAAATCGCAATGGCAAATGCGCGCGAAAGAGGTCGCGGCAGAATCCCCAGAACCTTGATGAACGGCCAGGCAGCCGCGTATTCGAGTTTCCGCCGCATCAGGAAAGCGTCACTGTATCATGCGGGAGAATTCAGGCCCAAGGTGAGCCCATTCGAGCCTCTTCCCGCGACCTTGCGGGAACGCGGTGGATGCCATCAGTTTTTCCGCGGAGAATTCCACGGCCCGCGGACCGGCGGCCCGGTGCTATTTCGCCGCTTCCTGGGCCCACTTCGCCAAAGAGGTCAGAAATGGATTTGCCGGCGCCGGCGGATCCACTTCTCCGGTCAGCGCCGCCTTGAATGTCACCATGTGCCCGTAGAAATCCCGGGTGCTGTCCTTATCCTGCTTTAGCACCGCGCCGTTCAAGCTGACGCCGGCAAACACCCCGCGCGCTCGCGAGTAGGTCAACACCTGCGCGCGCATCTTCCAGTCGGTATTGCCCTCCGCATGCCGCCCCACCGGACCGGCGGCCACGGAAGCATCCGCGCCCAGCGCCACTTTGCTGGACAAAAGATGCTGCATGCCCTCGTTATTCATGATCAGCATGACCAGGTCAACGGCTTGCCCGCCGATCTGAAAGCCGAAGCTGCCCCCCTTCACGGTAAAAAAGGCTGGAGCGCTCCAGCCCTTCGGGGTACGGCAACTGGCCAGACCGCGCCCGTACTTGGCACCCACGACAAAGCCGCCCTTCAGCATGGAAGGCACGACCGCGACGCACTCCGCCCTGCCCAGAATTTCCTGCGGAATACCCGAATCCGGGGCCGATTGAATTTCGTTCAGCACGTCCGCCGCGGCTTGCGCGCGATCGGTCGCCTTGGATTCTCTTGGCTCCTCGGCCGCAACCATCAACGAGAACAGCCACACAACCAGGGTCATCCACAGCAATTTTTTCATGGCTCCTCACCACAACAGGTTTCTGGGATCTAGGTACTTGGATTGTAAATGAATCGATGGGGTTGGATACTCCACAGATCAAGGCCAATCAACCCCTGGGGAAACCTTCGCGGACGAATGCGTCCGCGGCTACGTGGAGCGGAATGAAGGTGGAAGTAACGCCGGACAAAAAAATGCGGGGCTGAAAGCAGTGACCCTAATCGCCACTCTCAACCCCGTCTCCCAGGTTCTGTGGTAGGTGAGGCGAGTATGCGGTCACTGCCCATTTGCAACAAGATTACGAAGGTAAGTTCCCGAAAGTTACCGCGAGGTGAGCAGCGAGCGGTCAGCAATGAGTAGTGAGCTATGAGCAATGACCCGTGGTTGCTCATTGCTCGCGGCTCGCTCTTATTTCGTGGTCACCAGCGAATGGGTGATCGCGTGCACCGACAACGCGATCCGGTTTTGTACCCCTACTTTGCGCATTAGCTTAGCTACGTGCGCCTTGACGGTGCGCTCCTCGATACCCAGTTGCGATCCGATCTCTTTGTTCGAGCGTCCTGCCACCAGCATCTCCAGTACTTCCTTCTCGCGATCGGTGAAGGTGACGCGGCCTGCCGGGAAGATCCTCCCGGGAGCGGAAGATACGCGCTCGATGAACATGGAAAGCACGCGGCGCGGAGCCCAGACTGACCCTTGATTGACTACCCGAATGGCCTGCGCGAATTCCGCCGGGGTCGCGGCCTCGTCCACATAGCCCTTGGCGCCGGAAGCAATCGCTTTAAGAATGGTCTCTTCATCAATGCCTGAGCCGGTCACGATGATCCGCAGGTCGGGGCGCGTGGCCTTCAGACTGGCCATGACGTCAAACAGGTTTTGTCCGGAACGGTTGCCCAGGAGAATGAGATCGATACCCTGCAGCGCGCTGATC
This sequence comes from Candidatus Sulfotelmatobacter sp., assembly GCA_035651855.1. Taxonomy (GTDB): domain Bacteria; phylum Acidobacteriota; class Terriglobia; order Terriglobales; family Acidobacteriaceae; genus Sulfotelmatobacter. Next base: position 77,646 of record DASREX010000034.1, read on the forward strand.
TCGGGCAGCGCCGCGGAAACGAGTTCGAATTCCGGCTCGGAATCGAACAATGCGCGGAAGCCGACAAAGCGTAAAGGATCGCTTTCCACCACTGCGATGCGGATGACTGGTTTTCTCGCGACTGCTGCTTTCATAGTTTTCCCTTTTGGGGCCAGATTCTTTTAACCAGCATAGTAATAATTCGGTCTGATGCAAAGAGAAGGTGACCGAAGGGAAATTACGGGAGTAACATGAAAATGTGCGTGTACAAGGCGCCCGGAGCTATCGTTCTGCGTGTTGGGACGGCTGCGCAACCGCTTTATACGCGTTTTACATCGCACTTCGGGGAGAATCCGCCCGCATGACATCAAAGCAATTCTGTTCCTTCGTAATCGCGTTCCTGCTCTCCGTCCTCGGATTGTTCGCGCAAGAGACCGCTCCCGCGCCCTCGGGCGAGACTCCCGCCTCAACCTACACACCCAAGTTCAAGGGTGATCCCGCACGCTCCGACTCCGAAGCTGCGGCCCTTGCCTACATGCGCGTAGTGGTCCGCGCGCAAAAATTGTTCAATAAGCAGTATGGGCACTACGCCACCTCCCTGGCCGAACTGGTCCACTCCGGTTCGTTCACTAAGCGGATGGTGAATCCGGAGCGCGGCGACTACACCGCAAGTTTCAAGGGCAAGAAGGACAGCTACATTCTCACAATGACGCCCAGGAGCATGGATTCGCAGCACCGGTCCTTCTACGCCGATGAAGACGGGAAGATTCGCGGCGACGATACCAAAGCCGCCGACGCGACGTCCCCGGTAGTGAAGTAATCGCCTCAGCGACTTGAGGGAAACAGGGTGTCCGCGCCACTCGGTGTCAGGTGATGGGTGCTGGGCATTGGGCGTTCGGTCGATTGCCTAAGACCTGACACCCAAGATCCAACTCCTTGTTATGCGGCGGGTGCGCTTCCATGAACGATCTGCAAAGAGTCGTGGTCATCACGGGCGCGGCGCAGGGCATCGGACGCCGTACCGCGGAGTTATTTGCGGAGCAGGGCCACCTGCTCGCACTGATCGACTTGCGGACGCTTACAGCGACGGCTGCTGCGGCCCGGAAGCGCGGCGCCGACGTTCTCGAATTTACCGGTGATATCTCCCATGAACAGACGGTCGACACTTTCGTTCGGGAGGTGCGTCAGAAGTGGGGCCGTGCCGACGTGCTGATTAACAATGCGGGGATCAGCTTGATTGCACCCGCCGAAAATGTCTCGGGCAGCGACTTCCGGCGTGTCCTCGAAGTCAATTTAGTCGCGCCCTTTCTGCTGGCCAGGTCCTTCGGCACCATGATGCTGTCGCAGGGAAAAGGCAGCATCGTGAATGTCGCGTCGATCGCGGGGTTGGCCGGCATCGCCGAGCGCGTGGCCTATAACGCATCCAAGCACGGGCTGGTCGGCCTCACCCGTACGCTGGCGGCGGAATGGGGAGGCCGCGGCGTTCGTGTCAATGCAGTCTGTCCCGGATGGGTGAAGACGGAAATGGACGTGGCCGATCAGGCCGGGGGCGGATACAACGACGCGGACATCACCAGTCGCGTGCCCATGGGGCGATTCGCTTCTCCCGCGGATGTCGCGAACGCCATCGCCTTTCTCGCGGACGACAGGCTGAGCGGCTACGTCAACGGCCATACTCTGTCCGTGGACGGCGGCTGGTTCGCCGATGCGAGTTGGGAGAGCTTGCGTCTCCGCCATCGCTGATTGCCGGGTCCGGGAGTACATCAAGAGCAACGATAGGCTTGTCAGTTCTTGCCCTCGGCTACGGGTCTTCGGACGCGAGGCAAAATGCCGAGAAGCTGCGCCCTGGAAACAGAAGAGAAAGATCGCTTACGGCTGGTCGTCGGCGGCGGGAATAACTGTCAATGGCGTCGTCTTGCGCTCGCCTTCGCTTACGCGTATCGCGCTTCCCTGCCCCTCGTAGCCTTTGAGAAATTCCGGATTGTAATAGGCCTGACCTTCTACGCTTTCCCAGGCGAAAAGCGTGTAGCTTCCGCTGCGCATTCCGCGGAGGCTGAAATGTCCCGACTGGTCAGTCACAGTCTGCCGGTAGCGGTCTACACGTCCGCGCAGGCGCGCCTCCGGAACTGCAACCACAACCGCATTCGCAACCGGCCCGCCCCTGGAGTCGCCCACAATGCCATCCACAACAGCGCCATTCGCGCTGGCCACCACGTCCAGAAACACGATGCCGCCATTCACGTTGATGCCGGAATCGTGGACGTCACGGCCTCCGGCCAGTACGGACTTGACCAGCCAGTCTTCATTGGCGCCGCTGCTGTTGCCGACAATCTGCACGTAATAGTTTCCCGGAGGCACATCGTTCCAGGCAAATTCTCCATTCGCGCTGACATGCGCGAGATTTGAGAATCTCTCTCCTGGAATTGCAGTTTCGTCGTCGTCCCCGTCGGATGGCTGGAGCACGAGATACAGCTGCTCCGGATCAAAGCGGCGGCCGTTGCTCTCGACCCGCACCCGGCCGCGCACCGAGGCACCGGGTTGAGGCGAGAGCCGCAGCCCTTCGACATTGGTCGACCCGACTTCCAGAGCCTGCCTGGCCAGCATCGGCGCCGCTGCTCCCTCTACTGTCGCCAAAACCGTGTAGCTTCCAGGGGAAACGTCGCGAATCACGAAGCTGCCGTCCTTGTGCATCTCGGTCCCGCTCGTCACCAGCCGGGAATCGCGGGACTGCAGCATAATCGTCGCGGAAGATCGCGGGGGAAGATTAACGACCTGCCCGTGGATGCTCAAGCTGGGGCTCGGCACCAAGGAGAAGTTCACCGGAAATTCATCTCCCGCGTGCAGCGGGATCGGAGTCGCCTGGCTGCGGTCCGAGGTCCCGGGATAAAACGTGGTTTGATAGGCAGTCGCCGGCGCCTTCTCGGCGGCGCCCGCATTCCGCGCCTCACCCGCAGCACCGCCGGACTCGATCAGGCTCCTGAAGTCCGGCGGAGGATTCACCGACACGAAGACATTCCCTGCGGGAAGATTGGGGATCCGGTATTCGCCCAGATCGTTGGTACGCTCCGAGCCAACCTGTTCCCAGTGCCTGTGCCCGGAGACAAACGTCAGGCGAAGGGCCGCAACCTCCGCCCCAGCCAGCGGGTCGCCATCTTCGTCGGTCACCCGGCCGCGCAATACCGCCGCAGCCTGCAGCCGGATCTGCAGGTCCTTCACATCCTGCCCTGCGCCCAGCGTGAGAACGCGTCCCTCCGATCGCCCGTGATGCTTGTCGACGTCGAGAAATCCCGTGCGCTCGGCAAACAACCGGTAACGGCCCGGCAGGATATTTTCGATCCGGAATCCGCCATCCAGAGCGGTAGTCGCGGTATAGTCCCCGCCTTCCTTCTGATTCTCGGCAATCAGTTCGATCAAAACCTTCTTCACCGGCTCGCCGCCCGGATCCCTGGTCACGATGCCCTGGATCGCCGCTCGACGGGAAAGCTCGTCCCCCGACGCCTGAGCAAGGCTGCAGGCAGCGAGCAGAATCAGGCACAAGCATGTGGAGAAAAATCTCATAAAAACGGTTCGGAAGGTCACCGCTGCAGTAATTCTATCGAGGGTGCTCCACCCTTGTCCCGCAGCTCTGTGGCGGGACAGGGTAGGTATTTTGGCTGCATTTCCCGTGTTGCGAGCCCGAATAATGCCGATCGCATTTGACACGCCCGATCGTCGCGAACATAATTCGAAGTCCCCCAAAATTAAAGAAGCCCCCTGGGATGTGACATCTCGGGGCAAGGGTGGTCCGCCGCCGCGGTATGAAACCAAGATCAGGGATGCTGATAAATTCAATGCCAGTACAAAGACGATATTATCTGGGAGCAGCGGCACTCATCTCGATTACTATTCTCGCGACTATGGCCGCCTATCCTCACCTTCCCAGCATTGTGCCGGTCCGCTGGGACGCGCCGGGTGATGGCACCGCTTTCGGCCCGAAGTCGTCGCTGTTCCTGTATATGCCCGGACTGATGACGGGCATCGTGCTGATGTTCGTGGCGCTGCCCTGGCTGTCGCCCAGAAGATTCGAGGAGAACTCGTTTCGTCCCACGTACCTCCACATCATGATCGTAATCGTTGCCTTGCTCTCGTACTCCCAATTCCTTGTGCTGGCGTCGGGCCTGGGAGTGAACATCGAGGAGAACCGCGCCCTGGAAGGCGGGGTCTGCATGCTGATCGTGCTGCTGGGGAGCGTGATGGGCAGAGTGCGCCGGAACTTCCTGGTCGCGATTCGAACGCCCTGGACGCTGGCTAACGAGCAGGTATGGGCCGCCACGCACCGCTTCGCCGCAAAAACGATGGTCGGCGGCGGAGCGCTCGCGCTGATCGCCGTCGCAGCCGGCAGCCCGCTCTGGCTCCCGGCCACAGCCATTCTCATGGCAGCTTTCGTTCCCGCATTCTATTCTCTTGTGCTTTACAGGCAGCTCGAGCGTCAAAATGGGTTGAGCTGACCGCGGGGAATGTGAAAGCAGGCGGGAGTGGGGGCGCCGGAGGCTGTTCAGCTGTCTTTGCGGTACAGAAGATCGCGCATCGCTCGCCGCCGCTCCTGGTTCACTTCCTTTTGATTCTGCCAGTCGCCGCCCTGGGCCTTGCCCTTCGCGCCGCGGTCCGCGGAGTCTTCTTCTTCGCTGCACTCCGGGCAGCGATTGGCGAAGCCCGGCTTCCCCGGTTTCAGCTCGAAGTCTTCCCCACAAACTACGCAGGTTTTGATCGGAAATGCCATCTTCCTATGATAGGCAACTGACCTCTATTTTTCAGCTATGTTCCTTGGTCGAATAAGATAAGCATCAGTGCGTCGAGGCAGAGTTTTGCAGGCTTCGGGCAGCAAAATCCAAGACCGTCCGCACCTGCTCTCGAGTGAGCCCCTGATACATTTTCACGATTTGATCGATCGTGAATCCATCCTCAAGATTCTCGAAAACGGCAGCAACCGGAATACGAGTACCGCGGAAGACCCACGCGCCACTCACTTTTCCTG
>DASREX010000035.1:0-4984 GCA_035651855.1 Candidatus Sulfotelmatobacter sp.
GGTGGAGAGAACCAGCCCGCCGTACTTCTCATAGAAAGACGGGAAATCGGTCCCGCCCCCAGCGAAACTAATGCGAACCGGAGTGCGGACAATGAGCATAGGTTCTTGACCTGCTAGGTGTGCGCGTGTCTAGGTTAACTCTGCGCGAAGAGGTCCACCTCCTGGCGGCAGGGAATTCGAACCGTAGGCCGGGAGATTCGATTTCCGTCGGCGAAACAAGGTGTTGATCGTAGCGACAATCAGCGTCAGGTCGAGCAACGGAGACAGGGTCACGAGGTACTCCAGGTCGTACTTGGTCTTGAGATCCGACGAGTCGGAAGCCCTCAGCCCTCTCACCTGGGCCAGGCCGGTGATGCCGGGTTTAAGTTGTAATCTGCGTGCGTGCCATGCCGAGTAATTGCGGACGCGCTCCGGAGTCTCGGGCCTAGGGCCAACCAGGCTCATATCGCCCTTCAACACATTCCAGAGCTGGGGCAACTCTGAAATGCTGTAGCGCTGGAGGAACTGATAGAACCTCGACCTCCACCGGGTTTGTTGTGGTGATTGCGCGTCCTCGGCTGCCCCCACGTCAAACCGGTACATCGTGAACCGGCGTCCGTTCAAGCCCACCCGGGTTTCGCGTCTCAGGACATGTCCCTTTCCGACAATCGCCAGGATTATGGCTACGAGGACGCTGATCGGAGACGTCAGCACAAGCAGAATCGGAGCCACGGTATAGTCCATCAAAATCTTCAGCAAATTGCATACCGGGTTTACAGAAATCTCTTTGAGCCCGAGGATTGGTATCCCGTCAATACTGAAGTTCTCAATTTGACTTGTGTGCAAGTCGTAATATTCGGGTATGAGCTTAACCTGCATCCCCAGCTTTTGACAATTAACGATGAACTCAAGGATGGAGGTATCCCGGCGAATAGGAACCGTGAAGAGGAGTTCGTCCACTCCCTTTCTGGCTAGCTCCTGCGCAACCTGTTCCGAACCGCTTATGAGCTCTCTTGTTCCCTCCGCGCGGTAGCGGTCTGAATAGGGATAGAGAAAACCCACGAGGTCATAGTTCAGTTCCGGGTGCTGACGGATTCGTTCCGCCATTTCCCTCGCCAGGTCCGATTGCCCAACGATGACTACACGCCTGAAGCCGCCACCATGTTTCCTTCGCCACTTTGTGACTGCGTGGTAACAAAGACGCGTCATGACCAATAAGAAAATAAGAAGGAAAAATAAGAAAGCCAACGCGAGGCGTGAGTAAAAGGTTCTGGCCAGATAAGATCCGGCAAGGATGGCGAGCATAAGAACGATCACGGCAGTTACGAGGCGTGAGAACCCCAACGGGAAATCCCACCCCGAAGAACTGGTCTTGTCCAGGTCTAGTCCGCGGAAAAGCAGGATCCAAACGCCCATGGCCAGCATGATGGCAGGCCAGTAGGTGCTCTCTCCACCTTCGGTAGCAATGTATGCTGCAATTCCGTACCGGACCTCATGCGCGACTCGAAAGGCGACAAAAATGGCAAGCAAGTCCCAAGAAAGTAGGATGTACCGTGAAAGATTCTTACCCATAGGACAGAGTCGGCGTCTCGACAGCAGACGACCTCTTGCAGTTCTGATTGCCGCAATTCTCAGTTTGGTTCGCGGCTTGACTTCCCTGAGTTCATGGGTTGCACCGCGCCGCTTCCCCCAGATCCTGGTCCACGTCCGGTCCCGATGGATTAGCCCGTTCCTTTTCCAGCAGCGGCTTTATCCTGGCAAGTGGCTCATACCTCGCCGCGACCGGAATATTATATCTTCCAACGCAAATTTGCGGAAGGCCGGTTGGGGCCGGCATTCAACCGGCCCAGGATTAGTTCATTTGCGCCGCTGTTTTCAAGATTTCGAGAGCACGGCAGTCCTCCGAAGGTTGCGAAGCCTCAGACATACCAGCATCAATATCCCTCAGTGGTCACTTCAAAACCGGCCAATGGACGGCGTCCGGGACTGAACTGTTTTAACCTGCCGACTCCTTTTCCGGCAAGCCCGTTTTCGTTCTCCAGCTTCTGGGGCCGCATTGGAGCAGGTGACCGTGGTGCAGGAGGCGGTCGAGCAGGGCGCTGGTGGCAGCGGCATCGCCCAGCAACTTGCCCCAATCCTCGACGGGCCGATTCGAAGTGACCAGCGTGCTCGTCCGCTCATAGCGGCGCATAATGATTTCCAGCAGCTCTTCGGCCGCCGTCAGGGGCAGCTTTGCGCATGCCGAAATCATCGATGATAAGCAGCGGCACCGTGACCAGCGATTCCAGGCATTCCTTGCGTGTGCCGTCCAAGGCGGCTTCGGCCAGATCATCGAGCAGCGTAGGGGTTTCGCGGTAAAGCACGCGGTAGCCCTGCTGGATGACGGCTTGGCCGATGGCTTGGGCCAGGTGACTTTTACCGGTCCCGGGCGGACCTAAAAACAGCGCGTCCTCATGCCGGGCGATGAAGGCGCCGGCGGCAAGCTCGAAGACCAGACTGCGATTCATTTTCTTGTTGAAAGTGAGGTCGAAGTTGTGGAGGGTCTTGAGCGGGTCGCGGAACTGGGCCTGCTTGCGCCGGCGCTCCAGGAGCCGGTCGGCGCGGCGGGTGAGTTCGTCGGTGACCAGGCAGGAGATCAGGTCCAGAGGCGCCATCGGTTCAGCCTGAGCCTGACGCAGGCGGGTTTCGAGCACCGAGGCCATGCCGCCCAACCGTAACTGCCGTAAAGCACGATTCAGTTCGACCAGATTCATTTCGTCTCCTCTCTCGAAGTTGAGCTAAACTCCACGCTGGCCGGGGCGGAGGATAGGGCGACGCAGGGATGCGACCCGAGCGCCGACCCCGGGGCCGGGATGGGTGGGGAGCGGGCACGGCTCGCTCCCTCCGTCCAGATCCATCCTGGCCGGAAAGCGATAAATCCTGGGGTCTGGGGCGAAGCCCCAGAGATTCTCCTCTTCACGAGTGCGCCTCCTGCGAAGCCTGCGGTGCTTCTGGGTGGGTTTCGAAGAGCCAGCCTTGCCTTTCCTGTTCCTCCAGGCGCTGCTGGATGAGATCCCGGTAGTGCGTCAGTTCGCGGATGAGCGGATCGACTTGTTGCAAGGTCAGGGGCAGCTGAGGGCGCCGCTCCAGGTAGCGGCGCACGAAGCGGTATTCGTGGACGCCCAGTTCGAGGGCCGTCGCACAGGCTTCCTCGACGGCCGCGAGGCCGAACTTTTTGGCCAGAGCGAGCACACCCAGCATGCGGCGCACGCCCAGTTCTCCTTGCTCATGGTGAATCGCCCGGCAGAAGGCGCTGATCTGGGCGCCGGCGCGCTCGGCCCGCGCCAGCAACTGCCGGGTCGAGAGCGGGGTGCGCTTCGGATAATCTTCCTGCTGGATGCGATAGCCGCCGCGTTTCTGGCGGAGGTGCTCGCGCAGCAGCTGGCCGGTGCGAGGATCGAGCAGGCGCACGTAGAAGTCGTTCCACTGCACGTTGACCAGACGGCCGATCCAGCCGGGCGGCGCGCCGTAATAGGCGGCTTCGACCTCCACACAGCCGTCCAGATGCACGGTGCGCTGGCCGTACTGGTAATAGCGGAAGGGTTCGAGCGGCAGGGGCACGAGCGCCGGTTTTTCCTCGGCGAACATGGCCGAGACTTGCCGCTGGGTGGTGCCGTGGATGCGGGTGTCGGCCCAATGCGCTTCCCAGCGATCGAGATAAGCCTGCGCTTCCTCCAGGCTCTCGAAGCGCAGGCCCTTGAGCGGCGTGCGCTGCGCGTGGCCGATGCCCGACTCGACTTTCCCCTTGCGATCCGGATGCTGGACTCGGCAGGGCATGGCGACGGCGCCATAATGAGCGAGCACGTCGCGGTAGAGAGGATTAAGCGTAGGGTCGTAGATGTCCGGGACCAGCACGCCTTCGAGCAGGTTGTCGAGGAGCACGACACGAACAGCGCCGCCCAATCGGCGGAAGGCTTTTTCGTGGAGTTCGGCCCAGGTGCGCGAGTCGGAGCGGAAGACGAGCAGGCGGACGGCCTTGCGGCTGCAGCCCAGCGTCATCACGAACAAGCGCGTGCGCCGATACTTGCCCGACTGCGGATCGCGCACCATCGGACCCAGGCCGTAATCAACTTGAGCCTCCTCGCCCGGCGCGGTGACGATCACTGGGTGAGCTTCGGGCGTCTGCTTGCCGCGCAGCCGGCGCACGAAACGCTTGACGCTTTGATAGCCGCCGGTGAAGCCGTGCTGAGAGACCAGGTCCTGCCCGATGGCCATGGCGTTGCGGCTGCGGGCAAGGGCTAGTTCGATCAGCTCGCGGTAGGGTTCCGAAGCGCTGGGCGTGGAACTGCCAGGAGAGCACCCGGAGCCGGCGGTCACCGGAATGGCCGGTTTTGCCGGGTTCGTCTTGGACGTTGAGTCGGTGGTGGATGTTTGCGGATGAAGGTCAGAGGACGCCGCGGAGGCCGACTTTTCCGCGCCAAAGTCGGTGGTCACCTCAATGGCCGGTTTTGAAGCCTTCCGCCGTCCCCACCCGCCCGGCGACCGCACCTCAATCCCGGCCGCTTTCAGGTAGGCGCTAGCGGTCTCTGTATCCGTCCGGTGAACCCACCTTCCGTGGTTTAAGTCTCCGCCTGATAATGCCCTGACCGTTGATCGGCAAGACGACATGTGCAGTGCGTGCATGGATGCTCCAAGGCGGAGGTACGAGATGAGCGGCAGCGGGAAGGGTGATGCGGAGAAGGCACGATATTGGCAGAGGACGATCAGCGAGGCGGCGCGGAGCGGGATGTCGATTCGGGAGTTCTGCCGACGGCGCCGGCTGCGGGAAAGTCAGTTCTACTGGTGGCAGCGCAAGCTGAAGGCGGGCCGGGAGGCGCGAGGGCTGCGCCGGCCAAGCGCCGACCGGAACCCGGCGAGCTTTGCCCTGGTGAGTGAGGAAGCGGGAGCGACCGATACCGGGATCGAGTTGCTGCTGGGCGATGGACGGAAGCTGCGCATCCGCCACGGTGTAGATGAGGCGACGTTG
>DASREX010000036.1:0-140531 GCA_035651855.1 Candidatus Sulfotelmatobacter sp.
CTGCAGCCGGAGCATCCCTCCCGTAATAAACTGTTTTCATGCCTCAGGAAGTAGAAATCAAATTCCGGGTAGCTAACCTTCGTGCGCTCGCTCGTAAGCTGCGTCTCGCCCGTTTTCGGCTGGTCACGCGGCGCACGCACGAGATGAATACGCTGTATGACCTGCCGGGGTTCGTTCTGCGTGGCCGCAAGGAACTGCTGAGGCTCCGCAAGTACGGCTCCCAGTGGAAGCTGACTCATAAGAGCGGTTCCAGGCGCGAGCGTCACAGCAGCCGGGAGGAACTGGAGACTGCCGTGGCCGATGGCAACACGATGCATGACATTCTCGCCGCGCTGGGATATTCCCCCTCCTTCCGGTATGAAAAATTTCGTGCTGAATGGACTGACGGCAAAGGCAATGTAGTCGTCGATGAAACGCCGATTGGAAATTTCTGCGAGATCGAAGGCTCGCCACGCTGGATTGATAGGACCGCAAAAAAGCTGGGCGTAAAAGCGGAAGACTACATCACAAAAAACTATGCGACGCTCTTTGCCGAGTGGAAGCAAAAGACCGGAAGCCGCGCCCAACAAATGACTTTCAAAAGGTAACCGGGGTGCCCGATCCTTGTCGCGATTTGCGCGAGAGCATGGGGGATTTGACTTTCTTTCCTAGGTCAAAAGCCCCACCCTGTCGCACAAAACGCGGCAAGGGCGGGGCACCCGCATCAGCTCTTCACACTACGCGCCGTGACACTTCTTGTATTTCTTCCCCGAACCGCACGGGCAGGGATCGTTGCGGCCAACTTTCTCCTGGCCTCGAACCACTTGCTGCACGGGTTGGGCGTCGCCTGCGCCAGCCATCCGGGCCTGCTCCAGTTCCCGGCGCTTACGGCGCATGAAAGCTTCTTCCAGGTCATCGGCCGAAGTCGAGACCATTCGCGGAGGCCGTCGCCCATTGCCGTGGCCCTGCGCCGGCGCTCCACCCTCCGACGCGTGGGGAGAAGACTCGTCCGCCGCCGGGGCAGCCGCAGGCGGACGCTCCAGAATCTGCATCAGGTAGAGATAACGAACCGTGTCTTCCTGGAATCGCTGCATCATCGCTTCGAACATCTCGAAGGATTCTTTCTTGTACTCCACCAGGGGATCATGCTGCCCGTATCCTCGCAGGCCGATGCCCTCCTTGAGGTGGTCCATGCTGAGCAGATGATCTTTCCACTGCTGGTCGATGACGCTAAGCATGATCATGCGCTCGTGATGGCGCATGGCGTCGGGCCCGATCAGTTTCTCTTTCGAGTCGTAGCGCTCTTTGAGCTTCGCGAAGATCGCATCGCCGAACTCCTGCCGGTTCAGCGTCTCAGGATTCACTCCCTCGGCAATAATATCGACGCCGAAACGCGTGAAGATCGCGTCTTTCAGCCCTTTGATATTCCAATCGTCAGCGTGGGCTTTGACGGGGCAAAACTGCTCCAACTGGTCCGCCAGGATGGCCGAGACGTAATCTTCAAGAATCAGATCTTTTTGATCGATGCCCTCCAGCAAGCGCCGCCGCAAGCCGTAGACGGCCTCCCGCTGCTTGTTCATGACGTCGTCATATTCGAGCAGGTGTTTGCGGGATTCGAAATGCTGGCCTTCGACTGCCTTCTGCGCAGTTTCAATCCGGCGCGTGATCAGCTTGGATTCGATCGGTACGCCTTCTTCCATGCCCAGCCGCTGCAGGAGATTCGAGACCCATTCCTTCGCGAAGATGCGCATCAGGTCATCTTCGAGGGCGAGATAGAAGCGGGAAGAACCGGGGTCGCCCTGGCGGCCAGCGCGGCCGCGCAGCTGGTTATCGATGCGCCGCGACTCGTGCCGCTCCGTCCCCAGGATGTGCAAGCCGCCTACCGCAATGACGTCGTCGTGCTCTTTGTCGGTCTGCTGCTTGTACCGGTTGAACGCTTCCATCCACTTGTCGGTAGGTACCGTGAATTCATTCCCGTTGTAGTAGAAAACGGACGTCTGCCCGTCTTCTTGGGGGCCCTCGATCTTGCCCTGCGCCACGCGCAGCTGCTGGGCAATTCCCTTCTTCACCATTTCCTGCTTGGCCAGGAATTCAGGGTTGCCGCCGAGCAGAATGTCGGTGCCGCGGCCGGCCATATTGGTGGCAATGGTGACCGCGCCCTTGCGCCCGGCCTGGGCCACAATCTCGGCTTCGCGCTCGTGGAACTTGGCATTGAGGACTACGTGCTTGATCCCCTTTTTCTTCAGCAGATCGGAAAGGCGCTCGGACTTCTCAACCGATGTCGTGCCCACCAGTACGGGCTGGCCTTTTGTCGCTAGCTGCTGGATTTCGTCGGCGGCCGCGAAGTATTTCTCTTTCTCCGTGCGGTAAACAACGTCGGGATTTTCGATGCGCCGCATTTCTTTGTTAGTGGGAATGACCACGACTTCGAGTTTGTAGATCTTTTCAAACTCGGCGGCCTCGGTTTCTGCCGTTCCCGTCATGCCCGCCAGTTTCTTGAACATTCGGAAGTAATTCTGGAAGGTGATAGTCGCCAGCGTCTGGTTCTCGCGCTCGATCTTGACGCCTTCTTTGGCTTCCACCGCCTGGTGCAAACCATCGGACCAGCGCCGGCCCGGCATCATGCGGCCGGTGAACTCGTCAACGATGATTACTTCGCCGTCTTTGACGACATACTCGACATCGCGCCGGTAGAGCGCATGCGCTTTGATCGCAGTTTCGACGTGGTGCTTCCAGCCCCAGTTTTCTGGGTCCGCAATATTTCCAATACCCAGCAACTGTTCGACTTTTTCCCACCCCTCGTCGGTCACTGTGATATTGCGGTGCTTCTCGTCGATTACGAAATCGCCCGTGTACTGCGGCGGTTCGCCTGGAGGACCCTCGATCTCCTCGCCCTTCTCCAGCTTGGGTATGATGCGGTTGACCCGGTAGTACTTGTCGGTGGACTCTTCGCTGGCGCCGGAAATGATCAGCGGGGTCCGCGCTTCGTCGATCAGAATGGAGTCGACTTCGTCGACGATGGCATAGTTGTGCCCGCGCTGCACGCAATCCCGGAGGTCGAACTTCATGTTGTCGCGCAGATAATCGAAGCCGAACTCGTTATTCGTGCCGTAGGTGACATCCGCGGCGTAGGCGGCCCGGCGCTCGTCGTCGTCCAGGTCATGAACGATCACACCCACCGTCAGTCCGAGGAAGCGGTACAGCTTGCCCATCCACTCCGAGTCGCGTTTGGCGAGGTAGTCGTTGACCGTCACCACGTGTACGCCGCGCCCGCTGAGTGCGTTCAGATATACCGGCAGGGTCGCAACCAGCGTTTTGCCTTCGCCGGTCTTCATTTCAGAGATCTTGCCGTCGTGCAGCACCATGCCGCCGATCAACTGCACGTCGAAATGCCTCATGTTCAGGACGCGGCGGCCAGCCTCCCGCACCACGGCAAAGGCTTCCACCAGGATCTCCTGGAGCACTTCCTGTAAAGCCTCGTATTCCTCTTTTTCGAGGCGTTTGGTACGGTCGACATCATCTTCCTGTTCCGCAGCGACCTCCCCCCCGTTGCCCTGGGGCAGGTTGCCGTTTCCAGCCCGGAACCGGCTCAGCCGCTCTTGAATCCGTTTGCGGAATTCGAGGGTCTTGTCGCGAAGTTCGGCGTCGGTAAGCCTCTGGATCTCCGGTTCAAGCGCATTGATCGCCCGCACGTTCGGCATCAGCGCCTTGATCACGCGCTCGTTCTTCGTCCCGAAAACCTTGCCTAGCAGTGTGTTAATCAAGCCGGAAAATCCTTCAGATGGCAGAGTTCCGCGAAATGCTGTCTTTAGAAGCCTAGCATATTAGATGCACCGAGAGTCCGCGGAGAATGTGGCTGGCCATCAAAGTATAATGGCCGCAACCGCGGGGTCCCGCATAAGCAATGAGATCGGTCTGGCAGCACTGCGTCGCCGGGCGCTTTTCGTGTATATTCCCCACGACCCATGCCCACGTTCTACGACCGCTTTGTGGATTGCGCCGCGCGCTGGCCCGGCAACGTAGCCCTGGAACTTCAACGCCGCGATCAGAACGAAAGCTGCACGTATGCGGAGTTGCGCCGGATGGCCGAGTCCGTAGGCAGGTGGATTACCGAGAAGAAATTTCCACCAGGCTCGCGGTTGGCCATTCTTGCGGATAACCATCCCCGCTGGGTGGCTGCCTATCTGGGAACGATTGCATCGGGTTGTGTGGTTGTCCCGCTGGACACTGCCCTGCATTCAGACCAGGTCACCAAGCTGCTGAAGGATAGTGGAGCGGTGGCGATCTTCTGCGACGCCAAGCATGTTCCGGTCGCACAACCTGCCGTCGCGGACTTGAACCTGGGGATTATTCTCACCGACCCCGACCGCCTGACGGGCAATCCGCCCGCAGACAAATGGCTGGCCACCTTGCCCGCAATCTTCGACGCCGGCCCCGGCGGCTTCCAACCTGCGGCAGCCAACAATGATGATCTCGCTTCCCTGCTCTACACGTCGGGCACGACTGCCGATCCCAAGGGCGTCATGCTTACCCACGCCAATTTCCTGGGCGAGGTGGAAGCCGTCTTCAACTGGGTCGATCTTGGCCCCAACGACGCACTGCTGGGCGTCCTGCCGCTGTTTCATGTCCTGGCGCAGATGGCGAATCTTCTTCTGCCACTGGTCAAAGGATCGCGCGTGGTCTACCTGGAGACTCTCAACACCACGGAACTTCTACGCGCCCTCAGCGAGCGTAACATCACCGCTTTTGCGGTGGTGCCGCAATTCTTCTATTTGATCCATGAGCGGGTTACGCAGGAGATCGCCAAGCGTGGTGCCCTTACTCAGAAAGCGTTCAAGGCCATGGTTGTGCTGAATCGTACTCTGCGCAGGGTCGGCATCAACGCCGGACCCATTCTGTTCCGCAAAGTGCATGAAACCTTGGGCCCCAAGATGCGTTACCTGGTTACTGGAGGGTCGCGTTTCGATCCTGGCGTGGCACACGCTTTTCATGACCTCGGGATCGACGTGCTCCAGGCTTACGGCCTCACGGAAACGACTGCGGCTATCTTCGCCAATTCGCCGGGTGACAATCAAATCGGATCCGTCGGGAAAGCCATGAAGGGCGTTGAGGCCAAAATTATCGATCCGCAACCGCAGGAGCAAGGACCTGCCGCCGGCGAAGTGGCCGTGCGCGGGCCGGTCGTCATGAAGGCGTATTGGAACCGTCCCGACGCCACGGCCGCGGTCATCCGGGACGGATGGTTCCTGACCGGCGACCTGGGATATTTCGACGCCAAGGGGCACCTGTTCCTCACTGGCCGCAAGAAAGAAGTCATCGTTCTCAGCAACGGCAAAAACGTGTACCCGGAGGAGATTGAGGCCCATTACTTAAAGTCTCCCTTCATCAAGGAAATCGCTGTGATGGGGATCGAAGGCAAGCCCGGCGAGAGCGAAGACCGGCTCCATGCCGTCATCGTCCCGAACTTCGACGTCCTTCGCCAACGCAAGGTAGTGAACGCGAAAGAGGTCATCCGCTACGACGTTGAGGGGCTCTCGACCAAGCTCGCTTCGACCAAGCGGATCAGCAGCTACGAAATCTGGCAGGACGATCTGCCCCGCACCACCACCCGCAAGATCAAGCGTTTTGAAGTTGAAAAGCGGGTGAAGGCGAATCAAGCCAGGAAGGTGGACGAGGCCGCCGATCTGCCCGCGCAAAAGCCTTTGACCCAGGAAGAAACCGCATGGCTGGAGCAGCCCGACGTGCAGCGGGCGCTGAAAATTATTCGTGAAGCGTCCCGCTCCGCGCCAGAGATCATGCGGCCAACGCTAAACCTGGAACTGGATCTGGGCCTCGACTCTATGCAGCGTGTCGAAGTGCTCAGCCGCCTGGAAGAGGAACTCGGCGGCAATCTCGAAGAGTCGCAACTAGTCGAGATTTATACCGTTCGCGACCTGGTCGATGCGGTCCTGCAGAGTTCGGCAAGCGGCGCCGGCGGGCCCGGAACCCGCCCCACCTACGCGGGATGGAAAACGATCTTGAGCGAGGAGGTGACCGATCCGGACGTGCTGGCCCTGGCCCATCCCAACGTCGTCAACGATGGCTTCTGGTACCTGGTCTCCCGCGTGATCCAGATGATCTCCTTGGACCGTTTCCGCCTCAGGATGAGCGGCCTGGAAAAACTTCCAAAGTACGGTGCCTATATTCTTTCCTCCAATCACCAAAGCTATATCGATCCCCTGATTCTTGCGGGCGTAACTCCATGGGACCTTTTCAGGCGGCTCTTCGCGGTCGGCACCAGCGATATTTTCGGTAGGGGTCTGATGCGCCGCCTGGCGCGCTCCATCAAAACGGTTGTGGTCGATCCCGATGCGAATCTCATTCCCGCCATGCGCGCCGGCGCCTTTGGACTGCGGCACGGGCTGGTTCTGATCCTCTACCCCGAGGGCGAGCGCTCGATCGATGGCACCCCCAAGGTCTTCAAGAAGGGCGCGGCGATCCTGTCCATTCATCTGCAAGTCCCAATCGTGCCCGTGGCTATCGAAGGCTTTTACGACGCCTGGCCCCGGAATCGGCCCTTTCAGCGGTTTGCTCCGCTGGAGATCGCCATTGGAGATCCCATTCTTCCGCCGCCGGAGTCGGCAGCTTCGGAACAGGCTTATGAGAAGCTGACGGCCGAACTAAAAGCGCGCGTCGTGCGTATGTGGGAGCAATTGCCGAAGAATCGCTGATCAGGCTCTTGGAGGAGTTGCGACAGATGCATGGCGAAGGCGCTCACAATGACTGAGTCATACCGCCCTGCGCGCGCCGGCCCACTTCCTGCCTTCTGATGGCATGTGCTCACTTGGCGCGGGGATGAGTCTGATCGTAGACCTGCAGCACATGCTTCATCGAAAGCTGAGTATAGCGCTGGGTAGTGGCGAGACGCTCGTGGCCGAGCAGTTCCTGAATCGCGCGCAAATCCGCGCCTTCCTCCAGCATGTGCGTGCCGAATGCATGGCGCAGCGTGTGCGGATGCACGTCGGGCGAGAGTCCCTTGGCCACCGCGATCTTCTTGATGATCCGGCCCACGCTGCGGGTCGTGAGGCGTCCTCCGCGGCGGTTGATGAGCAGCGCCGGGTCGTTCTTGCCCGCCTCTGCTGAACTTGCCTGGCGCGCGGGAAGGTAGGCCGCTAGCGCGCTTTTCACCGAATCTCCAAAAGGAACGTAGCGCTCCTTCTTCCCCTTGCCGCGGATCAGAATCGCTTCCGCGCTCAGCCGGATGTCATCCACATTGATTCCCGTCAGCTCGGAATTGCGGATGCCGCAGCCATACAGCAATTCAAGCATCAAGCGGTCGCGTTCCGGAAAGGCGGCAACCTCGGGCATATGCCCGTCAAGCACCGAATTCATCTCCTCAATGGTAGGCACGCGCGGCAGTTTCCGGGGCAACTTGGGAGTCGCCACCAGTTTTGCGGGATTTTGTTCAACAACGCCTTCGCGCGCCAGCCAGCGGTACAAGGAGCGCACCGCAGCCAAAGAACGCGCAACGGAAGTCTTGCTCAATCCCTTTTCGTAAAGCTGGGAAAGAAATCCGCGAACGGCAATGTGATCGATCTGCTTCCAGCCGCGCGCGCCCGCGTACTTCGCAAAGTTCGCCAGATCCCCGGTATAGGCCTTGATGGTGTGCGAGGAAGCGTTCCGTTCCCGGAGATGGCGCAGGAAATCCGCAACAGCTTTTTCAACGATGGTGTGCGGTCGTGACATGGCCAGGCTCAGATGGAAGATTCCAGATTTCAGATTATAGAATTTAGATTTTAAGAGCAGCGCGTGCTGATCTCGAACACAGAACGATCTCAATCTGAAATCTGAAATCTGAAATCTGCACTCCCCTACCTCGCTTTCGCCCGCGGATGATGCTTCTGGTACACACTCCGCAATCGATCCAGGGCCAGATGGGTATACACCTGCGTTGTAGAGATGTCCGCGTGCCCCAGGATCGTCTGCACGGTGCGCAGATCGGCTCCATTTTCCACCATGTGCGTGGCACATGAATGCCGCAGCATGTGCGGGGAGGCGCGCCGGCCCGAAACCGCGGAGGCCGCTCCCACGATCTGCCACACGCGCTGCCGCGTCAACTTGCGGCCACCGCCAGCGATGAATAACAGGGGAGAACCTCCGGTCGTGCCCCCGTCTGCCTTCCTGGCTCGGGGGCGCGCCAATTCTGGACGCCCGGTCGCAAGGTATTCCGATAACGCGTCTTGCGCCGGCTTGCCCAGCGGCACGACGCGTTCCTTGTCTCCCTTGCCGCGGACCAGCATGTAGCCCGACTCCAGCTTCAAGTCGTCGAGTTTTGCGGTAACCAGCTCTGAGACCCGCAGCGCACCCGCGTACAGCAGTTCGAGCAGGGCGCGATCGCGAGCGGCCATCGCGAAACCCTGCGGGGAAGCACTCTTCGACTTGGCCTGCAACGCCGCTGGAGCCGCTAATGTGGCCTCGATCTCATCCCGCGCCAGGGATTTCGGCAGCACTTTCCATTGCCGAGGGGATTCAATGTTTAACGTCGGATCGTGCTCAATGCGCTTGTCGAGCAGAAGATAGCGGTAAAGATGACGCAGCGCCGAGAGCTTGCGCCCCACGCTGCGCCCGTCCACCCGATGGGAGAAAAGTTGTTGCAGAAAATCCCGTACGTCGTTCCGCCGCGCCGTTAGCAGAACGCGCTTCCCTTTTTCCAGGAACCCGGCAAACTGGCCGATATCGGTGCTGTATGCGGCGATCGAAAGCCGGGCTAGTCCTTTCTCGATGCGCAGGTAGTCGAGAAAATCCGCAAGTACGCGTGCATTAGTCTCCGACGGCATACTGAGAGGACCAGTATGCGCGTTATCGGACGCCCGGAAAAGTGATGCAAGGGATGCCCCGGCCTGGATTTCGCTTCTAAGTCCTTATTTCTTTCAGAAGGTCCACGGCATACAGCGCGCCCGCCGCGGTCTCCTCGTGCTTGAAATAGGCGAACACGTCACGCCCCTCCGCCAAGTGCTGCCGCACCCGGTCGATCATGGAGGCCCGTTCCTCGCCGGTATAGGTTGGCTTGCGGAAACGGTAATAGACAAACGGCGCCGTTGCCACATCGGGAGTAGTCATGGTTTCGGTCTCTGCTACGCACAGGGCTGCCTTGCTGGCCTTGAGCGCCTCCCAAATCTCGTCGCTGAACCAGGAGGCATGACGGAACTCGAACGACGCCGGGACGGTACGGGGAAGTACCGCGAGGAAATCTTTCAGCAGCGCGGGATCGGCCTTCAAATTCGGAGGGAGCTGGAATAATACTGGCCCAAGTTTTCCGCGGGCTGCCAGAGGCTCGATGGTCGCAAGAAAACGCGGCACAAAATCCTGGACCTCTTTCAGACGCTTGATGTGGGTGATTACCTGGTGCGCCTTGATCCCGAACTTGAACTCCGCAGGGGATTCCTGCATCCAGTTCTGAATCGTCGTCTCTTTGACGAGCTGCCGGAAAGTAAAGTTCACCTCCACGGTATTCAGCCGGTTCGCGTAGTAGTTCAGGAATTTTTTCTGGGCGAGTTTTTCCGGATAGAAATCGGGTCTCCAGGTCGGGTAAGCCCATCCGGATGTTCCTGCGAAAAGTTGCGCCATCTTCCGGGTCACGCTCGGAATTGGGATTGCAGGGGATTATACCCTGCCCCGCTTTTTTCGCGCCGGAGCCTTCTTCCCGGCACGGCCGCGCGCAGCCATCTTTGGCCGCTGCTCGTCCTCCACCCGCGCCGCCAGTTCAATCGGCTTCCGCGCGCCAGGGCCCGGTGCCGCCGCGGCTTGCAGGCCGGGCAGCTTTTGTTTCAACTTCAGCACCGGTTCAAACAAATCGCCCAGTTTCTCGAATCGCGCAATGGTCTGAAACGACTCAAAGACCAGCAGCTTGGAATCCTTCTTCTTCAGGCAGCGCTCTACCTCATCCCATGTCACCGGCGTGGAAACCGTGGGATGCTCGCGCGCTCTCAACGAGTACACGGCTACCGTTGTCTTGTGCTCGTCATTCTGGCTCCAATCCACAAACACCTTGCCGGTCCGCAAGCTCTTCTTCATATCGGAAACCACGTGCTCGGGATGATCCTGCTCCAGGACCTGCGCCAGCGCCCGCGAGAACAGTTTTGTGGCCTCGAACGTAGTCGGTGTATTCAGCGGCACGTAAAGCTGCAGTCCCTTCGAGCCCGACGTTTTCGGAAAACTCTGCAGCCCCAGATGCTCAAAGATTTCCCGCAGCCACATCGCCACCTGGCAGCATTGCACAATGTTTGCCGGAGGCCCGGGATCCAGGTCATACACCATCACCGTCGGGCACTGGATGTCTTTCGCCATCGCCAGGGAGGGGTGCAGTTCAATGGCAGCCAGATTGGCCAGCCAGACAAGCGTCGCCAGATCATTGGCCAGGATGTAGTGAACCGTCCGGTGCCCTCCTTCACTCCAGATGGGAGCGGTCTTCACCCAATCCGGCTTGTGCATGGGCGCGTTCTTCTCGAAGAAGGGCTCCTGATCGACCCCATCCGGATATCGCTTGCGGGTCAGCGCGCGTCCCGCAATGTGGGGCAAAAGGGCAGGTCCGATCCGAACGTAGTAGTCGATCACATCTTTTTTGGTGAATCCTGTTACCGGATAGAGGACCTTCTGCAGGTTGGACAGCTTCAGGTCCCGGCCTTGGATTTCGAGCACCGACGCGTCTGCCACGTGATCTCCGTTCCGCCATTGTGCCTGAAAGGGCCAGCGGGACAAAATACAGCGTTGCTCCTAACCCGCGCCCGCAAAGCCCGGGCTGCCGTTTGACAACCTCCCTGCGATCCACGTACTTTCAAACTTCTGCCCCGCTCGTCCGTCCAACTTATGCGTTCTCTGAAAGAGTCGCCCAGCCCATCGGAGGCCCGATGAAGATCCATAGTTTCAAAATCGCCTGTGCCGCCCTGATTCTGGCAGCCATTTCCCTCGCCCAGGACGTGGCTTCGTTTGAAAAGCGCGTCACCGTGAAGAAGCTTGCCAACGGCCTGACCGTGATCATCTGCGAGCGTCCGGAAGCTCCCGTCTTTTCCTTCTACACGCTGGTAGACGCCGGCTCCGCGCAGGACCCTATGCGCGCCACCGGACTGGCCCACATGTTTGAGCACATGGCATTCAAGGGCACTGACAAGATCGGCACCAGGAACTATGGCGCTGAGAAACCAGCGCTCGAAAAAGTGGAAGCCGCGTACGCTGTCTACATCACCGAGCGGGATAAGACGGTGGGGCGCGATGACTCAAAACTCAAACAGCTGGAGAAAGCCTGGAAGGACGCCATTGCCGAAGCGGACAAATACGTCGTGCCCAATGAATTCGGCAAGATTATCGAGCAGAACGGCGGCGAGGACATGAACGCCTCCACCAGCTACGACATGACGGAATATCACTACTCGCTGCCGGAGAACCGTCTGGAGCTGTGGGCCTATCTGGAGTCCGAGCGCTTCCTGCATCCCGTAATGCGCGAGTTCTACAAGGAGCGCAACGTGGTGATCGAAGAACGCCGGATGCGAACCGAGAGCAATCCCTTCGGACGGCTGTTGGAGCAGTTCACCCAGGAAGCTTTCGCGGCTCACCCTTATCATCGTCCTACAGTCGGCTGGATGTCAGACTTGAATCATTTCTCCGCTACGGACGCACAGAAGTTCTTTGATCGTTACTACGTGCCATCGAATATGGTGGTAGCCGTGGCCGGCGACATCAAGCCTGCCCAGGCGCTGCCCATCCTGCAAAAATATTTTGGGCGGCTGCCATCTCACCCCGATCCTGACGAGACCACAACCCAGGAACCTCCCCAGAACTCCGAGCGCCGCGTGGTTCTCAAAGAGGCCTCCCAGCCCATTTATCTCGAGGGCTATCATCGTCCCGATTATCGGGACAAGGATGATGCCGTATTCGATGCGCTCAGCGACCTGCTTTCCGAGGGCCGGACCTCGCGGCTATACCGCTCCCTGGTGCGCGACAAGAAAATCGCCTCGTTCTGCGAGGGGCTGACCGGCTACCCCGGCGTTAAATACCCGCACCTGTTCGCCTTCATCGCGGTCCCGCTGCCCGGGCACAAGCCGGACGAAATGGGAGAGGCCATCCACGCCGAAATTGACAAGTTGAAAAAGGAAGACATCAGCGATGACGAATTGAAGATGATCAAGACGCGCAGCAAGGCCAACCTCATCCGCGGGCTGGCTGACAATCAGGGGCTCGCCACTCAACTCGCCATTTATCAGACCCGGTATAACGACTGGCGCGAACTGTTCCGTTCCGTTGACCGCATCGACCAGGTGACCAAAGCCGATATTCGCCGCATTGCCAATGAGGTGTTTAAAGATACGAATCGCACCGTAGGCGTGATCGAGAACGCAGGAGGCGCGCCTGGCGGAGGCGGGCAAGCGGCGTCCGAACAGGGAGGCGCTCAATGAAAAACAGACTTCTATTTCCAGTGCTATTGCTGGCCGTTGCGGCTGCCTTTCCGGCTGCCCCCGCCGCTGCTCAAGCTACGAACTGGAAGCAGATCCCGGTTCCGCAGCTCCCCGCTTTCCAGCCGCATCAGCCGAAACGCATCGAACTCTCCAACGGCATGGTGATTTTCCTGCAGGAAGATCACGAATTGCCCCTGATTGACGCCTCTGCGCGCATTCGCGGCGGATCAGTGAACGAACTTGCAAGCAAGACGGGGCTGGTGGATATCTACGGCGAAGTCTGGCGCACCGGCGGAACGAAATCGCAAACCGGAGACCAGTTGGACGATTTTCTCGAAGTGCGCGCCGCGAAAGTGGAAACCGGCGGCGGTCCCGATTCCACCACCATCAGCTTTTCCTGCCTCAAGGGCGATCTGGACGACGTATTCAAGGCTTTTGTTGATGTGCTGCAGAACCCTGAGTTCCGCGCCGAAAAGATCGAAATTGCCCAGAAGGCCATGCAGGATGCGATCTCACGCCGCAATGATGAGATTGGAGAGATCGCTCACCGCGAGGCGGTGAAACTGGCCTACGGTCCTGACAATCCTTACGCTCGCGTCGCCGAATATGCCACGGTCGCCGCCGTCACTCGCCAGGACCTCATCGATTGGCACCACAAATACGTTCACCCCAATAACATCATCCTGGGGATCAGCGGAGACTTCGATTCTGCTGCCATGGAGTCCCGGCTGCGAGCGGCGTTCGACTCCTGGCCCAAGGGACCCGCCTTTCCGAAGAACAATATCCAGTACAATCCGGCCAAGCCTGGCTACTACCTCGTCCCGAAAGAGGATGTTAACCAGAGCAATATCCGGATGGTCGCGCTCGGCACCACCCGCGACAATCCTGACTACTACGCCATCAGCGTCTTCAATGAAGCCTTTGGTGGAGGATTCTCCTCGCGCCTGTTCAACGACATCCGCACCAAGCGCGGCCTAGCTTACGGCGTTGGTGGTGGCATCGGAACCAACTTCGGCCATCCCGGGGTCCTGCAAATCTCCATGGGCACCAAGAGCCAGAGTACGATCGAAGCCGTTAAAGCGGTCGACGAAGATATCGCCAATCTGTCCAAAGAGCCTATCTCGGAAGAGGAAATCCAGCGCGCCAAGGATGCCATTCTCAACGCTTTCATCTTCCGCCTCGATTCGCCCGACAAGATCCTGGTCGAGCGCATGACCTACGAGTACTACGGATATCCCCCGGACTGGCTCGACAAGTACCAGGCGGAGATCAAGAAAGTTACTGCCGCCCAGGTAAATGCCGTGGCCGCCAAGTACCTGCACAAGGATCAATTGGCCGTCCTGGTGGTCGGCAACACCAAGGAGTTTGATAAACCGCTCTCCTCGCTCGGCGCCGTGAAAGAAATTGACATCACCATTCCTCCGCCGGCCGAGGTCAAAGAGGAAAGCAAGCCGACCACTTCTAATGTGGAAGGCAAGGAGCTGGTTGCCAAAGTTGCCGCCGCCATGGGAGGCCTGCCTAAGCTGAAAGCGATCAAGTCGATGCACGTAAATATCGCTGAAAGTGACTCCGGTGGACCGCCCGCCCCGGTCGATGTCTATATCGCATATCCCGACAGCATGCACGTGGAGATGCAGATTCCGCAGGGTACGCTCACCATTGTGACGTCGCCCCAGGCGGCATTCATGTCGCTCCCGGGAATGGGATCCCGAAACATGCCTCCGGCGCAGAAGGCCGAGATGGTCTCGCAGCTTCACCACGACCTGGTCTACCTCGCGCAGCACGCGGATGATCCTTCATTCACCTTCGCCGCCAATGGCACCGAAAAGATCGGCGAGGTGGATGCCGCCATTGTCGATATTGGCGGAGCCGTGCCCTGGGTTCGCTGGTATGTGGATCCCAAGTCCGGCTACATCCTGCGCGAAAAGTACAAAGGCATGGGCCAACAGGGCCCTTTTGACGGTGAAACCAATTTGGCGGACTGGCGCAACGCCGACGGCCTCACCATGCCCTATAAACACGAAAACAAGCAGAACGGCCAGCCAAGCAGCATCGCGGAGTTCAAGAAGATCGAAGTCAATCCCGCTCTTGATCCCAAGCTTTTCCAGAAGCCCGCAGAAAATTCGGCTGCGAAGCCCTAGCCGCTTGCCTAGCCCTGGCATTGGCCTTCAATCCGGGAAATGCTCGCTTACTTCCCTTCCCGGGGACTGAATTCGATTTCCACCATTTCTTGCGTTTGCTTCGGAGCAGTTTCCCAGTTCATCAGCGAAACCGCATCCATCGCGTAGGGCACAAAGACCGGGCTGCCGCCGATCAGTTCGGTCTTCACAACCTTCCCGCTCGGCGCGACCGTCGCCAATATCTTGACGGTCCCTTGAAGACGCATCTGCAACGCGATTGGAGGGTAAATGACCCTGACCCGGTTAATGATGTGGCGCTCTCCTGTGGCCTTCACCCGCTGCGCGGGAGCCAGGCACACGCTGGACAGCATCGTTAGCAACAACGCCCATCCCCAGGTTAAGGACCGCTTGAGACGCTCCATCAGGAAGGATCTCCCGCTCCCTTGCCGCCAACCCAATTGTGGTAAGACTGAAAAAGATCTCTCACCTCTCCATCGGCAGTCACAATTGCCTGCTTGAGTGCGCCTAAATTTTGCGGCTGGCCTTCATATATGCCTTGACACGTATATGCCTATTAGAGTATAGAAACAGAGTGCCGTCTGCCTTCGAAATCATTGCCGAGCCCAACCGCCGCGCCATCCTGGGCCTCCTGCTCTCGTCCCAACAATCGGTAGGAGAGATCGAGCGCCAGCTTCGTATGTCGCAGCCGGCCGTATCCAAGCACTTGCGCGTGTTGCGCGAGGCCGGTTTCGTCGAATCCACGGTGGACGCGCAGCGCCGGCTTTACCGGCTGAAACCCGAACCGTTTCAGCAGGTCGATGCCTGGCTCGGTCAGTTCCGCCGCTTCTGGTCCGCCCACGTGGATGCTCTCGAACGCCATCTCGACCGTATGGATCCATCAGCGCCCACGGAGAGAAAAACAAAGCAGAGAACGACGCGGCTCAAACCGCGAACGTGAAACGATAAGGAGATGCAGGTGACCGATCGCGAGCACTACACACCAGGTCCCGCCCGCGGGGCGGAGATACAAAAGAACGGAGACCAGTGGACGCTCGTTCTTGTCCGCGAATTGCGTCACTCGCCGGAAAAGGTCTGGCAGGCGATAACCGACCCGGCGCATCTGCGCCACTGGGCGCCCTTTGAAGCCGACGACAGCCTGGCAAGGGCTGGAGCCACGGTCAGGCTCACCGCGGTGGGAGCGCCCACTCCCAGTGTTTCCGAAACCACAGTGAGGCGCGCCGACGCTCCCAAGATCCTTGAGTACAACTGGGGGAACCACGATATGCGCTGGGGACTTGAAGCCTCGGGCGGCGGCACACGCCTGACGCTGTGGACCAACATCGGTCGCCGCTACGTCGCCATGGGTGCTGCCGGGTGGCACATCTGTTTCGATGTTCTTGACCGCCTTCTCGCCGGCACTCCTATCGGCCGCATCGTCGGCCCCGATGCCATGCAGTTCGGCGGCTGGCAGCGCCTGGCAGCGGAGTACGCCACCCAGTTCGGGGTGGAAACGCCCAATTGGCCGCCTCAGGCGGCGCAGAAACCGTAAATCGAGGGGAAGTTATGAACCAAACTATCTCACGGTCGATCTTTCGCTGGATTCACATCGTCTTTGCTATCCCCATAATCGGGTATATCTATAGTCCTTTTGACAAGATTCCTGACTACGCGCCAGCGACTCGCTTCGTCTTCGTTCCTATAATGGTTCTTTCCGGACTCTGGATGTGGAAAGGCCATATCGTTCGGCGGCTTCTTTCCAAAAGATCGGCAGCATAACAAACATGGCTAACGTGACCCTTTCAATCAAACAACGTGAACAACTGCTCAGAACATTGCAATCCCGTTTTGAAAACAACATGAACCGCCATCAAGGTCTTGAATGGGCCGCCGTCCAGGCGAAGCTGGAAGCCAGTGCTGAAAAGCTATGGTCGCTCCATGAAATGGAAAGAACTGGCGGTGAACCGGATGTTGTGGGCCAGGACAAAAAGACGGGCGAATACATCTTTCATGACTGTTCCGCGGAAAGTCCAAAAGGCCGCAGAAGTCTCTGTTACGACCGCGAGGCGCTGCAGTCCAGGAAAGAAAACAAACCAAAAGACAACGCGATGGATATGGCCTCGGCCATGGGCATCGAGCTTTTAACCGAAGAGCAATACCGGCAGTTGCAGAGACTCGGAAATTTCGATAGCAAAACGTCGAGCTGGGTGAAAACGCCGCCCGCTATCCGAAAACTCGGAGGCGCCCTCTTTTGCGATCGCCGCTTCGACACTGTTTTCGTCTATCACAATGGTGCGGAATCCTACTATGCCGCCAGGGGATTCCGTGGCTCGCTAAGGGTCTAGATCTCGCTTATGCGGAGAACTATGTCGCCAAGCCAAGAAAATGCGAAGGTACGAACAGTAACCCTCCACGTAGTTTCCAGTCTCGACGGTTTCATCGCGAAAAAGGACACCAGTGTCTCCTGGCTGGACAGTCCAGGAAACGTGTATCCGGCCGGGGCCTCTATTTCCGAAGAAGAAGTCGCCACCTTCCTGAAGGCGATCGACTGCTATGTGCTCGGCTCCCGCACCTACGAACACACGCTGAAACTGGGCTGGCCCTATGGCGATACTCCGGTAGTAGTAGTGAGTAGCAGGGAATGGCCGCCGGCGAGGAAGAGCGTCGAGTTCTACGCCGGCGATCTCCAGACCTTGGTTGACGAGAAACTCGCTCCTAGATATCACAACATCTGGCTTGTGGGCGGGGCCATGTTGTGCCAGCGTTTTCTAGAACGAGGCCTGGTGGACGAAATCCGGTTGACCATAGCGCCAGTCCTGCTGGGAGAAGGACTGCGTCTGTTCGGTAGCACCCTTCCCGAACAGAGGTGGAACCTGAAGAACGTAGTGGCCTACAAGAACGGCTTCGTAGAGCTGTCGTACTCCGCCTCGAACGCCTGAAAGGCCGTCCATGACCAAGGACGAGAACGTTACCCAAGTAGGTGGAGTCGCACGTCAGGGGGTGTTCTACGTCAGGGGTGTTCTACGTCAGGGGTGTTCTACGGCAGGGGTGTTCTACGGCAGGGGTGTTCTACGTCAGGGGGTGCCCCACGTCTGGCCGAAGTTGCCAGACGTGGGAACCACGAACGCCTCGATCTTGGTAGCCGATACAACCCCCGCCACGGTAGGAGCACGACGCCCAGCCTAGCCGCCCAATCCAGGACGCTACGAAACCCCTGCCCAGAAACCTCTGTTGAAGGACCCTCCCGGCCTATTCACTCCAGAAATAGCGCGAACCGCAAGCGAAATGCTCCCTCCATTCGAATCTCAACTTGTATAATCCCGCGCATGCCGGCAATCCCTTGGACCACAATTGCTCTCGCGGCGCTGTTGCTAGTCTCGGCCCGCCAAACAGGAGGACAGGAAGTGAAATCTCAGCAACCTGAAAAGTCGAAGCCGCCTGTCAAAACGGAGCGGCGCGGGCGCATCCTTGGAATCGGCGGCGTCTTCTTCAAATCTGCGAATCGTGATCAGATGCGCGAATGGTATTCCAAGCATCTTGGACTCGCCGACCAAGGCCAGGGCGTGATGCTTCCGTGGCGCGAACACGACGACCCACAAAAGGAACACGTTACCGTTTGGACTGTCTTTCCCGCCTCCTCCAACTATTTCGATCCCAGCCACGCACCCTTCATGATCAACTACATTGTGGACGATCTGGATGTTCTGCTCGACCGCCTAAAACAAGAGGGAGTAAAGATTGACGCCAAGCGAATGGATGAATCCTACGGTCGCTTTGCCTGGATCTATGATCTGGATGGGAATAAGATTGAGCTCTGGCAACCGCTGCCCGCAAAGCCCTGACGGCCATCCCCTGCACTTACTCAATCGGTGTTTTGTTATGTTAGGAAGCCGATTTTAGGAATCGCATTTCGCGAAAATAAAATACTTCTCCGCAGCCTGCCCAACCGGCGCCGCGATGTTACACCGCTGAACACGGGCTTGTATGCTACCCTTCCCTTTCGACATCAGTAAACCGGAGGATGCCAATGTCTGGCCCTCAGCCGCAGGTTCTCCGCTCCCTTGAGGAACAACGAGCAGAATATGCCCGCCGCCGGGGCCTCGCTATGCCTCTAGCCGGGCTGGCCGGGTGGACGCTGATCGGCGTTGCAGGAGCCTTCCTGCCACCCATCCTGGCGGTATGGTCGGTATTCATCGGCGCTGGCTTCATCGCCTATCTCGGCATCATGCTCTCACGCTTCACTGGCGAAAACCTCCTGGACAAGGACAAACCGAGAACGTCTTCGACAGCCTGTTCTTCCACTGCGTTTCGATGGCGTTGCTGGTCTACGCGATCGCCATCCCGTTTTTCCGCGTCGACTACACGTCGTTGCCGCTGACGGTCGGGATCCTAGCCGGGCTGATGTGGGTGCCGCACTCCTGGGTCATTCAGCATTGGGTGGGTATCTTTCACCCCGTAGCGCGCACGGCCTTGGTGACGGCCGTGTGGTACCTGGCACCGCATCATCGGTTCGTGGTCATTCCGGCGGTCATCGTGGGTGTGTACGCCGTAACCATCGCCATCCAGGAGCAGCGCTGGCGCGCCCTCAGAGGCAGCATCGCTACTTCCGCTACGGCATAAATCCCGCTTGTTTCATCTAATCGCATCCTTATGTCGCTCGATGCCCTATTTTGACGGGGTAGTATCTATCGGGAAAAATTCGGCTACCTCCACCCACTGCTCCCGCCCGGGTCCCCTGACTTTGAGTTATTCGCTGCGCCCGCCCGCGCGTGGGGTTCATTCGTGCGTGCGAGTGAGCGAGCAAGGGGAATTGGGATTTATCGCCAATTGAGGGGGAGCCCGTGTTCCCGCCGGGTCGAAATCAGGCACAAGATGCGGGAACGGAACTCGGGGCGAGTGGCAGCCGAGTCTTTTTTCCCCCATGGATATTACCCAGTCGTCCCGCTTGACACGCCTGCATTCAAGATATAATCTAGGCGAACAAAAGGCGAATCTGCCATGGCTTCCCTTCCTTTGCTTCCCCGCCCCGAGCAACCCCGCCTGGTCGGTATCGCCCGCCTCGCCGCCCAGGGCCAATCCATACGGGAGGGCCACAATGTCGAGTATTTCACCCTGCCTTCGAAGTCTTTACTGAACCGATGCGTCAGCAATCGCGCTATGCCCTTCACCTGGACCATCAATCCCTACCGCGGCTGCGAATTCGCCTGCCGCTACTGCTACGCGCGCTACACGCACGAGTTCATGGAAATGCGCGACGGCATGGAATTCGAGCAGAAGATCTACGTGAAACAGCATGCGGCAGACTTGTTGCGCCATGAACTGCGGCGCGTCAAGAAAGGCGAATCGATAGCGCTCGGCACCGCCACCGATCCCTACCAGCCCGCGGAACGCCGCTATGAGGTCACGCGCGGCATTCTGGAAGAATTTGCCAGTCATCGCGGCTATGAGTTGGGCATCGTCAGCAAGTCCAACCTGATCTTCCGCGACCTCGACCTTCTGAAAACGGTTGCCCAGTCGAACCGGCTTTCCGTCCACATCACCGTCACCACGCTGGACGCGGACCTGGCGCGCATTCTGGAGCCCAGGGCGCCGCGTCCCGACCTGCGGATGGACGCGGTGCGTGCCCTGGCCCATGCCGGCCTGCGAGTTGGAATCAGCTGTTCGCCGGTCATTCCCGGCATCACCGACTCGCCGCTGGATTTGGAGGACTTAGTCCGGGCCGCCGCCGAAGCCGGCGCCGACTATGTCTTTGCCAATCCCCTGTTTCTCAAGCCGTGCTCTGCCGCAGTTTTTCTTCCCTTCCTGCAAGAGCATTTCCCGCATCTGGCCGAGAGCTATCGCAATCGCTATCAGGATCGCGCTTTCCTTCCGCCCGCCTATGGCAAGCGCCTGTCGCAGCTCATCGCGCGCTTGCGCGAGAAATACAAACTTACCCGCGCCCATCGCCCCAACCGCTCCGCATTCGCCACCAGCTGGCCGGTGCAGGCCTTCGAGCAGCAGCTGAACCTGTTCAGCGGAAGCGAGTCATCGCAAGATTGAATAATTGGGAAATTGAGTAATTGAGTAATTGAATCATTGGAAAGTAATTCGGGAATTCATTCTATTTTCCGCGACCTGACGCAAGCATGCCGCTCCGATCCAATTACCCAATTACGAAATTACCAAATTACCAAATTTCCCAGACCCTTCCTCTATAATCTCACCTTACACGTCATGGCCACCGCTCCTCCGCCGATCGGACAAGCATCCGCGCCGCCCCTTCCCCTTGGAGTACGCATTCAAAATTTCTGGCGCCGGGTAACCGAAGGGCTGGAGATCAGCCAACTCTGGTCGCAGTTTGAGTCCGAAGCCCGCGCCAGCTATCGTCTCTACTCCAAAGACGTCGCCGCCAGAACTCCCGAAGGGTTGACCAATCGCGGCCGCCATCTCCATGTAGTCAAGGAATTCTTCTGGGCGGTGTTCGAGAAACTCTCTCCCGCGCGGCGCGTCGTGCTGCTGTTGGCGCTGGTGCTGCTGGTATTCCCGCGGGCTGGAATGAAATATACGGGAGCGGAGGGGAAACAATTCGCGTTCGAGATCGACCTGCATTTCTGGGCTGCCCTCGTTCTGCTGCTGCTGCTGATTCTTGAGATTGCGGATCGTGTGGTAATGAAACGCGACTTGCAGATCGCGCGCGAGATCCAGACCTGGCTTCTGCCCGGCGCTCCCCCGCAGATTCCCAGCCTGGCCATCGCCTACGCAACCCGTCCCGCCAATACCGTGGCCGGGGACTATTATGACGTCTTCCCCCGTCCCGGAAAGACGCGCGAGGAAGACCGCGTCGTGCTTGCCGTCGCCGATGTCGCCGGCAAGAGCATTCCTGCCGCACTGCTCATGGCCACCTTTCAAGCCAGCCTGAAGACGCTCTCGACCGCGCAGGTTGCCCTGCCCGAACTAGCCGCCAACATGAATCGCTATGCGTGCACGAACAGCCAGGGCGGATTGCGTTTCACCACTGCGTTTCTTGCCGAATACGATCCCGAAAGCCGCCGCCTCGATTACATCAACGCCGGCCATAACAATCCCATCCTGCGCCGCGCCGCCGGGCAAATCGAGCGCCTCGACGCCGGCGGCCTTCCTTTTGGAATCATGCCGGAGGTGAAATATCAGGCGGGAACCGTCACCCTGTCCCCCGGCGACTGGCTGATCATTTTCACCGACGGATTAGTGGAAGCCGAAAACGCCCGGCAGGACGACTACGGCGAGGGGCGTTTGCTGACCGCACTGGAAGCGGCGAAGTCCCTCTCTCCCGCCGAACTCCTCAAGCGTCTCATGGCCGAACTGGATCTGTTCGTTGGCAACACTCCGCAGCACGACGACGTCACCTGCATGCTGCTGAAGTCTCAGTAGCGGCAAACGTCATTTTCTTTGCGCCAGGCGAACCAGCTCCCGCCAGGTGATCAGCTTGATGTTTTGCTGCGCCAGCATGTCCCGGAACTGCTGGCTCTGGAAGAAATCGTAGTCCCGCTGCCTCCATGCCGCTCCCCAGGTGGAACGCTCGCGCGTGGCAGCGCGCAACTCCTCATCGTCGAATCCCGGATGAATCACAAATTCCGTTACCCCCGGCTGCAGGTTCCGCAACGCGGTGAGATAGAACTCCGCCCATTTCTCCGGTGGCACGTCGGGCTCAATGGTAACCGTATGGTCCAGCACGATGTCCTGCGGGCCCAGGCTCGATGCCAGGTAGGAATACTTCGCGAACCAGTCCCGATTCACGAACACCGGCAACTTATAGTCATGCGCTACCCGCAGCATCACATCGAACAATTCCTTGCCGTTCATGATGAGCCGGTATTGGTGCGAATCCAGATGCGTCGGCTGAACTCCCATTCGCAGCGCCCGCTCGATCTGGGCGCGGAGCTCGATCTCCACCTCCTGGGGATTGATCTGCGGATGAGCTTCCCAGTCGTGATGCAGGTATCCATTGGCATCCACCAGGCTCGGCACCTTATCGTTCGGCGCAACCGGACCCCAGCGGTAGTAGACGCGTTCACTGGTTAACGTGAGGTGCAGCCCGAAGTCTGCTTCCGGATGCGACTTGGCGTAGTCGGCAATCTCCGCAAACCAGGGGCAAGGCACCATCAGGCTGGCGGAATTGACCGCTCCGCTCTGCAGAGCCTTGGTCGCCGCGGCATTGACAGCGTGGGTTTCGCCCAGGTCGTCCGCATGCACGATGATGAGCTTTGTCTCCGAAGGATATCCGAGTCTCTGGGCGAGAGTCTGCGCAGAGATTATCCCCGGCATCCCTGCCCACAGCCCGGCGAGAACAAGAATGCGAACATTCCCAACCAGTGTCATGGCGTGATTCCACTCATCCCCTGCGGATTCCGCGGCTCCTGTGCGCCGGGAAGTTCATTCAGCTTTGTCCGCATCATCCGCGATTCCGATTTTCGAAAGCCGGTAGCGCAACGCGTTTCGCGAAAGTCCCAGCAAGCGGGCCGCCTGGCTCTTATTCCCATGCGCTCGCCGCAATGCCTCCTGCACCATCTCGTCCTCCCACTGCTCGAGGGTCATGCCATCCGGAAGAAATCCGCCTCCTTCGGCGGCGGCCTTGGTGGGCCGGATATCAAGGTGAATATCCTCCGGTCCCAGTAGCGGGCCCTTGGCCAGCGCACAGGCTCGCTCCACGATGTTCTGCAACTCCCGCACATTCCCCGGCCAGTGGTAATTCACCAGGATCTGCAGCGCCTGCGGGGTAATACCCTCGATGGCGCCGCTGCCGGCCGCATCGCAGCGCGAGATGAACAGATTCACCAGGTCCGGAATGTCTTCCCGGCGCTCTCTTAAGGGCGCAATATCAATCGGCACAACATTGAGGCGGTAATACAAATCCTCGCGGAACGTCCCCTGCTCCAGCGCTTCGCGGAGATCCTTGTTCGTCGCCGCAATCAGCCGGACATCCACTTTCACTGTCTTGGTTCCGCCCAGCCGTTCGAATTCGCGCTCCTGCAGAACCCGCAGGAGCTTCACTTGCGTGGCCTGGGGAACGTCGCCGATCTCATCCAGAAACAGCGTGCCCTTGTCGGCCAATTCGAACTTGCCCGGTTTGCTTGCCACAGCCCCGGTAAACGCACCTCTCTCGAAGCCGAACAGTTCGCTCTCGAGCAGGTTCTCCGGGATGGCTGTACTGTTGATCTTCAGAAATGGTCCGGAAGCGCGCCGCGACTTTTCGTGAATGGCCCGCGCAATCAGGTCCTTGCCCACGCCGCTCTCGCCCCCAAGCAGCACCGTGGCATTGGTCGGCGCTACGCGTTCGACCGTGGCCAGCACCTCCTGCATCTTCGGGCTGCGGGCCACGATATTGGGATGCGAGTACCGCTTCCCCAGCGCTTCGCGCAACGACCGGTTCTCTTCCCGCAGGTTGCGGACATCCAGTTCCTTGTGGATCACCATCCGCATTTCGGCCAGGGAAAACGGCTTCAGGACATAATCGCTGGCGCCCGCCTTCATCGCCTCCACCGCCGTTTCCACGCTCCCGAAAGCGGTCATGACCACCACCGGCAAGGCGGCATTCTGGCGCTTGACCGTCTGCAGAAACTCGAGCCCGTTCATGCCCGGCAGCTTCAAGTCGGTCACCACCAGATCAATCGGATTCTCCCGCAGCAGTTTGAGTCCAGTCTCGGCGTCCTCGGCGGCAAGGACGGCGAAGCCTTCGTCCGCCAGGTTCAATTCGAGCAACCGGCGCATCTTCGCCTCGTCTTCCACCACCAGAATGCTGCCCAAAGTTTGCTTCGTCTGCTGCAGGTTTTCTTTCACGAGATCACCAGGTGAGCGCGATCTGCCTCCGCATTGGTCTCGCTGGCGGCGGGCAGGAATATCACAAAACACGCACCCGGCCCTTGCGCTCCATCGTCGCTGCGCAGGTCCGAGCTTTCAACGCGGATCGTTCCATGATGACCATCGATAATCTTGGAAACGATCGACAGCCCCAACCCCACTCCGGACTTCTTCGTGGTCACGAAGGGATTGAAGATCTGCTCCCGCAACTCCGGCGGAATCCCCGGACCGGAATCTGCGATGCGTATCTCCACCCCGTCAACGCTTCCCTCCCGGGTATTGCGCCGCGAGCGCGCCACGCTGACTCGCATGATCCCGCCGCTCGCACTCATAGCATCGTATCCATTCTGAATGATGTTGACCAACGCCTGCTCGCACAGCCCCTCGTCGATGGGCACGGCCGGAACTCCAGCCTGATATTGCTTCTCCACCCGCACCGGACTTCCCTTCCAGAACTGCGCCACGTCATTCAAGGCGCGATCCAGCACCGCCGTAATCTCTCGAGGCGCCAGGTCGGCATGCAGCGGCCGGGCGAAATCGAGGAACCTCGTTACCAGCGCGCTCAGCCGGTTGGTTTCTGTCGAAATGTATCCCGCCAGTTCGGTGGCGAGAGGATTTGACTCCGCCAGTTTCTGGCTCAGCATCTCGGCCGATCCTTTGATGACTCCCAGCGGATTGCGAATCTCGTGCGCCAGCCCGGCCGAAAGCTGCCCCAAGGCTGCCAGACGCTCGGACCGCCGCGCATCCGCCTGCGCCTGCTCCAGACGCCGATTCGTCTCCGCCAGCGTCGCCGCCAGATCCTGATACCTCTGCGTTTGCCGCCGGATCTCCAGCGCAAAACGATTGACCAGCATACCGGCAAGGTAAAAGAAGAGAATTCGGATCGCCAGCAGCCAATAACTTTCCACCGAGATCTCATACTGGCGAATCTCGGGATCAAACAGGTAAGCCCAGTACGTGGCCGAAGCCAGCGTGGTCCAGATCAGCGTCCCCCAGGGGCTGAAGTATTCTGCCGCGGTCACGATCGGCAGGAAGTAGATTGGCCAGTAGCTGCTGTTGATCGATAATTCCCCGGTGTGATTGATCAGCAGCGCCGATAAGCCGATCTTGATCAGCACGACATATACCGCGCCGCGCTTCGGCACCTGCGCAATGACCCAGCCTTCCAGCAACTGCGCGACTCCGAAGGCAAGCAACAGCAGTTGCTTGTGGATCTCCTTCACGGGCGGAATTAAGGCCAAACCCAGAAGAAAAAGCAGCCACAGAATATCCAGCCAGTTGATATTGGGTCGCTTCTCGCTCATGCACGCGCCTGTTTGATCCCACA
The DNA here is from genome assembly GCA_035651855.1 of Candidatus Sulfotelmatobacter sp. Classification (GTDB taxonomy): domain Bacteria; phylum Acidobacteriota; class Terriglobia; order Terriglobales; family Acidobacteriaceae; genus Sulfotelmatobacter. Next base: position 25,668 of record DASREX010000036.1, read on the forward strand.
AAAGACTACGCCGGGAGAGTTTTCGCTCCCGGCGTGGTAATTAGCACTCTGTCGGTCCGCACCACATCACATGCGAACCCTATCAACCGCCATGCGCCACCGTCAATGTTGTCCAAGCTGAAATGAGAGAGGAACCAAAAGGGTGCCCCACCCTTGTCTCCGCGCCTTTCGCGGAGACAGGGTGGGAACTTTGACCTCACTAGTCTCTACAAATTTCCAGTCTAAACCTATTCAGAGGCTCACCCCTTCATCTTCGGCCGCGCACACGCATCCACAATCTTCTTGGGATCGATCGCGTCCTTGTCCACCTGTTCTTCCATGATCTTTCCATCCTTCCCGATCAGGAAGTTCACGCGACGGGGAGCCTGGTATTCGTTTTTGTAAATTCCGTACTCGTGGGTGACTTTGCCGCCCCAATCGCTCAGCAGGGGGAACGTAACTCCGATCTGGTCGGCGAAAGCTTTGTTGGCGAAGGCGCTATCCATGCTCACACCCAGGACCTGGGTGTCGGCTGCTTCCAGCGTTTTCAAATTCTGCTGGAAGTTTTTCATTTGCTGCGTTCAACCACCGGTAAAGGCGAAAATGTAAAACGCCAGTACGACGTTCTTCTTGCCCCGGTAGTCGCTCAGCTTCACGTCTTTCAGGTCGGTGCCGTCGAAATACTTCAGTGTGAAGTCCGGAGCGGTGTCGCCGACTTTCGGCATGCTCGAACCCTCCTTATTGGTTTGGGCAGACGCAGGGGGCGTCATTGCGAGTAAACCCGCCAGCAGCAAGCCGGCCGCCAGCAGGCCCGAGTACTCTATTTTCATTTGAACTCCTCCCACAGGAGTGTTTCGAAAGCATACTCCGAACGCGCCCTTGCGGTAAAATGAGAATGCAACTCGGCACCTCCCAACGCACCTTTCACGTTGCTCAACCGGGCGCAAAGACAGTACATTTCAAATCAATTGGGCTCGTCCAGGAAGCGTCACTCCATGAGCATCGCGACTCTGAACGACATCTTCTTCGCCACCCTCGAGCGCAATCTCGAGCGCGTCACCCTCCACCGCGAGGCCGGAAAATGGCTGCCCATCTCGGCTCGCGAGTTTGGACAAAACGTCATCCGCACGGCTCACGCGCTTCATGCTCTCGGGATCAGGCCGGGCGATCGGGTCGCCATTCTCAGCGAAAATCGCCCGGAGTGGTCCACCGCCGACATGGCCATCCTTCTGCTCAAAGCCGTCACTGTGCCGCTCTACACCACCTTGACTGCCGAGCAGACCGCATTCGCCCTGGCCGACTCCGGATGCCGCGTCATCTTCGTCTCTTCCGACCAGCAGTTGCACAAAGTTCTGTCGATCCTTCGCCAGACGCAAATCGAAAGACTGATCGTGATGGATACGCTCGAATTCACCGGTGATCTGGCCGTCTTCGCCGGGCAATGCGTGACCATGGGCCAGATTACCCGCGACGGCCCCTCCACCCTGGGAGCAGAGCACGAAGCCCGTGCTCGCTCCACTGCGCCCGACGACCTGGCGACCATCGTGTACACCTCCGGCACCACGGGCACGTCCAAAGGAGCAATGCTGACCCATGGCAACATCGCGTCGAATATCGAGTGCTCCCTGCTCGGATTCGACATGCGTCCCGGAATGGTCAGCGTTTCCTTCCTGCCGTTGTGCCACATCACAGCGCGGCACGTGGATTTTGCGATGTTCTATCACGGCGTGACCCTCGCCTACTGCCCTTTCATCCAGGACCTGCCCCAGACACTACAGGAAGTCAGGCCGTCGATCTTCGTCGCCGTACCTCGGGTCTACGAAAAGATCTACGCCCAAGCCGCATTGAAGGCCAAAGGCTTCCCCAGGCGCGCCATTTTCAACTGGGCTATCAATGTCGGCCGCCGGCACAAGCCCGCGATTCTGGCAGGAAAAACTCCCGCTAACGCTAGTTGGAGGCTCGCCAACAAACTTGTCTTTTCCAGGATTCGCGAAGCTATGGGAGGTCGAGTCCAGGTCTTCATTTCCGGAGGCGCGCCGCTCGGCCGCGAACTCGCGGAATGGTACGCAGCCGTTGGCATCCGCATTCACGAAGGTTACGGACTGACGGAAACGTCTCCCGTGATCGCGCTGAATACTCCCCTCCATCACCGCATCGGAACCGTGGGAAAGACTCTGCCCAACATAGAAGTCCGAATCGCCGAGGACGGCGAAATCCTGGTGCGCGGCCCCTCGATCTTCAAAGGCTATTGGAACCGCCCCGAAGAAACCAGAGCGGCATTCGATAACGGCTGGTTCAAGACCGGGGACATCGGCAATATCGACGCCGATGGATATCTTTCGGTGACCGATCGCAAGAAAGAACTGATCAAGACTTCCGGCGGGAAATTCATTGCCCCCCAGCCCATCGAGAACTCGCTGAAGCTCAATCCGCTGGTCGGGGCCGCTGCCCTCCTCGGCGACCGCCGAAAATTTCCCGCGGTGATCATTTCTCCGAACTTCGTCCTCCTGGAGGAATGGGCCCGCGAGAATAGGATCTCCTGCGGCACGCGCGCCGAACTTGTGGAACACCCGAAAGTGCAGGACCTGTACGCAGAAATCGTGGAAGGGATCAACCAGAAGCTGGCCCGCTTCGAAAAGCTGAAGCGCGTTATCGTGGTCCCGGACGAGTTCACGATCGACAACGGCGCGCTGACGCCCAGTCTCAAGCTCCGCCGCCGTGTGGTCGAGGAACGCTATCGCAAGCAGATCGACGACCTCTACGCCCAGGCGGAAACCGCGAGCGTCTCCTAACGATTGCCATGCGGGGACAGTCGCGCTCGGCTGTCCAGGAGGCGCGGCACCTTCGTCTCCCCGGTGGTTTGAGAATACAATATCCCCATGTCGGATTCATTGATCATTGCCGGACGTTCCTTCCGCTCCCGGCTCATTGTGGGCACGGGTAAATACAAATCGTTCCAGGAAATGGCGCGCGCCCTTGAGGCCAGCGGCGCCGAGATGGTCACGGTGGCGGTGCGCCGCGTCAATCTCGATCGCAGCAAGGAATCGCTGCTTGACTACATCGATCACAAGAAATACTTCCTGCTTCCCAACACAGCCGGATGCTACACCGCGGAGGAAGCCATCCGGGCGGCGCGCCTGGGCCGCGAAGTTGGGCTGTCCGACTGGGTCAAGCTCGAGGTTATCGGCGACCAGGCCACGCTTTACCCCGACGTCCAGGCCACACTCGAAGCGACCCGCGTGCTGGTGAAAGAGGGCTTCACGGTTCTGCCCTACACCTCTGACGATATCGTGTTCGCCAAGCGTCTGATCGATGCGGGCGCGGCCACGATCATGCCTCTGGGGGCGCCCATCGGCAGCGGCATGGGCATCCAGAACCAGGCGCACATCCGCATCCTGCGTGAAATGATCACTGGGGTTCCCTTGATCGTCGATGCGGGAGTGGGCACGGCCTCGGATGCGGCCATCGCCATGGAACTCGGGGCTGACGCGGTGCTGATGAATACAGGAATCGCTAACGCCCAGGATCCGGTTTTGATGGCCGAGGCGATGAAACACGCAGTTCTCGCGGGACGCCAGGCGTGTCTCTCAGGACGCATGCCCAGGAAGCTCTACGCCACAGCCAGTTCGCCCCTGGAAGGCGTCGTACGCTGATCGTAGAGACGTTGCTTGCAACGTCTCTCTTTCCACGATTCGACATGCCGTCATAAGAGACGGTAACAAGTTACGTCTCTACCGAAAAAAAGGGCGGCTTCGAAGGCCGCCCTTGAGACTTTCACGTTCCTACTCGATCACAGCATCTTGGCGCTGTCGACGTGGATGGAATCACCCTTCACCGTTCCCGTCACCGCGACATGGTGCCCTTCGTGGCCTTTCAGCGAGTCGGGGTTATCTACCATCAGCACTTTCTGATCTCCGTCGGTGACGACCACCATTTTGGCGCCGCTCTCCAGGCACTTCTTGGTGCAGGCTTCAGCCTTCGCGTTCGCGCCTTTGGCGCCGCACTTGTCGTCAGAAACCCATCCCTTCACGGTTGCACTCTTCCCCATGTCGTCGAACGCCATTGCGGAAATTGCGAGCACGAAGCAAATGGCGAGGCAAATCAGCAGCACTTTTCTCATGACCGGTTGTTCTCCTTTTCGAGTTTCAAATTGCGGCCCCACGCCGCAACTGGACCATCGTTCGGCCGGGAATCAGGCTGGTGTTCCTGGGCAAAGTATCCCGGCTTCAGGTTCTGGAGCAGACGCAATATACCACATACGAATGCCAGCGTTTGTCAGCTGCGGGAGACAAAGATCGAGCGGCTTGCGCGGCGGATAACTCCAGCCCTACTTTTTCGCGGAGTGGTTCGCCTCGGGCGCCGGTTTGGCGGGCGAGGGCGCAACATAAACGTACTCTCCCGGCTTGGCATATCCCAGCTGTTCGCGCGCTTCCTTTTCGATGGAAGTCCGGTCGCTCTTGAGCCCCTGAATCTGTTGCGTGTAGCGCTCGTTCTCCTGCTGCACCCACGTGATCTGCTTGTGCAGCGCCTCGTATTCGGCGCGCTTCTGCCTGTATACGATCATGCCGTTCGCGCCGAACATAACATGCACAAACAGGAAAACGGCGAGAACCGCGACCGCAACCGTCGCCAGGCGGCGCCGCAAAGCGTAGACCCGCATGGCTGCCGGGCGCGCCCATTCAATCCAGGAAGCCGCGAGCGCTTCTGCCTGGGGCGCGCGTTCAGCCATGGCGCGCAACCCGCCTTCTCGTATGCGCGGCAGGCGGTCGATACTTAAAAGGCGCTTCACAGAGAACCCCAGTGTGGTCACTTTCGGCAAACTGACTGAACCGACCCTACTCAAAAATCCAGCTCTTCGCGGCTGCGCTCAGCTTCTCCAGTCCCTGTTGGCTCCGGGCCTCGCTGTACACGCGCACCACGGGTTCGGTCCCGGACAGCCGGTAGCAGACCCATGACCCGTCGTTGAGCACCAGCTTCAGTCCATCTTTACGAACTACCTCGCTGACTCCCTGGCCGCAAAATTCATGCGGATCAGACTTCAACTTTTCAGTGAACTTCGTCTTGACCTCCGGAGTCAATCGGAAGTTCTCCCTCTGGGGAAAGAATGAACCAACCTGGTTACTGATGGCGGCCAGTTGCTCGCGCAGCGACTTCCCTCTCTTGGCCACCGCTTCGCAGCACAGCAAACCCGCAAGCACTCCATCCTTTTCCGGAACGTGATGGCGGATCGACAGGCCTGCGCTCTCCTCTCCCCCGATTGCAATCTTGTCCTGCATGATGAGTTCGCCGATGTACTTGAAACCCACCGGGGTCTCATGGAGCTCGACCCCGTGCTTGTGAGCCAGAGCATTGATCAGGTTGGTGGTGGCCACAGATTTGGCAACGCCATTCTTCCAGCCTCGGCTTTCGACCAGATAGTCGAACAGCAATGCGATCACGTAATTAGGCTGCAGGAAGGTTCCATCGGCGTCGACAATGCCAAAGCGGTCGGCGTCTCCGTCGGTGGCAATGCCGATCTGCGCTCCGGTTTCCCGCATCTTCTGGCGCAAGGTTTCCAGCAGGTGATCGTCGGGTTCGGGAGCGTGCCCGCCAAACAGCACATCGCGGGAATCGTGTACGGTAGCAACCTGCACTCCGGCGGTGCGCAGCAGTTCGTCGGAGTATCCGCGCGCGGCTCCCCACATGGGATCAAAAACCACCCTCAGCCCCGCCTTGCGAATCGCGTTCAGATCGATGGTCTCCCGCAGGCGGGTCAGATAATCGGGACGGGGATCCAGCGACTGGGGCGCGCCGGAGCCCTGTGGCGGGAGGGTCGACCGAGCGCTGTCGGCGGCTATGATCTCCGCCTCAATCTTCTTCGTCACTTCCGGGAGCGCGGGGCAGCCGTCGGCAGTGGAGAATTTGATTCCGTTATATTCCGGGGGATTATGTGAGGCCGTGAAGTTGATAACCCCATCGGCCCGGTGATGGATCACGGCGTAGGCCAGCGCGGGAGTCGGCGCCGGCTCGGAGGCCACCAGCGGAGTGATCCGGTGCGCCGAGAGAATTTCGGACGCCATCGAGCAAAACGTCTCGCCGAGGAATCTGGGATCACGGCCCACAATTACCCGCGCTCCTTCCGGCTTCTGCGAAGCCACATAACGCGCGATTCCGGTGACTGCGCGGCGTACGTTGGCGAAGGTAAATTCCTCCGCCATGACGGCGCGCCATCCGGAGGTGCCAAATTTGATTTGCGTCGGCATACTCGACCCTCTCACAATGGCATCGGAGCGTTGCAGCGGAAAGCTGGCGGCTCAGAACTGAAGGCTGATTTTATATGACTGATAAGCGAATCGTCCTCTCCACCGCGGGATCTCAGGATGAGGCCCGCAAAATCGCCCGACATCTCGTCCAACATGGGCTGGCAGCGTGCGTCAACATCGTTCCCCAGGTCGAATCAGTTTACCGGTGGCAAGGAAAGATGGAATCGAGCGCGGAATGGTTGCTGCTGATCAAGACCACTCTTGCCCGGCTTCCCGCGGTTCGCGATGCCATTCGCCAGCTCCATTCGTATGATCTGCCGGAGTGCGTGGTCCTAGTGATTGAGGACGGCAGCTCCTCGTATCTGCAGTGGATCGGCCAGTCTGTCGAGTGACGGACGGAGGCCGAGGTTGATCTCATTGCGCCCGGCCCCGCAGGTTCAGGCGCCAGTAGTCCAGCAGGAAGGGCGGATCGTCTGCCGCGGCTTGCTGCGTGAGACGATCCATGAACTCGGCGCGTTCCGCCTCGGTGGGAATATTTTCGAGGTGACGCCGCAGAACGATATTGCGCACGAATTCGTTGTAGTGCGCGGCGCTGTCTAAGACCGTGGGAGCGGGCTCAACCGACGTTTCCACATCCACGAATCCGGCGCGCCGCAACGTCGCCGCGGCTCCTTCGGCATTTTCATAAAGCCAGGGCTCGCGAAAGCCGGCAAAGTAGCGGGCGAACTTCGGGGTTGCGGCAAGAGCGCGGGCACGCTCCCGGAGGCGCGCAAGGTTCGGACCGCCTCCGCATTGCGCTTCCAGCCAACCGCCACCGCGCAGGACGTCATGCAGGTTCCGGAACAGGAGGTTATGATCGAGCACCCAGTGGAAGGCCGCGGTGCTCACGACGACGTCGAAGACGCGGCTCAGCGGCAGGTGCAGCAGATCGCAAACCACCAGGTTCAGCCGCGTGGCGAAATCTGCGCTCAAGTGCTCGCGCGCAGAGTTCAGCATGTTCTGCGAGAGATCAACTCCTACAACCCGTCCGCGGGGCAGGGCTTGCAGCAGGTCGGCGGTCAGCCGCCCCGTTCCACAGCCGGCGTCGAGAACGGTCTCGTCTCCTCGCAGCTGCAGGCGGGAGAGAACTTTTTTCCCCCAACTGACCTGCGGCCCCGAGAGACGGTGGTATACCGCCGAGTTCCACTCGCGAGAACTCGATCGATCGCTCACGGGATTGCTGGCGTGCCCATGCACGGGGATTTTCCGCCTGGCATCAGCTGTTCAGCCCCTAAATCGCATGCAGCGCCTGGTCCAGATCGTCGAGGATGTCATCGACATCTTCGATTCCTACCGAGATGCGAACCAGACCATCGGTAATACCGATGGCTCTGCGCCCTTTCTCGCCCAGCGCCGCGTGCGTCATGGTCGCGGGATGTGAAATCAGGGTTTCGACTCCTCCCAGCGACTCTCCGAGCGAACAGACACGAACTTTCTTCAGCATGCGGTTCGCGTTCTTCAGGGATCCAGTCTCGAAGGTGATCATCGAACCGAAGCCGCTCATCTGCCGCCTGGCCAGCCCGTGCTGCGGATGGTTCGGCAATCCCGGATAGAACATGGCTTTCACCTTCTTGTGCTTCGAGAGAAAATCCGCCACCACCCGGCCGCTGCGGTCGTGAATTTCCATGCGCGCAGCCAGGGTCTTGACGCCGCGCAGCACCAGCCAGCATTCAAAGGGCGAGAGAATCGCGCCCGAGGCTTTCTGCAGGAAAGCCAGCTTGTCGGCGTGTTCCTGATGGGCGCACACCACAACTCCGCCTAATCCGTCGCTGTGGCCATTGAGAAACTTTGTGGTCGAGTGGACGACCATATCCGCGCCCAGCGAAAGCGGTTGCTGGAAATATGGGGACATAAAAGTATTGTCCACGACGAGGGCAACCTTCTTGCGGCGCGTGATCGAGCTGATGGCCGCGAGATCGCTCAGCCGCATCAGGGGATTGGTCGGAGTCTCGACGTACACCATGCGGGTGTTCTTGCGAATGGCGCGCTCGACGTTGTCGGCATTGCAAGTATCGATGTAGGTGAATTCCAGGCCGAAGTCGGCCATCACCTGGTTGAACAGGCGCGGAGTTCCTCCGTAGAGATCGTTTCCGCAGACGACGTGGTCGCCGGCTTTGAGCGTGTTGACGATGGCGTGGATTGCGGCCATACCGCTGGCAAAGACATGCGCCGCAAGTCCGCCCTCCAGAGAGGCCAGGTTCTCCTCCAGGCGCGTGCGCGTGGGATTCGAGACGCGGGAGTATTCATACCCTTTATGCTCGCCGATTCCCTGCTGAACGTAGGTGGAGGTGGGATAGATCGGGACAGTAACCGCGCCCGTCAGTGGGTCGGGTTCCTGTCCGCAGTGAATGGCGCGGGTGGCAAAGCTGAGAGTTTTAGTCTTTTCTTTCATGTTCCATTTTAGGAAGGGTGGAATGAGTGGTACCCCTCCCCCTGGCCTATTGAAATCCGAGGTTTAGAAGAAAATCGTTAAAAGATCTCTGGGCTGCAATCACTTACCGACAAAATCTTGATTCAGAGGTACTTAACCTACTGCTTACGTCCGCACGGCACATTTACAGGTTCTTCCACGGATCGGCTGTGAGTCAAGGTTGTATGAACATTGAGAGCACAATGGGCTGTGGAAAAATTGACTAACGTCAGATACCGCCCTCGAAGATTTTCTTGGACAGATAACGCTCGGCGGAGTCGGGGACGATAGTAACCACTCGCTTCCCTGTCCCCAATTCTTTCGCGACTTTCAAGGCGGCGAAGACGGCTGCCCCACCGCTGGATCCGGCGAGCACGCCCTCCTTTGCGGCAAGATCCTTGACCGTGGCGAAAGCTTCTTCGTCTGTCACCATCATCACCTGGTCGCAAACTGAGGCGTCGAAGGTCTTGGGGATGAAGCTGGCGCCGATACCTTCGACCTTATGAGGGCCGGGAGCGCCGCCGCCCAGGACCGAGCCCTGGGTTTCGACGGCATAGGAACGAACCCGCGGAGATTTTTCTTTCAAGTAGCGGGCGACGCCGGAGAAGGTGCCGGATGTCCCGCAACCAAGGACGACGGCATCCACGCGGCCTTCCATCTGTTCGAATATTTCGTGTGCGGTGGTTTCGTAGTGGTAGTCGGGATTGGCGGAATTCTCGAACTGTCCGGCCATGAAGGCCAGGGGATCAGTCGCAACCAGTTCCTTGGCGCGGTCGATAGCGCCCTGCATGCCCTGGTCATCGGGAGTGCGAGTGACCTCGGCGCCAAGGGCGCGCATGATGATCACCTTCTCCCGGGAGAAATTCTCGGGCACGAACAGTCGGACTTTGTAGCCGCGATTGACGCCGATCAGCGCCAGCCCAATCCCGGTGTTGCCCGCTGTAGCCTCGACGATGGTGCCTCCGGGGCGGAGTTTACCCTCCATTTCCGCGCGACGGATGATCCCGATGGCAGCCCGGTCCTTGACGCTGCCTCCGGGGTTCAGGTACTCCAGCTTGGCAAAAACGGCGGCCGACCCGGGGGGCACAAGCCGTTTCAACTGCAACATGGGAGTTTCGCCGACCAACTCTGTGATGTCGTCGGCGACGCGGAGGCGCGACATTTCCGGGGTTCTCGAACGCACCTTACAGGGTACGGGGAGAGGGTGGAATCGTCAATCAGCGGAAACCTTCAATGTCTCCGGAACTGCGCGGGTTATTGCCTGCCTGGCTCAGGCCAACGGCCGAGCGGCGCGCCGCGGCCCCGGGCGGCCGTCCTCACACTCTTTTCTCCCCGGTTCTTCTCTCTTTCGCCGCTCTTCGTAATCTCCATTAGCGCTACGGCATTTCTTTGCGCATATAATGCCATCCACTCCGTGATTGCGCCGTCTAATCCATTCGGAAGGAATTGCATGCGACGTGTCGCCGCTTTGCTGCTCAGTTGCGTTCTGAATCTTTCTCCTCTGACATTTGCCGCCGACGAAACTGCTTTAGTTGGATACTCCCCCCGGTCCAGCCAGGCCCAGCGCGGTTGGGAGTCCAAATTCCGCGCCATTCCCGATCCGGCGAACCTGCGCGAGTATATGAAGCGGATGAGCGCGCGGCCGCACCATGTCGGGTCCGCTTACGACAAGGACAACGCGGAGTGGATTCTGGCCCGCTTCAAGGAGTGGGGGCTGGACGCGCACATCGAGACGTTTAACGTCCTTTTCCCAACTCCCAAATTGCGCCTGTTGGAAATGACGGAGCCGACCAGGTTCACGGCCAAACTGGAGGAACCCGCGCTAGCGGTCGATCCCACGTCGAATCAGAAATCGGAGCAACTTCCCACCTACAACGCGTATTCCCCGGACGGCGACGTGACGGCGCCCCTGGTGTTCGTGAATTACGGACTGCCCGAGGATTATGAGAAGCTCGATCGGCTTGGCATCTCGGTGAAGGGCGCAATCGTGATCGCGAAGTACTACCACTCCTGGCGTGGAGTGAAACCGAAAGTGGCGGCCGAGCATGGCGCGATCGGCTGCCTGATTTATTCCGAGCCCCGGGATGACGGTTACACCGTGGACAACGTTTTCCCCGCCGGGCCGATGCGTAATCCTGAGGGCGTCCAACGAGGCAGTGTGATGGATTTCGCTTCCGCGAGCCCGGGAGATCCGCTTACCCCCGGGGTTGGCGCGACCGCAGACGCGAAGCGGCTGTCAGTGAGCGAAGCCAGGAGCATTGCCAGGATTCCCGTACTGCCGATTTCCTATGGCGACGCCCAGCCCCTGCTGGCCGCGCTTAAGGGTCCCATGGCTCCGGAGGAGTGGCGAGGGAGTTTGGCGATTTCCTATCACGTGGGTCCAGGACCCGCGAAGGTGCATTTGAAGCTGTCATTCAACTGGGACATTAAGCCGGTCTACGATGTCATTGCCAAGATCCCGGGCAGTGTTGCGCCGGACGAGTGGATCATCCGCGGCAATCATCATGACGCCTGGGTGAATGGGGCGGAGGACCCGGTGTCGGGACAGGCGCCATTGCTGGAAGAGGCCCGCGCCCTGGGGCTGCTGTTGAAGCAGGGATGGAAGCCGCGGCGGACGATCATCTACGCCGCGTGGGACGGCGAGGAACCGATGCTGCTGGGCTCGACCGAGTGGGTGGAGGCTCATGCCGGGGAATTACGGCAGCACGCGGCCGTCTACATCAACACCGACGGGAATGATCGCGGGACGCTCGGTATGGGCGGCTCGCATACGCTGGAACAGTTCATCAATGGAGTCGCCAAGGACATCGAAGATCCCGAGACGAAGATGTCGGTTTGGGAGCGAAGAAAGTTGTCGGACATTGCCGCGGCATCCACGGACGATCGCAAGGAGATCCGGCAGCGGGCTGACTTGCGCATCAACGCGCTGGGTTCGGGCACGGACTTCACAGGGTTTTTGGATCACCTGGGCATCGCTACCCTGGACATGGGATATGAAGGAGAAACCGAGCAGGGCATCTATCACTCGATCTATGACGATTTCTTCTGGTACACACACTTCTCCGATGGCGACTTTGTGTATGGGAAGGCCCTGGCGCAGACGGTGGGGACTTCTGTGATACGTCTGGCCGATGCGGAAGTATTGCCTTTCGACTTTGTCGATTTCGCGGATACGGTGCAGAAGTACACCAGGGATCTACAGAAACTTCTGAAAGACAAGCAGGACGAGATTCAGGAGCGCAACCAGGAGTTGGATGAGGGAGTGTTCAAGGCGACCAACGATCCGAAGAAGCCTACGGTTGCACCGCCCCGCGAGGATCCGCCTCCGCATTTGAATTTTGCCCCCATGCAGAATGCGGGGGAGGCGCTGGCGCGGAGCGCTGAGCGGTACCGCAAGGCCCTTGCGCAAAAACAAGGTTCGATCAGCGAGGCCCAGGCCTCCGAGCTCGCGGCCCTGAACGCCAAGCTCATGGAGAGTGAGCGCAAGCTGACCAATGACGACGGTCTGCCGCGGCGTCCCTGGTACAAGCATTTGCTCTATGCGCCCGGAGTTTATAGCGGGTATGGAGTAAAGACTGTGCCTGCCGTGCGGGAGGGCATCGAGCAAAAGAGATACGCGGAAGCGGAACACGAAATTGCCCGGGTGGGGAAGGCGCTGGAGGATGAGGCCGCGCTGATTGATTCTGCGGCTCAGATGCTGGAGCGTAACTAGATTGAAGGAAGTCAAGATCCCCACCCTCTTTCGCCGAAGACGGCCAAAGAAGGTTGGGGCATCCGGCAGCGAGACGCCGCTAGAAGGTCGTCCTCGAGACGTCGTAGAGACGTAGCTAGCTACGTCTCTACAGCGATAAAAAGAAATTCATTCTTTCGAAACGAAGAGGGTTTATTTTGTAGCGGTCGAGGCGGTCTGAGCCCCGGCGTAGTAGCCGCTTTTGGTGCGGACTACAAGTTTGCCGTGTCCCTTGGCTTTGGCCTCTACGCGGACCTGGCGGAAGCCGCCGGCGCCCTTGGGCGTGGATGGCTTGTAGCCGATGGCGTACTGGTTACGGATGTCATTGGCAATAGTGCGGCTGATGGCATCCACTTCATCGAGAGTCTTGGGGAAGAATGCGATTCCTCCCGTGCGCTGGCAAAGGATCTCCAAAGCCTTTTTCGCGCGCCTGGGATGCTCTTCGTCTCCCAGGATGCCGATAGCGTAGATGGCAGGACTGTTCTCCTGCTGCAACTCTTTGACAGCATGCTCCAGGGTGTCGCTGCTGGCGTTGTCTTCGCCGTCGGTGACCACGAACAGGACTTTCTTTTCCAGGCGCCCGTTTTGTTTGAGGTGATCGGCGGACGCGACTACCGCGTCGTAAAGGGCCGTCCCTCCGCGAGCATCAATCTTCTCCAGAGCTTCCTTGAGCTTCAGGAGATTGTTGGTGAAATCCTGGTCGAGATACTGCTCGTCGTTGAAGTTCACGACAAACACTTCATCTTTGGGATTGCTGGAACGAACCAGGTTCAGCGCGGCCTGGTTGACCTTGGCTCGCTTTTCGCGCATGGAGCCGGAGTTGTCGATCACAATCCCCATGGCCACAGGGATGTCGACGTGGTGAAACGAGATGATGTTCTGCGGCTTGCCGTCTTCGTAGACCGTAAAAGCGCTCTTGTCGAGGTTAGTGATGATGCGCTGCTTGTCATCCACCACGGTGGCATGCAGCATAACTTCGTCCACGTCCTTGCGAATGACGAAGGTTCCCTGCGGATCGACCTTGTTGTCCTGATTGTCGTCAGCCGGAGCGGCCGGCGGCTTGCTCTCTGCGGGCGGAGTCGAGGGTTCAGCCTGATTTTGAGGCGAGGCCTGGGACCAGGCCGCAAGCGGCCAGATCAGAAGAAAAACAACAAGAGGAAGAACCCTGAGGGCCCTATTCGGCAGGAGCGTAATATCCGGTCCTCGCATACACCTTAAGAGGCGGCAGTCCTTTCGGTGGCAGCAACTTCACTTTTATCTTACGCCATTTGCCGTCGCGGACAACCTTGCTGGGACGGTAGCCGAGGACGTACTGATTGCGGAGCTCGACTCCGATCTTGGTCGCGACGTCGGCCAGATCGTTGGGATTGTCGATGGTGAAGGCGCGGCCGCCGGTCAGTTCCGTGATGTCACTGAGCAACTGCGGGCCCAAACGTTCTTCCACGGCCGAGGCGTAACGGTCATAGATGCCGATGGCATAAATCATGACGTCGGCTTCTTTCACCAGGGACTTGATCTCGTTTTCGGTGTAGCGGCTGTGATTGTCGCCGCCATCGGAGATGATCAGCAGCGCCTTCTTGGCATACTTGGCCTGACGCATTTTGCTGATGCCCATGTAAATGGCGTCGAGCAGCGCGGTACGCTTCCGGGGAATCGCGAATACCAGGCGGTTCTGGATCTCGTCGACCGAGTTGGTGAAATCGGTGATTTCGTCCGGCTCGTCGTTGAAGGTGATCATGAAGAACTCGTCCTGCGGGTTCGCGGTCTTGAAGAACTCGATCACCGCTTCTTTCGCGCGCTCCATTTTGCTGCTCATGCTGCCGCTGGAATCGAAGATCACGCCCAGCGAGACGGGAGCGTCTTCGGCCGAGAAGGAGCGGATTTCCTGGGATGAATTGCCTTCGAACAGCTGGAAGTTCTCCTTCTCCAATCCGGTGACCAAACGGTTCATGGGATCTGTGATGGTCACGGGCACCAGCACGAGATCGACATCCACCTTGAGCGGGCGCACGTGGGCGCTCAGGTTGTTGGTGGGAGACACCAGGTTCGGCGGGGCCACATTCTTAGGTTTTTCGATCTCGCGGGTCTGGATGTGAACGTCGTTAACATCGGTCGTCTGGGACTTCGCGGCCAGGCTAAGGCAGGCAAAGGCAAGAACGGTCAACCCGACTGAGGAGCGAACCCGGGTTGTGCGAGCAATTTTTCGCAGCACGGCTGGAATCAGGTCCCTGACAAGAACCGGAGCACCGCTTCGGGCTGAGGCCTTCGGGTCACATGACCGGCGCAACGCAACGCGGGCCATAAATACCTCTATGCGGCGGATGTTAGCACAGCCTGCGTCCGCCGGAGCAGGGTTTTTGTCAAAACTGGGAGACAAACCCGCGAATTCTCCGCCAGAATCTTAATCGTGGGAAATGCCCGCTGGACGGGCATCCCCGGGGTAACTTGCTAACTTGTTACAATCAAAGGTTTCCTGCTAAATCTCATGGCTGACATACGTCCGTTTCGCGCGCTCCGCTACAACCTGCAACGAGTTTCGGCCTCGCAGGTCGTCACACAACCCTATGACAAGATCACGCCTGCAATGCAGGATAAGTATTACGCTGCCAGTCCGTACAACCTGGTGCGAATTATCCTCGGCCGCCCTGAGGACGGCGACAATACGGTAGACAACGTATACACGCGCGCCGCTGCATTCGGCCGCCAGTGGCGCGAAGAAGGGATCCTCCAGCAGGATTCCGAGCCTTCCATTTATGCCTATTCGCAGAGCTTCCGGGCGCCATCCGGGAAGACCTTCGAGCGGCGGGGGTTCATTGCCCTGGGCCGGGTCGAGGATTACTCCGCCAAAATCGTTTACCGGCACGAGCAGACCCTGGCCAAGCCCAAGGCAGATCGATTGGAGCTCCTGCGGGCAACCCGGACACACTACGAACAGTTGTTTCTGCTGTATGAGGACTCGGGCGAGATCGACGCGCTGCTGGCCACTCCCAATGAGCCTGCGATCGATGTCACCGACGAGTATGGAGTGGCGCACCGGGTCTGGCAGTTCTCCGATCCTCATCTGGTCACTGCCGTTCGCGACAAAATGCGGGATAAAAAGCTGGTGATTGCAGACGGCCATCATCGTTACGAGACGGCGCTGAATTTCCGCAATGAATGCCGGGAGAAGGCAGGAGTCGTTGATCCGGAGGCTTCTTACGAATTCGTGATGATGACGTTCGTGAACATGAAGGATCCGGGATTGCTGGTGTTGCCCACGCACCGGGTAGTGCATTCCCTGGGATCGTTCTCGGTGGAGGAGTTCAAAAAGGCCAGCGAAGAGTTTTTTGCGGTGGACGAAGTCGATGCTGGAATAGCCAGCGATCGCGCCATGGCGTTGCTCGGCGAGCGGGGGCGAAACGGAACGGCCTTGCTGGCTGTTACTTCGGATCGGGCTCTGCTGTTGCACTCGCCGAAGCCGGCGGGATCGAAATGCCTGCATGGCCTGTCGGCAGGACAGCGATCCCTGGATGTAGTGCAGTTGCATAAGTGCCTGCTGGAGGGCGTTCTGAAGCTTTCCGAAGAATCGATTCGCAACCAGCAGAACTTGTCGTATGTGCGCGACGCGGCAGAAGCCGTGACCCAGGTTCGGCAAGGCAAGGCAAATGTAGCCTTCCTGATGAATCCATGCCCGGTGCAGAAAGTCCGGGATATAGCCTTTGCCGGCGAAGTCATGCCGCAGAAGTCCACGGACTTTTATCCCAAGCTGCTGAGCGGAATGACCGCTTATGCGCTCGAGTAGGCGACTAGCGATTGGCTTCGACCATACATTGGAGCGATGACACCTCGCGGGCGAGACGTCCCGGCCGCCGGCACACCAGCGTCACCGGGCTGGCGCTCCTGTGGATGGCGGCGGTCCTGCTTTGGGCCGCTCCGGTCGACAAGCATCTTTCCGTCTACTCGCTGGCGGCTAACTACTCCGTGCCCATTCTGCCCAGGGAGGGGCGGGATTATGCCGGGCTGCTTGAGATCCTGGAACCGCTGGGGCGGGTGAGCGCGAAGATGGACGGAGCGCGCTGGCGGCTGCGCTACAACAATGTGGAAGCTAACTTTGTCGCGGGCGGGAGCCGGGTTCAGATTCTGGGCCGCGACGCCGATCTCGGCGGCAAGTTCCTGCTGGAAAATAAACGCGGGCTGGTTCCAGTTGGTTCCCTCGCTTCCCTGCTGCCGCGAATCCTCGGGGGCCCGGTGACGCTGCATGAAGTTTCGGACCGGCTGTTCATCGGAAGCGTGGCCACGCACTTCACGGCATCGCTCTCCAGTGACAACCCTCCGCGGCTCGTGTTTCACTTCTCCGGGCCGGTGAATCCATCGATCGCCAATGAACCGGGCGCAATCCACATGACCTTTTCGCGGGAACCGCTGGTGGCTCCGGCTTCGCCCACCCTGACGTTCGGCAGCAAGGGAATTCCGTCGGCAAGTTACAGCGAGTCCAACGGAGCCGCCGTGGTGACCGTGAACACGACGGTTCCGGTAACGGCGAGTTTCACGAATGATGGGCGGACCATCACGATCGCCGCGGCGCCGGCAGCGCAGGCTGCGACCGCCGCCGCACCGCCGGCCGCCCAGTCGGCGGCTCCGCCCGGGCCCGCAGCGCCGGCTGCGGCTCCTAATGTCCCGGCTCCCGCGGCTCCCCGGTATTTTGCCGTGGTCGACGCCAGCCATGGCGGAGACGATCACGGCGAAACGCTCAGCACAACCCTGCTTGAAAAAGATGTCACGGTGGCCCTGGCGCGCAGCCTTCGACAGGAGTTGCAGAGCCGCGGGATCACCACGCTCGTGCTTCGAGACTCCGACGCGAACCTGCCGCTGGATCAGCGGGCGGTTTACGCCAATGCCGATCGCGCGGCGATCTACATCGCCCTGCATGCCGCCTCGAGCGGACGCGGCGTCCGGGTTTACAGCGCGATGCTTCCCCTTGCCGGGGACGATCATGGCCCGTTCCGCTCCTGGACCACGGCACAACACGATTGGCTTTCGGCCAGCCAAAGCACGGCCAATGCGGTCGCGGGTGAACTGCAAAAGCGGCAGATTCCAGTCAAGGCGCTTGCCGCCCCGTTGCGTCCTTTGAACAGCATTACGGGACCAGCCATTGCCGTGGAGCTGGGTCCGCAGGCGTCGGACGCGAACCAGCTCATGGCTCCGGATTATCAGCAACTGGTCGCGAGCGCGGTGGCGACTGCGATTGCCTCGGTTCGAGACCAGCTGGCAGGAGCCCAGCCCGCGCAATGATCCCGCGCCATCTCCAGATCGCGGTGGCGGTGTTGCTGGCGGCGGCGCTCGGCTTGAGCCTGTACGCCTGGCGCATGCGGAACAGCGCGGTGGCTACGCCTGTACAGGCGGTGGATACGCGGCCTCTGGCCCCGCCCCCGGCGGGCCCCACAGAGAAGGTTGTCCTGTATGTTGCGCACGACGAAGACGGCACGCTGCGCGCCCAGTCCGCGCAGATTCCCCTGCCCTCCGGACGCCAGCAGCGTGCTGAAGAACTAGCGCGCGCCTTGATCTCGCTCTACCTGGACAAGAATTCACAACATGCGATCGGCGCGGGGTCGGAAGTGCGCAGCGTTTTTCTGGTCGATCCGGGGGAGGCTGTCATCGATATGAACAGCGCCTTCGCCGATGGGCACCGCTCCGGCGTGCTGGTGGAAGAACTCACGGTGGCGTCGCTGATCCACACCATCACCGCGAATACCCCCAACATACTGAAGGTGAAGATTCTCATCGACGGAAAAGAGCGGGAGACACTGGCCGGACACGCGGATTTGTCGCAATTTTATGAGGTTGCGGCGGTAGATCAACTCGCTTCTCAGTTGCAGGCGGGGCAGTAGCTGCTTGGGTCTGCGTTTCAAATCCCGCGCAATCTTCCATAGCTGATCCGCAATCCGCCATGATTTACAATCCGGCTTGATGTTTTACCGCTCCGATCATCGCTCTCCCAGCCAGTTGCGCCCCGTCACCATCACACCCGATTTCATCACCACCGCCGAAGGCTCCGTCCTTATTGAAGTGGGAAATACTCGGGTCATTTGCACCGCGTCGATCGATGAAGCGGTGCCGCCATTCATGCGCAACACGGGGAAAGGATGGGTTTCGAGCGAGTACAGCATGCTGCCGCGCTCCACCCTCACCCGCACTCCGCGCGAGGTTTCCAAGGGACGGCAGAGCGGACGCACCCACGAAATCCAGCGGCTGATTGGTAGGTCGTTGCGGGCGGTCACCGATCTGGCAAGGCTGGGGGAAAGAACCATCTGGATCGACTGCGATGTAATTCAAGCCGACGGAGGCACCCGGACGGCTTCCATCACCGGCGCCTTCGTGGCTCTGGGACTAGCCCTCGAAAAGCTGGTGCAGGCGGGAACTCTCAGTTCAGCGCCGCTCCGGGACTTTGTTGCCGCGGTAAGCGTCGGGATCGTGGATGGAGAGGTGCTGCTTGATCTCTGCTATGAGGAAGATTCACGGGCCGATGTCGATATGAACTTTGTGATGACCGCAGGCGGCAAGATGGTGGAACTGCAGGCAACCGCGGAACATCAGGTTTTTGATGACGCCGAGTTATCCAAGATGATGGCCTTTGCGCGCGACGGCGTGCGGCAGTTGATCACGCAGCAACAGGCTGTGCTGAGCGGACTGCTGCCGCGTCCATGAGCAGATCCTAATCTTTCGCGCTTCTCTCCTCCCAGCCCTACCAATGGCGGGCAATTCCCAAAATGGAATTTTGCTCGACCATATCAGTCAGTAACTCCGAGTCGTAATCTTTACGCCTCCGTCCTCCGGCGGTAAGTTAAAGAGACTGACATGGGAACTATTCGGCGCATGGACCGCAGAACTGAGCCGCGCACCCCAGCCAACTTCGCGGTGACGGTGTGGGGGGTGGATACGCGGGGAGAGCGCTTTCTGCAGGAAGCCCAGGTACGCGATATCAGCTTGAGCGGAGCGCTGCTGTCAGGAATCGAAGCGGAATTGCGATGCGGAGATGTGATTGGCGTCCTCTATCTGGGCAGGAAGGCGCGATTCCGCGTCATCTGGCTGCGCTACGACGACGGCGGCGACAAGCTCCAGGCGGCGGTTCACCGCATGGAAGCGGACGCCTGCCCCTGGCGGGAAATGCTGGCCGCGGAAGCAGCGGCGAATGAGCAAAGGCCCGGCGCCGAGCTTCCCACGGACTGGCGCTAAGAGGAGCAGGAGCCGCTCCTCTACGCGATCCAGACAGTCTTGGCGTTCAAAAACTCCCGCAGCCCGACCAGGCCGAGTTCGCGCCCATGTCCGGACTGCTTCACGCCTCCAAAAGGGACACGCGGGTCTGAAGCCACCATCTTGTTGATGAAGACCATGCCGGCCTCGAGCTCGTTGATGAATCGCTGCTGCTCTTTCTCGTCGTTGGTCCAGGCGCTGGCGCCCAGGCCGAAGCGAACATCGTTCGCCAGACGAATAGCTTCATCCTGATCCTTGACCCGGAAGATCGAGGCCACCGGGCCGAAAAATTCTTCGCTGTATGCGGGGGAATTTTTGGGAACATTCGTCAGCACGGTCGGCGCGTAGTAATTGCCTTTGCCCGGCAGGGGATGCCCTCCGGTCAATAGCTTGGCGCCCGCCGCGACGCTCTTCTGCACTTCCTGATCCAAATCTTTCACCGCGTCGGGGGTCGAGAGCGGGCCCAGTTCGGTCTTCGCATCGAAAGGGTCCCCCACCCGCAGGCCTTGCATCGTGGCCACAAACTTGCGCTCGAATTCGTCGGCGATGGGTTGGGCTACGATGAAACGCTTGGCGGCAATGCACGACTGGCCGTTATTCTGCACGCGCGCCTGCACGGCGGTGCGGACCGCCACGTCCAGGTCGGCGCTGGGCATGACGATAAAGGGATCGCTGCCGCCCAGTTCAAGCACAACCTTCTTGATTCGCCGGGCGGCGCCAACTCCGACCTGGATGCCGGCTTGCTCGCTGCCAGTGAGGGTCGCGGCCACGATGCGGGGATCTTCCAGCAGCGCGTCTACCTGGCTCGATCCGATCAGCAGCGTCTGAAAGGCGCCCTGCGGGAATCCTGCCTCCAGGAAAATGCTTTCAATGGCCAGGGCGCACTGTGGAACGTTGGAAGCGTGCTTCAGCAGGCCGACGTTGCCCGCCATCAGGGCGGGCGCGGCAAACCGGATCACCTGCCAGAACGGAAAATTCCAGGGCATGACCGCCAGAATCGGGCCGATGGGCAGGTAACGGATGAAACTCTTCCGCGCCCCGGTTTCCACCACCTCGTCGGCCATAAATTTCTCGATGTTCTCGGCGTAATAGCGGCAGGCGCTGGTGCATTTCACCGCTTCCGCGACGGCGGACTTGTAGGTCTTGCCCATCTCCAGCGCCATGAGCCTGCCGAATTTCTCCTGGTCCCGCTCGAGGATCTCGGCCGCTTTCAACATGCGCCTGGAGCGCTCTGCGAACGGAGTCTTTCGCTCTGCCCGGAATGTGCTGACAGCAAGTTGGATTTTCTTTTCGATTTCCTCGCCGGAGAGCGTTTGAAAAGTCTGGAGCACTTCGCCTGTTGCGGGATTGATGCTTGCGATCGGCATTACCTTCCTCGTCGGTCTCTACAGGGTTTTCGGAATCGGGATCACACTGATTCCCTGAACACTGGAACTGCGAATGGGCATACTACTATACAACCCACGCTGCGGGGGAGCGCCCGGGGCGCTCTATTCGGAGCCATGACCTGACCTTGGCAGTTTTCTGGGCGGTCAACCTTCTACGGATGGCCGGCGCGGTGAGCACCTCTTGGTCGCACGTCATGATGACGGTCACGCCTCGCTGCGCTCGGCGGGGCGGACGAATGCGTCCGCCCCTACATTTACTTGCGCTAACCTGATGCAGCACGGGGCTGACTGCGGAGGGTAAGGATCGAGTTACACAACACGGAGCCTATTCCACTCTCGCGGGGGCTGGACCTACGGCGGTCGCGTTCCTGGTCTTGGGGTCGATGCCGATCAGCGCCACCCCGCCCACTCCGCCGCGGCTGGCGGTCACCACGTGGCCGCGAGCCCTCAAGTCAGCCTGCGCTGCTTCCGGGAGCGTGCTGGGCACAGATAGGCTGCCCAGGCTGGCCCGGTCCTGACCGAAGGAGCTGATGAAATGCGTGGTAGAGAAACGCGGCGCCTTGAAAGCCTCCTCGGGACTCATGCCGAACTCTACGTAGTTGAGGATGACCTGGATGGCTGCCTGATCCTGCTGGTCGCCTCCCGCCACAGAGATCGCCATCACCGGTTGACGGTCATGGAAAAGGAGCGTGGGGCTCAGCGTAATTCGCGGCCGCTTGCCGGGTTGGATGACGTTGGGAGTTCCCGCAAATGTGTTCAGGCTGGTCAGCCGGCTGCCGTGAATAATGCCGGTGCGTCCGGCCACGCCGGCTGTACTTGACAGTCCGCTGGGAGTGGCTGCGATAACGTTCCCCAACTTATCCGTCACACACATGACGGTGGTTCCGCCATGCCAAGGTCCGGTGATGGTGGGCGGCTTGGTCGGTTTCATCGCGTAAGGGTCGCCAGGCCGGAGCTCGAGGGATGCCTTTTTCGGATCGATCAGCTTGCGCCGCATTTCAGTGTACTGATCGGAAAGCAACTGCTGCATTGGCACCTTCACAAAATTCGGATCGCCGTAATACTCGTCGCGATCGGCCAGCGCCAGTTTCTCCGCTTCGATCACGGTATGGATGTAGTCGGCAGAGTTGAAACCCATCTTCTTCAGGTCGAAGCCTTCCAGAAGGCGCAGCGTCTGCAAAAGATAAGGACCCTGGGTCAGCGGGCCGGCCTTGTAGACCGTGTAGCCGCGGTACGATGTCTTGAGCGGATCCACCACGGGAGTTTTGTGCGCGGCCAAATCCGCCTTGCGGAGGAAGCCGCCCTTTTCGATATACCAGGCTTCCAGGGCGTCGGCGATGTCGCCGCGATAGAAGCGGTCGGAGACGGCTTGCAGTTTCTGCTGCCGCGTGCCCTTAGAGGCCCTTTCGGATTCGACCAATTTGCGGAAGGTCAGAGCCAAATCCGCCTGCCACTTCACGCCGGTTTCGACTCTCTGCCCGCTGCCGGTATCGATATACCAAGTGGGGCCGCCGGCGTCCAAAATGGCCAGCGTGGGCTGCACGACCTCCTCGAAGCTTTTGGTTCCGTAAAGTTTCAGCAAGGTGATGATCGCATCTATGGCGCCAGGCACAGCGGCTGCCTTGACGTCACCGTCGGGGATTCCGTGTTCCATGTACCAGGCGACCGCTTTGGGATCGCGAGGGGCCTCGCCTTGTCCCTCCAGCAGCTTCACACTTTTCTGGTCGGCACTGTAAACCAGAATGGGAATCTCTCCTCCCACGCAGTACGCGCCTACATAGGTCACCGACAGTGCCAAGAGTGTGGCGGCGCCTGCATCAGCGGCGTTGCCGCCCTTACGCAGGATCTCGATGCCGGCCGCAGTGGCGGCGGGCTTGCCGGAAACAACCACGCCCTTGCCGCCCGCAGCAACAGCGGGTCCACGCGCAGTGACCAGCCTTTCCGGGGCCTGCGGCCATGCGAGGGGCATGAGAAAAATGAGGGAAGCGGCCGATATCGAAATGATCTTACGCATAGGAATTCAGCTCCGTTGTAGCCGGTTGGTATCCATTGCCGTCCGCGACGTGTCATTGCCGGCATCTGATTCACCACACCAGCCTACTATTGCGTAGATACTTCCGCGGGCTCAATCACCCGAGGTAAGCGACATTCCGGCTCCGATTCGATTCTGCCCCGCGAAAATGGCGCCGCCGCAACCCGGCCTTCGTCGCCCTTGATTTACAATGATCGGTACTTCCCAGCACTTATCTACTTCGTCCTAGGAGGAATTATGAAGCTGACCCCGGGCAAGCTTGCCGGTCTGAAAAAAGTCTCGAACGAACGCGGTATTATCGCAGCCGCGGCCATGGACCAGCGCGGTTCCCTGCAGAAGTCGCTGGCCAAGGAAAAGGGTAGCGAGGTCACCGACCAGATGATGGAGGAGTTCAAGTCGCTGGTCACCGAAGTTCTGACGCCGCACGCATCGGCCATCCTGCTTGATCCGGAGTGGGGACTTCCCGCTTCCAAACGCCGCGCCAAAAATGCCGGATTGCTGCTGGCGTACGAAAAGACCGGATACGACAAGACCGGCCCGGGCCGCTTACCCGATCTGCTGGATCTGTGGTCGGCGCGCCGTCTCAAGGAGGCCGGCGCCGATTGCGTGAAGATTCTTCTGTACTACACGCCCTATGATCCGAAAGATGTGAACGAGAAGAAACATGCCTGGGTGGAGCGCATCGGCGACGAGTGCCGCGCCAACGATATCCCCTTCTTTCTGGAGTTCGTCGGCTACGAAGAAGGCGCTGACGAGAAGGGCCTGGAATACGCCAAGAAGAAACCGCACATCGTGACCGAGAGCATGCGGGAGTTCAGCAAGGATCGCTATGGCGTCGACGTGTTGAAGGTGGAAGTGCCGGTCAACATGAAGTTCGTAGAGGGAGTGAAGTGCTTCGGCGGACAAAAGGCTTATACCAAGAAGGAAGCCATCGATCACTTTCACAAGGCCGCCAGCGTTGCGACCAAGCCGTTCATTTACCTGTCGGCTGGCGTAAGTAACGCGGAGTTCAGCGAGACCCTGGAACTGGCCGGAGAGTCGGGAGTGAAGTTCAACGGCGTGCTTTGCGGACGCGCCACCTGGAAAGACGGCATCCCGGTTTATGCCAAGCAGGGCGCGGCGGCGTTCCGGAAATGGCTGGAAGGCGAGGGCGTGAAGAACATCCACAACGTCAATGACAAGCTGAAAGCGGCCACCAGCTGGCATTCCATCTACGACGTGGAACTCGTGCACGCATAAGCCGCTTGGATAACTGGCGCGGGCGGTCCCGCCCGCGCCTTCTCAGGAATTTTTCCGCGACTGGGCCGTCTTCACCGCGGCGCTGGCGGGAATATCGGATTCCAGGTTGCTCAGGGTCAAATCACTCGACCAGCAGTCGGCTGCAACCTTCCATTCACCGCCGCTCTGGCGCTGGCAGACCCATAGGTACTTTCCCCGTTCCTCCCGGCGTTTGCCGACGGCACTGGGCACCAGCGCTTTGAACCGCCCCGCCTCGTAAGCGAGTTCCCCGACAATCTCGACGCGGAGAGGCTCCATCTCGACCTCACCCAGGCCTGTGTCCAGCGCGCCATAAAAGAATTCCCGGACCGCGGCCGCTCCCCGCATCGCCGGATAGTTCGAGCGCAGCACGACCGCATCCGAAATGTACAGTTCAAGCACGTCGTCGAGATGCTTGGTATTGCAGGCCAGCACCCATTCCTGGGTCACGCGGCGAACCGCCGCCTCGGCTCGGCTCATTTCGCCGCGCATGGCAGCATTGGGAGTCCTGGATCTCTCATCGCGGGCAGGCTCGCTGCCGAGCCGGGGAAAACCGCCCTCATGTCCTCCCTGAAAATAGTGATGGTGGTAGTGGTGGTGATAATGATGGGTCTCGTTCCCCGACGGGCGCGGTGGAACCGGGTTGAATTCCGCCGGAAACTGGTTGGGCTGCCGTGCCAGGCCCCGCGATTCCGTTGGTGCATTGGCTGCGCTCTCGCCAGCAATGAGGGCCACGCCGCACATGCCACAGAACTTGGTCTGCTCCCGGTTTCTGTATCCGCACACGCTGCACACGCCGGGCGCGGCATCCGCCGCCAGCTCGTCTACAGCGTCATCTGCGGCATCCTGGGTGTCCACTTCGGCCGCCAAACGCTGCACCGCCTCCATCGCGGCGGCCATGGCATCCGGACCGGGCCTGGCCCGCTTCATCTCCGGATTCAGCCGCCGAAGAATGTCATCCATTTCTTCCTTGTATCCGGGCACACTCGACGGTCCCGCCCTCTTCTTGTCTTTCTCTTTGTCCACCAAAGGCATCTTCCTGCTGCTCAGAGGATT
Source organism: Candidatus Sulfotelmatobacter sp. (assembly GCA_035651855.1). Lineage (GTDB taxonomy): Bacteria > Acidobacteriota > Terriglobia > Terriglobales > Acidobacteriaceae > Sulfotelmatobacter. The sequence continues at coordinate 51,031 of DASREX010000036.1, forward strand.
TTAGCCCAGCCGGTTGGGCGCTGCTATCGGCTCGAGAACTCGACCTTTCCTTCGGTCTCGGTGGGAACGCCGTTGCAGGTCGCGGGACGGTATCTCCAGGTTCGAACCGTCTGCAGCACGCGGCGGTCTCCGGCCAGCCCGGCGCTCTCCAGAATCAGGGGACTGTGAACGCGCCCGTCAATGCCGATAATGAAGCTGACTTTCACTCTGCGGCCCAGCGCTGAGCTGGTGAACAGAGGGTCCGGGGTGGCCAGAGCCTCGGGCGCCTGGACCTCGGCGCAGCTGGGACGGGAGCTGATATGCCGAACGCCAAGATATTGCGAGGCTCGAACCACGCTGGTCGAGAATTGCCGCTCCCGCTGCCACATTCCGGAGCGGGTCCTGTAATCGGGGGTGCCTACGCCAGATGCGCCTACGGAAATGAGACAAATCAAGATCGCCGGCCAGACGCGATTCATGAATCTTTTCGCTTCCTCAAGAGAGTCTATTCCCACCCCTTGCGCGCAAACATCGTACCATCGCCAGTGCCCGGATTAATGCAGATTATCAGCTAGTTACGCGCACTTCCCTGCCCGGCGGCTGCCTGCCCATGAAAGTGATTGCACAAATACGGACAAGCCTTGGGCGCGAAGGCAATCGGCCTATATACTCCGGTCGCAAGGAAAACCGACGATGCGAATCATGCCCAGACTCCGGATGGCCACCCTTCTCGCAACCATTGCCGCCGCAGCCCCGATGCTTGCCGCGCAGGAACCGAAAGTGGACTTGGTTGTGCTTCACGGGCACATCCTCACGGTTGACGGCAAGGATTCCGCTGTACAGGCGATGGCCATCCGCCGTGGGGTGATCGTCAAGCTGGGCAGCGACGATGAAGTTTTGAGCTTCGCCCAAAACTCCGGCGTTCGAACGCTTGATCTCCAGGGCCATACCGCCACCCCGGGCCTGATTGACACCCACGCTCACATCGCCGAAGGAGGGGTGGACGAGGTGTATGGGGTCAGGCTCTCCGATGCCACTTCCGTCGCAGACGTGGTAGAGCGCGTGAAATCCAAGATCGCCCAGCTCAAGCCCGGCGAATGGGTGATGGGCTCAGGCTGGGACGAGGGGAAGCTGGCCGAACATCGATACGTCACTGCCACGGATCTAGATGCCGTCTCCCCGAAAAATCCCGTCTGGTTGAGGCACACGACCGGCCATTACGGGGTGGCAAATTCATTCGCCCTCCGCCTCGCTCATATAAGCGCGCAAACACCCGATCCCCCGGCCGGCACCATCGACCGCGACGCCCATGGCAATCCCACGGGCGTCCTCAAGGAACAATCCGCTATGCAGCCGGTGGTTCGCCTCGTTCCAGACACGACCCTGGAACAAATGCGTCAAGGAATTCTTCTCATCCAGAAGGTGCTTCAAAGCGAAGGTATCACCGCCGTGAAGGATCCGGACATCGCCCAACTTCAGTGGCAGGCTTACAAGTCTCTTCTGGAAGAAGGCCGGCTCAAAGAGAGGATCTGCGTACTGTGGCATGCCGGTACGACGATGGAATCAGCGCGGCAAGCCCTGGCCGAGTTCAAGGCCGTCCCCCGGCTGCCGGAAACTGTGGGCGGCGATCGTCTGCTCTCCTGCGGCGTGAAGATCTACATGGACGGCTCCGGCGGTGCGCGTACGGGTTGGGTGTACCAGGATTGGCTGCGCGATGCTAAAACTCCCGACGTGACGCCTTCCGGCGCCCCGAATCGAGGCTATCCGCAGGCCGATCCGAATGTCTATCGCGACATGATCCGCCTCTTTCACCACAACGGCGTTCCCGTGGGCACGCACGCCGTCGGGGACCGCGCCATGGACTGGGTCGTCGATACCTATGCGCTGGCGGAGCAGGAAGAACCCCGCCCCGGCCTGCGGCACAGCATCATTCACGCCAACCTGCCCACTGCGCACGCCCTCGACGTCCTGGCTACTCTCCAGAAAAAATACGATGCAGGTTACCCCGAAATGCAGCCGGGGTTTCTCTGGTGGATTGGCGATATCTACGCTTCCAGCTACGGTCCCGAACGCGGCCTGCGTCTCGAGCCCCTTCACACCTTGCAATTACGCGGAATCGTCTGGTCCGGTGGCTCCGATTATCCCGTGACCCCGGTGGCGGCACGCTATGGGCTGTGGGCTTCCACGGCGCGGCAGACGCTGCGGGGAACCTACGGGCTCCGGCCTTTCGGCGCGCAAGAGGCGATCGATATCCGCACGGCGTTGCGCAGTTACACCGCATGGGGATCGCGACAGATGTTCCTGGAAGACAAGATCGGCACGCTCCAGGTCGGCAAGAGAGCGGATATTGCGATATGGGATCGCGACCTATACTCCGTCCCCGCTGACCAAATCAAGGACATGAAATGCCTGATGACGCTGATCGACGGCGAGATTGTGTACACCGCGGAGGACTCACCCCTCAAGGTCAGCAGCCCATCGCGCTGAGCTAGCGCTTAGCCGCGGCGGATCGTCATCCAGGTAATTTCTGGAGGGCAGTTCAGGCGCACAGGAATTCGAATCGTGCCCAGGCCGGCGTTGGTATACAACGTCAGTTCGGCAATCCTGTGCAGTCCCCAGTAGTACTTCTTCGCCAGCGGCGGCAGAAACAAGGGCCGCAACCAGGGCAAGCGGACCTGGCCACCGTGGGAATGTCCTGACAGCTGCAGATCGACGGGATAGCGCGCCACGTAGTCGGCATAATCCGGTTCGTGCGCCAGCAGGACCACAGCCTCATCGGGCGGGACATGGTGCAGAGCTTCCACCAGATCGGAATTTTGCGTCAGAACGTCCTCCACCCCGGCCAGCCAGAAGCGCCCGCCATTGCTCTCGACCGGCGCAGCCAGATTCGACAACACACTGATGCCGGCCGCCCTTAGCGCACCCGCCACCTGGCGCTCGCCCGCATCGGCATCGTGGTTCCCCATCACTGCCCAGAGGCCTTGAGGCGCCTGCAACCCACGCAGCAAGTCAGCGCAGGGCTCGGCGTCCGCCGCGGCTCTCCGGCGATTCCCCAGCAAAGGGGCGGTTACGAAATCCCCAGTGATGGCGACCAGATCGGGGTGCAGTTCATTCACCATTTCGACCGCCAATCGGATGGGATGTATGGAAAAGACCGGGTCGTAGTGCAAGTCGCTGAGCAGCGCGATCGTGAAGCCGTCCATGCGGGAAGGCCAGCGCCTCAGCCAAAGTTCCTGGCGCACCAGCCGCGGGCGCATGGGCTCGACCAGGAGTCCATCGATGGTAAGCGCAGCTGCTCCTCCGGCCATCGCCATCCGGAGAAATCTTCTTCTGTTGAGTTGCGCAGGGCTCAAACGTGCTTTCGGCCTCGAGGGCCTCGGAGGCCGCTGCTACCAGCATACCGGAGCGAGGCACTGAGCGAGGCTGCGTGGGAGCTAGAAACTGAAGGTCGCCTGGAGATCAATCCGGCGGACCGCTCCTCCGGTTGAGAACGGCCCGCGCTCCAGAGAATTGGATTGGGCAAAAAATGGAGACCCTAATACTCCGCCGGGATTGCCCAGGTTCACCTTGTTAAAGACGTTGCGCACGTTCGCCGCAAGGGTGAAGTTGTAACGGCGATCCGAACTGGGGCCGCCCATCATGGGACCACCGCCGCCGAACAGAGGCCCTCGCGGGCCGCCACCCCGATGACCACCGCCGCCCGGTCCGCCGGGCCCCTGATTGGCGCCCGCGCCTTTCGCCTTGGCCCCAAAACCGAAGGTCTTGCTGAGGCGCAAGTTCAACACGGCGTGCGACGGCCCGGTTCCGTAATTGATGGGAACGGCCGCAAGTCCGGCTGCCGTCCCGGACGCGTCGAAGGTTCCCAGTGGGGTGCAATAGATACTCGAAGGCGCCGTGGGCAACACATTCTTGGAGCAGGTTGCGTTCGAAACGAAACCGGGACGATCGTTGAAGATCGAATCGCCGTTCACGTCGTCAGGCACAGTGATGTTGAACGGCGATCCCGAACTCACCACCATGAACGGGCTGAGGCGGAACAGATAGGGGAGCGAAATACTGCCGCCGAGAAACAGGCGGTGGCGCGTGTCGAATGAGGCTCGGCCGTAATCATGGCTAAGATTGTAGGAATTCGAAGCAAAGTTTGAAACGCCGGAAGCATTGCTCTTGGCATAGTTCAGCGTGTAGTAACCAAACAACTGCAGCTTCGACCCCACCCGCACGTTGCCGTTAATCATCAGCTGTTGCTGCCGGAACACGGATTCGGAAACGAATTCGTAAATGTTGCCCGCGGCCGGATCGGGCCGCACCGTGGTTCCCGGCAGCGGAGCATTCGAATTGATGGTTGCGAACTGATGGAAGCCTCGCGAATTCAGATAGGTCACAGAAAGGGTGGCCGATTTGGTCACCTGCCGTTCCACGCTGACCGCGCCTTGCAGCGTGTAGGGAGCGCGCAATCTTGGGCTCACGGCATACAGCGTCGGGACCGCCGTGCTCGCCGAGGACAAATCGCAGTTCGCCGCCACCGGGAAGCAGGTAGGGTTCATCAGTACGTATTGCTGCTGGATGACGCCATTCACGCGTTGCGCCTGCAGAATCTGCTCGGCCTCGAAGCGATCGTAAAACATCCCAAATCCGCCGCGGATGACAGCTTTGGGTTGACCGTTCCTGGCGCCCACTCCCCAGGCAAATCCCAGGCGGGGCGCCCAGTCGCCGTGATCGTGGATGTAGTTCTGCGTTTCGAAGCGCACACCGTAGCTCAGCGTAAAGCTTGGCCGGACCCGCCAGTCGTCCTGCAAGTACAGGCCGGCATCGTAAGTATTCAGGCTCTTATAGGGGAACCCGGTCGTAATGGACAGCTGCGCAGCGTAAGGAATTCCTCCGCCCCGCAGTTGCTGCTGCGCGTACTGGTAAGACACCGGACAGGGCGTCGTGGCCGGAAGTTCGTTGGGGTCGCCCGGCGTGTGACAGTTCAGGTCCGTCGTGCCGTTCAGGGAAGAAAAGGTAAACGTTCCGTTGAAACTGGACGTGGAGTAGTTAGCCAGGGTCAGAGCGCGCACCCTGGCGCCGAACTTCAGGGTGTGATTGCCCTGAATCATGGAAGTGTAATTCTGGAACTCGTAATGATTCTCGTGGCCGGTGATTGTCCCCTGGTTATTGCCTCCACCGCCAAACGCGCCGCGCACGTTGATGGTAGGGTCGGTGCTGAGCGCATTCTGGCTCTCGTTCTCGCGCAGGTATTGAAACCGGGTTTCGTTCACGATCCTGGCCCCGATCACCTGCGTATCGCCGACTTGAACCGTATGCTCGGTGGACAGGTCGTTGTACCCCTGGGACGCAAGATTGAATTGCCCGACCCCATTGTTCTCCTCGCTGTCGCGGAAGAATTGGTAGCGCACCGTCAGCGTGTTGTTCTTGTTAATCGCATAGTCCAGCCGCGGGCTGAGATTTGTGCGATGGCGGGGATTTGGGACGGATTGCTGCAGGTTGAATGGATCGAGGTTCTGATCGAGCACAATCGCGTTCACCGCGGCCACGTCGTTGATGACGCGGCGCTCGCCGTGGAAATAGAACGAAGCCGCCTTGCCTAACGGGCCTCCAACGGTTCCGTGATACATGGTTGTGTAGTATCCGGGCTCCGCACCTGCGAAAGGATTGTGAGAGTTGAACGCTGAATCGTTCCCCATCACGAAAACCTCGCCGTGGAGCTTATCCGTTCCCGGCTTGGTGAAGATTTCTATGCGTCCATAGCCCAGCTTGTCGTATTCGGATGAAAACGGGTTCTGATTAATCCTGATTTCACGGATCGAGGATTTGGGAGGAAGCTGTCCCGCGGTGAAGCCGTCGATATACATCTGGCCGCCGTTCGGCCCAGCCGAGGGTCCGGCCAGCGCGGCCAGGTCTGACTGCAACTCATCGGGATCATCGGGCAAGGCTTCGAGCTCTTTGCCCGAGATCACGATGGCCCCGGCATTACTGTTGGGATTGACGTCGATGGTAGGAGCCATGTCCGACACCTGCACCTTCTGCGTCTCGACCTCGATCTCCAGCTTGACGTTCAGGCGAAGCGGCTGGTCCGCCACTACCACGTTGTCATTTTCGTAGAGAGTAAATCCGCGGGCCGCGACCGTAAGGATGTATTTTCCCGGAGGCAGGTTCTTGAACTCGTAATTGCCTTGAGAATCGCTCTGAATCACGATGGGTGATCCGGCGGCCGGAGTCATAATGACGCTGGCGTCCGGGATGGCCGCTCCCGAGGGATCAGCAACCTGTCCGCGAAGACTCCCAGATGCATTCTGGGCAAGGGCGGGGCCGGCGAGCACAGAGGCGGCAAGCAATATGAATACGATATGTAGATACTTCTTGGGCTTCATCTTTAACTTCCATTCCGCACAGTCGACACGCAAAAGCTGAAAATTAGATTCGGAAACTCTTATTGCCCCGTGTCGCCAGCCGGGGCCCCACCCAGGCTCCATGGGGTCAACATCATGGTTTCCCTGCCAGGCGCCGCCTGCAGAATTGGCTCAACCCCGCTCAGCAGGGTAATGGCTGTAGCGCCCGCATCAGATCCTTCTGTCGCAACAATGAGGAGGGCATCGCCCCTGTGCAAATCTGCGAGGGTAACCACCGGCATTCGGTTCAGCATTTGCTGAAGATCGGGCGCACCTCCGGACCCACCGTTCATCCCGCCCGGGGGCGTCTGGCCGTTTGTTTCGTGCCCTGGTTTCATCTCCGCGGGCTGCCGTGATTGCGCATGCTCAGCCGTCGCACCTGGGCCAGAGCCAGCCGCGGGCATGCCCGGCACCGCACTCGCCTTCAGACGAGCTGCAATTCGCTGTGCGAATTCGGGTGGAAGACTGTGCAGTTGCGACTCTGGCGTGATCTTCACCACAATGGCTTTTTTCGTGAGCAGATCTTGAACGCTGACGGTGCCTGCGCCGGCATTCACAGAATTCACAGTCCCGGCAACGTTCCGGAAGCTGCCGGTCACCACTTCCTCCGCCGTGAGTTCGGAGCCGTCGGGGCTGTGTTGTCCGCGCGCCCGCAGTTGATCGCCCGCGCGAATCTCGGCCAGGGTGCTGCTCTTGGCATCATCGAACTTCACCGAATCGGGAGCATAGCGGCGGAATACGGTGTTCTTTGTCGTTTGGACCGCGATATCCTTCTTGCCGCCGAAACCGGTAACCGAGATCGTCACAGTTCCCGTCCCCGGATCAATATTGCGGACTAATCCCCCTACTCCGCGCTTCTGCCAATCCTGCTGCTCCTGGTGATGCCGCGCCTCCAGGTCGGTGCGGGCCATGACCACGATCTCAAGGGCGGCGATCGAATTTGGATCGCTGCCGGCCCGCCCTCGTACCCGCACCCGATCGCCGACCTGCAGATCCTGCAACTGCACCGGAGTTGCATCTTTCAGGTCTTTTGCCCCGGGAGCAATCTTCAGCATGCGCGCGTTGGGTTCGACCGTGACCGCCACGTCGGGACCTGAATCCGGGGTCAACGTAAGCGTGTTCCCTTGGATGGTCTTGATCGCGCCAATGCGCCGCGCGAGGGTGGCGGCGGAGGACTCCTGCCCTTGAGCCTGCGGCAGAACTCCCGGGTAAGCGGACACGCTGACGCCCGCTGCAACTATGAGCGCCAGAAAAGAGGCAGGCTTTTTCATACTCTCCAGCGCCCATGGTACATCGCGAAAGCAGCGCAACTCTGTGATTTACAAAGTTTTACTGAAGAAAAAGGAAGCATTACAAAGGGGAGCCGCGCGGAAATGGCCAAGTCAAACCTAACCGTGGGCGCAACCGGAGAATCGCCGGTCAGAGAATTCTTTCGTGGGTGTATCCGGCGCCGCCCAACGCTGCCAGAAGCTCGGCGATGTGTTCGGGACCGCGAGTCTCCATGGTGATATCGATGGCCGTATCGCCGAGATTAACGCCGTGATACGCGCGGTCGTAGCTGGTTTCCACGATGTTGGCACGGTGGTCTGCCAGGATGCCAGTCAAGCGGTGCAGGGCGCCGGGATAGTCGGGCAGATGCACGCGCAAGCGCACCAGCCTGCCGTCTTTGACCAGGCCGCGCTCGATGATCCGCGCCAGCAGGGTGACATCGATGTTTCCGCCGCAGACCAGCACCGCGATTCGCCGGTTGCGAAGTTCAAGCTTGCGGTTCAGGACTGCCGCAATGGCGGCGGCCCCCGCTCCCTCGGCTAGGGTTTTCTCGCGTTCGAGCAGCAGAAGTATCGCATTGGCGATCTCTTCTTCCTCGACGGTCACGATATCGTCGACATACTTCTGCACCAGCGGGAGAGTGAACTCTCCCGCGCGCCGCACGGCGATTCCGTCGGCAATGGTCTTGGCGGCTTCCAGAGTCACCGGCTTGCCGGCGTCCACCGCGGCCTTCATCGAGGGGATCCGCGCGGGCTGAACTCCGTAAACTTTTACCGACGGGCGGGTCTCTTTCACCGCGCAGGCGATTCCGCCAATCAGACCTCCGCCTCCGATCGGGGAAACAATGACTTCGATGTCGGGGTGCTGCTGCAGAATTTCCAGGCCCAGGCTGCCCTGACCCGCAATCACGGCCTCATCGTCAAAGGCATGAATCAGAACCAGAGAATCCTGGTGGGATAGCTCGAGCGCCCTGGCAAAGGCCTCATCGTAATTGGCCCCGTGCAGCACGACGTCTGCGCCATAGGCGCGAGTGGCTGACACCTTGGTCAGCGGGGTGGGTAGAGGCATAACGATGCGCGCCTGGACTCCGTGCCGGCCGGCATGGTACGAGACGCCCTGCGCGTGATTTCCGGCCGAAGCCGCGATAACTCCGCGCGCCCGCTCGCCGGCTGTGAGGGTCAGCAATTTATTGAGCGCGCCGCGCTCCTTGAAGGCGCCCGTGCGCTGCTGGTTGTCCATCTTGAGATAGACGGAGTTTCCGGTGAGCCCGGAAAACGTCTCCGAGCGCGGGCAGGGAGAGACACGTATGTCAGCGCGGATCCTGTTTAATGCGGCCTGTATGTCCGAAAGCTGAATCATGTCCTGGGACGAAACACGTAGCCCCGGACGCATTCGTCCGGGGCCTGAGTCAATTTATAACCCTCTAGAACCGCCAGTACGCGCCGGCCGCCACAAAATAATTGTGCTGCCGCGAATTGCCGGTGGGCGCCAGGGGAAAATCCGGGTGCCCCGACCAGAAGTCGCGCGCTTCCCCGCGCAAGTACACCCTGCCGGTTAGCTTCACATCAAGTCCGACACCGCCCTCGAAGGTGGCGCTGGTCGTGGACTTTCCGGGATTGGCGCCTCCGAAGGCCAGATTGCTGCTCTGACTGAAATGGCCAATGCCAATGCCGAAACTCACCCAGGGGGAAACCGCCGTTGTGGGAAACAGGTTGAGGCGCGCCGCCGGAGTCACGAAGATCTGCTTGTAATTTGCCGGAACCACCGGATCGGTGACTGAGCCTGCGTTCAAATCCTCGTCGGGGTTATACATGGCGACTACTTCACCCGAAACGGCGAACAGCGGAGTGACCAGAAATCGCCGGCCATACTCCACGTCGAAGCTCCATCCTTTGCCCGAGTGGATGACGGGATTGAAGAAACTCGCCCCGTTAATGCCCTGGTCGCTGATGAATGCGTGACCGAAGGTGCCGCCCAATTCATTTTTTTCGTCCTGCGCCACTGCCGGTTTCGCGAGGATGGCCGCGCACAAGATCACCGCAAGCAAGAGCCGTTTGCCAGACATTTCCCCTCCAGCGAGGCTGGTTGTCGTTTAAGTTGTTACGGCGGTAAGCCCTAGCCTAGCACGAGCGCCGCAGGTTTCCATCCACAATTACGTCGCATTAAGTTCTCATTGGCGCACCTCCGTATCCCGGTGGTCGAGGGACTGCGCACGACTTGCCGCCGCCGTCAGCGAACCGCGCAATGCTAAAATAGAAAGATTGCATGCCTGTGAAGGATCTCACTGTAACTGTTCTGCCTGAGCCGACAAGTGGAACTCCGGAGAAGCCGCAAGCTGATACGCCGAATCCCGCTCGCCCGCCGAAAGTCGGCTTCGTAAGCCTGGGCTGCCCGAAGAACCTGGTTGACAGTGAAGTCATGATGGGCCTGCTTTCCCGCGCGGGAGCCGAACTCACGCCTCGCGCGGAAGATGCCGACGTGATCGTGGTGAACACCTGCTCGTTCATCGAGAGTGCGCAGCAGGAATCGGTAAATACGATCCTCGAAATGGCAGGGCATAAAACGTCCGGCCATGCCAGGAAGCTGATCGTAGCCGGATGCCTGGTGGAACGATTCCGGGAGCAGATCCGCCAGAACATTCCGGAAGTCGATGCCGTCGTCGGGACCGGAGAGTTGGAAAAGATTCTGTCCGCGACTGGCATTGAATCCGTTGCACCGCAGAACAAGTCGCCACTGGTGATCCTTGGGACTCGTCCGGAAGGTGATGCCCGTGCCGCCCAGGGCCGCTTCTCCCGCGAGAGCTGGGATGGCGCAATCGGCGATCTGCCCAACTACCTCTACGACGAAGAGACTCCCCGGGTTCTTGCCACGCCCAGTCACATGGCGTACATCAAAATCGCCGAGGGTTGCGATCACCCCTGCACGTTCTGCATCATTCCGCAATTGCGAGGACAGTTCCGTTCCCGCCGGTTTGAGTCGGTCGTTGCCGAAGCGGAACGTCTGGCGCGATCGGGCGTGCGGGAGATTACTTTAATCGGGCAGGATACGACCTGCTACGGTGAGGATCTCAACCTCAAGGACGGCCTGGCCCTGCTGCTGGAGAAACTGGCTGCCATTGAACCGTTGCGCTGGGTGCGCTTTCTATACGCATATCCCAACAAAATCACGGGCAGACTGCTGGAAACCATTGCCGCCCACGAAAAGATCTGCTCCTACATGGATGTACCGTTACAGCACGCTTCTGCCTCGGTGCTGAAGCGCATGAAGCGCGGCGGCGGCGCGGAGGTATTCCTGCGATCGATCGAGAAGATGCGCCGCGCTGTCCCCGACCTGACGCTCCGCACTTCCTTCATCGTCGGCTTCCCGGGAGAAACCGAAAAGGAATTTGAGGAGCTCTGCGATTTCGTTCGCGAGGCGCAGTTCGACTGGATGGGAGCCTTCTCGTATTCCGATCAGGAAGGCGCAGGCGCCTATGAGCTGGACAAGAAACTTCCGGCGCGCGAGATTGAGCGCCGCCGCAAGCGCCTGATGTCAATCCAGCGCCAGATCAGCAAGCGAAAGAAGAAGGCCCTGGTCGGCCGCGAGTTCGACCTCTTATTGGAAGGCGAGTCCGACGAAAGCGAGTTGCTGCTGGAGGGGCGCACCTGGATGCATGCCCCGGAAATCGACGGCAAAGTGTTTGTCACGGAATTCCCGGAGGGCGTCGAGCCCCAGCCAGGCCAGTTCTATCGCTGTCAGATCAGTGAAGCGCATGATTATGATCTGGTGGCGAGGATTCTTTAGCCCCCGGGTCGTCGACTGACAATTGAATTGAGTCCGGCTTACGATTCTGCATTCTGGTTTCTGGATTAAGGAACAGTCATGGCCCGCAAGCGCGCCGTCAAGCTCCGCTGCCCCATCTGCAAGAAAGAGGTGAAGAGCACCGCGCCTGAATTCCCTTTCTGCAGCGCGCGCTGCCGCATCATCGACCTGGGCAAATGGGCCAGTGGAGGCTACGTGATCACGTCGCCGGTCACGGACACGGAAGAGTCGATTCAAGACATAGCGCCGGAAGAGCGGGATCGACGGAAATGACAGGCCAGTCCGCCGGCCCGCCCCTGCCGCCCGCGCCCGCCTGGGCAACTCTGGCCGCCACGGTCTTCGGTGTCGGCCGACTTCGCCCCGGGCCCGGCACCTGGGGATCCGCAACCGCAGTCTTAGCGTGGGGGGGCCTGGCGCATCTGATCCCGCCCGCCCAACGGACAGCGGCCGTCATTGTGCTGGCCGCGCTTATTACGGTCGTCGGTATCCCCGCTGCCACCCGGGTCAGCCGGGCTTCTGCCGCCAAAGATCCTCAATTCGTGGTCATCGACGAAGTTGCCGGACAGTTGATCGCGCTGGTTGCAGTCCCATTATCGTGGCAAACCTTGCTGACCGGTTTTATACTTTTCCGGGCATTCGACATTATCAAGCCCCCTCCGGTCCGCCAACTGGAACGTCTTCCCGAGGGAACCGGGATTGTGCTGGATGACGTCGCGGCAGGAATTTACGCTCTGGTGGTGATGCAAATTCTCTTCCGGATTCTTCATCTATTAAAATAGCCTTGGGCTCGCCCCAGCAGCGCCGAGTTCGTTTCTCGGAGGCGGGTACGGGGTGCCGCTTAGTTCATGGGATTTTCCGATCGCATTCTCGGGAGAAAAAACGTTAACGGCGGACCGCGCATAGACTTCGTCGCCCCTTCCCTGGCCCTTCCGGGAGGGGAAGTGCGTATTGTCGGTTCCGGCCTTCGTCCTCAAGAGCTGTTAAGGCCGAAAATCAGATTCGGCAATTTTGAGGGGCCGGTCGTCGTCAGTTCCGACGCATTTGTGGTGACCCGCGTCCCTGAAGGCGCCGTGTCCGGCCCCGTCGTGGTGGCCACCAATGGGCACGAAAGCAATCCCCATCCTGTTAAGGTGGCGGTGCCGATTGCCGAAAACCTCCACCCGGTGACCAATCCCGCGCTCGATGCCGAGGGCAACATCTACGTGACCTTCTCCGGATCACGCGGCCAGAAGGTTCCCGTCTCTATTTTCAGGATCGACACCAACTACGGGGTCAAGCCCTTTGTCTCGGAGATGATGAATGCCACCTCCATTGCCTTCGACCGCGAGGGGCAGATGTATGTCTCGTCGCGCTTCGATGGCGCGGTGTACAAAGTGGCTCCCAATGGCTCTCAGACGACCTTCGCCGAAGGCCTGGGCATTGCCACGGGCATTGCCTTCGATCGCGAGCAGAGCCTTTATGTCGGCGACCGCAACGGCACCATCTTCAAGATCGCCCGCGATCAACAGATGTTCGTCTTCGCCACACTGGAGATGAGCGTGTCCGCCTACCATCTGGCGTTCGGTCCCAAGGGAGATCTTTTCGTGACCGGCCCTAATGACAGGGTCTACAAGATCGACCCCAACGGAACGGTGAGCACGTTCTACAAAGGGTTAGGAAGGCCGCAGGGATTGGCGTTCGACGCCGAGGGCAATCTCTACGTTGCCGCCTCCCTTTCAGGTACGCGCGGAATCGTGAAGATCACCCCCGGGGGCGATGCGAATCTGGAAGTCGCCGGCCAAGGCCTGGTCGGGCTGGCATTCGCTCCGGGCCGCTCCGTAATCCTGGCTACGAACAATGCCGTTCACCATCTTCTGTGGAACATCCCCGGGTTGCCGCTTCTCCCCGAATAGACGGCGACCTCGAACTCTGTGTTCACCACTTTTCATTTAAACTCTTAACGCGTGAACGCCGAAATCATCGCGGTAGGCTCCGAGATGCTCACTCCCTACCGCATGGACACCAACTCGCTCTATCTCACCGGGCAGCTGAATGAGCTGGGCATCGAGGTAATTTTCAAAAGCGTGGTGGGGGATGATTTGCCGCGCCTGGTGGCGGCTGCCCAACATGCTCTCTTTCGTTCCGACATCGTAATCTTCAGCGGTGGACTTGGCCCCACCGAAGACGACCTTACCCGCGAGGCTGTCGCCAAAGCCCTTGGGTTGACCCTGCATCGCGACCAGGAAATCTGTACACGCCTGGAGCAGCGTTTTGCGGAGCGCGGCTGGAAAATGTCTGCCAATAATCTGAAGCAGGCGAACATCCTCGAGGGAGCGACGATTCTGCAGAATCCCAACGGCACCGCACCCGGACAGTGGCTGAGCGGAGAGTTCGACGGGCGCGAGCACATTATTCTTCTGCTCCCCGGCCCTCCGCACGAGCTGAAAGGTATCTTTGAACACGAAGTACGCGAGCGCCTGGTGGCGAAGGTCCCGGCCGCCCATCTCTTCACCCGTACGCTGAGGATCGCGATGCTGGGGGAATCAGCGGTGGATGCGCGCGTGTCCCCCATCTACAAGCGGTATCCGGACGTCGAAACCACGATCCTGGCCGGAGCCGGCGAGATCGAACTGCACTTCAAGGCTCGCGCTTCTACCCTCGACGCCGCCCAGGCGCGGGCCGACGAGGTCGCCGGCCTGGTCGAGGACGAGTTGGATGACGCCGTCTTTTCCCGCAACGGCGAATCCCTGGAGCAAATCGTCAGCTACTGGCTGCAGATGCGCAATGCGACACTCGCGGTCGCCGAGTCCTGTACGGGAGGGCTGCTCGCCGAGCGCATCACCTCGGTCAGCGGGAGTTCCCGCTATTTCCTGGGCGGAGCGGTGGTGTATTCGAACCAGCTGAAAACCGAATTGGCCGGGGTGCCGGAAGACATGATTCACCGCCATGGCGCAGTCAGCCGCGAAGTGGCTGCCGCGCTGGCCGAGGGCATTCGCTACCGTTGCGCATCGACGATAGGCGTGGGAATTACCGGGGTAGCAGGCCCCACCGGCGGGACCGCCGACAAGCCGGTGGGCATGGTTTTTCATGCCGTAGCCAGCGATTCCGGCACGGAGGTTGTACAGCGCAATTTTGGAGGCGACCGCAAGCGCATCCGGAGATTCGCGTCGACCATGGCGTTGGATATGGTGAGGAAGAAACTGATGTGAGGGAGCGATGAGTCGTGAGCAGTGAGCGATGAGCCGTGAGCGGTGAGACGTCTTTTTCTTAGCTTCTAGCTCCTAGCTCCTGTCTGCTCATTGCCCATTGCTCACCGCTCATCGCTCATTGCTTCTATGCGGCTTTTCGTAGCGCTCGACATCGACGATGCTATCCGCGACAGCATCGGCCGGTTCTGCGAACCGGTTCGGCGGTTTGCGCCGGAAGCGCGTTGGGCGAAGCCGGAGTCCCTGCATGTCACTCTGAAATTCATCGGCGAACAACCGGACGCCGCGGTGGAGCGCATCCAGCACGCGCTTGAGGGCGTGGCGGCGCCTGTGGCAAAAATCTCTTTCCGGGGATACGGATTCTTCCCTGGGGAAACGTCGGCGCGGGTTTTCTGGATCGGCCTGGACGCAGGCTCTGAACTGGCCCAGCTCGCCGCCGCGGTGGATGAAAAACTGAAGCCGCTGGGTATCCCAGGAGAGAAAAGGAAGTTCAGCCCTCACCTGACGCTGGCTCGAAGCCCCGGAGGCTCCGGTTCCCCTCACCGGCGCAGGGGAGACGGGGGCAATGATACGTTTCGTGTTTTGCAGCAGCAACTCAGGGTGCTGCCTGCTCCGGAGTTTGGCAGCATGACGGCCCGCGAGTACTTTCTATACCAAAGCCAGCTCTCGCCCAAGGGATCGACGTACAAAAAGCTGGCGAGGTTTCGCTTAGGGAATCTCTGATTAAGCTCTTTACTGTCATCCCGAGCGAAGCAGAATTGCCGTTTTTCGGCAATTCTGCGCAGTCGAGGGACCTTCTGTCTTCTCTTACGATACTGAATCAGAGCTTCCTTTAGGCTTTCCCGAAACGTGATTCACACAGAAGAATCGGCGAGACAGATCGCGTCTTGACGACGGGCAGTCTAGAATCACACCTGAACTGGAATCCGCAATGTCCCGTCTCCTGCTGATCGCCGGCTGCAGCTATCTTCTGGGGTCGATCCCCTTTGGCTATCTGCTGGTCCGGATATTCCGCGGCGAAGACGTCCGGCGGAGCGGCAGCGGCAATATCGGGGCGACCAATGTTTCCCGCAAGTCTCCGGCCCTGGGAGTGCTGACCCTCGTGCTGGATGCCGCCAAAGGGCTGGCGGCGGTCGAAGCAGCGCGGCGTTTTGCCCCTTTCGGCGAATACGACCCGCGACTCGCGCAAGTCATGGCGGCGGCAGCGCTGCTGGCCATCCTGGGGCACATGTTCCCTGTGTGGCTGAACTTCCGCGGCGGCAAAGGCGTTGCCACTGCGCTGGGAGCATTCCTGTTTTTCAAACCCGTTGCCGTCCTGGTTTCCTTTATTATCTTCGTTGTGGTGCTTCTCTCCAGCCGGCGCGTGTCGTTGGGCTCAGTGGTGACCGCCACCGGATTCCCCTTCGTCGTCTGTTTTATCGAACGCGAACGCGATGCCCGGGTTCTCGCGCCGATTGCGGTCGCCGCCCTACTCATTGTCATTCGCCACCAGCACAATATCCGTCGCTTGATCTCCGGCGAAGAACCCCGCTTGTCCCTGGGACGCAAATGAGCGAGATTGCCGTGATCGGAGCGGGAGCATGGGGCACAGGCCTGGCGATCGTGCTGGGACGCAAAGGAACCCACCGCGTGCGCCTGTGGGCGCATGAAGGCGAGGTATGCGAGTCCATCAGGCGAAAGCGAGTAAACGAATTATTCCTGCCGGGCTGCCCGATCCCGGAAGCAGTGGTCGCGGGCAATGATCTGAGATCCACCCTGGAAGGCGCAGACATCGTGGTCAGCGTTATGCCGTCGCAGCATTGCCGCGCCCTGTTCCAGCGCATGCGTGCCTTCCTTTCGCGCAGGAGCCTGATCGTCAGCGCGACCAAGGGCCTCGAAGAGCAATCGCTGCTGCGGATGTCGGAAATCATTCGCGAAATCCTCAAGGGTCAGAATGAAAATCCGGTCGGCGCGCTGAGTGGCCCTTCTTTCGCTCAGGAAGTGGCCCGCGGGGATCCGACGGCCATCACCGTGGCCTCGGATGACAACGGGTTGCTTGCTACCGTCCAGCAGGAGTTCAGCGATTCCAGTTTTCGCGTCTATACGAACAGGGATATGGTTGGCGTAGAACTGGGGGGAGCGCTGAAGAACATTGTCGCCATCGCCGCCGGCATCTGCGACGGACTGGGGCTGGGCCACAATTCCGTGGCGGCGCTCATCACGCGGGGATTGGCCGAGATGACCCGCCTGGTGGTGGCATGCGGAGGCCGCGCCGAAACCATGGCCGGTCTCGCGGGTCTGGGAGATCTGGTCCTGACCTGTACCGGGGGGCTCTCGCGCAATCGCAGCGTGGGCGTCGAACTGGGCCGCGGAAAGAAATTGCCGGAGATCGTCGCCAACATGCACGGCATGGTCGCCGAGGGAATCTTCACCACAACGGCCGCGGTGGGACTGGCGCGCGCCCGCAAAGTAGAAATGCCTATCACTGAGCAGATGCACGCAATTCTTCACGAGCATAAGAGCCCGCGTGAGGCCATCCAGGAACTCATGGCGCGGACCGGCAAGAGCGAATCGGGCTTTCCCGGGTGAGCTTGTATATCGGGAATGCCGATCGACCCATGCTGGCCCGTGTTACCCTTTACAGTTTTCAGAACGCTTTCGGGAGGCCTTTCATGCGCGTGGCCTGGTTCGCTATTGCAATCCAGTTTGCTTGTCTGGTCACTACCGCGCAGGCACAATCCAAAACGACCGCGGAGCGCCTGGGATATCCCCGCGATGCGAAACTGCTCATCATCCATGCCGATGATCTGGCCGTAGCCCATTCCGAAGATGCGGCCAGCTTTGACGCGCTGGACCGGCACGCCGCCACCTCGGCCAGCATCATGGTGCCCTGCCCCTGGCTCACCGAAGTCGCCGCTTACGCCAAAGCCCATCCCGATGCCGATCTTGGCTTGCATCTCACCGTGACCAGCGAGTGGAAGACCTATCGCTGGGGTCCCGTCGGGTCTAAAGACAAAGTCCCCAGTTTGCTCGATTCCGAGGGATACCTCTGGGCGGACAATGATCCCGCCACCAAGAACATCAAGGCAGATGAAGCCGAGCGCGAGATTCGCGCCCAGATCGAGAAAGCCAAGGCCATGGGAATTCGTCCGACCCACGTGGACAGCCACATGGGGGAATTCTTTGAGCGGCCCGATTTGCTGGGGGTGTATCTGAAGGTCGCCCGTGAAAACAAGCTGCCCTTTCTGGCCGCGCTGATGCCGGATACTCCCAAAGAGCTATCCTCCCAGCTCTCGCCGAATGACATCGTTCTCGATCATGTAGTGATGGCTTACCCCGAAGTTCGGGCCGGCGACTGGCAGAAGTTCTATCTCGATGCGGTGAAGAACCTGAAGCCCGGTTTGACGGAGTTCATCGTCCACCTCGCCCATGACGACGCCGAGATGCAAGCCATAACCACCGGGCATCCCGATTATGGTTCGGCTTGGAGGCAGCGCGACTACGACGTGATTACCAGCCCCGAATTCAAGAAAGCATTGCAGGACAACCACGTCATCCTTATCCGCTGGAGCGACATCCGTAAACTGTTGCACTAGGGAGCCACGCCGAAGATCACGAGGCCAATGAATGTCTGACCTGCAGGCTCAATTTGCTCAAGCTCAGCGTGATGTGACTGCCCTCACCGAGCGCCCCGGCAATGACACATTGTTGAAGCTGTATGCGCTCTATAAACAGGCCACGGCGGGCGATGTCAGTGGCGAGCGGCCAGGCAGCTTCGATTTTGTCGCCCGCGCCAAGTTTGACTCCTGGAGCGCCATCAAGGGCAGCGATCCAGAAGAGGCGATGCGGCAGTACATCCGGCTGGTGAACTCTTTGCGGTGCTGAGGGCTGGTTCCTGCCAATTCAACAAACCACGGGGAGCCCTTGTCAAAAAGTGCGCCGGCAGGGTTAAATGCGAGCGGGGTTCTTGGGGAAGACTGAAGGGACCACTTCCCCCAGGTCGACTGGTACCCTCGTCCTTCCCCGGCCCCTTTGACGCGGAAAGCCCGCCAAGCCGCGTTCCCGGCGGGGAGCCTGCGGCAGAGTGGCGTTTTGGGGCTTGGATTTGTGATTCGAGCCCGTAAGTCATTCTCCTGAGGTACTTTCGTAATGCCGTTGTGGACGCCTTTTCGTCCCGCGCCCGCCTTTCCCCATTAAAATTTTGTAGATACCCGTGAATGCTGCCGCCACTTCGCCGACGGCGTCCGCGACGAGTGCAAGTCCGAACTTGCCGTCGCGCGACTCCAATCACGCCCGCATACCCATTTTGTACGTAATTCTGGGCGTGCTCCTGGTCATCAGCATCATCCCCATGTACTTTTATTCGGCGCAGGTCGAGGCCATCAACCGCGACCGCCTGAAGACCAACGAGATGCTGCTGCAGAACACGGTGACCCGCTCCCTGGCGGACGATCTGTCGCAGCACGAGCGCTCGCAGCGCATGATGCTGGCCAACCTGTCGTCCGCAATTCAGGTCGCCAGCGGGGGAGATATCGGCGAAAAAAGTATCGAGTCCCCCGAACTCCGAGCTTTGCTGGAAAACTTTGTAAGCTCCTCGGATGAAATCGCTTACGCGACTTTGCTCAACTCCGAGGCTAAGGGCATCTCCGCCGGCCGCATCGCTCCTGATGCGTTTCTGCAGCGGGAACTGGAACATGCCTACACCGCGGCGCGGGATGGCCGCGTTTACAACGGTCAAGCCCTGGTCGTGGGGGAGGGCAAAACGGCTCGTACCGTATTCCTGGTCAGTACTCCGGTGCAGTACGGCGAGCGCTTCCTGGGGATGATTGCTTCGGTGGTCGACCTTCAGTTCCTGATTCGCCGGCTGCGGGAAGTCAGCGGTGGCGGCTTAACCCCGTATGTGGTTGACTCGCAGGGCCGCCTGGTGGCCGCCGCAACTCCCGAATTCGCCACCGGCCAAGACATGAAGAATCTGGAAATTGTCCGCAACTTCGTCGACAGCGGCAACAAAGCCCAACTGGCGGAGACCCGGGAATTCAACATCAATTCCGGCTCGGAAGAGATCGAGATGCTGGGCACCTACAGCCCGGTGATGGCGCTGAACTGGGCCGTGGTGGTGCATAAGCCCCGGCGCGACGCCTACCGCGGGGTCTACGAGATGCAGCGCACGGCTCGCCTGCTGGCTCTGCTGGCGGTGCTGCTGAGCATTGGAGTCAGCATATTCGCCGCGCGCCGGATCACCAATCCGCTGTCGGTGCTGACCGAATCGAGCCGCGCCCTCGCCAAAGGCGATTTTTCGCAGCGCGTCCATCTCCGGAGCCGGACTGAAATCGGCGAACTTGCGCAGACCTTCAACACCATGTCCGAAGAGCTGGAGCGCTTCGTTGAAGACCTGAAACGGGCCGCCGAAGAGAATCGCGCCTTGTTCATGGGATCGATCCAGATGCTCGCCGGAGCTGTTGACGAAAAAGACCCGTACACGCGCGGTCATTCCGACCGTGTAACCCGGTACTCGCTGCTCATCGCAAAAGAGATGGAGCTGCCATCAGCTTTTATGGAGACCTTGCAGATTTCCGCCCAACTGCACGACGTGGGTAAGATCGGGATAGAGGACCACATATTGAAGAAGCCCGGCGCGCTGACCGAAGAAGAATTCGAGGTCATGAAGACGCACACCACCAAGGGAGCCAATATTCTGCGCCCCGTCCCACAACTGGCGGAGATGCTGCCCGGAATCGAACTTCATCATGAAGCGTTGGACGGCCGCGGATATCCCTACGGGCTCCGGGGCGATCAGATTCCGCTCCTGCCGCGGGTGATCGCGGTGGCGGATACCTTCGACGCCCTTACCACCAATCGTCCGTACCAGCAGGCCCATACTCCCGAGCAAGCTCTGCAGATCATTCGTAGCCTTGCGGGCAAGCGCCTGGACCCGGCTGCCGTCAACGCCCTCCTGGCGGTCTACGAGCGCGGCGAGATCCGCATCCAGCGCTTCACGATTAAACGCCCGATCGTGACGCCACAAGTGGAAGCTGTCGCCCCTGCGGCCCCGGCTGGCCTACCCGCGGCGGCGGGACCGGCGCCCCTGGAACGCACTCGCGTCTGAACTGAACCTGATTCCGTTCTTCGCGAACAGCCGGATTCCCCAACGACAAAACCTCTGGAATCCCCCAGGTCTATAATTGCGCCACGATGCCCCTGGCCCCCGGGACAGAAATCAGCCAGTACGAAATCCTCTCGCCGCTTGGCGCAGGCAGCATGGGGCAGGTGTATCGCGCGCGGGACACACGCCTCGATCGTGAAGTAGCCATCAAAGTTTTACCCCAACTGGTCTCGCTGGATCCCGAACGGCTGCGCCGGTTCGAGCAAGAGGCCAAGGCAGCCGCGGCCCTGAATCATCCGAACATCCTTGCCGTGTTTCAGATGGGCACATATCGCGGCATGCCGTATATGGTGACCGAACTCCTGGAGGGCAAGACACTGACCGAGGTGATCCGCCGCGGTCCCTTGGGTCTGCGCCGAGCCCTCGACCTCGGGATCCAAATTGCCCACGGTTTGGCGGCCGCTCACGAAAAAGGCATCATTCACCGCGATCTTAAGCCCGACAATCTTTTCGTCACCAAGGAAGAACGCGTCAAGATTTTGGATTTCGGGCTGGCCAAAGTGATCCAGCCGCGGGAATCGCTAAGCAACCTGGCGGCGACGATTACCCTGCCCGGAGTGGCGCTGGGAACGATCGGCTACATGTCGCCCGAGCAGGTTCGCGGGCACTCGACTGACCAGCGTGCGGATATTTTCGCGCTGGGCGCGATCCTTTATGAAATGGTGATGGGCAAACAGACCTTTCAGCGGCCTACCTCCGCCGACACCATCAGTGCCATCCTCAACGACGAACCACCCTCCATTGCCGAAATCTCGCCCGAGACGCCAGGCGCGGTGGAACGACTTATCCGGCGCTGCCTGGAAAAGAATCCGGAACAGCGATTTCAATCCGCCTCAGATCTGGCGTTTGCCCTGGAAGCGGTTTTAGATTCCCCAAGGTTGACGGCCGGAGCGGATGTGGCCGCCTCGCGTCCGCAAAAAGCGTATCTCCCCTGGGCAGCGGGAACACTGGTTGCCGTCCTCGGCGGACTGGGTCTGATGTATTTCCTGGCGCAGCCTGCCCCACAGCCGACCGTGTCGAACTACGTCCAACTCACCCACGACGGGCAGCAGAAGTCCATTTTTGCAACGGACGGGGCTCGCCTGTATTTGAGCCTGGGGGAGGTCCGGGCCGGCAGCTTCGCCTCCCATGGCGTGGCTGAGATGTCGATTTCAGGTGGCGAGCCCAAGAAACTTTCCATCCTACCCTCGGTGGATATGGTCCCTCTGGATCTCTCGCCGGATGGATCGGAGCTTCTGGTGGTCGACGGGCAAGGCGCTCCTCCCAAAGGACCTTTATGGAGCGTAAGACTCCTCGGAGGTTCGCCCCGCCGGCTCGGCGACATTATTGCGGAAACTGCGGCGTGGGCGCCGGACGGCAAGACCCTGGTTTATACGAATCTGGGAGATGTGTTCCGCGCCAATGCGGACGGATCCGGGTCCCGGAAGTTGCTAAGCGTTACGGGAGACATTCTCAACCTTGCATGGTCGCCGGACGGCAAGGTACTCCGCTTTGATGCCTCGGAGACGGCGGGAACGGTTGGCCAGGAAGTGGAGTGGGAAGTATCCGCGGATGGCAACGGCCTGCATCGATTGTTTGGCGGTTGGCACAATCCTCCCGATGAATGTTGCGGACGCTGGACCGCGGACGGCAAGTATTTCGTGTTCGAGTCGGGAACCCAGATCTGGGCGCTTCCTAAAAAAGCAGGCCTGTTTCGCGCCTCACCTAAGCCATTTCAGTTGACCTCCAGCCCGCTGTCGCTCTCCTCCCCGCTGCCCAGCAAGGACGGGAAGAAACTGTTTGTGATCGGGCAAACGTATCGCGGAGAATTGACGCGGTACGACGCCAAATCCGGGCGGCTTTCCCCATTTCTGGGGGGCATTTCGGCAGAGTTTGTGGATTTTTCCCGGGACGGGCAATTCGTGACCTACGTTTCCTACCGGGAAGGCACGCTATGGCGCAGCCGGATCGACGGCAGCGAGCGCCTGCAGCTGACCTATCCGCCAATGTATCCGGTCCTGCCGCGGTGGTCCCCTGACGGCAAGAAAATCATCTTTTTTGAATTCGCGCGCGCCGACAAGACTGCCCGGATGTACGAAGTTTCCTCCGATGGTGGCAGTCCACGCGAACTGTTGCCCGAAGATCACTCCCAGCAGATGGATCCAAACTGGTCGCCCGACGGAAGCAAGATCATCTTTGCCGGTGAGTCCAACAATCCGTCGTCGTCCATCCGCATTCTTGATCGAACGACCGGGCAAATATCGACGCTGCCGGCTTCCGACGGACTTTATTCTCCGCGCTGGTCACCCGACGGGCGCCACATTTCAGCCTTCTCGGCAGATTCCAAGACCCTTCTTCTGTTCGATCTGAATACCCGCCGGTGGAGCGAACTGGCAAGCGGCTCTCTCAGCTGGCTGAACTGGTCTCATGACAGCCAGTACGTCTACGTACTCGACTACCGCGGAAAAGATGCGGTCGTGAGGATTCGGATCAGGGATCGCAAGATCGAGCAGATTGTCGACCTCAAGGACTTTGTTACCGTGGGCCGGTATGGAGGATGGCTCGCGCTGGCCCCCGATGACTCTCCCCTCTTGCTGCATGACACCGGTTCACAGGACGTGTACGCAGTGGATTGGCAAGAGCCGTAACCCGCACGGGCAAAGGTAAGTACTTCTGCTCGTATTACCTGGCTTCTGCGCCGGGGCGATTGTCATCTTTAGCCCTGGCCGGTCCTACAACCGTTGCGAATTACCCAGCTTCGAGGTTTAGGCGTGCCACTTGGCCCGGCGGGGCCCGCGCACCTCGTAACCTCTGCAAATTTCTATAAAATCTCGCGACTGATACGGGAAAATCTGTATGTAGATTGGGGGGAGTGGCTGTTACGATGCTGTTCCGCAGAAGGTGTAAAATGCCGCGCTTTTCGGCGTCTCTCGAAAGCAGCCCAGACCTGCGTGTTCGTATGTTCGGTGTGCGCCTATGAATACCCGTGACAACGTCGATCGCCAGTCCTTCCAGTCCCTCCTTGCGAATGCATTTTCTGTGCAACAAAGCGGCATGTCACCCGAGTCGCTTGCGGCTATCATCGAGATTCAGCGCAGGATTTCAGAGGACGATATAGATGCCGATTGCGCCCTGAGTTTGATAGCGGATCGTGCGCGCGCCGTAGCCGATGCCTCCGGAATCGGGATCGCGCTTCTGCAGGGCAATCAACTCGTGCGCCGTGCCGGAACGGGAATAGCTTCGCAGTTTGTAGGATGCGCGCGGACGGCGGTATTAAGTGCGTCGCAGCACTCGCATCCCCGGCGGGAAATCCTGCGCGTAGAGAATGCCAAACAGGATTCGAGGATTGAAGCGGACATCTGCCGGCAATTCGAGGCCGAGGCCCTGCTGCTGGTGCCCATCTACCGGGAACGCGTCATGATTGGCGTGCTCGAAATTCTCTTTCAAGAGCCGCACCATTTTCAGGAGCCGGAGGTACGCACCTATCAGCTGATGGCTACCCTCGCCGGAGACGCCAGCACTCTGCCGGCGCAGGTTGAGCGACGCGAAGCGCAGCCAACCTCAACGGTACCGCGAGCGCTCTGGAGGATGCTCTCCGAGATCCAGCAACTCGGGATGGCTCGCCAGCGGACCCCGCAGCCCAGGCCGGAACCTGTCGTGGAGTCACGATCTCCTGGAGTTTGGGCAGTATTGCGGCAGTGGTCTCCGCGCCCCCAACTGTCGCGAATGGCGGCATTAGCGCGCCAGACGATTAACGGCGTTTCTCTCCCAAAAATGAGTTTGCCCCGCGTTTCCCTGCCCGCGCTGCAGTGGCCCGATATGCGCCTGCGAAATCTTCGCTGGCCCACCGGCCTGTCGGTGAACGGCGTTTCCCTCCCGAAAATGAGTTTGCCCCGCGTTTCCCTGCCTGCGGTTCAGTGGCCCGGGATCCGCCTGCGAAATCTTCGCTGGCCCACCGGCCTATCGGTGAATCCGCGGTGGAGAAAGTCGCTTGGCAACGTGTCCTGGAACCTGGCAGCGGTATCGCTCCTGATTGTGCTTGCGATTGCCGTATCCATTGCCCACCGTGACAGTCTCTCCAGGGTGACGGCGCCCACCCCTCAAACCGCGACAGCAGCAGCGGCGACGGTGCGCACAACTCCTTCCGAGCCATTGGCTACGGCCCCGGTGGTGAAGCCCGTGTCAGCTAACCCAACGCGGGATGCAAAGCCCCTCGGTTCCCCGTTCAAGCGGATTCGGATCGGCAAAGATGAGGTGGACTATGTTGCCGACGATGTCACGATTCGTCACTTCCGTTCAGGGCCCGAGCCCACCAAGGCTCGCGCATTAAGACAGCAAGTGAACATTGGAAATGACGTAACCGTGCGCTACTTCAACTCACCCCCGGCGACGACAGGGTCTCAATCCAGTCCGGCTGGGGAGCAAACCGTGAAGAACTGAGGCTTATTCCGGGAAGTCAGCGAGCGCCCAGGATCCGGCGTGCCAGCGACTGGAATCGCGGGAGCGGGCGCAAACCGTCATAGCGGGGATCCACGTTGAGGTAAAGCAGGAACCAGCAGCGCTCTTTTTCCGCTCGATCCAGCCACCGTAGAGCGTTCTCCTGATCGCCCAGCGCCGAATAAAGAAATACGAACAGGTAGGGATGCACGTAATGATGGCCGCCTGACGACTCCAGCCTGGCAATGATCTCTCCCGCTTCCTTCTTCTTTCCCTGCAGCGCATCTACGTAGGCAATTGCAGCGGAGTAGGAGGGATTGGGATCCAGGGATTCAGCAGTTTCAAATTCGCGAATCGCATCGCCGTACTTCTTTTGTTCCACCAGCGCCAGCCCCAGGAAATAGTGAGCCTTGGGAAAGCTGGGATTGAGTTCAAGGGTTTCCTGCTCCTGCTTGATCACGCGATCGTATTGCCGGGCCAGGTAAAAGGCAAAGCCGGCCGCGGCACGAGGCATAAACTGAGCAGGATCCAACTCCTGGGCTTGAGCCAGCTCGCGGTTGGCTTCTTCGTAGCGTGCTTGTGGCTCCAACACGTCCTCGGCATAGAACTGGTGCGCCCGGGGATTACTCGGACTCAGTGCGAGCGCCTTGAGAAACTGCTTCTCGGCGCTGGCGAGATCCCAGTCGTATTCGGCCAGGATGATACCCAGGACCACGTAGCCTTCTGAAAGGGTATGATCCAGTTCTACAGCTTTCTGAGCCTCGGCGCGGGCTTGACGATAGGCGTTCCCGGGATCCAGAAGCGAGTACGACCCGCTCGCCAGGTAGACCTCCGCGAGCCCCGCATGGGCAGGAGCATAGAGGGGATCTTCCGCGATGGCTTTTTGAAAATAAGTCAGCGCTTTGTTCACATCGCTTTCAGTTCGTCGGTTCCAGAAGAATCGTCCTCTGAAAGAATCCTCATAGGCCTGGGGGTTAACCGACCTGGATTTCGATAGGAACGACCTCTCTTCCGGAGTCAGCCCGCCTTCGATACCATCGACCACTTCCAAAGCCACACGTTTCTGAGCGGAGAGGGTATCGCCCAGTTCCTGTTCGTAGCTGTCGGCCCAGATGTGCTCGTCTGAGGAGGCGTCAATCAGCTGCACAGTGAGCTTCACCCGGTCGCCAGAACGAATAACTGAGCCCTCCACCACGAAGTTGACCTTCAATTCGCGGGCGATCTCCGGCAAAGTTTTCTGAGTGTTCTTGAACATCATGGCCGAGGTGCGGGAGATCACCCGCAGGGAACGCACTTTCGCAAGCTGCGTGGTAAGCTCGTCCGTCATGCCGTCGGCGAAGTATTCCTGAGAGGGATCGCCGGAAAGATTTTGCAGGGGCAGGACCACCAGCGTGGGAAGCGAATTCCACGTCCGTCTGCTGGAGCGGGAAGCAACGAAATAGGCGATAAGCATCACCGCCAGCAAGGCCCCCACGATGACTAACGCGACGGCCTTACGAGAGCGCTGCCGCCCGGCTTGCTGGTTCGGTTGATCGGGTTCTCTTCGGGGCTCGGCGAGAGGCTGAACCTGGACCAGTGGCCCTTCAGTTGGAGCTACCGGTTCGACCGAAGCGATAAAACGGTAACCTTTTCGGTGGACGGTGTCGAGAAAGCGGGGCTCCTCGGCAACATCGTCCAGCACGACCCGGATCTGACGGATAGCAAAGTTCAAGCCCTGATCGAAATCTACAAAGGTCTCAGAGCCCCAAACCTCCTCAGCCAATTCCTGCCGGGTCACAATTTCCCCGGCCCGGCTCACCAATACCGACAGAATCTTGGCCGGCTGCGGCTGCAACTTGAGAAGACGCGTGCCCCGCCGGAGTGCGCCGGTACGGAGTTCCAGCTCAAATTCGCCAAATCGGACTACAGTTGTAACCAGAGGACGGCTTGCCAAGTACGGCTCCCAAGAGGCTGTACATTATACCCAAAGAGGGCAAATGCTTGCTTTGCACGAGCTTGAACCTCCTCAGAAATAGCTCAGGAAAAACTCAGGACGTAGCTATTGAGCCTTGGCCGGTGGAATGGCATAACTGTGCGGACTGACCGGTGTGGAAGTCGGATCTCGCAGTGAAATTGCACTTCGGGGAGAACCTCAATTCCGGCTTTCGGGGTGTTCGCGCGCCAGTCGGGGGATGGCGCGCGGACCGCCTCGCCGGGCGAAACGGAAATCGAGCCTCGCGTTCCCGCTCACCCATGAAGCGCCCAAATCAAGGAGTGTCCATGTTGAAGCCAAGCCTGCAGCGATCCCTATTAACCATCGTCTTCGCCGTCACCTCCGTAGCCATGATGAGGGGCCAAACCTATACCGACATGCGTGATTTCAACAACACGGATGGATGCTGCGCGAACTACCCGAGCATGATGGCCCAGGGGGAGGACGGCAATATCTACGGCGCGACCACCAACGGCGGAACGAACTTCGGCAATATCTTCAAGATGACGCCGGCGGGCACGTTCACGGACATCCATGATTTCGACCTTACGCACGGCGGGTATCCCCAGGGCGGCCTGAGCATGGGCCTTGACGGGAATTTCTATGGCACGACTTATCAGGGCGGGACGGGGCACGCCGGCACAGTCTTCAAGATCACGCCCGGCGGGACGTTCACCGAGCTGTACGACTTCACCAATACGACCGATGGCGCTTACCCCCGCACCCCGCCCGTCCAGGCACTCGATGGCAAGCTCTACGGCACTACGGCGAACGGCACGATTGCCGTGCTCTACAGCATCACCACCGCTGGAGTCTTCACCCCCATGGTGACACTGCCCGCACAAAGCTACTCCCCCTTGCTACTGGGGACGGACGGCAATCTCTATGGCACGACGGTCTTCGGGGGAACTTTCAACGCGGGCACCGTCTTTCAGTACGCCGTTGCGACGAAGAAACTGAAAACGATCTATAACTTTCATACGGAACAGGGCCCCTATGGGCCTCTATTACAGGGGAGCGATGGCGCCCTCTATGGAACGACATCCAGCGGAGGAACGGGAGCGGGCGGCGTCGTTTTCAGACTCACGATCGCCGGCGTGTATAACGTCCTGATTAACTTCAGCACGACGAATACGGCCAATGGAGCGACTCCGTTTTCCGGCCTGGTTCAGGGCAGCGACAAGTTTCTTTACGGGGTGACTTCCAAGGGGGGCGCCAACAATCTCGGAGTGTTGTTCAAAATCGGCACCACTGGCACCGGCTTCGCGGTGGTCCACAGCTTCGATACTGCTACCGGCGACACTCCCTTATCCACCCCTCTTCTCCACACCACCGGAACAATTTATGGAATGACCGCGCATGGGGGAGCCCACCCGAGTTATGGGGTGTTCTACAGCATGGACGTGGGATTGAAGCCTTTTGTCGCCCCGCTCATCGTGCATTCCGGGAAGGTGAATGGATCGGTGAGCCTGCTCGGGCAGGGGTTCAACACCGCCACGGGAGTACTGTTTGGCACGGGCACTGGAGGGCTCACCATTCTCAGCGATACATTTGCCAGCGCTAGGATACTGACCGGCGCGACTACGGGGTTAATCACGGTCAAAGAGCCGGGCGGAAACCTGACCACGCTGCAAACCTTCAAAATCGTTCCCACGGTCAAGAGCTTTACTCCCACCAGCGGACCGGTTGGAACCGCGGTCACGATCACGGGCACGAGTTTCCTGAAAGCCACGGCGGTGAAGTTCGGCACGGTGGCGGCGACCTTCACGGTGAACTCGGACACCCAAATCACCGCGACTGTACCCACAGGAGCCGTGACCGGGAAGATCGCGGTTACGACCACGGGAGGAACGGCCGCCAGTTCAACCGCCTTCACCGTGCAGTAGTTGAAGCGCGGCAGGACGGAAAGGCCAAGGGTCACAGCTGCCAGGAGGAGTGTTGGGTGCGGATGACGCACCGCAACACCCGTCAGAGGGCAGCCACCCTCCGCTGTATCAGCAAGAAGTACAGCGCCAGAAATACCAGCAACAGGCCGTTGGCGCCCAAGACCACGGGGACGGTAAACCGGGGCACGAGCCAGCCGGTGGCCAGATTCCCCATCGGCATGCCGCCGCGAAACGCGCAGTTATACACGCTCATGACACGGCCGCGCATTTCATTGGTCGTGATTAACTGCACCAGTGAAGTCACGGTGGCAAATACCGCCATCATCGACGCGCCAACGATTACCAGCATGGCATAGGAAACCGGCAAGACTTTAGAGATTGAGAATCCTGAGATCCCCACTCCAAGACAGATCAGCATCGTCAGGGCGAACCGGCCCTTGTTCTTGATGTTTCCCCGCCCTGCGACGGCCAGGGAGCCGCAGATCGATCCCACACCCATCAGCGAAAGCAAAGTACCGTAGGTTTCCGGCCCTCGCCGGAAGATGTCTTTCACGAAGACCGGGATGTAGGTCCGCATGGGCATGCTGAGCGCGGTCATGCAGAACGCCAGCACAATCAGGGCCTCCATCGATCCCTGCTGCCGCAAGAACTGAATTCCTTGTTTCAGGCTGCCGAGGACCGATTCCTTTGTAGTCTGGGGCAAATATCGCGCCGTGATCATCAACAACGAGATCACCGGCGCCACAAAGGAGAGAGCATTGAGGCCAAAGCACCACTTCTCGCCAAGCCTGGCCAAAGTAATTCCCGCCAGCGCCGGCCCGACGGTCACAGCCAAGTTGAACTGGATCGAGTTAAGCGCGATGGCGTTGGGCATGTCCTCGCGATCCACCAGCGTGGGAATCAGGGCCTGATACGCCGGGCCTCCAAAGGCCTGCGCTACTCCAGACACAAATGACAAGCACAGGATTTGCCAGACTTGCACGATGCCCAGGGCGACCAGCGCGGTCAGGATCGCGGCGCTTGCCATCTGGATGTACTGCGAAATTAACAGGATCTTCCGCCGCTCGGCACGATCGGCCACCACGCCGCCGATCAGGGACAGCAGGAAGATCGGGATTCCCGCGAGAAACTGGTCAAGAGCCAGCAGGAATGCCGAATGGCTCAGCCGGTAGATGAGCCAGCCCTGCGCCACAATCTGCATCCAGGTGCCAATACTCGAGGTGCAGGCCCCAAACCACATCAGGCGAAAATCGCGGTATTGAAATGCTTTAAAGACTTTGCGGAGTGACGCTCTCATTCCTGTCTGACCGGTTCCAAGCTCGATCCCTATCTTCGCACGAGCGAGTCCAGGGTTGTTACTGTGGAGAACTTGCAGGCACTCGATGAAGCACGACAGTCAAGAATGCCCAATGCGCGCAGATAACGAGCTGCTCCCTAGCGTCCCTCGCCGAAGAGAAAGGACAGGGCCTGTGGGAAGCGCCGGGCCCAGGCTGATTCATGGTGAGTGGCGCCCTCCTCGATGACCAGGCGAAGGCGGCGATCGTCCAGCCCGCCGCGCCCCATCATTGCGGCGAGTTCCCTGACGTCATCGACCATACTCTGATCCCGATCCGGTCTTCCGGCCTCCGCTGTACCCGTTGCCAGGAATACCCTCTCGGGCCAGCGCCGGACCCTGCGGCTTTGCCGGATGATTTGGCGGTTGGAAGCCCAGAGTGACGGACTTTCCAACAACAGGCGGCCTATCACTCCCGGGGAAACCGAAACAGTGTAAAGCGAGATGAGGGCTCCCAAAGAAGATCCGCCCAGGCCAGTATTCTGCGGGCCGGAAGCCACCCGGTAATGGCGCTGCACAAAAGGCATGACCTCTTTTGCCAGGAAGCTTGGGTAGCGGCTTCCGTTGACCCGCAGCATCATCGGCTGCAGGGAGCGATGCGGCATGTATTCGCGGAAACGCTCCTTGCCGGCATTATCGATGCCCACCAGAATGATGGGCGGAATGATGCCTTCCCGAATCAGGCGATCGCCGGTTTCGTCCGCCTGCCATTCCACGCCATTGAAAGAAGTCGCCGGCTCGAATAGATTCTGGCCGTCGTTGAGGTAGAGAACGGGATAGCGCCGGGCAGCGTTCTCGGGCTTGTCATAGCCGGGAGGCAGCCAGACGCGCAGGAAGCGGCGGTTGCGAAAAATCCGGCTGTCAAACTGGTGAATCCGCAGATCGCCGGTCGCGGATTGGGCACGAAGCACGCCGGGAAGCATTGCGGAGCCGGCAGATTGATTGTTCTGGATTTCTTCCATCCCGATCGTGCGCTTTATAGAATACAACGCCGTGCGCTCAGGCTTCGGCGCTCTTCACCTTCAAGATGAAGGCCAGCACGCTGATCAAGAAAATCAGCAGCAGGGAGATCACACATAGGATGCACCAGGTGGTGAGCACGTAGGCTTCGATGTACGTGAGATACAAAGCGTAGGCTAGGCCGGCGAGGGCCGCTCCCAGGAGGCGATTGGGAGTGTCGCGGCGGGATCTGCAAAATGTCGAGAGCGCAAAGAGGGCTGCATAGCCCGCCACTCCGATCAGGGCCACAGGAATGCCCATGAAGGTGGAATACTCGCTGCGGTTCACAATGTCGCAATTCAGCTTCTGCCCAAAGTCACAGTAGGTAGTGGCTGACTTCGCGAAGTGACGCTGCAGGGCGATCGCGGAATCGAGGATGCCGGCGACGGACAAGGCCGCAATCAGCGCGAAAAGCAAGCGACGGCCGCGCGGCAATTCGCTCACGGCAGACTGCATCCAGTCTTATCGCTGAGTTCCTGGAGGGAGAAAACGCCTTGCTTCGGCGGATCCGCGCCAAACTGCCAACTGGGAAACAGCTTCACCCCAGCGGCTTTGCAGGCCGGCGCCATTTCTCCCGGTTGATCCTTGATGGCGCATTCCTGGTAGGGCACGTAGCGAAAGGCCGCGCCAAACATCGCCTTCTGATCGGCGCAATGGGGGCACCAATAGAGACCGTACATCTTCGCCTGGCGACCGGCCAGGCATTTCGCGAAAGAATCGTATTTGTGGTCGCGGTAGTAACGTCCCGCAAGAAATGCGCCTGCCAGCAAGACGGCCGCGATACCATAGCGCCAGGCATTCTTCTTCCTGCCCTCGCGCGCGGGGCTGTCCTGCCCTGCTTCCCGACGTTTTCGGCGCTCTTCCGACATCGTTCAATCCTTATATCACGGAGGTTAGGCCACGACGTTCAGCGCCCCGGGAAGGACGTCCAGTTCCTCGCAATGCAAGGTGAGGACCTCCCCGTCAACCATGACGTCCACGGGAGCAGCGAGATCGAATTCGAGGTGGGCAACCGCGTTGCGCTCGGCAAGCGGGTGTTCAATGTGGCTGCCGTCATACAGACCAGGCAGGTTGCGGATCAGTCCCAGCCGGCCAATGGGTCCCCAACGAACATACTCGAGCAGACCATCGTCAGTCTGGGCCTGGGGAGCGATCATCATCGTACCGCCGGTGAACTTGCTGTTGTTGAAGGTGAGGAACAGGCATGGGCGGCGGTCGAACTCACTCTGTCCCTTCCACCGAACTGGGAAGGCACGGCGATTGAAGCGGGCCAGAGTGAGAAAAATCGAGCTGAAGTATCCCAACTCTCCCCATGTCCTGAAACGGCGGGCGCGGAGCGTGGCAACGTCGGCGGTGAAGCCAAGGCTGAGCAGATTAATGTAATGAATCACACCCTCTCGATGACGGAGACGCATGACATCGCAGCTGCGGCGGCGTCGCGCCAGGATGGATTCGATCGCGTACTCAACGCCGCGGTCGGTGAAATCGCGCAGAAAAGAGTTTCCCGTTCCGAGGGGCAAGAAGGCCAGGGTGGGGCGCTCACCGCCGGCGGCCTCCGGAAATAGCCCGTTCACGATCTCGTAGGACGTGCCGTCCCCGCCCACGGCAATGAATTTACGCACTCCCCGCGCGAAAGCGGCACGGGCTATCTCCGTGGCCTCACCCGGCGAATTTGTAACGCTCACATCAATCCGAATGCCGCCGGCCTTCAGCCGATCCAGGGCTGCGCCGAGCAACTTGCCGCTGCGGCCGCCACCCGCGGCGGGGTTCACGATTGCCAGGTAATTTTGCTCCGAGGTGTTCGATGTCATGGCAAGCGCCGGATGCACACCACTTCATTTTGCGGCAGACTCCCGCGATCGAGCCGGCGACCTATAGATCCACGATTGCCGCTCTTTCCAGAAATTTACCGATCTCAACCGCCAGGACCTGACGTTTGATTTTCATCGAAGCGGTTCGGGGAAAGTCTCTGTCCCATATCACGTAGCCGCTGACGCGCTTGAAATCGGGAAGGCGGCGGTTGCGAGCCTTGATCTCTTCGAGCAACAGGCTGTCGAATTTCTGATTAGGCTCCAGCCGGAGAACCAGCACCAGGGCCTCGCGGCCGCCCAATTCCTTTTGCGGCCAGATGTAGTTCGCGGCAAACACGGCATATTCCTTGACGGGCACCCCGTCGAAGACGGTCTCGATATCTTCGGGATAAATATTCTTTCCGCCCTCGGTCACGATCATGTTCTTCTTGCGTCCGAACAGCTGCAGATGGCCATGACCGTCGAACCGCCCCAGATCGCCAGTCAATAGCCATCCATCGACGATAGTCTCCAGCGTGAGTTCGGGATCGTCCAGGTAATGAGACATCACCGTCTTGCTGCGGGCTGCGACCTCCCCGATGCCCTCCGCATCGGGGTTCAAAATGCGCAGTTCGACACCCGGCAGCGGCTTGCCTACGGTGTCGGCGCGGAAAGGCTTAAGGTCGTTCAGGGTGAGGGCCGTGCCCGCCTCGGTCAGACCGTAACCATTCACCACCGGGATCCCGAGATCGTAAAAGAACTGCATGGTCGAAGGCTCGATGAAAGCCCCGCCCGTGATCAATGCCAGCAGTTCGCCGCCGAACCCGCGGTGCACATTGGCCAGCAGCGCGCGACTAAGCCTGACATTCGGGCGGCGGCGGGTCAAAAGGCGGTTGGTCGCGATCATGAAATTCAACAGCCCCCGTTTCCACGGCGGCAACTCGTCAAATTTCGCGCGCAAACCTTTTTCCAGATTCTTCAGGATCATGGGCACCAGGGCTACGTAGGTAATCCGGTAGCGGACAAAAGCATCCCTCACAAACTCCGGACGCAGCGTGCGCAGATGCACGACGCAGGCGCCGCATACGAAGGGGCCAATGAACCCAACCATGAAATCGATGGCGTGATTGGTGGGAAGAATACTCAAATAACGCACCCCAGGCCAAAACGGGTACCAGGCGGTCAGCGAGCGGCATTGCTCGATGTAATTCTCGTGGGTCAGGACACAACCTTTTGGGCGGCCGCCGGTGCCGGAGGAATAGACGATGCAGGCGACATCTTCTTTCTGCCGCATGACAAAGTCAGGAGCGCCTTTGCGCTTGAAGTCCTCCCAGCGAAAGGCTCCGGCCAACTCTGCGCCCAGCGGCGCTTCCGTGACCAGCACGATCCTGGTGGCGATCGTCTGAAATTCCGGCGATTGCATGATCGCGCGCCACAGGTGGTACTCGACCACCAGAACCTTGGCCCTGGAATGAGCCAGCAATTGCAGGTGCTCGGCCGCGCTGAGCTTGTAATCGAGCGGAACCAGCACCCCGCCGCAATAAAAGATGGCATAGGCCGAGATTAGCCACTTGGACTGATTGGTCATGATGATCGCGGCGCGATCATTGGCGTCAAAGCCGGCGTCCTCCAGAGCGCGCGCCAGTGGAAGCGCAATCTCCTTGAAGTCGGAATAAGCGAGCCGAAGTTTCTCGCGGTCGCGTTCCGCCTCGATCAGACACACCTCGCCGGCGAAGCGCTCCAGCGCATCGCGCAAGGCTGCGCCCAGACAGGTGTACCTGGTGAGATCGAGCATCAAGAATTCATTTCACCACAGAGGCGCGGCGACCCGGAGGAATGCTTAGTAATCAAACCATTACCCGCACCCGCCATTCCGCCGTTTCGCACCGGTGGATTTCCGGGGACTGATCTAAAGGCGGGCCTGAATCTTGCCCGCCAGGGTGCGGAAGTCGCTTACGCCCTGCAGTTCATAGTCCGGCAACTCGACATGAAAATGATTTTCCAGCTTGGTCAGCAGATCCAGCGTCTGCAAGCTGTCGATGCCGAGGGCCTTGAAGAAATCGTCGTCGGGAGAGAGTCGTTCGCGCGGCACCTTGAAGTGGGCCGCGGCCAGGCTGAGTATTTCGTCAAGCGTCTTTTCGGCTGTTGGCATAAAGAGTCATTCTAATTCAGTTTCCCTAGGGCAAATAGGGCTGCGCATCCGTGCTCTCGACAAACTTCTTCAAGCCGGCCTGGACCGCGGGACGGGAAAACAATTCGCAGAAAATTTCGATTTCCCGATTCAATTCGTCGTACGGAATTGGCTTGATGAACTGCTTGGCGGCAGCCGACGTCTGCCGGTCAAACTTGCCGGCCTGAGCTGCGGTTGCGCGAGCTGCGCGCAGGGCTTCGCCCTCGGCTACAACCTGGCTCGCCAACCCGATCTGCTGCGCCTTGGTTGAGTTGAAACTGCGGCCCGTCAGCAGGAGATCGCGGACCACCGCATTGCCCACATCCCGCTTCAGACGCGGAATCCCGCCGAATCCGGGGATCAATCCCAGGCGCAGTTCGGGAAAGGCAAAGCGGGCAGTCTTGTCCGCGATGATCAAGTCGCAGGCCAGCGCCAGCTCCAGCCCACCGCCAAAAGTCACGCCATGAACCGCGGCGATGGTGGTGAGCGGAGAGGAGTCGATGGCGTTGAGCACGCGATGAATACGTTCCAGAAACGCACGCACGCCCCGCGCCGCATCCGCCTGTTCCATAGCCTGCGATCCGCGGTATAGCTCGCGCAGGTCCGCGCCGGCGCAGAAGCCGGGCTTCATTTCGCTATGGATGATGACGGCATGCAGCTGAGACCGAAGCCCCTGCAGCGCTGCGGCAAAAGATTCCAGTTCGTCGAGCGACACTGAGCCGATTTCGTTGCACGGGCTGCGGTACAAGGCGAGTTCGAGCACTCCCTCCCTGACGGTGTACGACATGGCCTGGCCGCGTCCGGACACTTCCACCGCGCTCATGCCGTTTTCCCCGCGTGATACATGCTTTCAATCTCCGGGCCCATGCGCGCCGAGATAAGGTCGCGCTTCAATTTGCCGTTGGCGGTAAGCATGCCATTCTCAATCGAAAACGGCTCCTGGCGAACGCAAAACGCCCGCACCTGCTTGTAGTGCGGGAATTGGGGATTGGCGGCATCCAGCGCCCGCTGCACTTTCTCGCGGCTGACCTCTCCGGTAACAATGGCCGAAAGGTATCCGCGCCCATTGCCGACCACCACGACCTGTTGCGCCGTGGGCAAGTAGCGGGCAATTTCCTGCTCGATCGTCTCGGGGGCGATCTTATGACCCGAGCCGAGGACGATCAGGTTCTTGATGCGTCCGACGATGCGCCACGTTCCGGTCGCATCCAGTTCGCCCTGATCCCCGGTATGGAACCAGCCACTGCGCAGGACCTCGGCCGATTGCTGGGGGCGATTCCAGTAGCCCGGAAAAACATTGGGCCCGCGGACTACGATCTCCTCGTTATCGCTGACCTTCATTTCGATTCCTGAGATCGCTGGCCCCACCCGCCCGGGAACCGGATGGTCTGGATCGTCCATGGTACAGATGCCCGTAGTTTCGGTCAGCCCGTAGACCTGCAGGACGGGGATTCCCAGCATGCTGAAATAGCTCTGAGTTTCAGGAGAGAGAGGAGCCGACCCGCAGATCAGGGCCTTCAGGTTCTCGCCCAGCATCCTGGTCCGGATCGCCGGGAAAATAAGGCTCTTGGCAAGCCAGAGCCAGGGCGATAGGGCTCTGCTGCCCTTGCGAAACCATGCCGCCTGCGCGCGCGAGTAAATGGTTTGCGCCAGCCCGCCTTTTTTTGCGATTTGTTCATCCACCCCGCGGCGCATGCGCTCCAGTAACTGGGGAACGTTGAGGAAATAATGGGGCGCCACAACGGGCATATCGGTGGGAATTCTGGTCAGGTCGGTATTGAGCGTGATCAGGCTTCCGCGCAGCATGAAGGTCAGGGCCGCGATCCAGGAAGCGCAGAAGCTGAACGGCAGGTAGTGGAAGATTCGATCCTGAGAGGTACGCCCGCCCATCAATCGATCCAGGCGAGCAGAGGTGCAGCCCAGCATGAAGCCCACGTTGGCGGCAGTGAGAACGACGCCTTTGGCTTCTCCGGAAGTGCCGGAAGTATAGATGATCGTGACCGGATCCTCGTCGCGCACCTGCGGGCGGTCAAGCGAGATGCCTTCGACTCCGGCGAAAACTTCATCGAACAGGAAGTGGGGCGGGGCTGAAGGCCAAGCCTGCTGGATTCCCGCGCGCAGGCCGGCGTCCCCGCAGGCGATAAGCGCCGGCTTGCTGTCCTTGATCATCGCGACCAGTTCCACCGCAGCCTGCCGGTAGTAGAGGGGCACAACGATCAGGCCTTCGGCAGTCGCGGCCAAATCCATGGCAATCCAGCGAATGCTGTTTGCCGCCAGCAGCCCGCAACGTTCGCCTTTGGTCAGTCCCTTGGAGGCAAGAAAAGTCCGGGCCCGGTGGACCAGGGCCAGCAACTCGGCTCCTGTAACTCCCGTAATCCGGCCATCACGGATCTCCTGCAGAACCGTGATGCCGCCGGCGGCCTTGAGCTGCGCAAAGATGTCTCCGACAAAGGGCATTGTAGGGTGAGAACAATGACTAGCTGTACGCGGCCACCAGTTGCCGCAGGGGGCCGTTCATGGGCGGCAAGTAATCTTCCCAACTCCATGCCCCGGTGCGCGTGGGAAAGTCGGGATAACGCCGCTGCACTTCTTCCTCGAAGTAAATTCCCATGCGGGCCATGACCTTCAAGTTCCTTACCACGGTGCGAGCGATGCCGTCGGCAATGCGCTCCCCTTCGGTGGCAAGCTTTTCCAACGCTGCCAGCAATTTCGGTTCGAGGTCGGGATCATCCACGTTCATCAACAAGTCGCCGTGACCGCGCTCGCGCATGAGGTTGCGGATGCGCTCGTCCATGGTGATCCCGGCGGACGGCACCAGCCCCGGCATGGAGGTTACGATGCCGTGATAGCGCGATGAAGCCATCATGTGGCAGGAGCGCAAAATGCTGACCAGTTCGTACATGTTGTACTGATCGGAGGTGAGCACGGGTACGCCGCCCAGGCGTTGGGAAATGCGATTCGCCGGACGGGCGTCCAGGCGCTCGGTGGCAACCAGAATCACAAAAACATTGCGCTGCTTGCGGAAAGCATCGACGGCGTTCCCAATCGAGGAGAGATAGTGTTCGTAAGCCCGGTCCGCGGCCGGCCCTGAGTTGTGGAAGTAGGGCCCGCGGTAGTGAGTTTTCTCGTAAGCTCCGGCCACGGTATGCAAGGCGAGTTTCGCGATGGATGCTTTGACCGGCCACTCAAAAGGATTAATGGGACAAACGACCAGTACAGGCGCGCGGCCGTCCCATCCCACTTGCCGCAAAATACTCTGGCCGTACTCCGGCGGGCGCGGTTCAAAGGTCCAAGCCGTGTCCGTGCCGAGTTCGGTGGGAACGCCCAGCTCGCGCAGCACCGTCCGCGATTCCTCATTTCGGGTGATCACCAGGGAATTCCGGCAATAGCGCGAACACATTTTGACCAAGAGGGGATCCATGTGACCGGCTTCCCCGCCATATCCGACCGAGAGCTTGTTTTCCGCCGCTGCGATGCCCAGGGAACCGATCATCATGGTAGTCAGCGCATTGGCGAATTTGCTCTTGAACATGGAGCCTTCGCACGCGACTACACCATGATGCCTGGGCACTTCGCTGGCCAGAAAGGGGGGAAAGATGTCTGGCAGACGCACCTGCGCCGTGTCTTCGAAGTAGCCCTTGGAGCGTTCGAATTCGAATGTCATGCAGGTGAACTGGACGCGCTCCCGCCCGAGAATGTGCCGGATCTGACGAAGCATTTCGTCGACGCGGACATCGGAGCCCATGTTGCGCGTGCCGTTGTATCCGGCAAAAAGGAGCTTCAACTTCTCTCCGGGCCGCCAGGGCTTGCCCTTGCCTAGCATCCAACCCAGCTTGGCGCGCTCAATGTTGCTGCTGACCCACGCCTCCAGCATGAAGTCCATCATGCGGCGGTTCCTCCGCGAGCGGCCGGCCACGGCTGGTAGCGATACTCGAAGTTGTTCTCCCGGCTGAACTTCAGCAGCGGCAGGCTGTATTGCGAGAACGGAACCGGTCGGCGGCCCAGTTCCGAGGTCACGCGGGTGTTATCGAAAACCGTGTTCCAGACCAGGTAGGGCATAAATACCTTCAAGAGCGCAGCTCCATGCCCGAGAGGCCCCTTGCGGTTGGAGAGCAACTTCACCGACCCGGAAAAGGGCCGCTCGGCAAAAGGAAGGAATACCGGCTTGCGCTTCTGCTGGGCCGCGGCCAGGGCGGTCGTCAACTCGCGAAATGTCTGTGAGGATGTGCCCGACGACAGATGATAGGTGTCGTACATCGGCTGCTCTTTCTGGTGCAGGGCGGCGATGGCATCGGCGACGAAGTCGACATTCACAATGTCGATCTTATCGCCCGGTCGAAACGGTAGCGCCGGCAGTCCTGCGAGGAAGACGAAAGCCCTCACCATATCGAACTGCGTGGTCTCGGGACGGCGGCTGTCCCCCAGCACAATGCTGGGGCGGAAGATGGTTTTGGGAGTGTCAGGAAGCAGCACCCGCGTCATGTGCTCGCAGAATTTCTTGGTACGCGCGTACGGATCGTAGTCGGAGCGGTCCCATTCGATGGCGCGGTCCTCCGTGACGATCTCGTCCTGGCGCTTGCCCGCAACCGCAACCGTACTGACTTCACTGAACCGCCGCAATCCATGATAGTGCTCGGCATGGCGCGCCAGGGTCAGGACTTCCAGGGTGCCGCGCAGGTTGACATTCAGGCAGCTCTTCTCCGATTTGCGGTTGAGTGAAGCGGCACAATGAATCACCGAATCGGTGGTGTGCACGAGGCGATCGTACTCATCACGCGGCAGCCCAAAGCCGGGAGAGGTGAGGTCGCCGCAGAACACCCGGACCTTGGTCTGCAGGTGCTCGTAAAAGCGGGCAAACTCCAGATGGAGCTGCCAACCGCGCCACAGCCGGAGTTGAGCTTCCTGCGGGTCGCGGGCGCGCACCAGCACGTTCAGGGAGGCGCCGTGGCCTTCCAGGAGGTTGGCGGCGACATGTGCGCCGATATATCCGGTCGATCCCGTCAGGAATATCGCCACGTGGCTCCGTTGGTGCCGGTCTTGACAGCATCGCTGTCAGCCGGTGCAAGTTGAAAGCTTCTGGGTGGCCGGGCCTCGAGGGGCCGGCCTTCAATCAAGGGGTAAGTCCAGCGGCGCAGGGCCGGAATGTGGATGTTGATCCAATATTCCCACCAGTCGAGCGAGCGGGTGTCGTAGGCAAAATGATCGCGCTCTTCCGGGGCGAGGGCGTAGGAGAGCTTCTCGATGTTCTCGGCTGCAAAATCGTGCTCGTGGAGCAGGATGAAAGGCTCGAATAATTCAATCAGCTTTTCGACGCGCTCCAGGCTGCGTTCGGCTTTCACCAGCGGAGCCTTCTTCAGCGGCAGCGGCGCCATAATCCGCTGAATCGACTTCACGATCGCCTTCTGGGCCGGGGCCGACATCCGGTTGTACCGTGTCTTGGAGACCGGGATGGCGTCCAGTCGCAGCCGCAGCCACGCCTCCAGCCCCTCTTGCGCCCGGTAATGCTTGCGGTGCGCGAGCGAGGTCAACTCAATGGACCGCCCCATGTCGCAGGGATTGGTTACGGAGGTCGCCAGCTGATACAGGGGTTCATGGCGGCGCTGCATGATCGCCGCAGCGATCAGAGTCATGCCGCTACAAACCGAATCCACCGGAATGATGTCGAGGCGCTTGCTCTCTTTCGAGGGCAATTGCCGGAAGTAGGTGCCCAGCAGGTACGAAAGAGAGGCCGAAGTATTGATCCCCTCGTTCCATCCCGTGAACGGTTTGGCTACGGAGGTTTCGACGATTGCAGGGCGAACCACAGCCACCGGCAGGCCGGCGCCGTGCTTGGCGATGAGCGACTCCGCCAGGCTCTTGGTGAGTGTATAGGTATTCGGCCATCCCAGTTCCTTGGCCCGGCGTATTCCGGCCTCCGTCAGGTAGTTTTTGAGCCAGCGTACGCGGTTCTTGCGGACCTGGTTCTCGAGCGCCGGCCCGTGCAGGTGCTTGGCCGCATGCTCCCTGGACTGCGCCTGTCTGCGCAACTCGGAGGTGACTTCCTCGCTCTCGGAATGCGCCTCAGCCTTCCTGACTAACTCACGCAGGGACTGCAATTCGCGTTCGGCATCAAAATCGTCCAAGCCGCGCGGATTGTAGTTGGGAACCAGTTTTTCCGGGACGCGTCCATCCTGCTCGCCAGCTACATAACAGGTGGACAGGTGCAACAAACCGGCGTGATCGGAACTGCGGACAAATTCAAGTATGTTGAGAGCAGCATCGGTGTTGGTGGCGAGTGCGTCCCGGAGATCGGGGTTGAAGTCCGTCAACCCGGAACTGTTCACGATCAGGTCCAGATTCTTCCGCAGGTTAAGGGCCGCCTGCTCGCTTAACCCGAGGCCGGGCCGGGTCACATCGCCTTCCACCACTTCGATTTTTTCGCGCAGGAAAACGGGCAGCCGGTTCCGGTAGCGCTCAAACAGCGGGTCGAAGACGGGGGAGTCTTCCAGCATCTTCTCGAAACGGCGCTCGGCCGGATTGGACTTCTGCCGCCGAATCAGCAGGTGAATCCGTCTCACGTCCGGCAGATCTAGCAGGGTATTGGCTAGCCACACCTTGCCGATGAAGCCGGTGACCCCGATCAGCATGATCTCCTTGCCGGCAAAGGCGCGGCGCACGGAGAAGCCGGGAGCCTGCTGGAGTCCGTCAAAATGGACGATGGGCCGGCGCGGCGGAATGAATTGCCGCTCCGCCGGGAGAATAGCGGCCCGCAGTTCGTCGAGAGAGATGTCGAGGTGCCGGGCCAGAGTCTTGGGAGCGCGGCGGCCGTCCGGCATGTTGTCGTTCAGGGGCGCAAAAGCTCCGCGCGGCCGGATCACGGGATCAAGCAGCCTGCCGGTGGCAATGCCGTCGCGAAACTCCAGGCGGTTGGCTACGATGCGTTTCACCCCAAGATGCTGCGCCAATGGGCGCATGATGTGATCCAGCGCCTGCCCCACTAGAACAACTTCGGCGCCCGACTGGACGAGTTCCCGCACCTGCGCGACGCCACGCGGCTTCAGGTGCGGCTTCAATTTGTACTGGAAATATTCCTCCCCAAGCAGATCGAGGCGGTCGCGGGTGACCCCGCGAAGCACGGTATGCACCATGCGGGTAGCAAATTTCCGGTTCGCCGAGTAAAGGAACGGGCGCAGTAGCGCCATCAGGAAGATCAGTCCGCGGCGCCGCAAGCGCCCGGTAAAGGTTTGCGCATTCCAGGTAAAGAAAGCAATGGGCCTGACCACGGTGAGGTCAACAAGGCTGCCCTCCACCCGCCAGTAGACCGTTGGCGCAGTGCTGGAATTGTGGTTTGACTGATCCAAAATTGCGGTTCGTCCTTAAAGGTACAGCGTAAGCAGACAGATGGAATGTCTATTGTAAACAATAGCCGGAGTGCCGCGAAGCTCGAACTCGGCTAAACCTGCGCCCGGCGGCGGCCTGTGATCAGCGCAACCACGCCGCTGAGGGTGACGGTCAGTGCGATTGCCAGCAGCCCTCCCCGAAAACCGCCGCCGCCCGAACGGAACAGGCCGATGATATCGGGGCCGAAATAGCCGCCTAAATTCGCCAGCGAATTGATCATCGCGATGCCGGCGGCGGCGGAGAGTCCCGCCATGCTGGACGTGGCCAGCGCCCAGAACGGGCCAACCATGCCCTCTGCGAATGCCATTCCCACCGCGAGGCCGGCCACAATGATCAGGGTGGAACCGCCATAGCCTGCGAGGGCCAGGCCGGCGCCGGCCAGGAAAGCCGGAATCGCGGTGTGCCAGCGGCGCTCCCCCCGGCGATCGGATAGCACCCCCACCAGGACCATCACAACCACTGTCACCAGGAATGGAATGACGGCGATCAAGCCCGTCGAGAAATAACTCAACCCGGAAGACGAACGGATTACGCTGGGCAGCCAGAGGGTTACGCCGTACATCGTTGTCGAGACACCGAAATAGACCATGGACAGCAGCCACATCCTCCCACTGACGAGCACCGCCCAGAAATCACTCTGGGGCACGCTGGCTTCGACCTGGCGCTCCGCCTCAAGAGTTTCGAGCAGCCAGGCGCGGTGTCTT
The DNA here is from genome assembly GCA_035651855.1 of Candidatus Sulfotelmatobacter sp. Lineage (GTDB taxonomy): Bacteria > Acidobacteriota > Terriglobia > Terriglobales > Acidobacteriaceae > Sulfotelmatobacter. The sequence goes on from DASREX010000036.1 coordinate 94,446, forward strand.
TCGTTCAGCCATTTCGCCTCGCGCGGCCAGTCACAGAGGGTAAAAAATACGACGGCGCCCAGGACGATTGCAGGCAATCCTTCGATGAGGAACATCCACTGCCATCCGCTGAGGCCCGCCCCGTGGAGGCCCAGCAAGGCACCGGAGACGGGGCTCCCGATCACGCCGGCCAGCGGGTTGGCGGTCATGAACCAGGCGACCGCGCGGGCCCGCGCCCGCGCCGGAAACCAGCGCTTCATGTAAAGGATGATCCCGGGAAAGAATCCGGCTTCGGCCGCTCCCAGCAGGAATCTCATCGTGTAGAAGCTGAGAGGGCCCTTGATGAAGATCATGAGGCAGGAGATCACGCCCCACAGCACCATGATGCCGGTAATCCATCGCCGCACCCCGAACTTCTCGAGCAGCAGGTTGCTGGGCAGTTGAAAAAAGAAATATCCGGCGAAGAAGATGCCTGCCGCGCGCCCGTAGACTCGATCACTCAACCCGAGTTGCTCGCGCATCTGAAGAATCCCGAAGCCGACGTTGATCCGGTCAAGATAGGCGACAATGTAGAGGAGAAACAGGAAGGGCATGAGCCGCCACATCAGGCGGGAGACGACGGCGGATTCGAGGCGGTCGGGAGCGGCGTCCAAAACTGGGTCCATGGGCATGGCGGAGAGGGTGGCGTCCTCCGCGGTGCGAGGATTCTACTCCAGGCGGAGTTGCTTCCGAATAACATCGACAATCTCGGAGGGGGTTTGGCGGATGTCGACTACCATGGCTCCCCGTGGCTCTTCGAGATCGGCCACCTGGCTGGACAGAATCGACTCGCCCGCGAAGTGACCATGGCGCGCCTGCAAGCGCTGCGCGATCAATGCCGCACTTCCCTTCAGGTAGACGAATCGGACCTCCGGCCCCGCGGCCAGCTTTTCCCGGTATGCCTGCTTGAGAGCGGAGCAGGCGAGCACGAAATTTCTCCTGGTCGCGATCCAACCGGTGATGGCCTGGCTCAGCCCGTCCAGCCAGGGCGCGCGATCGGCATCGGCCAAGGGGACGCCCATTCGAATCTTTCCACATTCGCCGCGGGATGAAAATCATCAGCATCCGCGAATTCCCATCCCAGTTCCCTGGCCAGCAAGCTTCCGACAGTGGTTTTGCCGGCGCCCACGACTCCCATCACGATCACAATCATCTTTGAAGTTCCGGCAAGGCTATCTCCTGGCGTACTTCTTCTGCTCGCCGGTCCGGCCGTTGGTCACGGTAAAACTGGCATCCTGGTCGGCGGCCACCTTAAGGTACTTCCCTTCACAGTTCTCTTTGACGTTAGCGATACGGCCGGGGTCGACATTGTGATCTTTGTCGGACTCCTGCGCGTAGTGCAATTGCCACAGGTCCTGCAGGCCCGGGGCGTCGTGAACGATCTGCCAGGCAGCCGGGCTGGCCCCTTTTCGCGGACCATTATCGAAGACGGCAACTTGAGGGTGCAGAGCCCACACCAGCGCCTTAGGATTAGAAAGATCCGCTCCGTGATGAGTTACCAGAAACAGATCCACTTTGCCGAGAAGGTTATTGGGGCACGCAAGTTCGATCTCCTTCTTTTTCGTGAGATCCCCGAGATCGAGGAAACGGAACTGGCCATAACTGATCATGATGCCCACAGAACGGGCGTTTTCGGTGGCGTCGGGAGCGGCAGCCGGTTCGCCCGCACAATAGGAATTAGCCTGGCCGGCCCCAGGCAGCGGTTCGGTGATGAGGTCCCCGGCTGCGCTGATTGCGCGCACCTGAATGCCCTTGATGGGCAACCCCCATCCCGGCTTAACGATGACATGAGCATGTCCCGCGATAGCCTTCTCATAAGCGGCATAGTCGGCGCGGGAGACTTGCGAGTCCTCCAGGTTGGGCCCATGATCCACGAAGGTTCCGATCTTGATTCCGTCGGCCAGCTGCGGCACCCCGCCGACGTGATCGCGGTGATAGTGGGTGATCACGACGTAGTCGATTTGCTTCAACCCGGCTTGGTGCGCGGCAGCCACGATGCGGTCGGCATCGCGGCCTTCGTAGCCCGGCCAGCCGGTGTCGATGAGCAGCGACTCTCCTGACGGGCTCACCACCAGCGTCGCCTGCCCGCCTTCCACGTCAATGAAGTAGATTTGCAGGAACGGGTTGGGCTCCGCAGCAGGTGCAGGCTGGAGGAATCCGAAAGCACAGAGGGAGAAGACCGCCGTCCGTAAGGCATGCATCGGGAAATTACCTGGTTCGGGAGATGTGGTGACGATTATGCCATGCCCCTGGCGATTCGACAGCGCTCGAGGCATGCCAGGTGCAACGGCACTCCAGAATTGTGTTAGCCTGACTGCAGCAGCGGATTGCGTTTTAGCTTGACTTCGGCAATCGATCAGAGTACCTATGCAATCCTTGAGCGCGTAGCGGAGTGGGGTTCGCGCGGCTCGGTCGGTAGCAACCCAGGAACCATCTTTCTATCATGAGCTCGATCACACTGCCTCTCAGCGGACTTCGCACGCGGGCGACTTCTCTTTGCCGTGATTACGCCGAATTGACCAAGCTGCGCGTGACCACTCTCATCGTCATGACCGCATGGTGCGGATACTTTTTCGGCGCCCACAAGGCGGACGTTTCATGGCTGAGCTGGGGGCTGTTCCATGCCCTGTTAGGAATCGGACTGGTTTCCAGCGGCACCGCAGCGCTGAACGAAGTCATGGAACACGATATCGACGGCTTTATGCGCCGCACCGCCCTCCGCCCCCTTCCCGCCGGACGCATGAGCTTGTTTCATGCGACGGCTGTAGGCTTGCTGGCAGCCCTCGGCGGCTCCCTTTATCTGGCGCTGTTCACGAATCCGTTAACCGGGCTGCTCACCTTGCTGACTTCGATCGTGTATCTGGCGGCTTACACCCCGCTGAAGCGCATTTCACCAATCTGCACGTTCATCGGAGCTTTCCCGGGCGCAATGCCGGGTGTTCTGGGGTGGACTGCCGTCCGCGGCCGCCTGGAGTGGGGCACACTTGTACTCTTTGCCATTCTGTTCGTGTGGCAGTTTCCGCATTTCTTCTCGATCGCCTGGCTTTACCGGGAGGACTACGCGAAAGGCGGCGTAAAGATGCTGCCGGTGGTGGAAGAAGATGGCCGCTCCACGGCCCGCCGTATTCTGGCCTACTCCATTGCGCTGATTCCGATCAGCGTGCTGCCCAGTTTCATGGGAATGGCGGGAAGAATCTACCTGGCGGGAGCGGCAGCGCTCGGCCTGGCGCTTCTCTGCTTCGGTATCCGCCTGGCTTTCCTGGACCTGCCGCTGGTGGCCGCACAGTCGAAGATGCGCGCCCGCCATTTGCTTCAGGCTACGGTAATTTACCTGCCCTTGCTGTTTGCGCTGATGATGCTCAATTCCGCGACACCCTGATCGCTCTGGCGCGGCAGGCAGCGTTTCAAACACAATTCACTGCGCGGGCTGCGTTTGGTTTGGCACAACGTCCGCGGCGGCGCTCCGGCTGGAGGGGCCGCTGATTGCCTTCGTCGGCTGGTAAGCTGCGGCAAAAATGAGTAATGCAACCAGAAAAAATGAAAATATAAGAACTTGCACACTCTCCGATCTCATGACCTGCCTCAACTGCTGACAAGTCCATTCTGGGACGCTGTTCATAGCCTGCCTGTGCTTGCAATCACACAGCGGCGTGAGCGGCGGATCAAGGTTCCCGAATCCGAGACCGATCCCCTCGTCGTAAAATGCCTCGAGGCACGAAATTGAAATTGACGGAAGATCCGCACCGCAGGTTGAACCCGCTCACGAACGAATGGGTGCTGGTGTCGCCGCATCGCACCACGCGCCCCTGGCAAGGAGAGGTAGCAAAAGCGGCGACAACTGCGGAACCCCAGTACGACCCGAACTGCTATCTGTGCCCGGGCAACCCGCGGGCCGGGGGAGTCCGCAATCCCAAGTACGAAACAACCTTCGTTTTCGAGAACGATTTTGCCGCGCTGAAACCGGAGACCATGCCCGACCGGCTTGATGTCGAGAAGGCCGGGTTGCTGGTAGCCGAAGGAGAGCCGGGCATCTGCAGGGTGATCTGCTTTTCGCCGCGTCACGATCTGACGCTGGCGACCATGTCGCCCGCGGCAATCGACATCGTGGTTCACACCTGGATGGGGCAGTTCCGCGAACTGGGCGGCCGCGACGGTATCAATCATGTACAGATTTTCGAAAACCGCGGCGCCATGATGGGGGCCAGCAATCCTCACCCCCACTGCCAGATTTGGGCGACCCGCTCGATCCCGCAAGAGCCGGCGAAGGAACTGCGGGCTCAACGCTCCTACCTGCAGTCAAATGGCAGATGCCTGCTTTGTGATTACATTGCACTGGAAGCACGGCAGGACGTGCGCATGGTTTTTGAGAACGAAGGATTCGTCGCCATCGTGCCCTTCTGGGCAGTATGGCCGTTCGAGGTGCTGGTGTGCAGCCGTCGACATGTCGGCAGCATGAACGATTTCACTCCCGGCGACGCCCGTTCCCTCAGCGATATTCTGCATCGCGTGACCTCAACCTACGACAGAATCTTCGATGTACCGTTTCCGTACTCTATGGGGTTTCACCAGGCGCCTTCCGACGGCGAAGATCATTCCGAGTGGCATTTCCACGCGCACTTCTACCCGCCATTACTGCGCTCCGCCACCATTCGCAAATTCATGGTGGGATTTGAAATGCTGGGAACTCCGCAGCGGGATATTACCGCCGAGATCGCAGCCGGCAGATTAAGAGAACTCGCGAAGGCCAGGCGATAAGCGCCGGCTTTGTAGTTTTACAGGTTTCGCATCGAGGACTTTATGAACAATCCACTGATGCATCGGGTCATGATTGCGGTTGCGGCCGCTTGTTTGCTGTGCGCGCAGGCCGGCGGCCAGGCCTCAGCCATTCCCTCATCCCGTCAGATCACTCCCGAAGACCTGGCAAAGCTACTGCAGGGTTCGGGCAAGCGGAAGCCGCTGATGATCCAGGTTGGATCGCACGTCCTCTACACCCAGGCGCACATTCCGGACTCCGAATACATTGGTCCGGCGTCAACGGAAGCTGGGCAGCAGCAACTCCGGAAACGCGTCGATCCCTTGCCGCGGAACCAGTTCATTGTCCTGTACTGCGGTTGCTGCCCCTGGAGCCACTGCCCCAACGTGAAACCCGCCGACGACATCTTGCACTCGATGGGGTTTACGAATGTGAAGGTGCTGTATATTTCCGACAACTTTGGCGCCAACTGGGTGGACAAGGGATACCCGACTGCCAAGGGAGAATGATTTCTGTCCTTGACTGGGAAGCTGACGGTATTCGGTGTAACGCTGCTGGTGCTGGTCCTGGCTGTGTTCTTAGGGAAGCACATGCGCTCCGGCACGCAAGCGCCAGGCCCGAAACCGCATCCCCTTGCCCCTGACTTCACTCTCACCCGGCTGGACGGCCAGCGGCTGACTCTCTCGTCGTATCGCGGACGGATCGTGCTGCTCGATTTCTGGGCAACCTGGTGTGTCCCCTGCCGGGAGGAGATCCCGCGTTTTGTCGAACTCCAGAACAAGTATGGCGGGCGTGGACTGCAAATCATCGGCGTTTCCATGGACGACAGCGCCGACCCGGTTCGCCCCTTCGCCGAGCAGTTTCACATGAACTATCCAGTTGTGATGGGCAATGCAAAGATCGGCGAGGCCTATGGCGGCGTGCTCGGACTTCCCATCGCTTTCTTACTCGACCGGGACGGACGAATTGTGAAAAAGCACATCGGGGCAACCGGGGCCGAGGTGTTCGAAGCAGAAGTGACTTCCCTTTTGGCAGCGCCGTAGCGCTTACAAGGTACGAAGAATCAGCAGCTTACGGCCAGCGTCTTTCCTGTGACGGGCGTCCGATCACAAGCCACTGTGATCCTAATCGTCGTTTTCGCCCAGATAGCAAGATAGCCTCGGTAGTTCGCATTCGCCGGGTGCGTCACGCGGCGCGAGAGCGAGCGCCCTGGACGAACCAGGTTCCGGGGCCACGTGGCTTGTATGCGAGAGACAGTCCAGCGCCTGTGGCCTGAGATCGAGTGGATCAGCAATCCGCAATTACGGGAGCAAGTCACTGAGACCTGGGTCAAAGCCCTGGAGCGCAGCCCGCTTCAGCCGGAAGACCTGAATCGGATCCCCTTCACTCTTCTCGTTCCCGACTGCCCCATCACGTTTATGGAGCACAAGCGCTGCGTGGTGCACATCGCGCGCGACAGCGCCGAAGCCATGCGGAAGTTCATGGGGCGGGCCCTGCCCATCGATATTGATGCTGTCCTGGCGGGCGCCATCCTGGCCGATGTGGGCAAGTTACTCGAATACGAGATGGGGCCGGACGGAAAAAGCCGGCAGAGCGAGCGCGGAGAGGCGCTGCGTCATCCCTTTACAGGGGTAGCGCTGGCGCTGGAATGCGGCGTACCGGACGCTGTGTGCCACATCATCGCCGCCCATGCCGCTGAAGGAGATCTGGTGAAGCGCACCACCGAGGCTTTCATCGTGCATCACGCCGATTTTATGGCGTTCTTGCCCTTCAAGAACCCAAAAAACATCAGGACAAAGTAAGGAGATCCCTTGCCGACCACGAATGCGCAGAAAGAGACGATCACCGCAGCCATGTCCCGCTGGGCGGCCGAACTGAAGTTCGAAGACGTCGCGGCGGAGGCGGTTTACCAGGCAAAACGATTTCTGCTGGATTCATTCGGCTGTGCGCTGGGCGGCTACCAGCAACACGATGTGAAGATCGCGCTGGCTGTCCTTGACGAGATCGCGGGACCGGGATTGGCCACCGTCATCGGCACCGGGCAAAGAATCGATCCGGTGTCGGCGTCCCTGGCGAATGCCTTGATGATTCGCTGCATGGACTACAACGACATCTACTGGAAGCAGGATCCCTCCCACCCGTCCGACATCTTTCCCGCTGCGCTCGCCTGTTGCGAGCGTGGGCGCAGTGATGGCAGAGAACTGATCGTCGGACTGGTGCTCGGCCATGAATTCGAGATGCGCCTGTGCGAAGCCGCAATCCCCGGAATCCGCGAGCGCGGCTGGCATCATGCCACGCTCACCGCATTCGTTTCGCCGATAGTCGCGGGACGGGCGCTCCACCTTACCGGGGAACAAATCCAGCATGCAGTCGGGATCTCCGCCAGCCGCCACTGCACCCTGGGCGCAGTCACGGCCGGCAAGCTCACCATGATGAAGAACACGGTCGATCCGCTGGCGACCCAAAGCGGAGTTTTGGCCGCGCTGCTGGCGGAGAAGGGCTATTCAGGCCCGGAGCACGTGATCGACGGCAAAGAGGGGCTGACCCACGTCTTCAAGCCCGATTGGAAGCTCAATGTGCTGACGGACGGGCTGGGCGATTCGTGGCGCATCACGCAATGCGGCATGAAGGCATTCCCCACCGAGGCTCTTACCCACACGCCGATCTCAGCCGTTCTCGATCTGGTCAAAAATAACGACCTGCAGCCGGATGAAGTGGTGAAAATTCAGATCCGGTCGCTGGCCCGGGCCGCCGACATCCTTTCCGATCCCAGCAAGTACGATCCGCATACCAAGGAAACGGCAGACCACTCCTTGCCGTATGTCATCGCAGCCGCGCTGGTCGATCGGCAAGTGACACCCGCGCAATTCACCATGCAGAAGATTGTGGATCCCAGGATTCGCGAACAACTGCACAAGGTCGAAGTGGTCGCCGATCCGGAGATCGAAAAACAATTTCCAGCCTTACAGAGGGTAATCGTGCATATCGACACAAAAGACGGACGCTCATTCCACAAACAACTGGATTTTCCCAAAGGCGATCCCCGCAATCCACTTACAGATTCGGACATCGAGGAGAAATTCTCCGCGCTGGCCGAGGGGGTGCTAAGCAGCACCGCGCAGAAGAAAGTCAAAGACGCGGTCTGGAACCTGGAACACGTGGGTTCGGTGGCCGAACTGATGGCACTGATGGAGGCCGATGTTCGCCAGGAGAAATCCGGGAAGCCCAAAGGACGCGCAAGGAGCAGCAGGCGTGCAACGGTAGTGGCCTAAAGAGGGGCGGCCCACAATCTGCCCTGGCGTAAAGGAGTCGGAATGCCGCAGACGATGGTCGAAAAAATCGCGCAGAACCACCTTGCCGAAGGACCCAACCGTCCGTTGCAGACGGGTGATTTCGTTTCCATCCGGCCATTTCATGTCATGACCCACGACAACACGTCGGCGGTGATGAGCAAGTTCAAAGCGATCGGCGCCAGGAAGATTCATGACCCGAAGCAGCTGGTCTTCGCGCTCGACCACGACATTCAGAATCACGATGAGGCGAATCTGAAAAAGTATCGCTCCATCGAGATTTTCGCCGCCGAGCATGGCATCGATTTCTATTCCCCGGGCTCCGGCATCGGGCATCAGATCATGATCGAGCGGGGATACGTAGTCCCCGGCTCGTTTGCGGTGGCGTCGGACTCGCATTCGAACCTGTATGGCGCGCTCGGGGCGGTGGGCACGCCCATCGTGCGCACCGATGCCGCCGCGGTGTGGGCCACGGGAGAATTCTGGTGGCAGATTCCGCGCAGCATCCAGGTCGTGCTCGATGGAAAACTGGCTGAAGGCGTCAGCGGCAAAGACGTCATCATCACCCTTTGCGGCCTTTATAACCATGATGAGGCGCTCAATGCCGCCATCGAATTCTCCGGGCCGGGCGTAGCCAGCCTTTCCATGGATGCGCGCTTCGCCATCTCCAACATGAGCACGGAATGGGGGCCGATTGTCTGCTGGTTCCCGGTCGACGACATCACGATCCGCTACCTGCAGGGCGCACACCGGAAGCTGAAGGACCAGGGCCTGGAGCGATTTACGCAAGGAGACATCGAGCGCTGGCGAATGGCTCCGCCTCAGCCTGATGAGGGCGCAGTGTACGCCGCCCGCATCAGGCTCGACCTGAACCGCATCACGCCGCATATCTCCGGGCCCGACACAGTGCAGACTATGCACTCGTTGCCTGCGATCGAACAAAAGAAGATCGCCGTTCAGAAGGCTTACCTGCTCTCGTGCGCGAACTCCCGGCTGGAAGACCTGGAGGCTGCGGCCTGGGTGCTGTGCGGACACAAAGTCAATCCTCAGGTGAAGTTCTACATCGGGGCGGCCAGCGCCTGGGTGCAGAAGGAAGCGGAACGTCGGGGTGTGTGGCAGGCGCTGGTGGATGCGGGAGCGATTGCGCTGCCGCCCAGTTGCGGCCCGTGCATTGGCCTGGGAACCGGGCTGCTGGAGAAGGGCGAGGTGGGCATTTCGGCCACCAACCGCAACTTCAAAGGCCGTATGGGGTCGCGCGACGCCCAATGTTATCTGGCCAGTCCGGAAGTGGTCGCGGCATCGGCGCTGGCAGGCTACATCCGGGGAGCGCGCCGCTTCCCGGATTGCAAACCTGAGCGCCACTATGAGGAACTGAGTGCTCCGCCCGCCGCCGGCGAGCGCGTAGAAATCTTGCCTGGATTTCCGGAAAAGCTGCGTGGCCGTCTCGTATTTCTGCCGCAGGACAACCTCAACACCGACGCAATCTACGGCAAGGATTACACCTATCGCGACGATATGACTGCCGCGATGATGGCGCGGGTGGTGATGGAAAACTACGACCCGCAGTTCCCGCTGCGCACCCATACCGGAGATGTCATCGTCGGCGGCTTCAATTTCGGCACAGGATCGAGCCGCGAGCAGGCGGTCACATGCCTGAAGGCGAAAGGGATTCCGCTGGTTGTCGCCGCCAGCTTTTCCCAGACTTACCTGCGCAACGCGTACAACAACGGCTTTTTGTGCATTGAAGTGCCCGCGCTGGTGGCGACGCTGCGCCAGCATTACTCCGCCGAAATCGCGCTGAAAGAAAAAACGATTATCCCCGGGGAGAGCATTGTCATTGACTTCACCGCCTGCACGCTCTCCTGGGGCAGTCACCATTTTGGCTTTCCGCCGCTCGGGACCGTGCCGCAGTCACTGGTAATCGCCGGAGGAGCCGAGAACGTTATCGCAAAGAAACTGGGATTGAAGCCGGAGCATCCCGAACTCGTACATTCAGGAGATTGAAATGGCAAAACATACCGTCGTAACGATGCCCGGAGATGGGATCGGTAACCAGGTTCTTCCCGAGGCGCTGCGGCTTCTTAAGGCCGCCGGCTTCGATGCCGAATACATTCACGCCGACATCGGCTGGGACTGCTGGTGCCGCGAGGGCAACGCCCTGCCGCAGCGCACGGTTGACCTTCTGGCCAAGCACAAGCTTGGACTCTTTGGCGCAATTACCTCGAAACCAAAGAAGCAGGCAGAGGCCGAGTTGAGTCCCGCTCTCCGCGGCAAAGGCTACTCCTATTTCAGCCCGATCGTGACCATGCGGCAGGCCTTCAATCTGGATACCTGCATTCGTCCCTGCATTTCGTTTCCCGGCAATCCGCTGAATTTCGTGCGCCAGCGGCGAGATGGCGGCTTTGAGGAGCCCCTGGTCAATGTAGTTGTCTTTCGCCAGAACACGGAGGGACTGTACGCGGGTGTGGAATGGACCAATCCTCCGGAGCCTGTCCGGGCTGCGCTGGCGACACACCCCAAATTCAAACCGTTCGTTTCCGTGACCGGATCGGATCTGGCGATTTCGGTCCGCATCATCACGCGCAAGGCGGCGCGCAAGATCTGCCAGGCCGCATTCGAGTGGGCGAAGAAACATGGCTATAAGTCGGTCACCATTTGCGAGAAGCCGAACGTGCTCCGCGAAACTTCGGGAATGATGGAGGAGGAAGCAAAAGCCGTATCCCAGGAATATCCCGGCATCGCCTTGTGGTCCACGAACATCGACGCGCAGACCATGTGGCTTACCAAGAATCCGGAAGAATACGGCGTGATTGTGGCTTCGAACCTGTTCGGGGACGTGATCTCCGACGCGTTCGCCGGGCTGATCGGCGGCCTGGGATTCGCCGCCTCCGGCAATATCGGCGACGAAGTGGCGGTGTTCGAACCGACGCATGGATCGGCGCCGAAATATGCCGAACTCGATCCCCCGATCGTGAATCCGATCGCGATGTTCCTGTCGGCTGTGATGATGCTCGAGCACGTGGGCGAGATCGAAAAAGCGCGGCGGATCCGGAATGCCATCGCCGCCGTCGTGAAGGAAGGCAAAGTGCGCACCTACGACATGATGCGCATGAGCGGAGGCCCCCATGCCATCGCCCAAGGTGCGGCCAGTACGGTGCAAATGACGGATGCGGTTCTGGCCAGGCTGGAAGCGGGCAGAGAGCTCGCATTGGCCGGCGCAGAGCGGGAGTTCGTGTGAAAACCAGTCCCGGAATGGCGGCCCTCTACCAGGAAATTGAGGAAGAGCACCTCGACGATCCCAAGGCGCTTCCCCAGAAGCTGATCAAGCTGCTCGACGGGGGTTTCGTCGAGGAGGAGGGCGGGGTGTTTCTGGCGCGGCTCAGACAAGAAGCCCCAGTCCAGCGGCTTGATTTTCCCGACCGCACTGCCTACGAGTGTTTTGTCAACCACGTCCACTTGGAAGACTATCTGGAGAACGGCGGCCTGCCCCCGCTGCAGCTGTTAGGGCGAGCCATCGCGTTCGCGCGGGAACTCCTGCAGCGGCTCTCGCGGCTGTACGGCGTGAAAGAATTCCGGGTCATTGTCGCCTCGGACGGGCACACGGCCACGGTCCGCTTCCACACCATCAGGCCGGATGAACAGTGGGTCTCGAAAGGGGTTGAGGGCTTTCGTGAAGAAGTGTTCGCAATCCTTGAAACCAAGGAGTTGCTGCCGTGAGCCATGCAATGGTGCAAGCGGAGTTGCCGGCAGGCGAAGCGGGGCGCAGCGGGCCAGACGTCCGCTCCGACCTGCACGTACGAATAGAACCGCGCGACCGCGGCGGACTGCGGATCGATGTGGAATCCCGCGTCGAGCCTTACTACGGCGAGTCTATACGCAGGCAGGCCGAGACCATCCTTGAGGAACTGGGCATTCGCCACGCGCAGGTACAGATCCAGGATGAAGGGGCATTGCCTTTCGTGATCGCGGCGCGGATCGAGGCGGCCGCGCGCCGGACCGGACTGGGAAGGGGCACCCGCGTTCTTCCGGAGCGAGTCGCGCTGCCGGCGGCTTCCGCCCGGGACCGCATCCGGCGCTCGCGCCTGTATGTTCCCGGAAGCGAGCCCAAGTATTTCATCAATGCCGCATTGCACGGGGCGGATGGAGTCATTCTCGACCTGGAAGATTCCGTGCACGCCGCGGAAAAAGATGCGGCCCGGCTGCTGGTGCGAAATGCGCTGCGGGCAGTCGACTTCCTCGATTGCGAGCGCATGGTGCGCATCAATCAGTTGCCGCTGGGATTGGAAGACCTGGATGAAATCGTGCCCGAATCGCCGGATCTCATCCTGATTCCAAAGGTCGAAACTCCCAGTCAGGTCATGGAAGTGGAGCAGCGAATCGCCGAGGTGAAAAGCGACTACGGCATCAAGCGCCCCACCTGGCTGATGCCCATCCTGGAATCGGCGCTGGGCATCGAGAGCGCCTTTCCGATCGCAACCGCGAGCGGCGCAACCGTGGCGCTGACCATCGGGCTGGAAGATTACACCGCCGATCTGGGCGTGGTAAAAACCGCGGAAGGCGCCGAGTCTCTTTATGCGCGTCAACGGGTGCTCAACGCCGCCCATGCCGCCGGGGTGCAGGCCATTGATTCCGTCTTTGGCGATGTGGGAGCGCTCGACAGCCTGCGAGCCTGGGCCAGCAACTCCCGCGCTCTCGGATTCGAGGGCATGGGCTGCGTGCATCCCCTTCAGATTCCAGTCATTCACGAAGCGTTCGCCCCACAGCCAGGGGAGATTGAACGCGCAAAACGAATCGTTGCCGCCTACAACGAGGCGCAGGAAAAAGGTCTGGGAGTGGTGAGCCTGGGTTCGAAGATGATTGACGCGCCGGTAGTACAACGCGCGTTGAAGCTCATGGCTCGCGCACAAGCTTTGGGTCTGGTCCATTGATGGAGTCCATCATGCCGGTTGCCGAAAAAACGGAGTTGGTCACCAACGCAGCGGGCCGGTCCGTGCCCGAGACGGTAAACGGCCGCCGCCAGATGCCCTACATGGGGGTTGGAAAATACCGGCCGACGGGCTGCAAAGCGTCGCCTCCGATTGCCACCGCAGCCGACTATCCCGGCGACGGCAGCAAACTGCTGCCTGACCTGGAAACCGCGCTGCGCCGCTGCGGACTGCGCGATGGCATGGTGGTGTCGTCGCACCATCACCTGCGCGATGGAGACTCGGTCGCTCTGCTGATGCTGGAGGCCGCGGCCAGGCTCGGGGTCAAGGACCTGGTCTGGTTCCCCAGCGCATCGTTCCCTTCGCAGAAGGGCGCAATCCAACTCATGGAAGCGGGCGTGATCGACCACATCGAAGGCAGCATGAACGGTCCCCTGGGCGACTACTGCACCCAGGGTAGGATGCGCGGCATGGGGGTGCTGCGCTCCCATGGCGGCCGATGGCAGGCGATCCAGGACGGGGAAGTACACATTGACATCGCGGTAATCGCCGCGCCCACGGCGGACCCTTTCGGCAACTGCGACGGCTCCCACGGTAAATCGGCGTGCGGTTCTCTCGGCTTTGCCCTGGCCGATTCCCTGTATGCCGACCATGTCATCGTGGTGACGGATAACCTGGTTCCCTTCCCCTGCGTACCCTGGCAGATTCAAGGCAACAACGTCGATTACGTAGTGCAGATCGGTTCGATCGGCGATCCGGCGAGGATCGTATCCGGCACCACGCAGATCACGCGCTCCCCCGACCGCCTGCGGATCGCCGAATTCGTGGCCCGCTTTTTGCGCGACTCGGGCATCATGCGCGATGGATTTTCCTTCCAGGCGGGCGCCGGCGGAATTGCGCTGGCCTTCGTCAGCTATCTCAAGGAGATGATGAAGCAGGCCGGGGTGAAGGCCCGCTTTGTGCGCGGCGGTTCCACCAGACACCTGGTCGAACTGCTGGAAGAAGGGCTCGCCGACTACATTCTTGATGGACAGACGTTCGACCTCGACGGCGTGCGTTCCATGGCGGCCAATCCCCATCACGTCGCGACGTCGCCGTTCACTTCCTACAACTATCATGGCAAGGGGAATTTCGCGTCCATGATCGACGCGGTTGTTCTCGGGGCCACCGAGGTGGATATCAACTTCAACGCAAATGTGGTCACTCACTCCGATGGGCGATTGCTGCACGGCATAGGCGGTTGGCAGAACTGCCTGGCCTCGAAATGCACGATCCTGGCTGTGCCCTCGTTCCGCGACCGGATTCCCGTCATCATCGACGATGTGACGACGTTGTGCGGGCCCGGGGAGTTGATCGACGTTATTGCCACAGAGCGGGGCATTGCCATCAATCCGCGCCGTCAGGATTTGATTGATTCGGTGAAGGGCTCCAATTTGCCAATCCGTCCTTTACGCGAAATCAAACAGGAAGTGGAGCGCATCTGTGGAGGCAAGCCGGGCCGCCCGAAGCACGGCGATCGCCCGGTTGCCGTGGTGAAATGGGTGGATGGAACGGTGCTCGATACGGTGTGGCAAAGAGACTAAGAAGGCATCCTGGTGGCCACTATCGTTGTCTTTCCGCCGCTAGTTGGAGAAATCCCAGCCTTCGTCTTTCATCTTGCGGTTGGTCCAGTGCTGTAATTCTTCGAAAAGCGCGGGCTCAATGACCGCGAAGCGAATGCCCACGCGGCCTTCGTCACCCACCCACATCAGGCGCGCCTTGGCTTCAAAGCGGATGTCGCTGTCGGGCAACAGGAAGCTCACGTCGAGCAGACCGGCATAACGCAGCGGCTCTTTCACGCCATCCAGGCCCATTCCGCCCGTGCTCAGGTTGACTCCCTGCACCTGGATCTCTTCGCCCTGGGAATTCCTGACCTTCACCGGGATCTCAACCCGGGCGCGGAAGAACTTCTGCTGCTCGTTGCTGATAAAGCTGGGCGACTCGGCCTTTTCCCCGGGAGCAAAGTTGATGTTGTACTCCTTAAGTTTGCGGCTTAAGGTTCGCCGCGAGATGCCGAGTTGTTCGGCGGCCAACGTTCTCTGCCCGCCGGTGCGCTCCAGCGCTTTGATAATCATCTGCTCTTCCATGCTCTCCAGGTTGCCGACGGGCATGGATGCGGTCTGCCGCAGCGCAGAGGGATCGCCGGTAAGCGCGGCCGTGATCCGGGAGAAGTCAATTTCAGATGCGGCGGACTCCATCGCCATCCGGGCCACGAGGTTCCGCAATTCGCGAATATTTCCGGGCCACGAATGAGAAAGCAATGCGGTAATCGCCTGGCCGGAAAAATACTTGCGCGGCGCTTTGAGCCGCAGGAAATGTTCAGCGAGAGCGACAATATCTTCCGGCCGCTGGCGCAATGGTGGAACGCGCAGCTGGAACTGGCCTAACCGATGAAACAGATCCTGCCGGAACCGGCCTTCCCGGACGGCAGCTTCCAGATCCTGGTTGGTGGCGGCCACGATGCGGACGTCGACCCTGATCTTGCGATTTCCGCCCAAGCGGTAAAAGGGCTGCCCATCCAACACGCGCAGCAGCTTCACCTGGGTTTGCGGCTGCAGCTCGCCGATCTCATCGAGGAAGAGAGTGCCTTTATCAGCGAGCTCGAACAATCCGGGCTTCGAACTGTCGGCGCCGCTGAATGCGCCCTTTTCGTAGCCGAAAAGCTCGCTTTCCACCAGGTTTTCGGGAAGAGCCGCGCAGTTGATATCCACCCAAGGGCGCGTGCGGCGATGCGATGACTCATGAATGGTGCGCGCAATCATTTCCTTGCCGGTCCCGGTCTCACCGGTAATCAGGACGGTTTCGCTATGACCTGCGACACGGTCCACCAAGCTCATAAATTCGTGCATCACCGGACTGGCAAGAATGAAAATAGTGCCATCAACCTTACGGGAAACGATGCCCGGGGCCGCCGGAACCTGGACCTGTGGTTCCGCGTGGCCGCCATCCAGGGGTGTAACCAACGCGACAATTTCCACGGGTTTGGAGGATGAGCCCCAGAGCGCGGTGGCCGAAAGCTCCACGGCTAAGCAAGGTCCAGTCTTGGGCTGCGCCAGCAATGTGGCATGAAACTCGCGGCCCCCCGCGGTGGCGGCCAGAATGCTCTTGCTGAGCGGGCCGGCCTGGGTGCGAGTTTTCTCTTGAGAGGTGAACAGCGCCGAAAAATCGCGCCCGGTCAATTCCCGCGCCTCGTATCCGAACATGCGGGCAAAGGCGGAATTGCATCCGACGAATTCTCCATTGAGGTCCACACAAAAAACGGCTTTCTCTGCGGGCTCGGCAGTTCCTGTTGAGTCGGTCCGCGGGGAGGTTGGCTGCGGGTGGGGCGCGGAACTGGTACCGGCAGAGGACATATCCTTTTGCGGATGATGGTGACACACCCGTAAGGGTCCGACCGAGTGGCGTATGGGGGATTGGGTAACGAAAGTAACGGGATCGGCAGCGGTCGGTTGCCGCAAGAAATCAGATTCTCTCCGTTGGAAGGGGTTCGTCAACCTCCGTGTTACCCGGGCAGGTTACTTCAGTAAGCTACAGAAAACCTAGTATTTGCAATACGATTCCACTCCAAGCCGCCGAATCTCGGGCCGAAAGAAATTACGTAAGGCGGCTGCGGACAAGCTGCCTCACGGCAGGCGTCTGTGTTTTTGCGCGCAAAGTGGAATTGCGCAGCCGAAGGTTTGCGGCTGCAGGTATAGATGAAAGAAGCAGAGGGACTGTCGCTTCAGACGAAGGCCTTCGTCGGCATCACTGCGTCTCTGGGCGTAGTGGTCCTGTTTTTCTCGCTGGCACAATGGCAGTCGTATGACCTGATGCGGCTCTTGTGCTATCTGGTCGTCGCCATTCTGGCTTCCGGCTTAAAGGTGCAACTGCCGGGCATCGACGGCACCATGTCGGTGAACTTCCTGTTCATTCTGCTGGGCGTGCTGGAATTGAGCCTGCCCGAGACACTGGTCATCGGGTGCACGGCAACCCTGGTGCAGAGCGTGTGGCAGGCGCGGAAGCGGATCGATCCGGTCAAGGTGCTGTTCAACGTTGCCGGAATGATGGCCAACGCTACCTACCTGACTTATGTTTCGTACCACTGGCTGCTGGGGCGGTTCGGATCAAACAAGCCGATCCTGTTGATGGTCGCAGCGCTGGTTTTCTTCTTCGCCAACACGCTGCCCATCTCGGTCGTGATCGCACTGACGGAGGGCAAGTCCGCGCGGAAAGTGTGGTCCGAGTGCTACTTCTGGTCGTTTCCTTACTACCTGGTCGGCGCCGCTGCGGTCGGCCTGGTGGGAATCGTAAACGGCGCGGCGGGATGGGAGACATCCCTCCTGGTCCTGCCCCTGATCTACTGGGTGTATCGCTCGTACCGCCTGTACCTGGGGCGCCTGGAAGCTGAAAAAGAACGGGTCGAGATCGAAAAGCGGCATGTGGAGCAGATCGCCTCGCTCAACATGCGGACCATCGAGGCTCTCGCGCTGGCTATCGAGGCCAAGGATCACACCACGCACACGCATCTGCAGCGCGTGCGCACTTACGCGGTCGAGATCGCAAGAGAACTGCAGCTTCCCGAGGATCAGATCGAAGCCTTGCGCGCGGCCGCCCTCTTACATGACATCGGCAAACTGGCCATCCCGGAACAGATCATCAACAAGCCGGGGAAATTGTCGCGGGAAGAATTCGAGAAAATGAAGGTCCATCCCATCGTGGGATCGGAAATCCTGGAGCGGGTGGCCTTTCCTTATCCGGTTGCGCCCATCGTGCGCTCCCACCACGAGCGATGGGATGGCACAGGCTATCCCGAAGGACTGAGCGGCGAGGACATTCCAATCGGTGCTCGCATCCTGGCCGCTGTGGATTGTCTTGATGCTCTGGCCTCTCACCGGCAATACCGCCCCGCCCTGCCGCTGGTAGAAGCCATGCAAAAGGTGAAGGAGAAAGCCGGTTCGTGGTTTGATCCGCGGGTCGTCCAGATCCTGGAACGCCGGTACATCGACCTGGAGCGCATGGCGCAGATCTCGGAAGACGCATCGGTTCCGATGGGCCTATCGCGATCCGTGCGGGTAGAACGCGGGCTTGCGCCGGCGGCTGGATTCGAGCGGACGGAACCCACGCACGGCTTCACCGACAGCGCGGATTTCCTGACCTCTATCGCTTCGGCGCGCCAGGAAGCGCAGACCATGTTCGAACTTAGCCAGGACCTGGGTGTCTCGCTGAGCCTGAGCGAAACTCTGTCAGTGCTCTCCATGCGCCTGCGGCGAATGATTCCCTACGATTCGATTGCAGTCTTTGTCAACCGCAACGGCTGGCTGCTTCCGGAACTGGTAAGCGGGGAAAATTTCCGGAGCCTGTCGGCCTTGAAAGTCAAAGTCGGGGAAGGGCTGTGCGGATGGGTGGCGGAGAATTGCAAGCCGATCGTGAACGGTAATCCCCAGGTGGAACCGGGTTTTGTGCTGGAAGCCGGAAAGCAGAGCCTGCAATCCGCCCTGGTAGTTCCCCTGGAGGGTCTCAACGGCGTGGTGGGAGTGCTGGCCATGTACCAGACACCGCGGGACGCATTCACGCCCGATCATCTGCGAATCCTGCTGGCGGTCGCCTCGAAGGTCGCCATGTCGGTGGAAAATGCGCTGAAGTACCAGCAGGCCGAGAGCTCGGCGACCACCGACTATCTGACCGGGCTGCCCAACGCACGCTCCCTGTTTGTGCACCTGGCGCAGGAAGTGGCGCGTTGCCGCCGCATGAAGACCACGCTGGCCGTCCTGGTTTGCGACATTGATGGATTCAAGCAGATCAACGATTCCTTCGGACACCTGGAAGGCGACAAGCTGTTGCGCGAGTTCACCACCCGCCTCAAGGATGTATGCCGAGGCTACGACTACGTGGCCCGCATGGGCGGCGACGAGTTTGTCATTACCGCGCCCGGCCTCACTCCGGAAGCGGCTCAAGAGAAAGCCGACCGGCTGAACCGGGCGGCCATCGAATCAGGCCGTCATGTCTGCGGCCGAGACCTGATCACCTTAAGTGTAGGCATGGCGTTCTGTCCGGACGACGGAATCGATGTCGAACGACTGCTGGCCGAAGCAGACCGCCGCATGTATTCCATGAAGCAGGTCCACCACGCCGAAGCGGTCGCCCGCGAGCAGGACGGCAATAAGCTCGGGGCCGCGGCCAACTAGGAGAGATCACAGCATGGTCGGGCGCAAACTGGCGCGGCATGGACTTGCCATCGTGGTCACGGCGCTGGTCGGAGGATTCCTTTCCGCCACCATGGTTCGGCTGGCTCCCGGCTTCGATGCCGACGAAAATCAGATCGATTCTCACCTCAACTCCGAAAGCATCCAGGCTTTGCGCGAGCGGCGTTCCGGCCAGCGTAATATCGTTCTCTATTACGTGCATTCCCTGGAACGCGCGGCGCATGGCGATCTGGGAAATTCCCTCAGCCTGCAGCAGCCGGTCAGCACATTGTTGCGGCAACGCGCTCCGCTGACGCTGCGCGTCATCGGGCTCGCGGTCCTGATCAGCTGGGCGGCTGCCATGGCACTGGCGCTCAGCGCGGCATGGCTGCGGCTGTCGGCCTACGATGTCCTGGCTACATCGGTCAGCGGAACCCTGCTCTGCTTGCCGGCGGCGGTGCTGGCATTGTTATCGGTGTTGTGGAATGTTCCAGCGGCACTGGCGGTGGCCCTCATCATTTTTCCGCGAGACTTCCGCTATGCGCGTAACCTGCTGGCCAAGGCCTATTCCCTGCCTCACATCCTCACGGCGCGGGCCAAGGGGCTATCCGAGGCACGAATCCTCTTCTGCCATGTCGTGCCGGTTGCCGCTCCACAACTTCTGGCCCTGGCAGGAGTGACCGTAAGCCTGGCGATCGGAGCCACAATTCCAGTCGAGGCGCTGTGCGGCTTGGCGGGAGTTGGACAATTAGCGTGGCAGGCAGCCCTGGCTCGCGATCTGCCTGTGCTGGTGAACATCACGGTCCTGGTGACGCTGGTAACCTTGCTGGCCAATTCCAGCGCCGATTTAATCGGAGGCATGTTCCGGAGCCAGCGAGCATGAACCTCTGGCGCAGGGTGGCGTGTGCCGTGCTGCTGCTGGTGATCGGTGTGTCTCTGTCTGCGAACTGGTTGGCTCCCGGGGGTTACGCGAAACAATACCGGGAAGCGGCCGGGGCGCCGCCCTCGCGGCAACATTGGCTGGGAACGGACGACATCGGCCGCGACCGGTTTGCCCGCCTGCTCTACGGAACGCGGATTTCGTTGTTGCTGGCCCCCGGGGCCGCCCTGCTGTCAACTTTAATGGCGGCGTTGATTGGCGGAGCGGCGGGATATCTCGGAGGATTCTGGCAGAGGGGCGCGATGGCGGTGACCGACGTCTTCCTTTCGCTGCCCTGGCTGTTCCTGCTGATTACGGTTCGAGCGTTGCTGCCGTTGAATGTGTCCCCGCTGTTTTCCATCCTGGTCACGTTCCTGATGCTGGGGTTACTGGGATGGACCGGCGCAGCGCGCGTGCTATGCGCGAGCGCTGCTTCGTTGCGGGATTCAGATTTTCTGCGCCAGGCGCGCGCCCTGGGCATCGCTCCAGGAAGGATTTTCTGGATTCACGTGTTGCCGAACCTGAAACCGGTACTGTTCGCGCAATTTTGGATTTCCATTCCCGCCTTCATTTTGAGCGAGGCAAATCTGGGCATTCTTGGCCTCGGCGTCGCCGAACCAATGCCTTCCTGGGGAAGTTTGCTGAAGGAACTGGAAGGACTCGTATCGGTGGGTGAGGAACCCTGGAAGTTTGTGCCTCTGGCCTTGCTCATAGTTGTCGTCACAAGTTTTCAGACGGTTCTGTGGAAAGACGAGGAATTAGCCGCGTAAGCCGCGGCCGGTGAAGGTTCTTATGAAGAAAATTCTCAGCAAGCGGGCGCTTCTGAACTGGCTTCTGTGCCTGGCCACATTGACTGGCTCCGCCTTTGGGCAAGGAGAGCTGCGGTTTTGCCTGCGATCCGAGCCCAAGACTTTTGACCCGCTGAAAGTGGAAGACGACGCCTCGGTAGCCATTCGCTACCTGACGGGCGGGACACTTGTCCGCATGAACCGCCAGACCCAGGCTCTCGAACCGGAACTGGCGGAATCATGGAAAGTATCAAAAGATGGCCGGCAGATCAGCTTCAAGCTGCGCAGCGGAGTTTCCTTCTCCGACGGGACGCCCTTCTCGGCGGAAGACGTGGCCTATACCGTGAAGCAATTGATGGACCCGGCGCTGCATTCGGCGACGGGAGATGCATTCCGCTCCGGGCCCGGGAATGTCGAGAGCAAGGTCATCTCACCCACCCGCATATCCATCACGTTCCCGGCATCGGTGGCCGGACTGGACCGCCAATTCGATCAGGTCGCGATCATGTCGGCACACTCGGCGAAGAAGGAAATGGCGGTGCTGGGCCCGTTCATGGTGGCCGATTACAAGCCCGGGGCCAGCGTGCTGCTGAAGAGAAATCCCAATTACTGGAAGCGCGATGAACGGGGACAGAAGTTGCCCTACCTGGACTCCATCAAACTCGACATTCAGCCCAACCGGGACGTCGAGATGCTTCGCTTCAAGCGCAATGAGATTGATCTGATCAATTCGCTGGACAGCGAGTACTTCGACAAGCTGGCATCCAGTTCTCCGCAGCTGGTGCATGACGCCGGGCCCTCGCTGGACAGCGAACAGATGTGGTTTAACCAAGTCGCAAAGTCTCCGCTGCCCGGGTATAAGAAGGCGTGGTTCCGGTCAACGGCGTTCCGGCGCGCGGTCTCGGCTGCGATCAACCGGGACGATCTGGCAAAGGTAGTGTTCCGAGGCCACGCGCAACCCGCGGTCGGTCCTTTCTCCCCGGCCAACAAGTTCTGGTTCAACGCCAAACTCAAGCCGCCGGTCTATGCGCCGGAGATGGCGCTGAAATCCCTGCAGGCGGAGGGCTTCCGTCTTGAGAACGGCGCGCTCAAGGACCGCGAGGGCAATGCCGTCGTATTCTCGATCATCACCAATTCAGGCAACAAGTACCGTGAGCGCATGGCGACGATGATCCAGCAAGACCTGCAGAAGATCGGAATGCAGGTGAACGTCGTCACCCTCGACTTCCCTTCCCTGATCGAACGCATGACTCAGAGCTTCGACTACGAAGCCATCCTTCTTGGATTGACCAATGTGGGGCTCGATCCTAACGAGGAGATGAACGTATGGTTGAGTTCTTCTGAAAATCACCAATGGAATCCGGGGGAGAAAACTCCAGAGACCGCATGGGAAGCCGAGATTGACCGGCTCATGCGGCTGCAGGCGGCGTCGTCGGATCCCAGGAAGCGAAAAGAAGCCTTCGACCGGGTGCAGGAGATCGTGGTGGAGCAGGCACCATTCGTGTACCTGGTGAACCGCAATGCGCTCTCGGCAGTCGCTTCGGCGGTCCAAGGAGCCAACCCGGTGATTCTGGTTCCGCAAACTTACTGGAACGTGGAGCGCCTCTCCTTGAGCGTTATGCAGGCGCAGAGCACCCATTGACGCACCAGGCACAAGCTGACGTCCTATTGTCCGCGCGCCTTTCAGTTCGTTATCGCGGAAGGTCTCCGCTGTTGCGTGGAATCGAACTTGATATCCGCCGCAGAGAAGTGCTCGGCCTCATTGGCCAGAGCGGTTCCGGCAAGAGCACACTGGCGATGACCATGATGGGGCTGTTCGATCGCAAGCGGGCCCACATCGAAGGTACGATCGAATTCGAAGGGCGTGACCTGCTGCAGCTCGGGGAGCGTGAACTGCGGGAACTCCGGGGACGCAAGATCGCGCTGGTGCTGCAAAGCCCTCTTTCCTCGTTAAATCCCGTACTCAAGATACGCACTCAACTGCGGGAAGCCTGGCATGCCCACGCATCCGGATCGAATGGAGAATGCGACCGGGCGATCGGAGCGGCGCTGGAAAGCGTGAGCCTGCCGTCGACGGATGAATTCCTGTCCAAGTTGCCGTCCCAGATGAGCGTCGGACAAGCGCAACGCGTGCTCATCGCCATGGCTGTGCTGCATCGCCCGGCAATATTGATTGCCGATGAAGCCACCAGCGCCCTCGATGTGATCACGCAGTCGGAAATTCTGCTGCTCTTTCGCGAATTGAACCGCAATTGTGAAATGGCAATTCTTTACATCTCCCACGATCTGGCCTCGGTAGCGGGCTTGTGCGACCGGGTTTCCATTCTTCACGAGGGCCAGATTGTCGAATCGGGAACCACGGAAGCCGTCCTGTTCCATCCGCAGCACCAGTACACGCAGCGGCTCATGGCAGCCATGCCAAAGCTTGGAACTACCCACCCTCTGGGCAAAAGCGCCGCGGTCTAATGGCCTGCAGGCTCAGTCCAAATCATTCTTCGCTTATCTTCCGGCACGGTCCCATTGAAGAAAACGGCTCGTGGTTTGGTGGGACAGATTGTCCCGTGCCCGGCTGCAAGGGACAGAGTGACCCACGGGAGAGTCCCAGGCACATAACAACTCCAATTGTTTCAATAGGTTAATAGCGAGCGAGTGGCTGTTACCGTGCAACGAAGGTAGTAGTCACAAAGCTGATTTCCCCGAAAGTGACAAGGGAGATTTATGGCAAGTACAAAGCGAGAAAAACGGCGTAATGAGCGGCATAGCGCAGCCTGGGGCAAGCGAGTGACGATGATGCTGCTGCTTCTGGTAGTCGGGATCGCCTTCGCGGAGGACAGCGGGGGGTCCAGTAGAATCGCCCCGGAACTCGCTGCAACTCTGGCCAAGGCCCGGCAGGGCTCAAATACCAATCAGACTCTCAATGTCATTGTGCAGTTCAAGCAGGTGCCGGCGGCTTCGCAGTACGCCAAGATGCTGGGCCGAGGTGCGAAGCTGCACAGCAAGCTGCACATGGTCAAGGCGGCGGCTTTTGCCATTCCGGCAAGCGCGCTCGCCGCTCTGGCCGATGATGATGACATCGCATTTGTAACCCTGGACCACCCGCTGAAGGGCATGGACGATTACACCGATGCCGCTATGAATGTCAGCACAGTGTGGAACTCGGGTTACAACGGATCGGGAATTGGGGTTGCCGTGATTGACAGCGGCATCAACGATAACCACCCCGACCTGTGGGACTCGACTGGAAGCTACTCCCGCGTCGTGTATCGCCAGGACTTCAGCGGGGCCAGTCCTTACACGAACGGCCACTACGTTTTTGATACCTACGGACACGGAACTCACGTGGCGGGCATCATCGGCGGAAACGGATATAAGTCGGCTGGTCGCTATGCTGGCGTCGCTCCCAACGTAAGTCTGATCGACCTTCGGGTCCTCGACGGAAATGGGGCGGGCACGGACAGCATGGTCGTCGCCGCGATCCAGCAGGCAATCGCGCTCAAGAACACTTACAACATCCGAGTCATCAACCTGTCGCTCGGCCGCGGAATTTTCGTCGGCTATACTCAGGATCCGCTTTGCCAAGCCGTCGAATCAGCCTGGAAGGCCGGTATTGTCGTGGTAGCAGCCGCGGGCAATTATGGTCGCCTCAGCGTCAACGGCAGCAATGGATACGGGACCGTAGCCGCTCCCGGAAACGACCCGTACGTTTTAACCGTGGGCGCGATGAAGGCGATGAACACCTATTCCCGCACTGACGATCTGATTGCCAGCTACAGTTCGAAGGGCCCCACTACCTACGATCACATTGTGAAGCCTGACGTGGTCGCGGCTGGAAATGTAGTCGTCTCGCTCGATGCTCACTGGAGCACACTGGAGAGCCAGTTCCCCGGCAATGTAGTCGCTGGTAACTATACAAAGAATGACTACTTCATCCTGAGCGGCACAAGCATGGCTACTCCTGCCGTAGCCGGCGGAGTCGCGCTGATGCTGCAGAAGGACCCCACTCTCACTCCAGACCAGATCAAAGCTCGTTTGATGAAAACGGCATACAAAACCTTCCCGGTCTCGTCGACCGCGACCGATGCCTCTACGGGCCAGACCTACACCTCGTATTACGACCTGTTTACCGTGGGTAGCGGATATGTGGATATGGCCGCAGCCATGGCCAACACCGATAGAGCTTGGAGCAACGTTGGATCGGCACTGTCCCCAACTGCGACCTACAACTCCACAACCGGTACGGTCACAATCGCGAACGGGAACGGTGCTGTCGCTCCCTACTCGGTCGTTTGGGGCAGCTCGGTTGTGTGGGGAACATCCGTGGTCTGGGGCACCAATGTTTCTGGCAGCTCCGTTGTGTGGGGGACCTCAGTCGTATGGGGCAGCAGTATCACCAGCGGATTTAGTGTCGTATGGGGCTCTTCCACGGACTGCAACGCCAGCAGCGTAGTCTGGGGATCATCCACGAATCTAAACAGTGCATTCTCGTTTGGGATTGATGAGCAATAACAGCCGTGTGACATTTTCAGAGAAGGGAGACGGGATGATGAACAACACACGGCGAATCGCATCGCTCATCGGCGCGATGGTCCTGGCCGCGGCAAGCGCAGCCGGATACGCCAGCTTCGAGAGTCACCGGTTGCATCCGTACCTTGGCTTAGCCGTGCTGGCTCTAGCGGCGGCGACGTCGCGGATGAAAGTGAAATTGCCGGGCATCAATGGCAACATGTCGGTCAATCTGCCCTTCCTGCTGACGGCGATCATCAATCTAAGCGCAGCTGAAGCCGTGCTGGTGACCTGCGTGTCTACCACCGTGCAATGCTGGCCGCGCAAGAACGCAAGATTCAATGCTCAGCAGATGACCTTCAACCTCAGCATGATGGCGTTTGCCAGTTCCGTGGCGACGATGCTGGCGCATGCCGGCTGGCTCGCCGGCAACACGGCAGCATTGCCGGCCTTGCCGGGCTTGATCCTGGCCTCCCTCGCCTTGTTCCTGGGCCAGACGATCCCGGTTGCGGGGATTGTCGCCGTAAGCGAACACAAGCAGGCCTCCCGGCTATGGTGGGAACTGGCTCATCTATCCTTCCCTTACTACGCGGTTAGCGCCGGCATGACCTCAATGCTGCAAAGCGTGGGCGGGCATCTGGGCTGGGGGCTTGCTCTCGCTGTATTTCCGGTGATGTATATGCTTCACCGCTGCTACCGGCTGTACTTCAGCCGCATGGTGGAGAGCATGCGTACCGACGTCTTAGTCCGGGCTGCAGGAGCCGGAGCTTAGCGGTCCCGAAAACATTCCGCGGGACGCAGTTTTCAGAGCCGGGTTATTGTGTGGACAACCGCAACTCGCGGACCACATAATCCCGGCTCATCGCCTTTAGGGGGTCATCCCCATCCCCGTAATCACGCCCCGTATCCGTCCGTAGCCTGCTTGTGCAAAGTGGGCTCGCATCTGGGTTTCTCCGCTTACAGTTCCGGTCTTTGAAGATTCACGCCGGCCCCGAAAGGGTGCTGGGCCAGGCAGGAATTCGTGTAGCATTTCAGGCATTCGTCGTTCAGAACTTGTTCTGCAAGTGTCAATGCCTTGAATGGCGAGAATGGGCCGGCCGCGTATCTGGACGCAAACCGCGGGGATGCGTCGAGAAAGGCTGCCGATCTTGATGGAATTTTATCGCCTGTTCGTGCCATCTTAAACGGGTGGCCTGCCCTTCTTTCCATTGCACACGGCGGGCATTGAGGACGGCTAAATACAGTGTTAACGATCAGAGGTATCCGTCTCCGGAAATTCGCCATAGGACTGCTGACGGTCACAGAGTTTTTTCTCCTGGGAAGCATGGCGCAGGACGCGCGCAAGATCCCAGACAAACCCCTGAGCCTGGATCAAGCCATAGATTTCGCCCTCGTCAACTATCCCGCGGTGCGGGCGTCGATGGAACGCGCCGCAGCTTCGAACGCAGGCGTGAGTCTTTCCCGAACGGCATACCTGCCGCGGACCGATCTTCTGTGGCAGTCGAACCGCGCGACCCGGAATAACATTTTCGGGCAACTGCTGCCGCAATCCATCGTGCCTCCGATCTCCGGTCCCGTTCTATCCAGCACGTCAGACCGCGGAGTGTGGGGAAGCGCCGCCGGCATTCTGCTGTCCTGGGAACCATTCGACTTGGGATATCGCAGCGCGAATATAGCCGTGGCCAGGGCGGCACAAAGCCGCGCCAATGCTGAACTATCCCTGACCAGGCTTGACGTAGCCGGGGCGGTAGGAGAAGCCTTTCTGGGACTGGCGGCTGCACAGGAACAGGTAAAAGCTGCCCAGGCGGACGTCGACCGAAGGCAGGTATTGGCTACATCCGTTCATACCCTGGTGAAGGAAGAGCTGCGGCCGGGAGCTGATGCATCACGCGCGGATGCGGAGCTTTCGGCTGCCAGGATTCAATTGATCCGGGCGCAAGAGATAGAACGCGAGAGTGAGGCTACTTTCGCTCAGTATCTTGGAATTGCGGGAAATCATGTGGCAATCGATCCTGGCCCGCTGCTCGGCGAGTCCCCTGCCGCCGGCATGCCCGGGTCGGCGCTGGTAAATCATCCCGCCGCGCTGGTGGCCAATTCCAATCTGTTCGAAGTCCACGCTCGAGAGAACGCCCTGAGTAAGTCGTATTTTCCGCGCTTCAACGTGCAGGGATCTTTCTCGGGTCGCGGCAGCGGCGCGAACCCTGATGGGACTTTCGGGACCGGCGCTGACGGGCTGGATCTGATGCGCCGCAACTGGGCGGTTGGGCTGAGCGCGACGTTCGCCGTTCTTGATTTCCCTTCGCTTCACTTCAAGAAGCAGGTTGAGCAAGCTAACGAGCGGGCTCAGCGCGCCGAATACGAACGGACGCTGCAGAATCTCACCGCGCAATCGGAAAAGGCCAAGGCGGCATACGAGAGCGCGCTGTTGATCAGCCAAAATACTCCGATCGAACTGCAAGCCGCGACGCTGGGAGAGTCGCAGGCAAGTGCCCGGTACAAAGCGGGGCTGGCGCCCATCGTAGAGGTTGCGGACGCGCAGCGCCTTCTGCTGCAGGCCGAGATCGAGGACAATCTGGCGAAACTCACCGTGTGGCGTTCGCTTCTAGCGCAAGCCGTCGCCCAGGGCGACCTGCAGCCATTCCTGGACGTGATCCGAAAATCCACCACCCCGGGAGGTCACTGAGATGTGGCTGATCCGGGC
Source organism: Candidatus Sulfotelmatobacter sp. (assembly GCA_035651855.1). Lineage (GTDB taxonomy): Bacteria > Acidobacteriota > Terriglobia > Terriglobales > Acidobacteriaceae > Sulfotelmatobacter. The sequence goes on from DASREX010000036.1 coordinate 122,543, forward strand.
GGCCCTTCGGCGACCCTTCACCGTTGTGGTTGCCGTGATTGCCGTCGCGCTGCTATCAGTGCTCGCACTGATGCGAATGCCGGTCGATATTTTCCCCAACCTCAATCTGCCCGTCATCTACGTGGCCCAGCCTTATGGAGGAATGTCGCCCGCGCAGATGGAAGGCTATCTCGTGTACTACTACGAGTATCACTTCCTCTATATAACCGGCATTGAGAGCGTGGAATCGAAGTCGATTCAGAACGTGGGCCTGCTGAAGCTGACGTTCCATCCGGGCACGAACATGTCCCAGGCGCTGGCGCAGACCATTTCTTATGTGGATCGTGCTCGAGCTTTCATGCCGGCAGGAACGGTGCCACCCTTCGTGATGCGTTTCGACGCGGGAAGCGTGCCGGTGGGATACCTCGTCTTTTCCAGCCAGGCCCGGGGACTGGGAGAGATCCAGGATCTGGCCCTGAACCGGGTGCGGCCGCTGTTTGCGACTCTTCCCGGAGTTTCCGCACCGCCGCCATTCGGAGGAAACCAACGCACCATCGTGGTCACCGTCGATCCGGATCGCCTGCGCTCCTACCACATGTCCCCGGAAGAGGTGATAAGAGCCGTCAGTTCGGGCAACATCATCATGCCCGCGGGAAATATCCGCGCCGGCGATCTGCAGCCCATGGTACCCATCAACTCGGTGGTGACAAACATTCAGGAGTTGCGGGAACTGCCGATCCGGACGGGCTCGGGCCCCACTGTCCTGCTGCGCGATATAGGCAACGTGGCAGACTCCAGCGACGTTCTGACCGGTTACGCGCTGGTGAACGGACGGCGCGCCATTTACTTATCGGTGACCAAGCGGGCGGATGCCTCCACGGTGGCCGTGGTCAATGAAGTCAAAAACAACATTGCGCGCTTCCGCTCATTGATCCCTGAAGATATAAAGATCAGTTACGAGTTCGATCAGTCCTCCTACGTCAAGAACGCTCTTTACTCGTTGATGCGGGAGGGCATCCTCGGAGCCTTGCTCACAGGCCTGATGGTGCTGCTGTTTCTGCGGGACCTGCGGAGCTCCGCCATCGTAGTGACCACCATTCCGTTTGCGCTGTTGGCGGCCGTCGTGGCGCTTTGGGGAGCGGGCCAGACCATAAACACGATGACCCTCGGCGGCATGGCGCTCGCGGTGGGAATTCTGGTGGACGAAGCGACGGTTGCGATCGAGAACATCCATACCCATCTGGGGCAGGGCGTATCGCCGGCCAAGGCAGTGAGGGATGCGAGCCGCGAGGTGGCGATCCCACGACTTCTGGCGATGCTGTGCGTGCTCTCGGTCTTCGTGCCTTCCTTTTTCATGACCGGCATCGCCCGGAGCTTGTTCGTTCCTCTCTCCTTATCGGTGGGCTTCGCCATGGCGGCGTCCTACCTCCTGTCGAGCTCGCTGGTTCCCGTGATGTCAACCTGGATTCTTCGCCAGCATGAACGGCCCGATACCCGGGCTGAGGCGGGACTTGGCCGCTGGCGTGACCGGCTCGGCCGCACTTTAGAGAGACTGATGCAGCGCCGAAAGACTGTATTGCTGGTTTATCTGGGCGTTAGTCTCGTCATCATCGTCCTTCTCGGCCCGCTGATGGGACGAGAGATATTCCCCAGCATCAACGCGGGACAATTTCAACTCCGCTTCCGCGCGCCGACCGGAACCCGGGTGGGAGCGACGGAAGTCATGGTGCTAAGACTCTTGGAAGAGATTCAGAAGGCTGCGGGAAACGATCAGGTTGCGATCACCTTGGGGTATGTGGGCACGCAACCGCCGGCGTATCCCATCAACACCATTTTCCTGTGGACGAGCGGCCCGCAAGAGGCCGTTCTGCGAATCGCATTGCAGTCCGGCTCCCACGTCTCGCTTGGAAAGCTGGAAGAGCATTTGCGCCAGACCCTACCCGGCATATTCCCCGGCTGCCAATTCTCCTTCGGAGCGGGTGACATCGTGAGCCAGATCATGAATTTCGGCGCTCCTACTCCAATCGAAGTGGCGGTCACCGGGCCGAACCTGCAGGAAGATCGCGGGTATGCGGAGAAGATTCGAACCGAACTCGGAAAGGTTGCCGCCCTCCGCGACCTGCAGTTCGAGCAACCCCTGGACTACCCGAGCGTGGAGGTGAACGTCAACCGCGAACTTGCCGGGCAAATGGGCGTCAGTGTCGAACAGGTCGGGCGATCCGTGGTGGCTGCTACTTCGTCCAGCCGCTTTGTCACCCCCAACTACTGGGCGGATCCGAGATCCGGCATCGCATATCAGGTGCAGATTCAGATGCCGCAGTCACGCCTCGCCTCGGTTCAGGATGTGGAAAGCATTCCCATCACTCGCAGCGACTCGCTTCATCCCCTGGTTGGCGATGTGGCCCAGGTCCGGAGCGGCACCATGGTGGGCGAGTATGACCGCTTCAACGGTTCCAGAATGATCACGATATCCGCTAACGTGGTGGGCGAAGACCTGGGCAGAATCGCAAAGAAAGTGGAACAAGCCGTGCAGAATGCGGGCACGCCGCCCCGGGGTGTGAGTGTAAAAATCCGGGGACAAATCGCGCCCATGCGCGACACCCTGACCAACCTTGCGATCGGCCTGGGGGTCGCCATCCTGGTCGTCTTCCTCCTGCTGGTGGCGAACTTTCAGTCCATGCGCCTCGCGCTTGTGGTTCTCGCGACTATCCCGGCGGTGATCTCGGGTGTGATTGTCATGCTGCTGATCACCGGAACCACGTTGAATATTCAGTCATTCATGGGAGCGATCATGGCCATCGGCGTTGCCGTAGCCAATGCCATCCTGTTGGTCACCTTCGCGGAGCAGTCGCGGCATTCAGGAATGTCCGCCACGGCAGGGGCGATTCACGGTGCGCAGATCCGCATGCGTCCGATTCTGATGACCAGCGCCGCCATGATCGCGGGCATGATTCCCATGGCAATCGCCATTGGCACCGGCGCGGAGCAAACCGCGCCCCTTGGCCGCGCGGTGATCGGCGGACTGCTGGCGGCAACTCTCACGAGCCTGCTCATTCTTCCGTCGCTGTTTTCGCTGGCCCAGGACCAGGCCGGAACGGAATCGCCATCGCTCGATCCGGAAGACCCGGCCAGTCGTTACGCGGCACAGGAACAATCGGCGGGCGACAACCCGAACCAGGGGGGACAATGAACGCTCTGAAGCTGACTTTCGCATGCGCGGGCTTGCTGCTGCTCAGTTCGTGTGCTCAGGATGACAAATCTTCCGCCAAGGCCGCCGCTCCCGAGGCGAAGCCAAAAGTCGAGGTTGTGAGGGTCGTGTCCCAGAAACTCGCCATCACGGTTCATTTACCAGGAGAGATCGAGCCTTACGAAGTTGTGTCCATTTTCCCCAAGGTGACGGGGTTTGTGAAATCCATCACAGTGGATCGCGGTTCCCATGTAAGAGCGGGAGAACTGATGGCGCAACTGGAAGCTCCCGAGTTGGCCGCGCAACGGTCTGAAGCGCAATCCAGGCTTCAGGCGGCCAGGGCGCAACTGGCTGCGGTCGAGGCGAAAGTGGCCTCGGACGAGAGCACGTATGAACATCTGAAGTCCGCTGCGGCAACGCCGGGAGTGGTCGCCGGAAACGATTTGTTTGTCGCGCAGAAAACCACGGAAGCCGACCGGGCGCAATTGAGATCCCAGCAGGAGAACGTGGGCGCCGCCCAGCAGGCCCTTAAGGCGGTGACCGAGACCGAAGGATATCTGCAGGTGAAAGCGCCCTTCGACGGAATTGTGACCGAACGCAATGTGCATCCCGGGGCGCTGGTGGGCCCGGCAGGAGGAGCCGGGGCGGCCTCGCCAATGCTGCGGATTGAAACTCTCTCCCGCCTTCGGGTGGTTGTGCCTGTACCGGAAAACTACGCCGCCGGAGTTCCGCAAGGCGCGAAGGTCGATTTCACGGTTCCGGCATTTCCCGGGCGAATCTTCCACGGGACGATTGCCCGCATCTCTCATTCCGTCGATGTGAAGACCCGCACCATGCCAGTCGAACTGGAAGCGGCCAATCCGAAAGGGGAATTATCGCCGGGCACATTTTCGGACGTGCTGTGGCCGGTCCGGCGCTCCGATGCAACGCTGTTTGTGCCTGCTTCCGCAGTTGCGACCACGCTCGAACACGTCTTCGTAGTCCGAATCCGCGATGGCAAGGCCGAGTGGGTCGACGTGAAAACAGGAGCAACGGTAGACAAGCTGTCGGAAGTGTTTGGCGACCTGCACGAAGGTGATATGGTCGCCACGCGCGGAACCGACGAATTGCGACCCGGGACCGCGGTTTCAGTTCAGGGCACGGCAAAACCATAGCCGGCAGCATCTCAGAACCGTTGCGCCTGCTGCCGGGCGGGGAACCTTCACTGCAGCGTGTGGGCGGATGCTGCCGCCGATCCCATGCCGATGTTGTAGCGCTTCAGCTTCCGGTACAGCGTGGCGCGACTGATGCCAAGCATACGCCCGGCCAGGGCCTTGTCCCCTTTCACTTGCTCGAAGACGCGCTGGATCGTGGCTCGCTCGATGTCTTCCAGATCGGTAGTGGAAAGAGGGGGACGCTGAGATTCGCGAACGGGCAATTCTTCGGCCAGATCCGGATCCAGGACCGTAGTCCTTTTCGATGGAGCTTCCGGTGCAGAAGCGCCCGACGCAATGGCGGGAGGCAGGTCTCCCAGATCGATGGCCTGGCCGTCGCCCAGAGCCACGGCGCGTTCCACGCAATTCTCCAGTTCGCGGACGTTGCCCGGCCACTCGTATTGCATCAGCGCCTTCATGGCAGCGCTGGCGACATGCATCTCCTGCCCGGGAGCGTAGCGTTCCAGGAACCAGTGCACCAGCATGGGGATATCGCTGCGGCGTTCCCGCAAGGCTGGGACGAACAGGGTGACAACATTCAAGCGGAAGTAGAGGTCTTTGCGGAAGGTTCCGTTCTTGTAGGCCGCCTCCAGATCGCGGTTGGTGGCGGCGATCACGCGCACATCCACCTTCACGCGCTGGTTGCTGCCCACGGGACGGACCTCTTTCTCCTGCAGCACACGCAGCAGCTTGGCCTGCAACTCCAGGGGGAGTTCGCCGACTTCATCCAGGAAAATGGTCCCGCCGTCGGCGGCCTGGAACAATCCCTGTTTCGATTTCAGCGCGCCGGTGAAAGCTCCCTTTTCATAGCCAAACAGCTCGCTTTCAATCAGCGTGGGGACGAGCGATCCGCAATCCACCGCCACAAAGGGCCGGGACGCAAAGGCGCCGCGGAAATGCATGGCGCGTGCGACCAGTTCTTTTCCCGTCCCGCTTTCTCCATAGATGAGGACGGGAGTGCGCGTATCTTTCAGGCGCGCCACCATGCGGAGCACTTCCTGGATGCGGGCCGAAGATCCGACGATGCCGTGCACGGCGGTCTCGGAATCGGTGCGCTGGCGGAGGAATTCATTTTCTTCGACCAGGCGAACTTTCTCGGCCATGCGGCGCAGAAACAGCCTCAGTTCCTCGAGTGGAGAAAATGGCTTGGTAATGTAATCGTAGGCGCCCAGCTTCATAGCCTGGACCGCAGTCTCGATCGATCCGTGGCCGGTCATGAGCGCGACTTCGGTACGCGGCAGAAGCTTCTTTACCTTTTCGAGAAACTCCAGGCCCGACATGTGCGGCATGACCATGTCGCTCAGAACCATGTGCACGGACTGTTCCTCCAGCAAGGCGAGAGCGGATTCGCCGCTTTCCGCTTCCAGGCAGACGTATCCCAAGGCCTCTCCCACGGTCGAGCACAGCTTGCGAATACTTTGCTCATCATCGACGATGAGCACGCGGATGCGTTGATCTTCTTTACTGTTATTCACTCGGCCTTCCCAAATGTCTTCGACACCACTTCAATGAAGGGCGCCACGCGAAATGGTTTTTCTAGACAGGGAGCCCCGGTCTGGCGCAAGGTAGCCACGGTTTCTTCATTCGCAATGTCGCCGGTTATAAAAATGATGCGGGATGCAAGGTCGGGACGATTGCGGCAGATCCAGGCATGCACATGGCCTCCATCCACTCCCCCCGGAGTACGCATATCCGAGATGACCCCGAGAAATGACCCGTTCTCCAGCAAGCGGAGCGCATCCGCACCCGACTCGCAGCAAACCACTGGATATCCGCTGCGCTCCAGCGCGGCTTGCACATATGCCATCACGCCGGGCTCGTCCTCAATCAGCAGGACGGGAACGGACTGAGGCTTGGGCGCCGGCAGGCTCATACTGGTGTCACTCCGGCAGCCACGCCCAGCGAGGCGGCGTGGGAAGCGGCGGGCAGGCGCACGACGAACGTGGCCCCCACGCCCGCGACATTGTTATGGCAGGAGATCTCGCCTCCGTGCTCTTTGAGGATTCCGTAGCAGATGCTGAGGCCGAGCCCGGTGCCTTTTCCGACTTCCTTGGTGGTAAAAAACGGGTCGAAAATCCTGTCGGGATGGGAGATGCCCTTACCGTTATCCGAGAAAGAGACCTCGACGAAGTCGCCTGCCTTCGCCGACACGATTTCAATGCGTGCGGCTCCTCCCACTTCGTGCACGGCATCATAGGCGTTGTTCAGGATGTTGAGGAACACTTGCTGCAACTGATGAGCATCGCCCATGACCGTGGGCAAGGCTTCATCCAGGTGTTCGACGACTTCCACGCCGTGGCTGTTGAAATCATAGGAACGCAACAGGATGGTGCGGCGCAGGATGGAATTCAGTTGCACGGCGGTGCGCTGCGGGGGCATCTGGCGGGCCACGCTGAGCAGGTTCTGCACGATCTGCTTGGTGCGCTGCGCCTCCTGCAGGATCACCCGCAGGTCTTTGTGGGCGGCTTCAGGCAGTTCGGGATTTTCCAGAAGCAGGTCGGCGAATCCCAGAATGGCGGTCAGTGGGTTGTTGACCTCGTGGGCCACTCCCGAAACCAGCTGGCCCACGGCCGCCATCTTCTCGGCGTGCACCAGTTTGTCGCGCAGAACCGCGGAATCGGTAATGTCGGTCAGCACCGCAATGATGCTGGTGACGATTCCCTGCTCATCGCGCATGGGGCTGAGATTGGCCGAGAACTTCCCGGCCATCCCGTTACGGCGAACAATCTCCAGTTCCAGGTTGTCGATCTGCTGGTTGTTCAGGGTATTCTGCACCGCTTCCGCCAGTGCAGGCGTACAGCCGGGCGCCACCAGCTCCAGCAGCGGACGTCCTAGCAGTTCGCGCTGGTCAAATCCGGAATCGTACCAGCGTTTGTTGGCATAGCTGATCAATCCGGCGGTATCGGCCACCAGGATGAAGCTCTGCGTGTTGCTGAGAATCTTGCTGGAGAAGTCGCGCTCCCGATGCAATTCGGATTGATACGTGCGCAGCCCGGTAACATCCAGCATGAGGCCGCGTATCTGCAGCAGCTTTCCGGAATGGTCATACAGACCGAAAGCATTGATGAGGACATGAATCGGCGATCCGTCCTTGCGTCGCAGGGTCGCCTCGAAGTTTCGCAGGCCGCCGTGTTCCTGCAGCACTTTGGCGTGATCCTGGCGCTGCTCGGAAGAGAAGTAGAGCTGGGTGGGAATATCGATTTGAAGCAATTCGTCGCGGCTGCTGTAGCCCAGCATCCGCACCATGGCGTCGTTGACTTCCACGAAGCGTCCCGCCGGGGTGCTGAAGAAGAGGCCTTCCTGGATATTGTCGAAAAGTTCGCGATAACGCCGCTCGGCTTCCCGCCGGTCGGAAATGTCCTTCAGCACATGAATGGTCTGCAGGCCTTCGCCCGCCAGCCCATGCACGCGCGAGGTGGAAACCAGATAGGTTCGATCGAAGACGGGGTGCGCGAATTCATCGGCGTCCTCCGAGTTGGAACGGCAGAATGGGCAGGAGTAGGAGGCGGTGTCGCTGGTCAAAGCCATTAGGGCGCGCATGTTCACGCCCAGCAGTTCCGCGGCCGGCACCCCAATCATTGCGGCCAGAGATCGATTCACGCGCACCACTTTGTCGCTCTGATCGTGCACCACGATGAAGTCCGTGATGGCATCGAAGATCTCGATCGAATGACGGTTCGCCTGTTCGGTGCGGGTGAATAAGAGTGAATTCTGCAACTTCGTGCCGGCATGTGCGGCCACGCTTTCCAGAAAGAGCCGCTCTGCTTTCGAGCTCACAGTTCCGGAAAGGCAAAGGAACCCTGCCGGTTCCTCGTTAGATCCCGCCAGCCGCACCAGGGTGCAATCCGTCCAGCCCAATCGGGCCGCGTTCTCCTCGCCGAACACCTGGCCGGCGGGGCGGGTGATAAGACGTTCCCGGTGCTCGGCCACGAATTCAGCAAGAGCTGTACCCAGGGCACGCTCGAAGTCTAGATCCGGGGCGGACTGCGGAGGCAGGGCCCCTTCCGCCGGATGTTCCGACTCTGATCTGTTGTCTTCGTTCCCGCCGGGAAGAAGGAGCTTTGAACCGGGATCATGCCGGTACAGGGCTGCGATTTGCCAATGACCTTCGTGCTGGACAGCCAACAGCCCTGCATGCGAGCCGGTCAGCTCTGCGGTGCGGGAGACAAAGCGATGGGCAAAATCGGGGAGGCGCAAACATCCATCAATCTCCCGCGCCAGTTCGATCACCGCCTCGGCTTGACGCCGGTGCTGCTCTGAGAGATGCAGATTGATGGCAGCTTCCAGCATCACGGCCGCTTGATTGGAGAGAGCACGCGCCCGGCGCACGTCTTCTTCTGAGATTCCTGTTTCCTTGGCGCGATCCAGCACCCCGAACATTCCCAAAAGCGAGCCGCCGGCGCCGAGCAGGGGGACCGCAAGAAAATGCTGCACCTTGTATTTCGTGATGACGCCCAGATCAGATCCGTGAAGGCGGCTGGCTTCGTCCGTCCAGAACACTTCTTTTGTTCGCAGCGCCCTGGTAGCAATTCCTTCGGGCAACACAACTTCCATGGGCCGCGGCTGCCCGTTTTCAATGCCATACCGCACCCGGAAGTGGTCATCTTCCAGCAGGGCGATGAAGCAACGCCGGAAACCGAGGAAGTCCGCCGCCTGCACCACGAAGGACTGCAGAAACTGCTCCAGGTTTTCGCTGGAGCCCAGCTTTGCCGAGATCTCCAGCAGCTGTTGCAACTCGTGCGCCTGACCGTGCGAGCTGGAATAGAGCTCGGCATGCGCCACGGCGACCGCCCCAAATCCTACGATCGTTCCCGCCAGCGCCCGCTCCTCCGCCGTAAACACGCCGTTTTGACGGGGATAGATCAGGATCGCGCCTTGGGTGCGGGCCGAGCGGAAGGGGGCTGCAATCAGCATTCCCGGGGACACAAGGTTTCCCAGGGAGTGCACGTCGGCGCCGATAGAAAGGGTGAGGGGCTCTCCGGCCGTGACCGCGCGCTGCGCCAGATCGGCAGCAAAGCGCAGGGTGTGCCGGTCATGACGGGCACGCGCCGAACTGGCCAGTTGCGGCGTCTCTGCCGATACCGCCTTCAACTCAAAAGGTCCATCTCGCCGCCACAAGACACAGACCAGGCGGGTACGCAGGAGGATGCGGAGGCGGTCGGCTAAAGTTTCAATGACGGCAGCCACATCCGGAGTTCCATGCAACACGTGGGCGAGATCAGCGAGAGCCTCGGCCCGGCGGCGCTCCTGGCTGGAGAGTTCGCCCAGACGAGCCGATTCCAAAACGCTGCCGAGTTGCTGGGCAAGGAGGGTGGCCTTGGCGGCAAGATCTTCGTTAAAAAATTCTTCATCCGAGTCATGCAGGAAGGAAAGCGCTCCAATCACGTCGTCCCAGACGATGAGCGGGGCGGCCATGATGGAGCGGCCTTCGAATTCCATAGTGGAGGGAAAGTCCCCGGTCTCAAGATGATTCGCAAAGACGGTTTGGCGCTGACGAACGGCCTGGGCGGAGACCGCATTCTCATCCGGCCGAATGCGAAGCCCCAGGAAGCGGTCGGACAGTTTGCCGAAGGCCTGTTCTCCGACCAGTTCGCCACGGGGGTGACAACGCCAGAAGTAGACACCAGAGACCTGAAAAAATTCACATGCAGCACGGCAGAAGAAAGCAATCAGCGCCCCGGCATCACTCCGCTCATTGGCCTTGCCCGAAATGGAAAGCAGGAGCTTCTGGAAATCCTCATCGGACCCGGGAGCCATGCTGTTTTCCTGGGGAACGAGTGGACTGCCACCAGAAACTCCAACTGCTAAACCGAGCCTGGATGAAAAGTTTTCCTGATTCACAAGTGCTTGAATCTAATTGGGAAAGTATCCGCCATCTCAATTTGAGTCAAGGGAAATGGGCTGGGGGGTGCCTGAGTATGAAATCCCGTGACTCGGCTTGAGATTTTGTCTCACCCTGAGAAGTATAGGTCGAAGTATCGCGATGAGATACGGCTCATCTGAAATTCCCCTTGAAGTTCCGCTCCAAATGGCCTGAAAACATTGGAATATCAGAGAGATAGAGCTCATTACTTTGGTTTTTCCCGGCCGGGGCAGGTGGCCCGGACCGTGCACGCCTCTGCTTGCCAGCTTCTCGTACACCCAAGGAGGAACTGTGTCTCAAAGAATCGCGGCCGTGGTGCTCTCGCTTGCCCTGGGGGCCACCGTGGGACCAAGCCATTGCAGCGCACAAAACGCACAAAGCGAAGAGATCGTGCGGCGCGCCAAGAACAAAGTTCAACCCAACTATCCCGAGTTGGCGCACAAGATGAACATTACAGGAACGGTGAAGATCGAGGTGACCGTCGCGCCTAACGGCACCGTGAAGGAAGCCCGCATCGTGGGAGGACATCCGCTGCTGGCGCAATCCGCGCTGGATGCGGCCAAGAGGTGGCGGTTTGAACCCGCGGCCGCGGAGAGCACAGGAATCATTGATTTCAAGTTCGCACAGCGGTAAGTCGCCAGGCCGCGCAGGAGACAGGCATGACTCTCGGTAAAAAGCTTTACTTGAACTTTGGATTCATCCTCGGGATGGTCCTGCTGCTGTTCATCGTGAACTGGCTGGCCGTGCGGCGGGAGCATGCCGCCAAGGACGCGGCGGCAGCTTCGCTGCGGCTCGCCGACACCACCAACACGGTGCGCTTTCAGATGATGCAGAACCGCCTTTACCTGAGCAACTATCTGCTGAGCGGCGATACGCGGGAAGTGGAGCGCATGAACGAAGGGCTGCGCACCCTGAATGAAAAGCTTGAAGAAGGCAAGGCGCAGGCCTATTCCGACCAGGTCAAGACCTCGCTGGCCAAAGTTGAGCAGCTGGAGCAAGCCTGGGGCAAGGAATTCGCCCAGCCTCTGACCGATAAGAGAAAGGATGTGGATTCCGGAAATGCCACGGTCGCGGAGCTGCAGATCTATTATTTGCAGAAAGACGCTTCTTCGTGGGTGAAGAACTCGACCGACGCGCTCGATGTGGCTGACGTCGAGAACCGGAAACTGGTGGAGGAGCGCCGCAACTCGGACGAAAGCGCGGCTAACTGGACGATCACGGTGTCGCTGCTGTTCACCCTGGTGGCGCTGTCGGTAGGCGCGGTCGTTGGCTATCGCACCGCAAAATCGATCACCGCTCCGCTGACGAATCTGATGAATGTGGCGCGCGGCATCGGCAACACCGGCGATCTCGAGCACAACATCGATACCAGCCGCGGCGACGAAATCGGCGAGCTGGCCCGTACCTTCCACAAGATGGTGACCTACCTGAAGGAAATGGCGTCGGTTTCAGAGGCCATTGCCGGAGGGGATCTGACCGTCGAGGTCAAGCCTCGCTCTTCGCATGACACCCTGGGGAACGCATTCGCCAAGATGGTCGAGGGCCTGGCGGGGCTGGTGCGCAGCGTCCGCGACGCGTCTTCCCAGGTGGCAAGCGCCTCCAACCAGGTGGCCGGAGCTTCCGACGATTCCGCGAAGATCGGTTTGCAGGCATCGTCTGCCATCGATGAGGTCACCAGCACCATGCACGAGATGAGCGTCAACGTGCAGAACATGGTGAAGAGCACGCAGGTGCAGGCTTCCAGCGTAAGCGAGACCTCCGCCTCCATCGATCAGATGGTGGCCTCGATCCAGCGCGTGGCTGACACCGCTAAAGTTCTACTTGATATCTCCAACCGCTCCCGCGAAGAGGTGCACAACGGCATCGGGACCATGGAGAAGGCCACCGATGGCTTGAATCGCATCAATACCACCATTACGTCCTCGGGAGAAATTATCGGGGCGCTGGGACAGCGGGCGGACGACATCGGCAAGATCATCGAGGTGATCGACGACCTCGCCGAGCAGACCAACCTGTTGGCTCTCAATGCCGCGATCGAAGCCGCCCGGGCGGGCGAGCACGGACTTGGCTTCGCGGTGGTCGCCGACGAAGTGCGCAAGCTGGCGGAAAAGTCGGCGCAATCCACCAAGGAGATTTCCGAACTCATCCAGAGCATTCAGAAGGAAGCGCGCAAGGCGGTCGAGAACATGGATCGCTCGACCTCAATCGTCAACGAGGGCCTGGAACTCGGGGGCGAGTTGAATTCCGCCTTGAAGAAGATCTCCAACGTGGTCACCGAAGTCTACAAATTTGCGCAGGAGATCGGCGCGGCCACCAACGAGCAGTCGCACGGCTCATCGCAGATTGCGCGCGCCACCACGCGCCTGAACGAAATCACCCACGAGATCAACTCCGCGGTAGAGGAACAGGCATCCGGAGCGCAGGCCGTGGTGAAAGCCATGGAACGGATGCGCGAACTGGTGCAGCAGTCCACGTCCAGTTCCACCGAGCTGGCAGCATCGTCGGAGCAGATGTCGAAGATGTCGCGCAGCCTGCTGGACTTCATCGACCGCTTCGCCCTGGCGGAGGCGGCCCGCGCGCAGGGGAACTCCGAGCCGGCAAGCCGCAACGCCCGCCGGGCAACAGCGGGAATGCAGTAGGGCCGCGGGAGGAGCCTCACCAGATGAGCCGCGAACTCCATATCGTAGGGTTCCAAGTGGGCCGTGAGACCTATGGCGTGCCCATCACCTCGCTGCATGAAATCGTGCGGGTGCCGGAGATTACTGCTGTGCCCGACGCTCCCGATTACCTGGAAGGGGTCATCAACCTGCGGGGAAAGATTGTTTCAGTCATGGACCTGCGCAAACGCTTTGGCGAGATGCAGGCGGAGGTCAAGCGGAACAACCGCATTCTGGTGGTTGAGCATGCCGGCCGGCTGGCGGGATTGATCGTCGATTCGGCCTCCGAAGTGTTAAAGATTCCGGCCGACGCGGTGGAACCGCCTCCTGCCGTATTTCAGGAGGGCGGCTTGAACTGCGTGACCGGGCTGGGAAAGGTTGGCGGGCGCCTGGTCGTGCTCCTCGACCTGAGCAAGCTGCTGGCTCCGGGCAGCTTGCACGCCAAGAAGGAAAGCGCGGACAACAAAACCAAAGGGGAAGCGCGCGGCGCGGCGGCAAAGTAGCAGGGAATGTCTTGCCATGATGCAAATTGCTTTCTGGGATAGACGGGAACACGAATGAGTACATCCGGGGCGGCACCAGCTCCCATACTGACGGAAGCGGAACTGAAGTTGCTGCAGGCGCTCGTGTATCAGGAGTGCGGCATGCACTTCGACGAGCGCCGCACGCACTTCCTCCAGGACCGGCTGCTGCGCCGGCTGAAGGAATGCCGCGTGGACTCCTTTTACGCCTATTACCGGCTGCTGATCAGCCAGCAAGGCAGAGAAGAACTGGCCAAGCTGCTGGAAAACCTGACCGTCAACGAGACCAGCTTCTTCCGCCACAAGGCGCAACTCGATCTTTTCCAGAAGACGGTGCTGGAGGAATTGCTGAAACACAAGAGCTCGCGGCGCGAATTTGCGATTCGCATCTGGAGCGCGGGCTGCTCGACCGGGCAGGAGGCCTACACCCTGGCGATGCTGGTGACCGACGCTCTGGCCTACTACTACCTGCGGAACCCGCTCCCGGTGGAACTGCCGCTGCCCAAGCCGCTGATCCCCCCGCCCTGGCGCGTAGAAATTCTGGCCAGCGACATCAGCTACTCCGTACTGCGGGCCGGGCAGGAGGGGGCTTACAGCGAGCACCAGATGTCGATGGTCGACTACGGCTACCGTTTGCGCTATTTCGACAAGATTGCGGATCGTTATGCCATCAAGAAGACGCTGAAGGAAATGGTCCATTTCGACTTTCACAACCTGAAGACGGAGTACCTGCCACAGCGCAATGATGTCATCTTCTGCCGCAATGTCATGATGTACTTCGACGAAGCGGAGCAGAAGCGGCTCATCGAAAAGTTCTATCGCTGCCTGAACCCCGGCGGGTATCTGTTCGTGGGACACGCGGAAAGCCTGCTTGGCCTGACCAAGAAATTCCAGATGGTGCACAAGGACAGCGGCACCGCCTACCAGCGGATTGAGGTGCGAGAGTGACCCATTCCCCCGACGAGCGTGGCGCGGAACTGCGGGAGCTGTTTTATGAGACCTCCCAGGAACTGTTGCAGGCGCTCAATGATGAAGCGCTGAAGCTGGAGAAGCATCCCGGCGACGAGGAGATCGTGCGCAGCATCCGCCGCACGGTTCACACGCTCAAGGGCGACTCCGCCGCCTGCGGGTTGCGGGAATTGAGCGAACTCGCGCATCAATTCGAGGATGCCCTCTCGATGGAAACGGCGGCGGCGCAGACCGCGGTGGCGGAGATCGCATTTGCGGCCGCCGACCTGTTCGCCGAGATGATCGCGGCCTATCGCGCAGGAAGCAAGCTGCCTTCCACCAGGAAGCTGGGCAAGAGAATCGAGGAACTCACCTCGACTCCCGGAGCCAGGAAAGCGCGCAAGAAGAAATCTCCGGCGGCCCAGGCCGCGGCGGACTGGACCGAATACGAACGCCTGGCCATGACGCAGGCGCAGGCCAGGGGGCAAGACGTTCTTCATGTCGTGGTGAAAATTGACCCGCACTGCGCCATGCCGATTGCCGGGCGGCAGTTGATCCAGAATGCGATCTCGAGCATGGGCCCGGTGCTGGCTGTGCGGCCGGACGCGAAATCGGCGGCGGCCAGCAAGCATGTGGAATTTGTTCTGGCCAGCGTGCAGACCGCGGAACAGATTGTGGCCAAGTGCAGGATTCCAACCATCGCCGAAGAGGTGAACGTTGAACTCCTATATGCCGCGGCGGTTCCGGGAGAGCAAGCTTCCGCGCCACCGGCGGAGGCGGCCGCGCTTCTGGATCAGAACCTCCAGGACGGGGCAGCCCCCGATTCAGCGGGGCCCCCCGGCGCTGTAGCTCCCGTCACAGTCGAAAACATCCTGCGCGTCGAGGCGGGGCGCATTGACAGCGTGCTGAACCTGGTAGGGGAGTTGATCATCGGCAAGTCGATGTTGCAGCAGGCGCTCAACGAATTCTCGAAGCGCTATCCCAAAGAGCTGTTGCGCGGCAAATTCGCCGATGCCATGGCTTTCCAGGCGAGAGTGCTGAATGATCTGCAGCGCTCGGTGATGAAGATCCGCATGGTGCCGGTCGATCAGCTCTTCCGGCGGTTCCCGCGCATGGTGCGCGATGTCTCGCGGCAGTGCGGGCGCGACGTGGAACTGGCCGTCAGCGGCCAGGATACCGACCTGGATAAAGGAATCCTCGACGCCATCGCCGAGCCCCTGACCCATCTGGTTCGCAACGCCATCAGTCACGGGATCGAATCTTCGGAAGAGCGCCTCCGGCTGGGAAAAGCGCCGCGGGGAACGGTTCGCCTGAATGCCTATCACCAGGGCAATCAGGTCATCGTGGAAGTCAGCGATGACGGGCGCGGCATCGACATCCAGAAAATTCGCAGCAAAGCTATCGAACTGGGCTTGACCACAGCCGAGGAGGCCGCTCAGCTCAGCGAGACTGAAACTCTGAATTACATTTTCCGTCCCGGCTTCAGCACGGCCGAGCAGGTCACCGAAGTCTCGGGCAGAGGTGTAGGCATGGACGTGGTGCAAAGCGTTCTGCACCGGCTGAAGGCATCGGTGAGCCTGGAGACGAAACTTGGGCAGGGCACCACCTTCCGCCTGAAGTTGCCATTGACCCTGGCCATCATCAAGGCCTTGCTGTTCTGGGTGGAGCAACGACTGTACGCCATCCCGCTGAATGCGGTGCTGGAAATCGCGCGCACGGTCGAGGGCGAAGTGCATCAAGTCGACAATTACGAAGTTCTGCAGCTTCGCAATCAGGTGCTGCCGGTGCTGCGGCTGGGACGGCCGGCGTCCGACGGCGGGAACTCCAAGCTTTTTGTGCTGGTGATTACCGTAGGCGAGAGGAAGTATGGGCTGATTGTCGACGCGCTCGAAGGCGAAGAGGAACTGGTGATTAAAGCGCTGGACGATCACACATTCTCGACCGACCTGGTTTCTGGCGCTTCCATTCTGGGGGATGGCCGAGTCGTGCTGATCCTCAACTTGACCGCTATCGTGGAGCACGTCGCGCACGCCCGCCCGCAGGAGATGGGGCAGGCCAGTTCGGGCCTGCTTCTGACCCACACCGACCGCATGCGGCTGGCTCTGACTCCATCCGTGGGAGGCCGGGCATGAAGCGAGTCCGCGTGCTGGTAGTCGACGATTCGGCCCTGATGCGCAAGTTGATCCCGCAGATGCTGGCGGGCGACGAATCCATCGAAGTAGTCGGAACCGCGATGGATGGTTCTTTCTGTCTGAAGAAGATCGAGGAATTGGCGCCAAACGTGGTGACCCTTGACCTTGAAATGCCCGGCATGAACGGCATCGATACGCTCAAGGAAATCATGCGGCGCCAACCCGTTCCCGTGATCGTGTTCAGTTCGCACAGTACCGAAGGGGCGACCGTGACCATGAAGGCGCTGGGCTTGGGGGCGTTCGATTTCGTTCCCAAGCCCAAGGATCCTTCGGCGCACATGACGGAAGTGGCGCGCGAGCTGATCGTCAAAATCAAGGCGGCGGCAGACTGCAAATTGAAACCGCGCATGCTGACCGGGCTGCCTCCGAAGCCGCAGAAATCTGCGGCTCCCTCGGCCGCCCCCAACAAGGTCGTCGCCATCGGAGTCTCGACCGGGGGCCCGCAAGCCCTGGAGTTCGTCTTGTCGCAACTGCCAGCCGACTTTCCCTCGACGATCGTGGTAGTACAGCACATGCCCGACGGGTTCACGGACATGTTCGCGCGGCGCCTGGATGAAGTTTGCCCGCTGCGGGTGAAGGAGGCTCAATCGGGCGACCTGCTGCAGGCAGGACGCGTTCTGATCTGTCCCGGCAGCCGGCACATGAAGGTAAAGCGGCTGCCGCTGGGCGACATCGTCGTCCTCAACGACGAGCCGCGAGTCAACGGCCATCGTCCCAGCGCCGATGTTTTATTCCGAAGTGTGGCGGAAGAGTTCCAGACCAGCGCGGTGGGCGTGATCATGACGGGGATGGGCGATGACGGGGCGGAGGGATTGGGCGCCATTAAGAAGGAAGGCGGCATGACCATTGCGCAGAACGAGGAATCCTGCGTGGTCTACGGCATGCCCAAGGCCGCGATTGAACGCGGATACGCCGTCCGGGTGGTGGCGCTGGACGTGATGGGATCGACGCTGCAAGCGATTTGCGGCCGAAATACAGGCGAGATGAGCAGCGGTCGGGCCATGCGCGCCGGAAATTAAGAGATCAGGCACGAACAGCCGGTGACCAGCGTGATCTGGTTCCGGCCCGAGTGGGCATGATATTGCAGGAGAAAGGGGAGGTCTGTATGGAGCAGTTCGCACCAGTAAAGCGCAGCAAAGACGGGCAGGCGGTCCGCTATTTGATCGTCGATGATTCCGTGTTTGCGAGGAAGAATCTGGCCCGCATGATCGAAAGTTTCGGCGGGCAGGTTGCGGCCGAAGCCGGCGACGGCTTGACCGCGATCAGCGAGTTCGACCGCACACATCCTGACATCGTGCTCATGGACATCACCATGCCGCAGATGGAAGGCATCGAGGCGGCCGAACGGATTGTGCAACAGCATCCCGAAGCACGCATCGTGATGGTTTCCTCGGTGGGATACCAGGAGAACATCGTGGCGGCGTTGCAGCGGGGCGCTCGGCATTTCGT
>DASREX010000037.1:0-5595 GCA_035651855.1 Candidatus Sulfotelmatobacter sp.
CCCAGGCTTTTGACCTCCTGCATCACATCCTTGCGGAAGCCGTTGGAGTCCGACAATTTCGATCCGGGATCGTAGATGCCCTCGTAGATCGCCCGCCCCAGCTGCTCGAGGAATGATCCAAACAAGTTCCGGTCGAGCGCAGAAATACTGCGGCGCCCGTCGATAAAAATGCGGCAGGTTGGGTCTGCCGAGGATGATGCCTGCGCCGACATAAGCCGCCCAAACAGCGTGCTGGAACCCAAGCCCAAAGCGGCGGTCGAAGCCTGCTGCAAAAACTGGCGTCGGGACGACATAAATTTCCCTCCTTCGGCAATGCCGGGGAACACGAACGGCGCGCGACCCGCGCACGCGTTCCAGTATTTCAAGTAAACGATTACTCAGAGTCGCATCAATATACGACGTTGCCCGTGTCCGGGCAAGACAAAATGTGCTGATCAAAAGCAGCATCCAGGGCGCGGCTTCCGTGAAAGCCACAGAGATTTGGTGGAAAGGGTGCGACGCGTGCAATTCACCATTTTCCTCACGGGTGGACTCGCGTCACGACTTCCCGCGGGGAGTCTATCCCCGGCCGCTTACGGAATGCGACGCAGACGAACGTAGTGCCTCGAAAGAAGATAGGTGATGTCAATTCAGGTGCGCCCGCACCTTGGAAAAATTACCTATTGGGTTAAGGAGCTGGCGGAGAGAGTGGGATTCGAACCCACGTTACCCTTTCGAGTAAACACGCTTTCCAAGCGTGCGCCTTCAGCCACTCGGCCATCTCTCCCGCGACATCGGTGGGGGCTACGACGTGATACGCTTACGCGGCAACGAGCTCTCGCCCAGTTCCCTTTTCGATTTTATGGGTGAAAGCGCAGAACCGCAACTTGCGCTGGAGTGAACTTACTGCTTGGTGGAAGCTTCGGGCGGCGGGGTTGCCAGGCCTTGCGCTGAACTTCCGGTAGCTGCAACGCCGGCGGCTGCGGCGCTGGCAGCGTTTCCGGTTGACACGGGCAACGGAGGCACTTTCGTATTGTCGACCACATGGTGATTCAGGCAGTAAAGCGCCAGTTCCAGGCGGTCCGCCACGCCCAGCTTGTCGTACACCTTGCGGAGATAATTCTTCACTACCTGCTCGGTCGTACCCACGCGCAGCGCGATCTCTTTATTCTTCATGCCCTGGGTCACGCAGGAAACAATCAGCGACTCCTTCGGCGTCAGTTGCACCTTGGGACGAGCGCCCGCGGGCCGCGTTCCCTGGTTGCGGTATGCCTGCAGCACCCAACGGACTCCCTCGCGATCCAGCCAGCTCTCGCCCGCGACTACCTTGCGCAGGCAATCCACCATGACCTCGGGTTCCACCTCGCGCGACAGGATGCCGTGCACTCCGCGGCGGAACAATTCCAGGGTCAAGCCCTCGTCGGCTCCCGGCGTCACCACAACCACCTTCATCTGCGGGCACTGGCGCATTAACTCCACCACTGCTTCCACCGGGTTCGGGACCAGGGCCGCTTCAAAGATGAGAATGTCGGCGGAAAACTTCGTTACCGCGGATTGCGTCTGGGCCAGCGTTTCCGCCTGGCCGACTACGCGAATGTCGTCCTCCAGGGCGAAGATTTTCCGCAGCCCGGCGCGGAAGATGGCTTGCGTATCGGCCACGATCACGCGGACGAACTGGCCTTTGCCGCCCTCGTCTCCTGCTTCGAAATTTTCGTCTACGCCAACCGGAATGGTAGCCATTCAGTCTTATGCCCGTTCAAAGTGGTACTCATCGATCACCACGCCTACGCCGCGCCGGCCTCCATCTTCGAAGCTGCGCACCACGCGTCCCCGGCAGTCGATCTGCATCCTCTGTCGTCCGCCCAGGATTTCAGCCGGCAACAGGATCGTGAAATCCACCATCGACCCGACCGGAACGTCATTGTCCATCGCAAACAGCACGCCGTTCGCCGAGATGTTTTCCGTCTCTGCCGAATAGGCCGAGCCTTGCGATTTCACCGACGCCGCCAGATGCAGCGGAAACCGTGGAGCACTCTGCATGTCTTCGTAGTGTCCCGTGTTCATCTTCTCCTCGGTCGTCGCTGGGTTCGTTTCCGCTTCCACTTTCTTTTTGCCTTGTTCCGGCCGCCGTTCGCGCCGGAGTTGCTCTTACTCACATCGCAGCCTACACCCCTGAATCTCACCAACAAAGTTACCGAAGTCATGGAACAATCGGAGCTAACTACTTATCCATGAATCGATTACGAGTGATTCCCAAAGTCGAAATGGACCCCGCCAAGCCCCGTCACGGCGGACGAATGGGGGGCAATTTCCGGCAAATCCCGTTCAAATCCGGAAATCCGGCATGGCGTTGGAATTTAAGTGCAGGACAGTTCCGCCGGCGGTGCAGCAGCATTTCTTTGCAGACAGGGCCCGTACTTCAAGGGGCGGCAAAGGCGGAAGGGCCCAATCGAGCAAGAGGGCCTGCTAAAGAGTGGGAACTGCGCTCAAAATTTCGTGACTTCGGTGAAGTTGAATTCGCGGACTTTCATCCCAGGCACGACCATGTCAAATGATTCCTCCCCGCAGGAGCGCACAGGGTCCGTCATGGCTTCCACATTGGAAAGCATGTGGATGAGACTTTCATTGAAGCGGAAATTGCGGATTCCGCCCTGCACCCGCCCGTTCTCGATCAGGAAGGTTCCATCGCGCGTCATTCCGGTCAGCATCTTCTCGAAGGGCTCCACTTCGCGGATGTACCAGAGCCGTGTGACCAGCACGCCACGCTCGGTGGAGGCGATCATCTGCGCTGCGGTCTGCGATCCGTTCGCAGGCGCGAACACGATATGCAGCGGCATCTCTCCCATCTCATTGGGGAGCGGGAATCCATGTCCCGTAGCTTCGATCGGGCCTACACTCTCCCTGAGTTCGGATCGTCTCATTCTCTCCGCCGTCGCCCGCGCGTAGACTACGCGGTTCACCACTCCATTCTCGACCAGTGCGACTTTCTTCCGCCGCATGCCCTCGCCATCGAAGGGCGATCCGGCCTGCAAGGGATGCGTGACATCATCCCAAATCGTGATGTTCTCACCAAACAGTTTCTGCCCGATCCTGCCTGTTAGAAACGAACGCTGATCGAGAATTGCCATGCCCGAAAAATCCCAGAACATGAATCCCACGATGTCGAGCACGGCGGCAGGCTCCAGGATCACGGTGTACTTACCCGCTGGAATCTCCCGCGCATGAGCCGAGTCCACGGCTTTCTTCGCGGCAATCTGGGCCAGCATCAGGGGATCGACCTGAGTCACGTCCGGCGCATTCGCCTTCTGCCATCCGGAAGAATCCGCCCCGAGCATGGTGATCGACACTTCCGCCGAAGTCTGCCGGTGCCATCGGCTCAGTCCGCGCGAGTTGAAGAGGCCCTCGAACGACTCTCCACTGGAAAACACTCCGGCTGCGGTCAGCGCGTGCCGCGCTGCCACATCGACGATGCCGCGAACGGCTTCCGCCCGAAGTTCAGGAGTGATCGCCGCCGTCTGCTCAAAGTACCGGGAGGCGGCCGCCGGCAGGGAAACGGCCTCGGCTGTCCCGCTCGGGTCAAGCCCGGCCGCCTCTCGCGCATCCGGCGGAGGCAAAAGGTCCGGATCGGGATGCTGCACCCGGGCCAGGTTCTCCGAGGCCCGCACGACCTGCCGCAAACTCTCTTCATCAAACTTGTTGGTAACCGCCCGCGCCGTCCGCCCGGAAAAGACGGTGCGCAGCGAGATCACGTGATTTTCCTCCGCCACGTTCTGGTGGATAGCGTTATTGGCAAAGCGTGTCAGGGCGAACCGGCCGCCCGAAAACAGCACTTCCACTTCATCCGCAGACGAAAGTTTCCTCACACGGTCAAAGATGTCACCGGCTTGTTCGTTCGTGAGCATTTCCGCTTTGACGGCTCCGCGCCTCTTCGCATCCCTCGGAGGATCAGCTTCCCTGGAACGCGCTCCCGATCTTGATGTCCCGAAAGCGCGCGGGCGCGGCCCCATGCCCAGTTCCCATGACTTGTTGCGGCTGCCCTTTGCCGCAGTTCGGAGTCCCCCAGAGCGTCCACTCCTCCCGTGAGCAGATTGCATCCAGGGAATTCCAGAACTCCGTGGTGATTCCCGAGTACGACGGATTCTTCAGCATGCGCACCCGCTTGCCATTCTTGATCTCCCACCCGATCTCGCAGCCGAACTGAAAGTTGTACCGTTTATCGTCAATCGACCAGGACCGGTTCGTCTGCATGAGAATGCCGTGAACGGTGGATGCGACCAGTTGTTCCAGGCTCAACGGCTGCTCCCCCGGCAGCAGGCTGATATTGGTCATGCGGATCATGGGCAGCCGGTTCCAGCTCTCGGCTCGCACGGTCCCGCCAGACCGGTTCATGCCGACCATGTGGGCTGTCTCGCGCGAACTGAGATATCCCGTAAACCGTCCGTTGGTGATAATGGGCGTGCACTGCGCCGCGACTCCCTCGTCGTCAAATCCAAACGTTCCCAACCCCGGGCCGTGCTCCTGCCGCGCATCCGCCACCACATTCACCAGTTCGCTGCCATAACGCAGGTTCCCCAGCTTCTCCAGGGTCAGAAACGAAGTTCCCGCGAAGTTCGCCTCCATCCCCAGCACGCGATCGAGTTCGATCGGATGCCCCACCGACTCATGAATCTGCAGGCCGAGCTGAGAGCTGTCGAGAATCAGGTCGAACTTGCCTTCGGGACACTGATCCGCGTGATGCAGCGCCGCCGCCTCTTCTGCTATCCGCCGCGCATTCTCTACCAGGTTCAATTCCCCGATCAGCTCGTAACCCTTGTTCTGCCACTGCCCGCCGAAAGAGTTGGGATAAGACCGCTTCTGGATTTCATTGCCGGCGAATGCGTACGCCGCATATCCCGCCCCGGTCGAGAGCTTCGTCTGATGAATATCCGCGCCTTCGGATGACAACAGCCACTGCTCTTCGCGGTTGAAGTTTAGGTTCGCCTCCGCCAGTGTGATGCCCGCGACGGCTCGCAACTCGGCATCGATCTTCAGCAGCAAATCAATATTCTGCTCGACCGATACGGAAAAGGGATCGATCCTGCAGGGCGTGCTCCACTCCGCGACGGCCGCTTTTTCCGGGGCCAGCCGGACATCCGCGCGCTTCACCCGGGCGGACGCCCGCGCTATCGCAACCGCCTCGGCCGCCGTCCGCTCGACGGCTCCCCGTCCTAGTTCCGCCGATGAGGCGAATCCCCAGGCTCCGTCCGCAATCACCCGCACGTTCATGCCAACCGATTCCGCGTCGGAGGCGGTTCCTACTTTTCCGTTCTTCGTGCTCAGGGCGCGGCTACGCTGCGCGATGACGCGCACATCCGCATAGCTCGCTCCCTGCTGCGAAGCCACATTCAACGCCCACTCGGCGACGTGCTTCATAGGAGAATTCAATCTAACACAGGGTGGACGCTCTCTCGTGCGGCCTGCATTTGCGGGTGCGCCGTCATGGCCGCAACCTCTGCTGGGCACACACTGACATGTGACCGGTGTCACTGTGCGCCTGCTCCTTCCCCCGGTTCAATAAGAACGACCGCCCCTTCCTCAGCGGATTCCCCGCTGTGCAGGCCAGGAGTCGATTTATGA
>DASREX010000038.1:0-3617 GCA_035651855.1 Candidatus Sulfotelmatobacter sp.
TCAAATGGACGATCCCTGTCAGTACTCCCTATAATGAAAAGATTCAATCATTTGGGAGACGGCGCTCGGTGCCCTTAGAACTGAAAAAGACGATCAATCTGCCCCAGACTGCCTTCCCTATGAAGGCCAACCTGCCTCAGAACGAGCCCAAAATGCTCGAACGCTGGGAGCAGGTGGGGATCTACCAGCGCATTCGCGAGAGCCGCAAAGGCGCGCCGCGCTACATTCTGCATGACGGCCCTCCCTATACCAGCGGGCCCATCCACATGGGCACGGCGCTGAACAAGTGTCTCAAGGATTTCATCGTCAAATCCAAGACCATGGCGGGATTTGACGCGCCCTACGTGCCCGGGTGGGATTGTCACGGCCTGCCCATCGAAATCAAAGTGGACAAGGAACTCGGCGGAAAAAAACTGCAGATGGCGCCTACTGCGGTCCGGGCCGCCTGCCGCAAATATGCCGAGAAGTATCTCGACCTGCAGCGTACGCAATTCAAGCGCATCGGCGTATTTGGCAGGTTCGACCGGCCCTACGCCACCATGACTCCGCAGTATGAATCCGTTGTGCTTTCCACCTTCTTCTCGTTTTACGAGAACGGATTCGTGTACAAGGGCCTGCGCGCCGTTTACTGGTGCATGCACGACGAAACCGCTCTGGCAGAGGCGGAAGTCGAGTACGAGAACCACACCAGCACCACCGTCTGGGTGAAATATCGATTACTGGATAATCCGTCGGCAATCGATGCGGCGCTTGCCGGCAAAGATGTGTCGACCATCATTTGGACCACTACTCCCTGGACCTTGCCCGCGTCCATGGCCGTAGCCTTTCATCCCGATGAGGAATATGTCGCGCTCGAATCCGGCGGCAAGGTCTACATTGTCGCTTCCAGGCTGGCGCAGGAAGTGTCTGCCAAGTGCAATCTCGCTGACCCGAAGCCCCTGGCGCACTTTTCCGGACGCAAGCTGGAGCGCTTGAACTTCCAGCATCCGTTCCTGGAGCGCAAGGTGCTGGGCGTGCTCGCGGACTACGTCACCATGGACACGGGAACCGGCGTGGTCCACACCGCGCCCTCGCACGGCGCCGAAGACTTCATCACCGGCGTGAAGTATGGCCTTGACGCCACCAGCAATGTCGACGAGAAAGGCATTCTTCGCAACGGCCTTCCCGAGTACACGGGCAAGCGGGTATGGGACGCGAACCAGCCCATCGTCGATCTGGTGCGCAGCCGCGGCGCCCTGCTGCATACGGAAAAGACCGAGCATTCTTATCCGCACTGCTGGCGCTGCCACAATCCCGTGATCTTTCGCGCCACCGAGCAGTGGTTCATCTCGATGGAAACGCCGATGCCGGGCGGCGCCGGCAAGAACGACACCTTGCGCTCGCGCACCCTGCAGGAAATCGGCAAAGTGAAATGGGATCCGGCCTGGGGCGAAGAACGTCTGTCCAACATGATCGAAACGCGCCCGGACTGGTGCATCTCGCGGCAGCGTGTCTGGGGAGTTCCCATCGCCGTGTTTCTGTGCGGAGAGTGCGGCAAGCCGCTGAACGATAAAGCGGTGAACGGCAAAGTGATCGAGTTATTTGCCCGGTCCGGCGCGGACGCCTGGTTCACTCCCGAGTCCGACAGCATTCTGCCTCCCGACACCAGGTGCCCACATTGCGGCAGCACGAAATTTGAGAAGGAGACGGACATCTTCGACGTCTGGCTGGAATCCGGCGCCAGTTATCTGGCGCTGGTCGCCGACGAACCGGACTATCCCTGGCCCTCCGATCTGTATCTGGAAGGCGGCGATCAGTATCGCGGATGGTTTCAGTCATCCCTGCTCTGTGCCATGGGGACCCACCAGACGCCGCCGTACAAAGGCGTGGTGACACCCGGCTGGACGCTCGATGAAAAGGGCCAGGCTATGTCGAAGTCGCGCGGCAATGACGTGGATCCCGTGGACATCTCCAGCCGCCTGGGCGGCGAAGTGGTCCGCCTGTGGGTCGCCTCGGTCGACTTCCGCGAAGACGTGGTCGGCTCCGAAGCCCTGATGCAGCGCGTGGGCGAGAACTATCGCGAGATTCGGAACAAGCTGTTCAAGAACGCGCTGGGCAATCTTTACGACTTCGACCCGCAGAGCCACGCCGTCCCCTTCCAGAAAATGGATCCGCTCGACCAGTACATGCTGCGGCAGACGTGGTCCCTGGTGCGCGATGTCCGAAAATGGTACGACGACTTCGCCTTCCACAAGATCTATCACCGGGTGAATCATTTCTGTGTGGTCGAACTGAGCGCGTTCTACTTCGACGTGATCAAGGACCGGCTCTACACCTACGCGGCTGGTTCAGTAGGACGCCGCTCGGGACAGACCGCTATCTGGCGTATCTGCGAGGCCATGGCGCGGCTGCTGGCCCCCATCCTTTCCTTCACCTGCGAGGAAGTGTGGCAGTACCTGCCCAAGGTGCCGGGCAGAGTCGAAAGCGTGCACATGGCACACTTCCCAAATGCCGAAGACGTCTTCGGCGCGCCGGAGCCCGGCAGCGATCCGCAGACCGCTCAAGACTGGGCAACCCTGCTTAGCGTTCGCGAGCAGGTACTCAAGTCTCTGGAAGCGGAGCGCAATAACAAAGGGATCGGCAAAGGTCTGGAAGCACAGCTGATCATCACCGCGTCCGACCCGGTTTATTCCGCTCTGAAACGCTATGCCGACCAATTGCGCTATCTCTTCATCGTCTCGGCTGTAACTCTGGGGCAGGGCGCGGGCAACGGGACCGGGGGAGTCCACGTGGAAGTGAAGAAAGCCGATGGCGCCAAGTGCGACCGCTGCTGGAATTACTCGACCCGCGTCGGCGAAGACCAGACCTATCCCACAGTGTGCGAGCGCTGTAGCGCGGTCCTCAAAGAAATGGAAGGCAAGCAATGAGGTTTCTCTCCCCCATCCTCAGCGGTTCCTCTCTGCGGGACGCTGCGGTTGCGCAGCTCAATGTGGAGTTCGCTCAAGCTTCGCCTCGAACGTGCGGAAGGCTGCCAAGATCCTGAATGTCTAACTATCGCGCGCGGGCCATTCACTTGCTGCTCTCCTTGTTCGTCGTGCTGCTTGACCGCTGGACCAAGCGGCTGGTGGCCACGCGCATCAGCATGTACGCGCACATCCAGGTCATCCCGGGATTCTTCCGCATCACTCACACCGAGAATACGGGCGCCGCGTTCAGTCTCTTCGCCGATTCTCCGTCGCACTGGAAGACTGCGCTACTGATCGGCTTCTCCATCATCGCAATGGTCGTTGTCCTGCTCCTGCTGTGGAAGCAGAAGCACGGGCCGACGCTGTCGGGAGTAGCGCTGGCACTGATCCTGGGCGGCGCAGTGGGTAACCTTTGGGACCGCGTGGCCAGCGGACGCGTCGTCGACTTTCTCCTGTTCTATATCCGGCAGTACCAGTGGCCGGTGTTCAACCTGGCTGACAGTGCAATCGTCGCAGGCGCTTCTCTGCTGATCATCGAGATCCTGTTCAGCCGGCCGAAAAACGTGGTCCATCCTTCCTGACGATGGTCAAGCTCGCCCTCCAGCCCTGAGAGCATGCCCGCGGACTAAGGATTGCCGTAGAGCTGCCGGTATACGTTGGCATTCCGCATGA
>DASREX010000039.1:0-21905 GCA_035651855.1 Candidatus Sulfotelmatobacter sp.
CTATGCGCAACTGTTGGAGAGTGAAGGTCTGGACGACCGCGCCGCCGACTTCGTCCGCAAGCTGTTCAAACAGGCGCAGCGCACGCACCGGGTGGTGCAGAACCTGCTTTCGTTCGCACGCCAGCGCACGCCGCAGAAGCAGGAGGTTGACGTCCGCAAGATTGTGGACGAGACCGTGGCGTTGCGGGAATACGATTTGAAGGTCAACAACATCGCTCTGGAGCGCGAAACCAAGGTCGATGTGCCCTCGGTGACAGCCGATCCCCATCAGCTCGAACAGGTGTTCCTGAACATCATCAACAACGCGGTCGATGCCATCCTGGAGGGCGGAAAGGGCGGCAAGCTCAAAGTTCGGATACACTCCGAAGATGGACAGGTTCGTGTCGAGTTCCTCGATACCGGCGTCGGCATCAAGGATCCCAACCGCATTTTCGATCCCTTCTACACCACAAAAACAGTGGGGAAGGGAACCGGGCTTGGCCTGAGCATTTGCTACGGAATCATCAAGGAACATGGCGGCGACATCACCGCGCACAATCGTCCCGAGGGCGGAGCGTCGGTTGAGGTACGGCTGCCGGCCTCCGGGCGGGTGATTGAGCCGGAGCCCGCCGCTGCTTCATCCCGCCGGGAAATGGCCATCGATGGGCGCATCCTGCTTCTGGAAGATGAGGAGGCGGTGCTGGAGTTCGAGCGCGATGTTTTGGTCGGCGCCGGCGCCCAGGTAGTGGCCCTGATGAATGTGGAAGAAGCCAAAAACCGGTTACGTGCGGAAAGCTTTGACGCCGTCATCATGAACGGTCGCATGCCTGGCGGCTGGACCGCCCAGGATGCGCATCGCTGGATCGGAGTCGCCTGCCCAGGCCTAGAGAAGAAACTACTCTTTACATTTTCCAGCGTTGCCGAACCCGACATCAAAACCTATCTTCAGAGCAACGGGATTCCTTCCCTGGTGAAGCCCTTCGAGGTTGTCGATCTGATCGCCCAGGCGCGCAAGCTCGTGCAGAAGACGCAGGCCGCGATCGCGAAATAGTGCCCTCCCTCAGGCAGCCCACTCGGACCAGGCTGAACCGCCCACTCCCACGCATGGGGAAGACCGTAATAACCGGCGGCTGAATCCGTGTCTGCCTAGAGCGTTTTCCGCAAGGTCCTCGAAAACTGCTTAATCGTTTTCTCGTTGCGCTGATACCATCGCCACTGGCCCTGTTTTTGCACCTCCACCAGCCCCGTTTTTTTCAGAATGGCCATATGATGAGAGATGGTGGGCTGGGAGAGGTGGATGCGCTGCTCGATGTCGCAGGCGCACAGCCCGGTCTCTTTGCCAAGGGAGCAGGCGCCTTTGACCTTAAGGGCCTGCAGGATCTTGCGCCGCGTGGGGTCGGCGATGGCGTGCAGGAAGCGGTGGAAGGACTGGTCGGCCGTGGTCATAGAAACTAAATAAGGCGAAAATCGACCGCTGTCAATTTCCGAGAGCAAACAACGATGCAAGTGGTCTGGGGGATTTGTGCTCTTCGCGGGAAACGAACGCAAAGTTCTCGAGCAGAAAATGAAAAGCGAGCGACGCTTGCCGCCCGGGCAGTCCCTGACCCTGGAATGGCCGGTGCTGCATTACGGGTCGGTGCCGCGTTTCGATCCGGCGCGCTGGGATTTCCGCGTCTACGGTCTGGTTGAGGCGGCTATTCGCTGGACGTGGGCGGAGTTCAATGCTCTGCCGAAGGTAAAGCGCCACAGCGACTTTCATTGTGTAACGCGCTGGAGCCGGTTTGACAACGATTGGGAGGGTGTGGCCTTTCGCGAGGTATTGCGCCGCGCCAAGCTCAGGCCCGGCGCCGACTATGTTCTGGTGCATGCCGAGCAGGGTTACACAGCGAATGTCCCGCTGGCGGATTTGGATCGCGACCAAGTGCTGTTCGCTACCCATCACGATGGGGAACCGCTCAGTGCGGACCACGGTTACCCACTGCGCCTGATTGTGCCGCATCTCTATGCCTGGAAGTCGGTGAAGTGGGTACGAGGGCTCGAGTTTCTTGCCGAGGATGCTCCGGGCTTTTGGGAGCAGAACGGGTACCACATGTACGGGGACCCGTTTAAGGAGCAGAGGTTCGACACGGACTAGAAGCGGCCGCAACGCAGGAAACAATCGCCCCCGACCAGGCGTGCCTGCGAGAAAGTTTACTTTTTCAGGATCGGATTATAGCCATCACTGATAAGTTTGGCCCTGGTAGATTCCGCTTCCTTGAGGTCGCCGAACGGCCCCACCTGCACGTGAAAAAGTTTATCGGTCGGGGAAGTATTCGACGAGAAGGCCGCATATTGCTTCCTTTTCAGGGCATCGACTAGCGCCTGAGCATCGTCCTGCTTGCTGACGGCGGCCACTTGCACGAAGTAGGCGGAGGTTGCACCGGCGCTCATCGGATCGGGCAGAGCGACAGCCGCCTTAGCCGTGGGATCCTCACCCGCGTCTTTCGCAGGGGCGTCTTTGGATGCATCCGCCGCAGCGGCGGGCGAATCCTTCTGCTCGACCGCTTTATAGAAGGTCATGCCTTCAGCTGACGCGGCCGATGTTCCGGTGGACTTCATGGCCGAAGGACGCAGGGTAGGATTGGCCGCAGAGGGCTGGGCCTGGTCCGCCTGCATGAACGCGCGCACCGACCCTCGACCCAGCGAAAAGCCGAGACCGAAGAACAGGCCGCACAAGGCGACCAATCCGAAAAACAAGGCCAGCATCTTGCCCGTGCCGAGGGTAATTTCTGTGTCTTGAGAGCTCATTCGCGCTCCAGGGATGTCCGTCGATCCAGTCTGTTCAACTTTCCTAACCCGCCTTCGCCGGCGTAGTTTCGCCGCCTTGAGTACCCAGCAACTTCTGAATGCCTGAGAAGAAGTCCACCGGCACCGGGAAAACGACGGTGGTGTTTTTCTCGACGCCGATTTCCGTCAGGGTCTGGAGGTAGCGCAACTGCACGCTGACGGGCTCGGTGGCGAGCAGGCGGGCAGCATCCACCAGGCGCTGCGCGGCCGAGAATTCGCCCTCAGCGTGAATGATCTTTGAACGCTTCTCGCGTTCCGCCTCCGCTTGCTTGGCCATGGCGCGCAGCATCGACTCTGGCAGGTCGACTTGCTTCACTTCCACATTGACGACCTTCACGCCCCAGGGCGCCGTGTGAGTGTCAAGGATGCTCTGTAACCGCATATTGATCTTTTCGCGGTGGGAGAGAAGTTCGTCTAGTTCCTGCTCGCCTAGCACCGACCGCAAGGTGGTCTGCGCGAACTGGGAAGTCTGGTAGACGTAGTTGGAGACCTCGACGACTGCCTTGCTGGGGTCAATGACACGCAAGAAGATGACAGCGTTGACTTTCAAGGTCACGTTGTCGCGGGTGATGATGTCCTGTGGGGGCACTTCCAGCGCCTCCTGACGCAGGGAAACGCGAACAATCCGATCCACCGGCGCGAACACCAGGATCACGCCCGGCCCTTTGGCGCGCGACAGCAGGCGGCCGAGGCGGAAGATCACTCCCCGCTCGTATTCGGTGAGGATTTTGATCGAACTGAGCAGGTAGATGACGACGATGACAGTCACAATAAACGGCAGGGAAATCATACCCGCGCCTCCTGCGCAAAAGGCCACACTACAGCGGATTGTAACGTAGGAGAGCGACCCACGAATGTGATGGATGAACCGGTGTATTGCCTTGTCGGATGCGGGTCTAGTGGGAAGCGGTGCTGCGCACGGCCGGGATTTCCCCGGGAGTGGACAGCGGAGCCACCTCGAGTTGCAGCCCCGTGACTCGCTGCACCACGACCCGGGAGCCGGCCGCAACCGGCATCGAGGAAATGGCATTCCAGATCTCGCCATGCACGAAGACGGTGCCCAGCGGATTCAGCGGGGTCTGCGCGACTCCGATCTCACCGACCAGGCCCTGGGCCCCGGTCACAACCTTGTTGCGGCGAGCGCGGAGCGCGATGCTCATGAGGAAGGCGGTGATCAGTCCCAGCGGCAGGCTTACTGCAATCGCGGTCAGCACGTGGACACGCATTTCAGGGATGGGAGCGTCGACCAGCAGCAGGGCTCCCAGAGTCAGCAGCACGATGCCGCCGGTAGTAAGCACACCGTGGCTGGCGAACTTGGCTTCCAGCGCAAACAGGACGAAAGAAGCCAGGATCAGAGCGAGAGCGGCAAAGCGTACCGGGAGGAAATTCAGCGCGAAGGCGGCCAGCAGGATGAAGATCACACCCACGGTCCCCGGCACGACGGCTCCCGGATGATTGAACTCCACGTAGAGCGCAAGCAATCCCACAGCGAGCAGGATGAAGGCGACGTTGGGGTCCATCAGGTAATCGAGGATCTTCTGCTTCAACGTCATCTCAAAGGGATGCACAGGCTGGCCGACCAGGTTGAGCATGACGGTTTTGCCATCGAAGCGCTTGATTGGCTTGGCGGCAATCTGGCGGAACAGGTCCTCCTCGCTGGAAGCCACGTAATCGATCAGCTTGTTGGAGAGGGCTTCCTGCTCGGTAAAGGACTTCGATTCGCGCACGGCCTTTTCGGCGAGATCGACGTTGCGGTTTCGGCGGGCGGCGACCGACCGCATGAGGGCAGCCACATCGTTCTCGATCTTCTGCTTCAGGACGTCGTCCATCTTGCCGCCAGTCAAGCTGACCGGATGCGCCGCACCAGTGTTGGTTCCGGGCGCCATGGCGGCAATGTCGGCTGACTCAAGAATGAAGAACCCGGCCGAGGCCGCTCGCGAGCCGCTCGGTGAAACGTAAACGATCACCGGGACAGGCGAATCCACGATCTTCTCGATGATCTCGCGCGTCGACTCAACCAGGCCGCCAGGCGTATTGATCTGAATCAGCACTGCCTGCGCGTTTTCGGCCTTGGCTTGGGCTAGTGCCCGCCCGATGAATTCATCGCTGATGGGCTGGATGGTGTCGTTCAGGACGATCTTCAAGACCTGCCCACTGGCAGGCATCGCAGGCCCTGCCCAGAGCAGCGCAGCCAGAGCGAGAGCGCGAATTCGGGACCGAGACGGCATCAATTCGGAAGTGCCTGCGGCTTTTGCGCCGCCTTGGCGGCGACCGCACGCTTCAGCGATAGCGCCGAGGCATTGGCTGGGTCCAGTCGCAAGGCCCGGTCGACGCGGTCGGCGGCCGCATCGGTTCTATTGTCGCGCAAATCGAGGCGGGCCAGCAGTAACAGGGGATCGATGAATAACTTGATGCGCAAAGCGGCTTCGGCTTCGGCCCGGGCACCCACCACATCCTTCTGGGCTTCCAGTGAGCGCGCCAGTCCGGCATGGGCCTCGGCATTGCCCGGATCCAGCGTGGTCGCTTCGCGGAATTCCCGCTCCCCCTCGACCGCAAACCCTGCGCTCAGCAGTTCTTGCCCCCGGCCTACATGATACTGGGCGTGCGTGGCGGGAGACACACTGGCCAAGCGCTCCTCGGCGGCCGACTGAATTCCCAGCACCAGCTGCCGGAACGAGTTTTCGTCATAGTTGGACTTGATCCGTCCGGGGGGGACGTGCGCAGAGATGGCGGTGGAGCCTTGGGAAACTGCCTCGAGCAGGCTCACCGCCTCACTGTCGCCTGGACGCCGGCTAAGGCACAGTTTGAGATGGTGGATGGCCTCTGCGTTGTCGCCCGACTCCGCCAGCACCCTCGCGAGGTTGAACTGGTAGTCGGCATCGTTGGCGTCGGATTGCACGGACTTGCGCAGGTACGAGGCGGCCTGCTTTCTATCGCCAAGGCGCGCGGTGACCACGCCGAGATTGTTGTAGACCTCGGGCAACGGAAGTTGTACGGCAACGCGGTTGAAGGCTTCCTGGGCCCGGGAATAGTCGGCGACCTCATAGGCCGAAAGCCCGAGAAAGAAGTCCGCTTCACGGGCCGCGGGATCGTTGGGGGACACCTTTGCCAGTGCGGCGATCGCTTCATCGTACTGATGTTCGCCGTAATACGCCTTTCCCAGGCGCAGCCAGGCTTGGTAGTAGGCCGGATTGAAGCGCACGGCCTCGCGCAGGTGCTGAATCTTCTCACTGGCGGTTCCGGCGAGGACTCCCCGCACGTAGTGTTCCAGCGCGTCCAGACGAAGCGAGGGAGAACTGGCAGTGAAGGCTTGTTTGCCCACGGACAGCGAAGGACGGAGGGTATGCAGCAGGTCCCAGGCGAGCGCGTTCTGCACCTGAATCAACTCGGGGAGCGGCCCCGACTCCTGGCTTTCGGGAAAGAGTTTGCGGCGCCTCACGTCAAGAAGCTGTGCACTGGCGGTCAGCATGCGACCATCGTAGCTGTAACGACCCAGCACAACGTAATCGATGTCCATCTGTTCCACCAGACGATAGATTGTGGCTCGTGTGGGCAGGACTTCCCCCGGGATCTCGGCGCGTTCGTAGGCTCGCAGCCGATCCTCGCGGGTCAGCGTAAAGACAGTCGGCCCGGACAGCCGCGCCCCCAGGGTTTCCGGGAAGGCTTCACTCACCCACTGCAGGCCGGGCGCCCCCGACGTGTTCTCGAACGGCATCACGATCAGAGTGCTGGTAGGTTCGGCGCCGGTCTGGGCTGAGACGGGGGAAACGGCCAGGAGCAGCGAGGCAATCCCGCACAAGATGGATGACCAGATCCGCAAGGCCCCTCATTATAGCCAGCACCCCTAATCGGCAGCCAAGTTGTTGCCCTTGGCGGGGGCCGCTTTCCCGTCGCCACGCTTCTCGGCAGGGGGAGCCACGGGGTGCATGCCCACCCAGCCAGGCAACGTAGCCTCCCCGGTAATCAGGCGCGCCCCGCGCTCGTAGGTCACGTATGACCAGGCCCACTGGATGAAGACCATCAATCGGTTACGGAATCCGATCAAGAAGAAAATGTGGATAAACAGCCAGGACAGCCAGGCGATGAATCCGGAGATATGAAGTTTGCCGAATTGGGCCACCGCCGCGGCCCGCCCAATCGTGGCCAGCGCGCCTTTGTCCCAGTAGCGGAAGTTCTGGCGGGTCTTGCCGTTCACATCCCAAAGTATGGTTCGGGCAACGTATTTGCCCTCCTGGATCGCCGCCGGCGCCAGGCCCGGAACCGGCTGCCCGTGCTCGTCTTTTAGGGAAGCCAGGTCACCCACAACGAAAACTTCGGGGTGCCCCGGGATAGTGAGGTCAGGCTCGACCAGCACACGTCCCGCGCGGTCGCAGGGGGCCCCCAGCATTTTGCCGAGCGGCGAAGCAGCGACCCCGGCCGCCCAGAGCACCACGGGCGCCACAATTCGGATCTCGCCAACTCTCACGGCGCCCGCCTCCACCCTGGTCACCGGCGCGCCAGTGCGAACCTCCACCCCCAACCTCTGCAATTGCTCCTGGGCACTGCGCGAAAGGTCCTCGGGGTAAGCAGGGAGAACCCTGGGTCCACCCTCGAGCAAAATGATGCGGGCGCGGGCTGGATCGATCGAGCGGAATTCTTTGGCCAGCACGTGACGCGAGATCTCAGCCAGAGTGCCGGCGAGCTCTACGCCCGTCGGGCCGCCTCCCACGACCACGAAGTTCAGCGGCTCTCCGGATTCCCCGGCAAGTGCCTGCCGCTCGGCCAATTCGAAGGCGAGCAGGATACGGCGACGGATCTCCAGCGCATCTTCGATGGTCTTCAGTCCCGGAGCGTACGGCTCCCATTCGTCATGGCCGAAATAGGCATGCATCGCCCCAGCAGCCACGATCAGGTAATCGTAGGGAAGTACCTGCTCGCTGGTCTGGACCAGCTTGCGTTCAAGGTCAAAGCCCTGCACCTCCTCCATCAGGCTGACCACGTTGGCGTCATCGCGGAACACACTGCGAATGGGAGCGGCAATTTCACCGGGCGACAGCCCGGCGGTGGCAACCTGATAGAGAAGAGGCTGGAAGGTGTGATGGTTCTTGCGATCGACGATCGTGACATGAACCGGTTTGCCTGCCAGCGTGCGCGCGGCATTGAGCCCGGCAAAGCCGGCGCCGACGATCACGATTCTCGGGGTGCTCTTGCTGCCCATAACCGCTACTCATTAAGATTCCCAGAATGGCAGTGGGGTACAAAAGTTTTCTGCCGGATCGCCTTGGTCGAGCCGTTCCGGTTTCTCCGGACGCCGCAATGCTGGGCGATGCACAGCGAGCGGCCAAGCGTACTGCGGCTCTGGAAATCTGTGTGGTCTTCTCCCTGCTGGAGGCTGTGATGTGGACCCCACGCAGCTTGTGGCATAGCCTGTTGATTGCTGGGCTCATCGGGTTCCTGGTGGGATTTGGTTTCCGCCGGCACAGTCGCGAGCAACTCGGATTGGTCTGGCCCAGGTCCGGTGGGGGGACCATTCTGGCTGTCGGAATTGCGGTGGCGCTGGCCATTCCCACTGCCTTCGCGCTCACTGGACATCCGATCCCTGCCAATCCGGATTGGCCGAAGTTTCACCACCTCTGGCCGTACGCGATCTGGGCCCTTGGGCAACAGTTCCTCCTGCTCTCGTTCCTCTATGTGCGGTTTGAATCTCTTATCGGCCCGCGCCCGGCAGTGCTTGCCAGTGCCGCTCTATTTACGCTGGCCCATTTGCCCAACATGCCGTTGACCGCGATGACCCTGCTCGGCGGACTGTTCTTCGCCGAGATGTTTCGCGCCTATCGCAGCATCCTGCCGCTCGCCCTGGTTCACGCCTTGATCGGAATTGCCATCGCCTATAGCTTTCCGGATCCCATGATGCACCACATGCGAGTAGGACTGTCATACTGGCGCTTCCGCTGAGGGGAAGACCCGCATGTCACGCCTGGGCGTACCCCAGGTCGCCAACGACGGGGCGGGCAGCATCGAGTACCATAGGCCTGTCGGGCGCCTCCTTGCAAAGTAACCTTAAAACGGAAGAGGAGCATGGGTCTGCTTCCCATGCGGCTGCCGGACGCTCTGCTGATTGGCGGCGCCGGGTGATTCCCTCCAGTTCCGACCTGGTGTTTGTCGTTTTGTTGCTGGGGCTCTGCACGGGGCCTTTGTCGGCTTCGCTGCTGGGAGATGGGGGGACGGGTTGGCATATCCGGACCGGGCAGTGGATCCTGCAGCAGCACGCCATCCCGCGGGTCGACGTTTTTTCAACCACCATGCGAGGAAAGCCCTGGTACGCATGGGAATGGCTGTACGACCTGCTGGTCGGCGCGCTTCACGGATGGGCGGGACTCAACGGTGTCATTCTATTCACAGCGTTCGTGATCGGACTGACGTTTGCATGGACTTTGCGCCGCATGCGGGCCCACGGGGTCCATCTGCCGCTGGCTGTGGTCTTTCTCCTCTTGGCGCTGTGTGCCTCCACAGTGCATTTCCTCGCTCGTCCTCATGTAGTCAGCTGGCTGTTCACGCTGGTCTGGTTCGACTCCCTGGAGAAGTTTGAAGCTGACGGCAGGACGCGCACGCTTCTGTGGCTGCTTCCTTTGACGGTGGTCTGGGTGAACGTGCATGGCGGATTTCTGGTGGGGTTGCTGCTGGTAGCGATCTACCTGGGGAGCGACGGGCTAAGGGTCGTGCTTCCCGGCGCAGAACCGATCAGGACGCGTGCCCGGGCGCGGACCCGGGTGCTGGCGATGCTGGCCGTGGCGGCGGGTATCCTGAGCCTTCTGAATCCGTATGGATATCGCCTATATATTCATATTGATCAATATCTTAGCGATCATTTCCTGATGCATCACATCGACGAATTCCGCGGACCCGATTTTCATACTGTCGCGCAGCTGTGCTTTGCCGGTTTGATTCTGGCTGCGGTCGCCACCATGGCGGCTGCCAGGGCCCGCCTGCCGCTCCGCCACTGGATGTTGCTCCTTTTTGCGATCGCGTCTGGGCTTGAAGCGGTGCGCAATATTCCGGTGTCATCGCTTCTGATCGTGTTGATCGCGGCTCCCTTGTTTTCTGAAGCTCTGCGCGAGCGCGTCAAGAACAGGCAAGCTGCAGGGGCCGGGGCTTGTCTGCATCGGCTGGATGCGTTCGGCTCGCGCATGACGCGCCTCGACGAATCATTCCAAGGCCACCTTTGGCCAGGGTTGGTGACCTTGGCCCTAGTCGTGCTCGTTCTAGCGGGTGGTGCGGTGGGTCGAAGCCTGGCGATGTCTGCGCGCTTCGAGGAACATCGCTTTCCGGTTCGCGCCGTGGATTTTCTTGTGCGGGATTTCGACTCGCGTCCGGTGTTCACCCTCGACCGCTGGGGCGGGTACGTGATCTATCGCTTCTACCCGAAGACCGTCACCGCCGTGGACGACCGCCACGATCTCTACAGAACTCAGTTCTTAAAAGAATACTTGAGGATAGTGCGCGGCGAGGAGGGATGGGATGCTTCGCTGCGCCGTCTGGACCCAGGGTGGGTCCTGGTTCCTCCGGACTTGCCTTTGGCGAAATTGCTACGCCAGAGTGCGGGATGGAAGACGATCTACCGGGACCAGACGGCTGACCTTTTCCGACGAGAACTCCGCTGACGCAAAAGGACCCAAGAATCTGCGAACTCAACGCGTGTCGGTATTGAAACCGAGAAAGACGTCGACCTCAACGGGTGCTCTTCCGCGCATGGCGGGCGTGAATTTCCAGCTTGAAAGCGCTGCCACCAGGCGCGTGGTTGGCGCGCCTGGTGGGGCTTCGACTGCATGAAATTCGCGCAGCATCCCTGAGGCGCTGAGCTGGCAGCGGATAGTGATGCGCGCGCCGTTCAGCTTCAACGGTAGATTGTAGACGAGAGGCTCGGGACTGGTGAGTTCCTCAGCATAGACCCGATTGACCGAGGAGGGATCTCCAAACTGCATAACAACTCTTCCGGCGGTTGTGGCAATGTATATCGTGTAGATCTTGTCGGCTTTAATGGCCCCATAACGGTTGAATCCGCCGCCGGCGCGTGGACCGGCCTCGATGGTGTAGTCGAAGTTCCCCTGCCTGCGGCCCGCGGGCGAACGCCCAGGCAAGTTCGGATCGCCATCTCCGGGCCCGAAGCTCGGCAGGTTGACGGTATCCGTGCTTCCCCCAGCAACGTAGACGTTAGGTACGGGCGGCTGGCCGCCGGTTCCATTGCCTGCGCCGCCGGGGCCGGGGTAGGGTGAGATGCCTCCGCGCGAGCTGGGGTCGGAGCCGTGGCCGATGCCCGACTTCGCCGCTCCCGGGCCCTCGCCCGACAGGCCGCTGCCCGGACCGTTGCCGTGACCGATCCCACTTCCTCCCCCTGATCCGCCGATGCCCGATTTATCGCCGCCCGCGGGGGACATGGCGATGGCGCCAAGACTGCCGCCTGCGGGGACGCCCACGGCCGAGCCTGGCTGATTCGAAACGATGAGCCCTTTGCCGCCGCCACTGCCGCCCGACGACGAAGGCGGCGCCAGAACCGATCCGGCCTCGAGCGGACTGCCAAGACCTGTTCCGCGATTGCCCGTGCCGCGTCCTCCACCGCCTGCATTCAAGGAGGGTGGCGGAGGCACGACTGCAGTCGATCCCAAGGCGCCGCTCACGCCGCCGCGTGCATTGGATCCAGACCGGTCGGTGGCGGAACTCATTCCCGGCGGAGGAGGCACGACCGCGGTAGACCCCAAAAGGCCTGCTGGAATTCCATGGGCGCCAGGGTGTTCGGCGTTGGCCGTGACACCCGGTGGCGGAGGCACCACGTTTTCTGCAGCAAGCGTGCCGAATCCGCCAGCCTTCTTTCCCTGGCCCCGGCCACCCCCGTCAGGCGCGGTTCCGCCGGAGACGGTGGGAGGCGGCGGCACGATGCGATCTGCCGCGGTTACGCCCACGATCGCGCGCGGATCCTTCGAGCGCCCGCCCAACTGAACCGGCGGCGGCACGACTTTCGGATCGGCAGCCAGGTTGACTCCCGAAATCGAGCGATCAGCGGTCACGTGTGAGGGGGGCGGCGCGATCACGCCGGCCGCTGGCAGAGTAAGCTTGGCCTGCTGTGTCCCTTCGCGTACTGGGGCCGAGACGGGTGGGGGCACGGCCAGGTTCGGAGGCCCGGCAGGACCGCGAAGCGGAGGCGGTTCCCGGTGCACGTCGTTGGGAGAAGGCTGAATAATGGGGCTCGTCATTGAGACGATGGATCGGCCCGGTTCGCGCTGCACATCATCAGGCGCAGGCGCGATGATGAGAGGTGTGAGTCCCATGACGTCCCGCCGCCGCTCGGTATTGCCGCTGGGCGGAGGGGCCACGACGCTCTGGTCCAGCGAGGCGATGCGGCGATCCAGTTGGCGCAGCACTTCCGGGGCAGGAGCGATGATCGAATTTTGCGAGAGGGCAGGCGCCGCCAGGCTAGACTTCAGCCCTTCGGCAGGTGGAGGCCCGGGCACAGGCTTGAAAGCGAGCAGGTTCTCGACGGGAGCATTGGAAACGGGCAACTTCAAATTGGGAGCATCCACCACCTTGTCGCGGGCGGTGTCGCCCCGCGCCACGCGGATGGTTTGCGAGGCATGGTGGGCCTGTTTGCCTCCGGCCATGCCGCTCTTGCCGGACTGGGCGCCGCCAAAGTCCTGCACGCGGGGCAGTTCGTTGCCGTGAAAGTAGATGACTTCGTGCTTGGGTATTGGTGGCGGCTGATACGGCCGCAACAGGGCAATCTTGGCGGGCAAGATGATTGCCAGGGTCAGCAGGATCGCCTCGGCGCCCCAGGAGAGCAGCAGACCTCGCAAAGGGAACAAGCCGGTGGGTGCCTCGCCCGCCAGGGGAGCAGGGGAGCGCCCCAGGGCGGGCCCGATCGCGGAGCGGAACTCCTCCCAGGGCGACGACCACTGGACTAATAAGTTTGGGCCTTCAGTCATGCCCGGGGAACTTCTCCTGCCCGAAGTCTCGAAACTCCAGCTGATCTCCAATTGTAGTGCCAGTGGCTCTCAACGTGTCTGCCGGAAGTTCTAGCACGGATGCCGCCTGGAATCGCACGGGCGCAAAGCGCCAGGGCGGCAGCCCGGGCTCAAGGTGCAGAATTACCTGGTCGCGGGTGAGGTAAACCACGTCAATGGGGAAGCTCATGGCCCAGGTATGCACACCCCGGCAGGGAACGATCCACAAGCCGCTCCCTTGCGGAAATTCCGTGCTGCTGCGCCCGATCAGGCCCCGCAAGCGGGTCCAGGAAGTATTCGCCAGCTCGACGCGGGTAGCCAGGTACGCCCCACGGGTACGGTTGAAAGCCGCGCGAGCAATCGCATGTGGCGTTGTGGCGGGCACCCTCGAACGCTCCCCGGCGGACTGTTCTAGGAAACCAGTGTCCGATACAACTGAATGATTGCCGGCCCAAGGGTCACGATGATGATCGAAGGGAGGACGAACACCACCAGCGGGGGGACCATCTTGATGGTTGTCTTGGCAGCCTGCTCTTCGGCCCGTTGCCGCCGTTCAGTGCGCAGCGAATCCGAGTGTACGCGAAGCGCTTGCGCGATGCTGGTTCCGAAGCGATCGGTCTGCACC
Source organism: Candidatus Sulfotelmatobacter sp. (assembly GCA_035651855.1). Taxonomy (GTDB): domain Bacteria; phylum Acidobacteriota; class Terriglobia; order Terriglobales; family Acidobacteriaceae; genus Sulfotelmatobacter. The sequence continues at coordinate 13,402 of DASREX010000039.1, forward strand.
AGTGTCGTCACCAGCGCTTTGATGTCATCCACGCCGGTGCGGTTGTAGAGGTTGCGCAGTGCCTCCGCGCGGGGCTTGCCGGCGCGCAGTTCCAGGTTCATCAGGTAGAATTCATCGCTGAGGTCCGGATGCGCGTGTCGCAGGTCCTCGCCGACGCGCATCATCGCCTGGTCGAGGGAGAGGCCGGCCTCAACGCAAATTACGGTCAGGTCCAGAGCATCGGGCATGCCCACGCGGATTCGCGACTGGCGGTCGGTGATCATGCGCTTCAGGAAGAACCGGGGGATGAAGAAACCGAGAGCAGTGACCCCAATCAGCAGTGGCGGCGAATTCAGCCCGCTGATGGCCAGGACTGAGACGAACCCGATTGCCGCAAAAAGCACGCGCGTTCCTTGAAACAAGGTGAGATGCCGCGATTCGCGGTAGCCCGCCTGGATCAGCCATCCCCGGGTGCGGTTCGTGTCCGTTGGCGAAAGGGGCAGGGCCTTACTCAGCGGATCGAGCGCCTGCTCGAAGCGTTCCTTGATGGCGGGCTTCTCCCGCTGCGGGCGCTGCCAGCTGAGCGAACGAAGGCGTGCCCCGAGAACCGACGAGGGCGCGTAGGCCGCCGCTAGGAAGGCAAAGACTGCCAGCGCCACCGCAATGAAGATCAGGATCGCCAGTACCAGTGCCATGATTTACACCTGGATCCGGATGATCTTCCGGATCACGAAATATCCCACCGTCTGCAGACAGATGCCGATCACCAGCATGGCGTGCCCGATCGGGTCCGTAAACAACGGCCGGATAAAGGTCGGGTTCATGAACATCATGCCGGCGATGATGATGGGGGGCATGCCCATCAGTAGCAGCATAGTGAGGCGCCCCTGCGCGGTGTAGACGCGCACCTGCCGCAGGATCTTGAAGCGTTCGCGGATCACGTAGGAGAGGTTATCTAGGATCTCGGCCAGGTTGCCGCCGGTCTCCCGCTGCAGCATGACGGCGGTCACAAAAAATTTCACGTCCACCAGCGGAACACGGTCGACCAGATTGGTGAGCGCTTCGCGCACCGGCAAGCCGAATTTCTGTTCCTCGAACAGCTTGCGGAATTCGGTGGCCACCGGCTCGGAGATCTCGTCGGAAATCATTTCCAGCGCGGTCGTGAAGGCGTGGCCGGCGCGCACTGCCCGCGCCAGGGTGTCGATGGCCTCGGGGAAGAGTTCTTCGAATTCGTTGAACCGCTTGGTGCGCTGGTAGTTCGCGTAGGCGTAGGGAAGGAAGCACCCCAGCAGGAACCCCACCCAGGCGAAGATGAGCGTCTTGTTGCTGACGCTGTACACGATCATCGCCACAACCACGCCGCAAACCATGCACAGGAGCAGGAAGTTGCCCGCACGAACCTTGAGGTCGGCCTGGGAGAGCAGTTTTTGTAGCGCCGAGACGCGATCGGAACGGCGCAGCAGGTTATCGAATGCCGGGATCTCGCTCAGCATTTCATCGCGCAGCAGCGCGATGTCTTCAAATGGCTTGCGCTGGTCGGCGTCCTGGGAAGCCAGGCGGTCCTTCAGGACGCGGGCTCTTGATTTGCGCTCGTCGAGCAGCGAGAAGATCACGAAGCCCACGACCGAAACTGCGACGAACACCAGGAAGGCGATGAGTTGCGGCATCGGATTACCCCTTGGTCAGACCTCCACTCGCGAATCGAACAGGCCCGGACGCAGCCGGCAGCCGGCCGTGGCCAGGCGCTCGGCAAACTTCGGGCGGATGCCCGACGCCCGGAACACTCCGCGTACTTTTCCGCTTTCGTCGATGCCTAGGCGGTCGAACACGAAAATGTCCTGCATGGTGATCATGTCGCCCTCCATCCCCGTGATTTCCGAGATGGTGATCACTTTGCGCGTTCCGTCGGAGAGCCGCGCCACTTGCACGACGGCATGAATGGCCGAGGAAATCTGGTGGCGGATGGCGCGCTCCGGGATGTTCAGGTTGGCCATGGAGACCATGTTCTCGATGCGCGACAGAGCATCGCGCTGCGAGTTGGCGTGGACCGTGGTCAGCGAACCCTCGTGGCCGGTGTTCATGGCCTGCAACATATCGAAGGCTTCTTCGCCGCGCACCTCGCCCACCACGATGCGGTCCGGGCGCATGCGCAGGCTGTTGATGACCAGTTGCCTCTGCCGTACCGCCCCCTTGCCTTCAATGTTGGGCGGACGGGTTTCCAGACGCACGACATGTTCCTGCTTGAGCTGCAGTTCAGCGGCATCTTCGATGGTCACGATGCGCTCGTTGTTGGGAATGTAGCCCGAGAGCACATTCAGGACCGTCGTCTTGCCGGCGCCGGTTCCACCGGAAATGAGCAGGTTCAGCCGTCCCTTTACCATCGCCGAGAGCAGCTCGAGCATGGGCTCGGTCAGCGTGCGGTTCTCGATCATCTGGCGTGCGGTGATCGGGTCGCGGCCAAACCGGCGGATCGACAGGCAGGCGCCGTCGATGGCCAGCGGGGGAATGATCGCGTTGACGCGTGAGCCATCGGTCAGGCGAGCATCCACCATGGGTGAGGATTCGTCGATGCGCCGCCCCACGCGAGACACGATGCGATCAATGATCTGCATCAGGTGCTGGTTGTCCTTGAAGGACAGTCCCGTCGGTTCCAGCTTTCCGCCCCGCTCGATGTACACCCGGTCGAAGCGGTTCACCAGGATGTCGGAAATGCTCGGATCCTTCAGCAGTTGCTCGAGCGGACCCAGGCCGAAGATCTCATCCAGGATCTCCCGCGCCAGCCGCTCGCGCTCGGCAAAGCTGAGAGGCACGGCCTCGCTGTTGATGGAGCTGCGAATGAGGACGAGCACTTCGTCGCGCGCCGTATCACTGTTGGTGCGGCCGAGCTTCTCCAGGTCGAGCCGGTCCAGGATCTTGCGATGGAGGTCGGCTTTGACCTGCTGATACTCGGCCCGTTCGAACGTCGGGGGGTTGGCCATAATCTCCTTACACCGTCTTGAACAAAGACCAGGTTGAGCGCTTCACATCGTCGTCGTTCTGCGTGAGGGTCGCGGCCAGTCCGCTGAAGGCGCGGGCGATCTCACTGCGGTCCTGCTGCATCAGCGGCACTCCCCGATCAATGGCGGCCGACACCGCAAAGTACTGGTTGGGGATCTTCCATAGCAAACTCGCGCCGGAAGCAGTCTCGGCATCGGATTCGTGGAATCCGGGAATCTTGCGGAAGCGGTTCAGCACCAGTTTTACGCGCTCCCGTCCGGCATTTTCGCCAAGAAACTGCACGATGCGTGAAGCGCTCCACAGCGATGCCACGTCGGCATGGGCGACCAGAAGAACTGTTTCGGACAGATTGCTCACCAGGCGGGTGGCCGCGTCCAGGCGGGAGGAGAGATCCACGACGAGGTAGCGGAAGTGGCCTGCCATGTGGTCGAACAGACGGGCGTACTCGGCGCCGCTGGCATCGTTGGCGACCGGAGTACTCGCGCCTGCCAGCAATTTCAGTCCCCCGGGGTGCTGCACCATGAAGCTCTCCAGCAGGGAACCGTCCATGCGGTGCAGATTTCGGACTGCATCCCCGATCGTGAACGGAGGCCGCAGATTCAGATGGAGCGCCGCGTGCCCCAGCGGGGCCATGTCCACCAGCGCGACGTTGCTGTAGGCCGACTGCAATGCCAGAGCCAGATTGACGGCGACCGTGGTCGCGCCGCTTCCGCCCTTGGCATTCACCACCGTGAAGATCTTGCCACGCGGTCCCTCGCGCTTCACCTTGCGCTGACTGGTAGAGAGCCGGATGAATGCCTCCAGCAGGTCGGTTGTGGTCGTGGGCCGCTCGATGAATTCCCGCGCTCCTCCTCGCATTGCGGTGACAATCGTTTGCGGCTGCGACATGCTGCCGATGGCAAAGACGGCCACTTCCGGGATTTCCTGGCGCAGGACCTCAATGGCGTGCAGGGCCAGCGCGCTGTTATCGGTCGGTATATCCATCAGGATGACATCGGGATCGAGAGACTTGATTCGCGGAATCAGGGGGTCGGTGGCTGCTGCCGGGTAGTTCGCCGCCGAATGCGCGGTGCGGGCCACGCTGGTGCCGTCGACCAATACCTGCAGCACCGCCCGTTGCTCACCGTCGCCCGCGATAATCACCACCGAAAGCTCAGCCATGACAAGGACTACTTTTCCGCCCCCGGTTTCTTGCCGTCAAACTTGCTGTTGTCAAGGAAAGGCAGGGGATTGGCAGGCCCCGCCGGGGCTTTGATGTCCGGCGAGATCTTCTTCACCGTACACAACACCATCAGCTCAGCGTTACTTTTCTGCAGGCTCTTGCTCTTGAAAAAAGCCCCCAAAATGGGAATATCCCCGAGGCCGGGAATCTTGTTCACCAGATTGGTCACTCGGTTATCCATCAGCCCGGCGATGACGAAGCTTTGGCCATCCTGCAGTTCGAATTCTGTGTCTGCGCGCCGAGTGCTGAGCGCCGGTACGGTGAAGCCGGAAAGCGTGAGTGCGTTGGCAAAGTCCAGCGTACTCACCTCCGGGGTCACGTTCAGGTGAATGTTTCCGCTGGGCATGATGACCGGCTTAAACTTCAGTTTCACGCCGAATTCCTTGAACATGATGGTTACGGCCGTGAAGCCCTGGCCGGGTTGCACCACGGGAAACGGAAATTCGCCGCCCGCCAGGAAACTGGCTTCTTTTCCATTCACTGCGATCAGGTTTGGTTCCGCCAGGATCTGCAGGAGATTCTTTTGCTGCAGATCGCGAATCAGCGCACCCAAATGGATGTCGGGCCGGAAAAAGAACAGGTTCAGGACGTCGTTGATGTTCTCCTGGGTTGTAAAAGAGTAGGGAACCCCAGAAACGGCCGGGCCAAAGGTGTCGGTAATCCGCTGCGGACCGAAGCCCCCAAACTGCCCGGTCGTGACCGTCCCGATCGTGTTGCCCGCTCCGGTCGAGAGGACGTTGACGCCCAGCTGCGTGAGCACCGTGCGGTCGACTTCGGCGAACTTTACTTCCAGCAGGACCTCCTGTGCTCCTTTGGGTCCGAAGGTGAGCACGTTGACGACGTTTTTTGAGTACGCCTCTGCGATCTTGCCGGCACGCTGCGCCACGCTCTCGTCCGAGACGTGTCCGGAGAGCACGATGGCAGAGCGGGATGGGGTGACGATGATCTGTTCGTCGGGGAACACGCTCTTCTCTTCTTCAGCCGCCGCCGTGACGTCAACATCCACGCGCAGGTCGAAGCTTCGCGAGCGCTCCAGTTCGTCCCAGATCAGCAACGAGACCTCGCCCGCCGAGCGGCCATGCACCAGGATCTGGGTTGGAGTTACCACCTGCACGTCGGCGACGGCCGGATCGGTGATCGACACCCGTTTGAGCCGCTGGCTCGTATTGATGAGCAGCGACTTTCCAACCATCACGCGGAGCGGAGCAGCGCCGGTTGCCTCCGAGGGGCCCGGAATGGATGCCGATGCGGGGTGCTCGACGGCCGGAGGCTCGGCGGGCGCAGGCTGGGACTGCTGCGCGGGCGGCGTTTCCTGCGGTTGAGCCTGCGCTCCTGCTCTTGGCAGAAGCGTCGCCGCAAGGGCCAGGAAACAAGCGGAATACAACCTCGTATGTGATCGATCCAAAGTTGTGCGAAGCAATTGGGGGTTACTCCGAGAGAGGTACATTCCTAGTGAGCGCCTGCGTCATCTAACTTTTGTTCATCCACCTTGTTCCCGCGAATCACCTGGACCCGATATTCCGGTGCAGGGGCCGGCGTCGATTGGGCGACCACCTTTTTCACTGCCTTGGGTTTCCCGGGCGCCGGCGCCGGGGGAGTGCCCTTGTACAGACCACCTGCCCGGGCGGGTCCGACGTCTTCTTTGCGCGTGTCGACCGGGTTGCGCAACGCCAGTTGGATGTGTCCCTGCGAGCTCGCCAGGGTCAGCTTCTGCGCATCCTCCGGTGATACCAACAGCGTGATCACCGGTGCATTCTGTGCCTCCCCGGAGGCGCTGCGCTCCAGTTTGGTGCCCGAGGCGATGACTGCGACATTCTCCAGCACGGTCGTGGTCTGGGCCTCCGTGGAACCCGCAGGATTCCCGGTCAGCAAGACATCCACGCGCGTCCCCGGTCCTACGAAACCGGCAACGGCCACCACTTCGTTGACGCGAACCGAGACGGCGCGCATCCCCGGCGGAATCAGCGCCGGCAAGCCCGCACCCGCATTTTCCGCCGCCAGCTTTCCCGGCAGGATGTATTCCCCTCGTTGAATGGGCAGAACCACGCCGCGGCCCACCACCTGCGACTTGGCCTTGAAATAGTTGGGAGGCACGATCGAAGCAGGGACCTTCACGATGCGCACATCCCGGTCTTCGACCTTGGAGCCGACCTGCAGGTCGCTGGCTGCGATGACCGTGTCGACGCCTGGTTCATTGCCTCCGCTCGACTTCGACATGAGGTTCTTGTAAACCACGAAGCTCACGAAGGCGCCGAGCCCCAGCGCGAGAAATCCAATGAACAAGAGGCGTGTGCGATTCATTCCTACTCCTCAGAAACCACGGCACCGGGAAGCGAGGTTGCGAAAGCCAAGACCTGTTCCCCACTCGCAGACGGCTGCGGGCAGTGTAGCCACATTGTCTGCCGCGTCTATAAACATCGGCACTACTGAATGGTGCTGGCGACCTGCGAGAAAACGGTGTTGGCATTTGAGCCGATCAGCCGGATCGTGCCTACGACGATCACGAGAATAACTGCCAGCATAACCGCATATTCGGCGATGTCTTGCCCTTTCTCCTCAGTCCAGAGCTTGCGAAGTACTTGGCTCATATTCGCTCCTGCGGTGAGTTACCCCTAGAGTGCTGCCCCGCCCTTTGCCGCAGGGCCCTTTCGCAGGCACTCCAAACGCCATCCCAATCGAATCAAGAACTTTGAGGGGGCCAGCGAGGCTATTGCTCACCGGACGCGACTATCATACCGCGCCCGGGAACGGTTTTCTGGATTTTATTGGGTCGAAGTGGGGGGATCTTGATTATCAGAAGGGTGCCCGTTTTGGGATGCTGGGGCCTTGGTTTCTGGCCCCGGGAGCGAACCCCTGGCCCAGCTTCGGAGTTGCGGTTGATCGTGGTCCGGCTCCAGCCACCACACCTGCCGGTCCCTGAAATAGTCCAGCAGGGGCGCCAGGTCTCGCCCGGGAATCTGCCGGGCCCAGACGACCTTGGAACCATCGATATCCGCACCGTTGTAGACCCACTCCTGGTGCGGGTTGTGATCGGCGGAGTAATGGACCAAAATGAGGTGTTTGCCAGGAGCGGCTTCCAACTTCCGAAGGATCTCGGCGCGCTCCCGCGCCCAAGCCGGCCGGGGCAGACCGACTTTGGCCTGGAGGCCGACTGCAACCACCGCCAGCAGCATAATCAGGCGCGTGAAGAACAGACCGATGGGTCTTCCGCTGAGCTGCGAATGGCGAAGATGCCGCATCGCCTGAACCAGCAGGACGAAGAATGTTGCGGCAAGTGGTGCGACGTAATGGGGCTGAAACCATACCACGGACATCAGGCCGGCCAGACAAAGAGCCACTTGCAGGAGGGGTAGCCGCATTCGACGGTCCCGCCGAATGCGCGGAACCAGTACGAATGCCGGGGCCAACAGGAAGCCGGGCAAGATCCGCCAGCAGTACAGGAAGGTATTCTTGGCACGCAGCCGCCAGGCCCCAATTGTCAGCCGGTACGCGTTTCTATGCCATCCATTGAAGAAAGCCTCAAACTGCGCATTCGAATAATGCAGCGGGGGCGGCGCCTGCTGCCACGCGAACATTGGATAGTGGAAGTATTCCCGGTGATACAGCAGGTACGGGAACTGCAGAGGGTCTTGGGTAACACGCCAATTGTAGAAGGCAACAAAGACTCCGCCCAGCGCGACGACCACAAATGCTGGAACGAACGTTCTTACGCGCAGATTCCGCGCATGGGGTTCGAAGTTCCTCCGCAGCAAGGCTGCCACAAGCGCGGTCCCTACCGGAATACAGAAGACCAAACCTTCGAACGGGCGGCTGTTGGCCAGAATCAAGGCTCCGATCCCCATCCAGGCCGAGGCGATCATCCCCTGGGATCGAAAAATGCGCGGATACGCCCCTAAGACAAGCGCGGCTCCAATCGTCGCCACCGCCCCGTTGAAGTAGCTGTCCACCCAGGGATTCAGCAGGGCGAGGCGAAGTGCCACCAGAACCCCTCCCAGCAGTGCCCAGGGGGGAGGGAACCAGCCTTGCAGCATCCACGTCATGGCCATAACCATGACCGACAGGCTCAGCAGAACACCGATCCACGGGTGTCCCAGAAGTTGACCGAGAGCCATGGCCGCTCCCTGCGCGGGGGGATACTTCGAGGCATAGGTGGGTTGCTGGAGAACGTGAAAAGTATCGAAGAAAATCCACATCGGATGAGGTGGATTAGTCAGGCGGCCGTGCGCAAAGGTATCTGCCGCCAGCAGATAACTGAATTCATCGTGAATGGCTGGAACTGGTACGGGAACCACCGCCAGGAGCGCCA
>DASREX010000040.1:0-3194 GCA_035651855.1 Candidatus Sulfotelmatobacter sp.
GCTCGCTATCGGTTACGTCGTTATTGTAGAAGTCTTCCTGAGCTGGCAAGGTGATCACGCGTCTCGACTCCTTGGTCACCGTTTCGTTTCAACTCACGCAGTGAGAGTGCACTCCTTCCGAAGCAGCGAGACTAAGGGCTACTCGGCCGGAGTGATGCCGTGCCGGATGGCGTATGCCGTCAGTTCGGCGTTGGTGTGGATACCCAGCTTCTCGCCGATCTTCTGTTTGTGAAATTCCACCGTCTTTACCGAGATGGCGAGAATCTGGGCGATTTCCTTGCGAGCTTTTCCTTCCGCGAGCAACTGGAGCACTTCGTTTTCCCTGGGGGTTAGGTCGCCAGAGAGCTTTTTCAGCCGCTGGAGGAAATCGGTCATCTCAGTGCCCAGGCGTTTTTGGATCGACGAACTGATGTAGCGGCGACCGCTGTCCACATCATGGAGCGCCGTCACCAATTCAGTCGCCGCCGACTGTTTCAACACGTATCCGGCAACCCCTGCTTCGAATGCCGCACTCACAAAACTGAGGTCTGCGTGCATACTGAGGATGATCAGTTTGGCGCCGGGATTCGATTGTGTCAGTCGCCGTGCGGCTTCGATGCCATTCAGCCCAGGCATGGAAATGTCCAGCAGAATGAGGTCTGGCTGGTGTGTTTCCGCCGCTTTGAGAACCTCCCTGCCATCGGCGGCAGTCGCCACCACCTCGAATTCCGGCGCCAGCAGGGCCTTCAATCCTTCGACAAGGATAGTGTGGTCGTCGGCAAGCAACAACCGCAGCTTCTTCATGGCTTGCTCGCTTCCGCTGCGAGCACCTGGGGGACGGTTTCGAGGGGAATCCGGATCTTGATTCGGGTGCCATCGCCGGGTTTGGCCGAGATCGAAAAGGTCCCACCCAGGTGGCGCACCCGCTCCTCCATGCTGATCAGTCCGAGCCCTTTTCCTTTCGCTTGTTCCAAGTCGAATCCGTGGCCGTCATCTTGGATGGCGAGGTGCAGGGCATCATCGCTGCCCGAGATCGATACCACTGCGCGCCTCGCCGCGGCATGCTTGGCTACGTTCCCCAGTGCCTCCTGGACCACACGATAGACGCACAGAGCCGCTCCGGGCGGGATTGTCGTCGGCAGCGCGCGCGCCATGAACCGCACCTTGAACTGCCTCAGCGGCGAGAACTCTTCGCAGTACGATCGCAGGGCTGGTTCGAGGCCGAGATGCGTCAACGCGAAGGGGTGAAGGTTGCGGGCGGTGCGGCGGAGATCCTCCGACAGCGCTGCGATCTGCTTCTGCAACTCCCCCAGCTTGCCCTGCAGTTCCTCCTGGGAGATTCCGCGCGCCCGGTGTAACACCTCTACCTGAACGGACAGTGCTGCCAGCCTCTGGCTGATGTCATCGTGAAGCTCCTGCGAGACCCGCCGCCGCTCCTCCTCCTGCGCCTCCACCAGGCCAGCTGTCAGCGTCCGCAGTTGCTCCTGGCTCTGGCGGAGCGCCTCGCTTTGTTGGAGCGCTTGTTCGGCCAGCCTGGCCTGTGTTACGTCGACGCCGACCCAGACCAGGTAACGGCCCGCCCCCTGGGCCTGTGCAACCGCCGTACTGGACCCAGCAATCAAATATCGCCGGCCACTCCGGTCTACCCAATGATTCTCGTGTTCTCGCGCGGAGCCGTTCTCCGCCACCTGCTTGTGCACTTGTTGGACGGCATCGATTTCCTCCGGGGGCACGAGCACGTCCCAGAAGGGCTTCCCCTCAACCTCCTCGAAGGAGTACCCGCTGAGCCGGCGGCAGGCGAGGTTGAAGCGGACGATGCGGCCCTCCAGGTCGGTGACCATTACCAGAGCGGCCGCCGATTCCAGCACCGCCGCCGTGAAGCCCTGCTCGCGCTGCAATTCGAGATGGATTCGCTTGGCTTCATCGATGTCAATGAAGATCATCACCGCGCCGTCGATCTTGTTATCCAAGGTCCGGTACGGCCGGACCCGCATGGAATACCAGCGGCCTTCCAAGTCCTGAACCTCGCGCTCGCGGATACCCATGGTATCGACGACCTCAGTGACCAGTCTGGCGAGGTCCGGCACATCGATGTTAGGCCGGATGTTACCGATCGGGCGCCCCACGTCGCCGGGAAGCAGGTTGAGCAGTCTTTCGGCTTGCGGCGTGAAACGGCGAATGCGCAAGTCACCACCCAGAATCAGGATGGGGATGCTGACACTGCTGATCAGGTTGGTAAGATCGTCACTGAGCTGCGCCAGTTCAAGGTTGCGGTTCCCGAGCTGTTCGTTGACGGTGACCAGTTCTTCGTTGGTCGACTGCAACTCCTCTTTGGCGGTTTCCAGTTCCTCGTTGGTCGATTGCAGCTCCTCATTGCTGGAGAGGGCCTCTTCGTTGGCGGATTTCAGCTCCTCGTTGATGCCTTCTTGCTCCTGGATGATCGACTGCAAGTTCTCTTTCGTCGCCTGCAATTCCTGGCGCAACCGGGCGTCCTCCAGCAACTGCCGCTTGCCGCCGGCCGTCGCTGGACCTCTCGCAGCCGGGCCGGCAGGCCGGCGCACCGGTGCTTCCTGGAACAAAACCAGAAAAAAACGCTCGCCCAGATCGCCCCTGATCGGAACCACCTCCAGGCAGACGTCCCAGAAGAGGCCTTCTCGCTTGATCCGGATGCCTTCCTTGCGAACGGCGGTGTCCTGTTTCTTCGCGCGGTGAATGGCCGTGCGCAGTTCCACCGCGAATTCCGGGCGCGCCATGCGAAGCAGGCTCAGGCTCGCCTCGCCCGGCGGAGGGGAAAGGTAGGGGCTGCATTGCCCGCGGAAGTGGAGAATCTGCAAGTTCTCGTTCACAACAACGCCTGCCGGGGCGTATTGGCGGAGGACGATCCGGTCCGCTTCCTTATGCACGTCGAACCGTAGCTGCGTTTCCGGCTTCGCGGCGGCCACTCCCATGGCTCTCTCGTAACCTGCGGCAGCGGACAGATCGAAAACGGGTTCGGCAGGCTTCTTCTCACAAATCTTGTGCTCGCGGTCGATCACTGTGAACAGGTCCGCGAAGCCGCTAATCGATTCCGACTTCCCCTGCATCAGGAAGCCGGTGGATCTGAGAGCGTAGTGGAAGGTGGCCATGACCTTCTTCTGCAGCACCGGCCCCATATAGATGAGCACGTTGCGGCAGCTGATGAGGTCCAGCCGAGAGAACGGAGGGTCCTGGCCGAG
>DASREX010000041.1:0-34340 GCA_035651855.1 Candidatus Sulfotelmatobacter sp.
CGGCCTGGTCTGCGGCGGAACCCTGGAGATATTCGTGGAGCCTGTTCTTCCTCCAGCTTTACTTTATATTTTCGGCGCAGGTCACGTAGCTGTGAATGTTTGCCGCACGGCAGCCACCGCCGGTTTTGACGTCATCATCACCGACGACCGCTCCTCCTACGCTACCCGCGAGCGCTTCCCGGCGGCGCGCGATGTCCATGCCATGGACTTCGATGAGGCGATGCGGAAGTTGGATCCCAACGAATCGTCCTACATTGTGATCGTCACCCGCGGGCATCGCGACGACATGCGCCTGCTGCGCTGGGCCGTGCAGACACGCGCCCGGTATGTGGGCATGATCGGATCGAAGCGCAAGGTGATCGAGATCTTCAAGGCGCTGCAGGCCGAAAGTTTGCCCGCGCACTTATTCGATCGCGTTCATGCTCCCATTGGCCTCGACATTGGCGCGGTGACCCCAGAGGAGATCGGCGTAGCAATCACCGCCGAGTTGATCGCCCTGCGCCGTCACGCCACGGCCGCTCTGCCCTATCTAAGCTGGTTCAAAACGGCGGCGCAGCCGGATTCAGACTCGGCAACGGAGAGTACCCTCGAAGCCCCCAAGCCTGATTCCGCCCACTGACTTTGTCCCCGGTTTCTGCTATCTTCCGCAGCATGTCCCGCTCCTCCAGCTTTGCCGGACTCATTCTGGCGGCAGGCGAATCCTCGCGCATGGGACGGGACAAAGCGCTTCTACCCTGGCCTCCGCTTTCCGAAGCATCTTCCTCGAAAGAAACCTTTCTCTCTTCCGCAATCCATTCCTTGTCGCTCTCCACCGATTTCGTGCTTATCGTGGCCGGAAACAATGAAGCGAGCTTGGCCCCGGTCGCCTACGCCAACGGCGCCTCGGTATTGATCAATCCCGATCCCAGCCGCGGGCAATTCAGTTCCCTGCGCATCGGTCTGCGCGAAGTGCTCAATCGAGGCCGGGACGCGGCCATCATCACTCTGGTCGATCGCCCGCCCGCAGCCCTCAACACGGTGCAGATGCTCCGCGAAGCATTCGAGTCCGCGCCGCAGGATATCTGGGCGGTCATACCGGAGTTCTCCGGAAAGCATGGTCACCCCTACGTGGCCGGGCGCGAAATGATCGAGCGTTTTCTGCGCGAGCCTGCGGAGAGCAATGCCCGCGACGTCGAGCACCGCCATCGCGACCATATCCAGTACCTGCCGGTCAGCGACCCGTTCGTGACCCTCAACATCAACACTCCCCAGGACTACGCAGCCTTGCTGGACCATTCCTGAGAGCAGGAATTCCCAGCGCAATTGCGCGCATCGGCCTGCGCAAGTTATCGTCGAATGGAATGAAAAACCCTCAACCTCTGCCTGTTCCATCCCAGAAATTCCTGGAATCGGTTTTAGCACTCCGGCCCCGCGTCGCCGCTTTTGATTGCGACGGCACCCTCTGGTCAGGCGATGCCGGAGAAAACTTTTTCGATTGGGAGATCAAACAAGGCGTGGTATCCCCCGAAGTCTGCCAGGCCATGCGCGCCCGCTATCTGGAATACAAAGCCGGCAAAGTCAGCGAAGAGGCCATGTGCGGAGAGATGGTCACCATGCACTATGGCCTTTCGGAGGCGGCAATGATGAAGGCCGCTCGGGAGTTCATGACCACCGCCTTCCCCGGCCGCGTATTCCCCGAGATGCAGGAACTGGTCCGCCAGCTGCATGAGCAGGGCTGCGAGATTTGGGCGGTTTCGTCTTCCAACGAATGGATCATTCGCGCGGGATTGGAGCGATTCGGAATTCCTCCGGATCGCATCCTGGCTGCGAAAGCCGAACTGCAGCGCGAGATCGTGACCCATCGGCTGGTCCGCATTCCCTCGGGCCCAGGCAAGCCGAAGGCGCTTCGGGAGGTCGTCCAGAAAGAAATTGACGCCGCGTTCGGCAATTCACGCTGGGACACCGAGATGCTGGAAATGGCCAGGCACGCCTTCGCGGTGAATCCGAATCCCGATCTTGCCGCCCTCGCCCGCCAACGGGGATGGACAGTCTATTTCCCCGACGGAACTCCCCGCCCCCAGGCAGCCTCTGATTAAACCCCTGTCATCCCGAGCGAAGCAGAATTGCCGCTTTCGGCAATTCTGCGCAGTCGAGGGACCTTGTGTCGTCTTTCACTCGAGGTAATCAGAGCCTTACCACTAGCCCCCAGCCTGTCATCCCGAGCGAAGCAGAATTGCCGCTTTCGGCAATTCTGCGCAGTCGAGGGACCTTGTGTCTTTTAAGTACGTAATCAGAGCTCCACCGATCGTTAAAATGGGTCCGATGTACTCTGCGCAATTACTGGATCATTTTCAGAATCCCCGGAATGCGGGAGATCTCGCCGATGCGGACGGCACTGCCGAGATCGAGAACCCGGTCTGCGGCGACGTAATTCGCCTCAGCCTGAAGATGGCAGGCGGACAGATCCAACAGATTCGCTTCAAAGCCAAAGGCTGCGTACCGGCAATTGCCTGCGGCTCGGCGCTTTCCGAGCTCGCACTCGGCAAGACTGCGCAGGAAGCGCGCCGACTGCGGCAAGACGACTTGATTGCGGCACTGGGCGGTCTGCCCCAGGCCTCCAGCCACGCCGCGCAACTGGCGCTTGATGCCTTATCCAAGGCCCTCTTTCAGACGGAACGGGCTGGAAAGAGCCGTTAGGGTAACTGATTCAGATAGCATGACCCGCCCGTATATTGCGCCGGCGGCGTGGGCGGCGTCACCCAGGGTGGAAAATTGAAGTTGAAAAATCCGGTCATGTTCTGCTGGTTGGCGTCCCGCCGGGTAAGCGACGTCAATCCGAAACGGGTTTCAATCAGCCGCAAAATCGCCGTATAGTCCGCGGCTGTATGGTTCACGTAATGCTTCCTGGCATAGGGCGACACTACCAGTAACGGGACGCGATATCCCGTGTAAGTGAAATCGCAGTTCGGACCGGTGGTGCCGGTGCAGATATCGGTCGGTTGCAGGTCCACAGGCTTGATTCCGTCCGGATTCACCGTACTGTGGGCAGGCACGTGGTCGTAGAGCCCGCCGCCCTCGTCATAGGTAAGAATAAACGCCGAGTCCTTCCACGAACTGCTCGTCATCAGCGCATTGATCAATGACTCCACGTACTGCGCTCCCAGCTGAATGTGAATGGGGTACTGGTCCGAGTCCGATCCGTGCTCGTCCAGTCCAGCCGCGGAAGCGGGTTCGATCATGGCCACCTGGGGCAGGGTTCCGTTCTGCAGGTCGGTGAAGTACTGCGAAATGGGGACCAGATTGTTAGGATAATTCGCCGGTATGGTCTGTCCCCACTGGAAATCCTGGATGTAGCTCTGGGTCAGCAGGCACTGCGCGGTTGGGTTAGACGCACACGGCGTGTTCTGCGGGTTGACATAGATCTTCCAGCTGATTCCGGCATTCTGCAGCTTCTGGAAAATAGTCTGCGCGGTGAGCAGCGACTGGTCTTTGCTGTTGGTTCCAATGGGATACACGTAGCCTTGCGATGTCGCGGCAATCAGGTAATCGCGGTTGGGCTGAGAACGCGCCATGGCGGGCGCGAACCACCGGTCCGAAGTCGCGAACCGCGACGCCATGTAGTAGTAGTAGTTCAGGTCCGTGCCGTCGTAATACCCCATGCTGCGAATACCATTCGTGTCGTAATACTGGGGAACGATGTTGCGGGCGTCATGACCGCTGGTATAGACATACCCATCCAACGTTGGCGTGCTGGAGACGGGATTGGAAAGGTTCCAGTCCACATGACTCTCGTTCCACGACGGGCTGGGATTCTCAATGCATTCGGTAATCAGCTTGTAGGACGAGATGCTTGGACTGTTGCCGTCCTCCACGCAATCGTTCGGCGGCGGGTAATTTGGGTCGCATCCCGGGTTCGTCGGTGGCGGGCCGTAGAGCGGCGCCGCGCCGGAAACAGGATTGAACTGCGGCAGCCCGTCGTAAGAAATGTCGGAGAATTTATTCTGCCGCCAGTACTCCCGTAGCGCTCCCCAGTAGTGATCCAGGCTGCGGTTTTCCTGCGCCATGAAGATAATGTGGTTCAGCACCTTCACCGTCTGGTTGAGGTTGAAAGTTGCGGTCACCGCCAGGTTGCTGTTTAGGGTGAGCGTGCAGGTATTGCTCGTGCCCTTGCAGGCTCCACTCCATCCCGCAAGATAGGACCCAGTCGCGGGTACCGCGGTCAATTTCACTATCGTCCCCGCTGCGAAAGCTGCCGAGCACGTGGGCTTGCAACTGATCCCCGCCGGGTTGCTGGTTACCGTGCCGCTGCCGGTACCGTTCACGGTCATGGTCAAGGTATAACTCGCGGCATTCGCCGCAGCTCCCGCCAGGCTCACAAACAGAAGAATTCCCAGCAACGTTCTGCAGACCGAATCTTGCCTCAACAAGCAACCCTCCTAAACCCTGGCTTTCAGGAATGTGTATTAGATGAGCGGGTCTGCGCTGCTGTTGTCGCCCTAATACCGCCTCAACCCGCACCGGGCCTGAGCCAGGTACCACGTTTCGAATAAGATGGAATTATGTCCGGCAATCACGGCCCGCGACGGATCGCCTGCTTGCAGCCCAGCGCGACCGTGACGCTCGACGCCATTGGCGAGTTGGATCGCGTGGTCGCGTGCACTCGTTATTGCGTGGATGTCGTCCCCGCCCTGGCGCAGCGGGTCCCGACGATCCTAGCCGATTCCTGGACTGCCAACGCGGGGCAGATCCTCGCCGCCCGTCCTGACCTGGTCATCGCTTCGGTCCCTTACCAGGAGAAGGCAGTCACCGAGATTCTCAAAGCCGGGATTCGCTTCCTGGGATTAGCTCCAAAAACATTAGCCGACATCTATGACGATATCGCAGCCATTGCCGGAATCATTGGCCGCGCGGCACCAGGCGATGCCGTCATAGGCAACATGCAACAGCGCATCGAGACCGTGCGGCAGCGGGCCGCAAACAGCTTGATGCCCACTGTTCTCTGCGAAGAGTGGGGGAAGCCGGTCATCGCCTCGCAGCCCTGGGTCGCGGAGCTGGTCCAGGCCGCTGGCGGCTCGTTCCTGGCCCAACCCGGCCTTCCGATCTCCCGCGATGAACTCACGCGCCTCAATCCCGACATCATCATCGCGGCCTGGTGCGGGGCCGGAGACCGCGTTCCTCTCGAAAAGATTGTGGCCGATCGCGGCTGGCAGAATACTCCTGCTGCGGCCAGCGGGCGGGTTTACTGCATTCGCGACGAATTCCTCAATACCCCCGCCCCCACTCTATTGCGCGGGCTTGACGCTCTGGCGTGGGCCATCCAGCCTGACCGGTTCCCGCGGCCGCAAGGGATCCGCGGGATCAGAGCCGTCGTACCTTCCATTGCCGGCAATCGCGTCCCCTGAGTTAAGATTCCATCTATGGCCGTCGCTGCCCGAATCGAGGAAGTCCGCTCCGATGTCACCGAACTCGCGCAATCCACCCGCAGCGCTGCCGAACTCATGCAAGGCATGGTGAAGCTTCTGCATGAGCGCATGCTGAAGTACAACTGGGTGGGCTTTTACCTCCTGGAGCCGGGAGCCGAGCCTCCCGTGCTGGTGCTGGGAGCCTTTGAGGGCGCCATGACGCCTCACACCCGCATTCCGCTCAACCAGGGCATCTGCGGCGCCGCCGCCTCCAGCGGCCACACCGTGGTCGTGGACGACGTGAGCAAAGATCCGCGATACCTGGCCTGCTCGCTCGAAACACGCTCCGAAATCGTGGTCCCGGTTTTTGCGCATGGCAGGGTGGTAGGCGAACTGGACATTGATAGCCACTTCCCCGCCGCCTTCACTCCTGAACACCAGGCGCTGGTGCAATACTGCGCCCGGCTGGTCGGCGAAAAGCTGGAAGCTTCTCGCCCATGAGAGTGGAAAAGGGCAAGGTGCGCGCCCCCGAGATCGGGCGCGTCTGGCTGAATTCCCCTCCCCTCAGTTTCCGGCAACTGCGCGGCCGCGCGGTCCTGGTCGATTTCTGGGATTACACTTGCGTGAACTGCATTCGCACTCTGCCCTACGTGCAGGCATGGCACCACCGCTACCGTGACCCGGGGCTGACCGTCATAGGCGTGCACACGCCCGAATTTACCTTTGCGCAATACGAATCCAATGTCGAGCGCGGCATTCGAGAGTTCGGTCTCACCTACCCCATCGTGATCGACAGCCAGCGCGAGATCTGGAAAGCCTTCGCCAACCGCTACTGGCCCACCAAATACCTGCTCGACAAAGATGGTTATCTGCGCTACGGGCATTTTGGCGAGGGCGGATATCTCGAGTGCGAGCAGGTGATTCAGGAGTTGCTGCGGGAGATCGATCCCGCCCTGGATCTGCCGCCCCTCCTGGACCCGCTGCGCGAGGAGGATCACGCCGGCGCCGTGTGTTATCGGCCCAGCGGCGAACTTTACCTGGGGAATGCACGCGGCCGCATCGGCAACGAAGGCGGGTTCAAGGAAGACCAGGTCGCAGACTATGCCTTCACCGGCGAAATGCAGGAGAACTACTTCTACGCCACCGGCCGCTGGGCTTCGACGGCGGAATACTTCGAAGCAGTAGAGGAAGGCCCTCACACCCTGCGTTTGAAATATGAAGCAGCCGCCGTAAACTTGGTCATGGCCAGCCCCCGTTCCCAGTCGGCCGAAGTCGTGATCTTCCAGGATGGCCAGCCCCTCACGCGCAAGCAGGCCACGCGCGACACGCGATTTCGAACCACTTCAAGAGGCGAAGCAGAGAGCTACCTCGTCGTGGATTCCGCGCGCATGTACTTCCTGGTCGACAACCACGAATTCGCCGTTCATGAGCTGGAACTGCGCTGCTCCCCCGGCCTGGCGGCTTTTGCCTTTACCTTCACCAGCTGCGTCGATCCCGTGGCCAGCGCACTTCAAGCCTCGGCCCCGGCGCAGCCATGAAACGCGTCGTGGCAGCGCTCCTCGTGCAAGACGGCAAGCTCCTGGTCTGCCAGCGCACGCGCCATCAAACCATGCCCTTGAAATGGGAATTTCCCGGGGGAAAGATTGAGGAAGGCGAGCAGCCCCGTGACGCCTTACGGCGTGAACTGGAAGAAGAACTGGGCATTCTCGCGACTATCGGAGATGAAGTCTCCCGCATTCAACACGAATATCCCAACGGCGGCATGGTGGAACTTCGCTTCTATGTGGTGCGGGAGTACAAGGGAGAACTGGAAAACCGCATCTTCCGCGACCTGCAATGGGCCCGGCCCGAAGACCTTCGCGACTTCGATTTTCTCGAGGCCGACCGCACCCTGGTGAACGATCTGGTCGACGGCAAGTTGCTGTAGCTCAGCCCCCGGTCTTTCCGCCTATCGACGCGTACATCCACGCCACCGATAACCCGATCACGATCGCCGTCGTCGCCCACGCAACCACGTTAAACAGCCGCGTATTGGTGTATTCCCCCATCAGTTCCTTCTTGTTGATCAACAGCAGCATGAATACCAGAACAAATGGAAGAACCACCCCGTTCAGCACCTGCGACCACAGCACAATATTAACCAGCCGCTCCGACGGGATCATCAGCACTAACGCCCCGCCCGCCGCGATAAGCAGGGTGTAGAGCCAGTAAAAGAACGGCGCCTCCCCGAACTTGCGGCCCACTCCGGATTCAAAGCCCAAACCCTCGCAGACCGTGTAAGCGGTGGACAGCGGCAATATCGACGCCGCGAACAGTGAAGCGTTGAACAATCCCACCGCGAACAGAATGTAGGCGTAGTCGCCCGCCAGGGGTTTCAAGGCTTGCGCGGCATCGGCGGCATACTTAATGTCGCGAAAGCCGTGAACATACAGGGTCGCGGCGCACGCCACGATGATGAACCACGCCACCACGTCGGTAAAAATGCATCCCGTCACTACATCGAGGCGCGACGCCCTGTATCCCCGCCGCGTCACCCCCTTCTCCACGATCGACGACTGCAGGTAGAACTGCATCCACGGCGCGATCGTCGTCCCTACCACGCCAATCACCATGAACAAGTACGCTTGATCGCGAAAGGCGTGCAGGTCAGGCGGTTTGAAGGTTGCAATAGTAGCGTCCTTCCACAGGGGATGCGCCAGGATTCCCGCGAAAATGTAGGTCACATAGAAGAAGGATGCTGCCAGGAAAACTTTCTCCACCGTCTTGTACTGCCCCTTCACCACGATCAACCAGACAATGACCGCGCACACCGGTACGGTATATATCCGTGCCAGCCCGAACAATTCCAGGCTGGTCGCGATTCCGATAAATTCGGTGACCACGTTGCCGAAGTTGATTACCAGGATGCCCAGCATCATCAGGAAGGTGATGCGCAGCCCAAATTCCTCGCGGATCAGATCGCTGAGCCCCTTCCCCGTCACCGCTCCCATGCGGGCGCACATCTCCTGAATCACGATCAGCGCCAGCGTGATCGGGATCATCGTCCATAGCAGAAGATGTCCAAACTGCGCCCCGGCAGATGAGTAGGTCAGGATGCCGCCCGCATCATTGTCGACGTTTGCGGTAATAAATCCCGGGCCGACGACGGCGAAGAACAGCACAATCCGGGTTTTCCAACGCCTCAAGAACCTCAGCATGGGCACATTTCGCAGACATAAGGTTGGTGCACACTGCAGCTACAACGACGCCACAGAATAAATGCAGGCAGCGATAATGAACAAATAAAATTTGGATTAAAGCGGCGAATGATCGCCGCCACGAGCCGGACCATCAAGGCAAGCTCTGCCAAAAGATGCGCCGGCTTATCGGCAGGCAACCGACGCCCGGTCATTACGCCGGCGCCAGGGGCACGCGGATTCCTCCCCGGCACGCAACCAACAAACTCAGGTCCCCGAATCCGGGACCCGAGCTAGCCATGTTCTTTGAGCTTAAGCCGGGACTTATTCTCTTCCATGAAAGCCTTAATCTCATTCGCGGCGCCCAGCAGGCGATTCCATTGTTCGTAGTACAGTGTGACCGGAAATCGGCCCAGCCCATAAACACTGACCCCGCCCTTTTCGCCGACCTTGAAAATCAGGTCTCCGCTGCGCTTCTTGGTCTCCACTTCCTTTTCCAGTTGAGCCAATTTCGCTTTCAGTTCTTCGTAACTCGGTTCCGCCATGATTGCCCTCGACTGATCTGACTGCCAGCATGATCCGTATCTATACTAACTTGCTGTTCCTGGCCCTGCCGGTGATAACGCATGAAAGCTCGACTTTGATCCGAAGTGGGAAATGCAGGCCGTACGTCCAACTGTGTACACCCAACGTAACTACACGCCAGGCTGAAAGCCGCCGGAGCGCTGGTAAAATTAAGAACTAAATTGCGCACGCGCCGCCTTTAAGTCTTCCGTCTGGGGGAATAATTTGTCGACACAGTTTCTCGCACGGCTCACCGCCGGTTCGGTGGCGCTCAACTTGCTCTCCTGGCTGAGTGTGGCCCAGACTCCGCCTTCTTCCGACAAGCCATCACCCCCGCCCGCCATTCAGGAGGAAACCCAGCAAACTCCGGGCAAACCTGTGGAGGCCAGCGGCACCGGTAAACCTGCTCCCTCGGGCACTTCCAACGACCGGCTGTTTTACGCATTGCCCAATTTTTTGAGCCTGGAGAATACCGGAAAGATTCCTCCCCTGAGCACTAAGCAGAAGTTCGCCGTGGTCGCCCGCGGCTCCTTCGATTACATCGAGTACCCCTGGTACGGAATACTGGCGGCAATTAACCAGGCGAGCGATGCCGAACCGGCCTATGGCCAGGGTTGGGGAGCTTATGGAAAACGTTACGCGACATCTTTTGCGGACGGCGCGATTGAGAACTTCCTCACCAGTGCCATACTGCCTTCGATCCTGCACCAGGACCCCCGGTTCTATCACTCTGAGAAGGGGGGATTCGTGCACAAAGCGGGCTACGGCGTCAGCCGCATTTTCCTCACCCGCAGCGACTCCGGAAAGACGCAGTTCAATTACTCGGAGGTCGTGGGCAGCGCCTTGGCGGCGGCGATTTCAACTTACAGCTATCATCCCCGCAGCACCTTGCTCCCATCTCCCAATGGTCCACGCTTCGTCAAGTCCGATCGAACTCTGGAGAACACCGCCAACGTATGGGCGTCGCAACTCGCTTTTGACACCATTACGATCGTCTTCAGAGAATTCTGGCCCGACATCAACCGCAAGCTCTCCCACAAATCACACTGAAGGGTGCCCACCCTGTGCGACGTAGCCCCGGACGCATTCGTCCGGGGAAGGTTTGATCATGATGGCGATCTGCCCAGGGATAACCGCAGTCCGGTTGTAGTCGGAGAACTCACAGGGCGGACCAATGGGTCCGCCGCTACGCGAGACGTGGATCTTTGAAGTCCGCGCCAACGAATCGATACGAAGCGAGGATCGGAATTCCGGGCTGAATCAAACAGAAACTGTTTCGACTCCGCGGCCGCCAAAGCCCTAAGCCCTAACGCCCTAAGCCCTGCGCTTAATCTCCACGGGGCGGTCGGTGACTAACTCAGGGTGGGCCCGCCGGAAGGTTTCCGTCACGTGGCAATTCCAGCACACTGGTTGATGGCTGGAAAAAATGTCCGGCAGCTTCTCGGGTTGAACCGCCTTCCACTCCGTGGTTTTGAAGTCTGGACCCAGCAGCGCGGGCGCGTGATCCCACTGGCGCAGGGCACCGATTGGCTTTTGGCAGAAAACGCAGCTCTTCCCTTCGTACCACTTGGAAACGATATTCCATAGCAGGCAGCTTTGGGAGTCGTCTTCGACTTGCTGCAGGCAATCCTGGCCGCAATTTTCGCGCTCAGGCCAGCGCGAGCATTCGTTCAGACGCAGCGTGGGTTCGTTGAAAAATGCTCCCAGCCCGGCTTCTCCGGCCGCAACTTTTACTGCTTCCGCCTTATGGGTTTCCGGACAGGTCACGAGGCGCTCTCCCCGGTAGTGAAAGTACGCACGAATCCCGGGGACGGCCCGCAGCACAAACAGCCCGCCGGCTAATACCAAGACCGCAATGATGATGGTGAGAATGGTGACTGGCATGGACCACCTCCCGCGACCCTAACTCAGTCTGGCGAGGGAGGGAAGGCGTGGCGATGCCCTGTATCACCCCCAGATGTGACCGTAATCACAGAATGCAGACGCGGGGCTGCGGACCGCTTGCCCCGCTACACAAGCCACCCTGAACTGTCCGGAACCGGGCGTTACCGGATTGCGTGGTTGCCGCGCAGTTGCATCTTCACCGCCACCGACAGCCTGCGAATTCCCTCATGAATCAGGTCTGGCTGCGAGTGCGAGAAGTTCAACCGCATGTGCCGACCGCCTTCATGCCCGTTGCCGTTTCCAGGATAAAAACTGTCACCCGGCACGAAGGCTACATTCTCCGCCAAAGCCGCGCGCAGCAGCGCCTGTGAATCCGTGCCTTCCGGCATGGTCACCCACAGGAACAACCCGCCCTTGGGATGCGTCCAGGTCACCTCGGACGGAAAATAGTCGTGCAAAGCATGCAGCATCGCGTCGCGCCGTTCGCGATAAACCTGGCGGATCAACTTCACGTGCTGATCCAGAAAGCCGTCGCGCGCCACTTCGTAAGCCACATGCTGATTGAAAGTGGAGGTATGCAGGTCGGCGGCCTGCTTCAATTGCACGATCTTGCTGATGACGTCTTCCGGAGCCACGATCCACGCCAGCCGGATCCCGGGCGCCAGAGTCTTGGAGAAGGTGCTCATGTAGATCACGTTCCCCAGGGTAAAGCCATTGTCGCGGCGCACATTTTCGCGGTCCAGCACCACCAGCGGCGCGATGTGCTCCCCCTCATACCGCAACTGCCCGTAGGGGTCATCCTCAATGATTGGAATACCGTACTTGTCCGCCAGCAGGATCAACTGGTGGCGGCGCCCTTCCGACAGCGTGACTCCCGCCGGATTCTGGAAATTGGGCAGCACGTACATGAACTTCGGTCCAGCCCGCAGGCTGGAATCCAGCTGCTCGGTCTGGAGGCCGTCTTCATCTACCGGGACGGAAACATACTGCGCTCCATACACATTGAAAGCCTGCAGCGCCCCCAGGTACGTGGGCGCTTCCACCAGAACGCGGTCTCCGCGATTGATGAGCAGCTTGCCAATGAGGTCGAGCGCCTGTTGCGATCCGGAAGTGATCAGGACGTTGTCGGCGCCGGCAACGATTCCATAGCGCGCCAGGTTGCGGGCAATCATCTCCCGCAGGGGTTGATATCCCTCGGTCGTTCCGTACTGCAGTGCTTGCGCCCCTTGCTCGGAGAGGACCTTTTGACAGGCCTCTTCGAAGCGCTGCACCGGAAATACATCCGGCGCGGGCAGGCCTCCGGCGAACGAAATGATCTCCGGCTTCTGCGTGACCTTCAGAAGCTCGCGGATTGCCGAGCCCTTAATCCCCAGCGTGCGCTGCGCGTATCGCGACTTCCACAGTGTGGACATGCGGAACTCTCCTCGACACGAGGACTTAGATGCCAATTAAACCACTGCGGGCGCAACTTTCAGACATGTCGGATGCTCCCCGGCACAACCCGACATTAGTAACTTGAAACGCTGAACCCTTGCCCCTGCTCCCGCCCTTAGTCCTCTCCCACCAGCTCCGGCTCAACCGCGACGCGCACATGGGGATGCAGGTAAGTGTCATTCTCTTGTGCATCCACCACCGCGATGGCGGCCACATTCACTACCTCTTCCACCGTGGCCGTGCGTTGCAGCACGTGCACCGGACGGCTCATGCCCATGAGAATCGGGCCTATCAGCTCTCCTCCGCCGATCTTGGCCGCCAGCTTGCACGCGATATTGGCCGAAGCCAGATCCGGGAAGATCAGCACATTCGCCCCGCCCTTGAGCGCACTGAAAGGATAGAACTCGTCAATGACCTCCGGCGATAAGGCGTCATCGGCCGAGATCTCCCCATCCACGATCAGGGTCGGATCGGCATAGCGGATCAGTTCCACAGCTTTCCGCACCTTGCTGCAGATGGGATGGTCCACGGCTCCAAATGTGGAGAACGAGAGCATCGCCACCCGCGGGACTAGGTCAAACCGCCGCGCCATGTGGGCGGTGCACAATGCGATCTCGACCAGGTCCTCCGCCGTGGGCTCGATGTTGACGCTGGTATCCGCCAGGAAAAAAACCTCGCCTTTGCGCGTAATAATCGCGTAGCAACCCGAGACCCGGTGCAGGCCCTCGCGCATGCGGACAATCTGCAGCGCGGGACGAATAGTATCGGAAAAATGCTGCGTGACTCCCGACACCAGCGCATCGGCGGCACCCATGTGTACCATCATCGAGCCGAACACGTTGCGGTCGTCAATCAGCGTGGAAGCTTCCTGCAGCGTAACTCCGCGCCGTTGCCGCAACCGGAACAGTTCGTGGATGTAGAGTTCGCGGTGCTCCGATTTAGTCGGATCGACGATCTGCATCCCTTCCAGATTCACCCCTAACTCGCGCGCCTTCAGCCGGATCTTCTCGACATCCCCCAGCAGGATGGGCTTGCCGATTTTTTCCTCGACTAGCGCGTGGCACGCCCGCAGGATCTTCTGGTTATCGCCTTCCGGGAAGACAACTTGCTTGGGGTTGGCCTGCGCCTTGTGAATCATGGTGCGCGAAACCTCGTATGCCTTGCCCAACCGCCGCTCCAGTTGCCCGCGGTAAGCCTCCAGGTCGACGGGTTGCTGTGCCACTCCCGTAGCCATCGCGGCCTCCGCCACTGCCGAGGCTTCCCACATCAGCACCCGCGGATCGAACGGCTTGGGAATCAGGTACTCACGGCCAAACTGCAAGCGGGAGACGCCATACGCCCGGCACACCGAGTCGGGGACATCTTCTTTTGCCAGATCCGCCAGCGCGTGGGTTGCCGCCAGCTTCATCTCTTCATTGATGGCGGTTGCCCGAACATCGAGCGCTCCCCGGAAGATGAAGGGAAAGCCCAGCACATTGTTGACCTGGTTGGGATAGTCGGAACGCCCGGTGGCGATGATGACATCGCTCCGGCACGCCTTCGCCTCTTCATAGGTGATCTCCGGATCTGGATTCGCCATGGCGAAAACGATCGGATCCGGCCCCATCGAGCAAATCATTTCCGGGGTGAGCGCTCCTTTCACCGACAACCCGGCAAATACATCCGCGCCGGCGAGCGCTTCCCCAAGGGTCCGCAGGTTTGTTTCCCGCGCGAACCGCTCCTTGTACTTATTCATCCCTTCTTTGCGGCCCTTGTAGACCACGCCTTTGGTGTCGCACAAAATGATGTTCTCGCGCTTCACTCCCAGCCGGACGTAGTGCTCGGCGCAGGCAATACCGGCAGCCCCGGCGCCGTTGAACACCACCCGCACCTTGCGGATGTCCTTGCCCACCACCTCCAGCGCATTCAGCAACGCCGCCCCGGAAATAATGGCCGTGCCGTGCTGGTCATCGTGAAACACCGGGATCTTCATGGTCTTGCGCAGCGTCTCCTCGATGAGGAAGCAGTCCGGGGCCTTAATATCTTCCAGATTAATTCCGCCGAAAGTCGGCTCCAGCAACTGGCAAAGCTTGATGATCTCTTCCGGGTCGTGACTGTTGACTTCGATGTCGAAAACGTCTACGTCCGCGAAGCGCTTGAACAGCACCGCCTTGCCCTCCATCACGGGTTTGCCGGCAAGCGCTCCGATGTCTCCCAGACCGAGGACCGCGGTTCCGTTGCTCAGCACCGCGACCAGATTGCCGCGGCCGGTGTATTGGAACGCATCTTGCGGATTCTTCTGAATTTCCAGGCACGGCTCGGCCACACCCGGCGTATATGCCAGGCTCAGATCCCGCTGCGTGCGACACGGCTTCGTGGGGGTGACTTCGATCTTTCCCGGGCGAGGCCCATTGTGATAATCAAGAGCCTGCTGCTTGCTTACTAACATGATTTCCTCCGTAACCCACCCAGGCGTGCGCATGACCCAGTTCGGGTTTTCCGAACCCAATCCTCCGCAAGCCGGCCTTCAATCCGCAGTCTGAAATCCACAATCTGGAATCGCCATTCCCTGCCTGCGTGACACTCCCGTCCATCGCGTGAGTGGCGGACCTTCATCTAGACCACCACTCCGGATTTGTGGCGTGCGAACTGCGTCAGAATCTCGCCCAGGCCGGGATGCGTTACGTCCTCAACTTCATAGGTGACACGCAGGCTGGGCTTGTTCAGTTTGACCAGATGCCCCAGGTCGATGGGGGTGGCGACCAGCACCAGATCGCAATCGACCCGGTTGATGGTCTCTTCCAGTTCATGGCGCTGCATGGCGCTGTATCCCATGGCAGGCAGCAGGCTAGTCAGGTGCGGATAGTGCTCGTACGTCCAGCGGATCGAGCCCACGGCATACGGTCGAGGATCCACCAGTTCCGCCGCGCCGCATTGCCGCGCGGCCACTACGCCCGCCCCATACGGCATTTCGCCATGCGTCAGCGTCGGGCCATCTTCAACCACCAGGACTCTGCGCCCCTTGACCAGCGCGGGTTCGGAAATAGACACGCGGCAGGCCGTCTCCACTACGCGAGCCCGCGGATTGCTGATGCGGATGTTCTTGCGGACAGTCTCCACGTCCTGGGGCGCCGCCGTATCCACCTTGTTGATGACCACAACGTCGGCCCGCCTGAGGTTCACTTCCCCCGGGTAATACGAGAGTTCGTGCCCCGGCCGGTGCGGATCCGCTACCACGATCTCCAGGTCCGAGCTATAGAAAGGCGTATCGTTGTTGCCCCCGTCCCAGATGACGATGTCGGCTTCCTGCTCCGCCTGCCGCAGGATGCGCCCGTAGTCCACTCCCGCGTACACGATGGTTCCCTCGCGGAGATGAGGCTCATACTCTTCGCGCTCTTCGATCGTGCACTGATGCTTGTCGAGATCGTCCACCACCGCGAACCGCTGGACCGCCTGCGCCGCGAGATCACCATAGGGCATCGGATGGCGCACGACCACGACTTTGTGGCCCTCGCGCCGTAGCTCGGAGGCCACGAATCGCCCGATCGGGCTCTTGCCGCACCCGGTGCGTACGGCGCAGATGGAGATGACCGGAACGCTGGATTCCAGCTGCGTGCGTTGCGAACTCAGCAGCCAGAAATCCGCTCCCGTCGTCACCACCCGCGACGCCAGGTGCATCAGGTTCTGGTGCGAAATATCGCTGTAGGAAAAAACCACGGCATCGACCTCGTGCTCCTCGACAAGGTGCTCAAGGTCTTTCTCCTCGAAAATCGGGATTCCGGCGGGATAGAGCGGCCCTGCCAGTTCGGCGGGATAACGCCGGTTGGCGATCCCGGGAATCTGGGTGGCGGTGAATCCGACTACGCTGTACTCGGAGTCGCCTCGAAACACGACGTTGAAATTGTGAAAGTCTCTTCCCGCGGCACCAAGAATCAGGATTTTCTTTGTCTTCATAAATTGTCCTCTGGGCTCGAGTTTTATTCCTTTGAGCTGCGCCTCCACATGGGCACGCACGGGTTCCAACCGTGAACGTCCTTTTGAAAATCGCGGCGGGCGGGACTGGCTGTCACCGGACTGCCTTCCTCCACCGGCGACTTCAGCAGTTCCCGGATGAAGTTCTCCACCTGCTCCCTTAGCCCGGGATTGTGCAGAGCTTCCAGCAGGGCGGGATTCTGGATGTGGGTGAATCCGCCGCACAGGGGGCATTTCACAACGTCGTCGTTGACCATTGCCAGCCTCGTTTTTTGGGGAGTTACGCGAAAGCGCGTGCCGCTCGATCCGCTTCTCTATTACAGAAGCAGGTGCGATTTCCGACAGTGATAACGGTCTCTGCGGGGAGTGATTCCGGTCACACAAGGCATACGGGACCCGGCAGGACCATGGTGGCTTCAAAACCCTTGAATTACAGGATCTTCAAGTGCCTTCAAAGTCCGTTGTGTTCCGGTTCACAATCATGGTCTGCTCCAAGAGTAATGGCGTGAACGTTTACGGCGATTCCCCTTCCCTGCTAACATCAAAGGTTTACCACTCAAACGTAAACGACATCTGTTCGGGCCTCATAAATTTACGGAGGAAACATGGCAATCAAAATAGGCATTAATGGTTTTGGACGAATCGGCCGTAACGTATTGCGCGCTTCGCTCAAGGATCCCAACCTGGAGTTCGTCGCGGTCAACGATCTGACCGAACCCAAGACTTTGGCTCATCTGCTCAAGTACGATTCCGTGCTGGGCAACCTGCCCAACCAGGTCTCCGCCGGAAGCGACAGCATCACGGTCGACGGCAAGACCATCAAGGTCTTCAAGGAGAAAGACCCGGCAGCGCTGCCCTGGGACTCCGTCGGCGCCCAGGTGGTAATCGAGTCGACCGGCCGCTTCACCGATGCCAATGACGCCAAGAAACATCTGCGCGGGCCGGTGAAGAAAGTGATCATCTCGGCCCCGGCGAAGAATGAAGACGTCACCGTGGTGCTGGGCGTCAACCACGACAAGTACGACGCAACAAAGCACAACATCATCTCCAATGCCTCGTGCACGACGAACTGCCTGGCGCCCGTGGCCAAGGTGATCAATGACGAGTTCAAGATCGTCAGCGGCACCATGACGACGATTCACTCTTACACCAACGACCAGGTGATTCTGGACTTTCCGCACAAGGATCTGCGCCGCGCCCGCGCCGCTGCCTTGTCCATGATTCCCACCACAACCGGGGCGGCCAAGGCGCTGAAGCTGGTGATCCCGGAACTCGGCGGCAAGCTCGACGGATTCTCCATGCGTGTGCCCACTCCCAATGTTTCGGTGGTCGACCTGGTCTGCTGGGTCGAGAAAAAGACCACAAAGGAAGAAGTAAATGCGGCACTGAAGAAGGCGTCTGAGTCGGGCGCGTTGAAGGGATACCTCGGTTATGAGGAGCATGAACTGGTTTCGTCCGACTTCAAGGGCGACTCGCGGTCCTCGATCGTAGATGCGCCCTGTACGCTGGTGGTCGGCGGCAACTGCGTCAAGGTGATCTCCTGGTATGACAATGAGTGGGGATACTCCTGCCGGGTGCGCGACCTGATCAACTACATCGCCGGCAAGGGCCTCTAACCACCTGCCATGCGGCGCGGGCGCTTTCGCCCGCGCTGCCTGCAACCGAAAAGGGGCCGGGCGCCGCAAGCCACCCGCATCCCATCACGATCCCAGTACGAGGACTCCACCCATGTCCAAGCTTTCCATCCGTGATCTCCCGCTCAATGGAAACCGTGTGTTCATGCGCGTCGATTTCAATGTACCCCTCGACGACGGCCGCGTCATGGACGACACCCGCATCCGTGAGACTCTGCCCACTATCGAATATGCCCTGCGCCACGGCGCGCGCCTGATCCTGGCCTCGCACCTGGGCCGTCCCAAGGGCAAGCCCAATCCCAAGATGAGCCTGAAGCCCGTGGCCGAACGCCTGCGCATGCTGCTCGACAAGGAACTGGCGCGCGGGGAAAATGTGGGATTTTGCCCGGATTGCGTCGGTCCCGAAGCCGAAGAAGTCGCCACCCAGTTGGAGATGGGCCAGACTCTGCTGCTGGAGAACCTGCGCTTCCACGCGGAAGAAGAAGCCAACGATCCCAACTTCGCCAAGCAACTCTCCAAACTTGCCGAATACTACGTCAATGACGCCTTCGGCTCCGCCCATCGCGCCCATGCCTCCACCGAGGGCATCACGCACTTCATGAAGCAATGTGCCGCCGGGCTGCTCATGGAAAAAGAGCTGAAGTATCTCGGCCAGGCTCTGCAGGCTCCGGAGCAGCCCTTCGTCGCGATTTTGGGTGGGGCGAAGGTAAGCGACAAAATCGGAGTCATCCAGAACCTGATGACCAAAGTGAACGCTCTGATTATCGGCGGTGGCATGGCCTACACGTTTCTCAAGGCCCAGGGACAGGAAGTCGGCAAGTCCCTGGTGGAAGCCGACAAGGTCGATTTGGCCAGGCAACTGCTGGCCGACGCCAGGAAGCGCAACCTGAAATTCCTTTTGCCGGTGGATCACGTGGTCGCGATGAAGCCCGAGGCCAACGCCGTAATTCAGCAGGTCGGGGAAGGCCAGTCCATTCCCGCTGACAAGATGGCGCTCGACATAGGCCCCAGGACGATTGAACTGTTCTCCGAAGCGGTGGCCACCGCTCGAACCATCGTGTGGAACGGTCCCATGGGGGTCTTCGAGATTCCCGGATTCTCCAAGGGCACGTTCAAGATCGCCCATGCGGTCGCGGACAATGGCGGCGCCATCTCCATTGTGGGCGGCGGCGATTCCGTCGCAGCCGTCAAAGCAGCCAACGTCGCTGACAAGATCACCCACATTTCCACCGGGGGCGGAGCGTCCCTGGAATTCCTGGAGGGACAAAAGCTGCCGGGGGTCGAAGCCCTGACGGACAAGAAGTGATTACAGGCGCTCCAGGGTCAGCCGGTCAGGCACTCCTTCGAAGTACCTATCGAGCGCTCGTTGAAAGATGTTTTCGTCAGGCGAGACCTGGTGGAACAGAGTCATGCATGACCGGAATTTCATGTCATCCGGGGATCCAAAGATGTCTCTGGCTGACCGGCCTTCCACCGCGAGAACCAGTTCGGTGCACTCCTTCAGTCGCGGCCCCAGGATCGGGTGATGCAGATAGGCCAGTGCTTCTTCGCGAGTGGAGATTGCGTATTCGACCGAGATTGGGCTTCGTCCCAGCCCTCGGATCTGGGGAAAGATGAACCACATCCAGTGGCTGCGTTTGTATCCGGCCCGCAGTTCGGCGAACATCTGGTCCAAAACACGATCCTGCGCTCGCAAAAAGCGCTCCAGATCGTACGGGTCGTGATCGGAGTGTTGGAGATGCATACCCGTACTCTATAAGTTGAGTGCGGTTAGCTGAAAGAAATCAGGGGACCAATTCACGAATTCATAAGGAAAGGCAAATCATGCGTAAGAAAGTAATGGCCGCCAACTGGAAGATGTACAAGACTCCAGACCAGACTCGTGACTTCTTCCAGGCATTCCTGCCCCTGGTCTCCGGACACACGCGCGACGAAATCGTCGTCTGCCCTCCATTCCTGGACCTGCCGGCGGCACTCGACGCGGCCAAAGGATCCAATGTCTTCATCGGCGCCCAGAACATTCACTGGAAAGAAGAGGGCCCGTTCACCGGAGAAACTTCCGCGGCCCAGCTGCTCGCCTTGGGCGTGAAGCACGTCATCATCGGACACTCGGAGCGGCGGCAGTACTTCGGGGAGACCGACGATACCGTCAACCTCCGCCTGAAAACCGCCCTGGAAGCCGGGTTCACCCCTATCTGCTGCGTTGGCGAAGTGCTCGAGGAGCGCGAAGCCGGCATGACGGACGATGTCCTGCGCCGGCAGTGCGTTCGCGCCTTCCACGCCCTCTCCAACAAGAAAGCCGCGAAGCTGGTGGTCGCCTATGAGCCCGTCTGGGCCATTGGCACGGGAAAGACGGCGACTCCCGAACTCGCCGCCGAAGCCCATGCCGTGATCCGGCGCGAAGCCTCCGAGATCTTCGGCGAGGAATTCGCCAGCCAGTTGCGCATCCTCTACGGCGGCTCGGTGAAACCAGAAAATGCTTCCGCGCTCATGGCGCAAGAGGAGATCGACGGCGCCCTGGTCGGAGGCGCGTCCCTGGACCCGAAATCGTTCGCCGCCATCGTGAAGTACTGACGCGGGAAGGGCGGGGCATGTGGAATTTCAGATTGCAGATTGTTGATTTCAGATTTTAGATTTTAGATTGCAGATTGCAGATCTAGCCTGCGTCCGGTCGACCCCTCGAGATGGGTTTGACCTGGAATCGCAAATCGTAAGTCTCCAAATCTGAAATCTAAAATCGCAAATCTGAAATTCGAACTCCCGCCCCCGCGTGATCCCGCGCACAGACTTTCCCAGCCTCCGGGCTTACCATGAATCAGCCAAGCATCGCGCTACTGGCCTCTCAACTATTCGTCACTGCACGCGAGGAGGTCCTATGCCGCTTTCCAAGCTTCGCCAATTTCTCGATTCTCAACACATCAAGTACCTGGTCATTTCTCACTCGCTGGCCTATACGGCACAGGGAGTAGCCGCGCTGGCGCATGTTTCCGGCAAGAAGCTGGCCAAAACCGTGATTCTGAAAGTGGATGGCGTCCTGGCCATGGTAGTCGTGCCCGCCTCCTCCCATGTCGATCTGGATCGCGTCCGGGCACTGACTGGCGGCCGTGCCGTCGAGATTGCGACTGAACGCGAGTTTCAGAACGCTTTCCCGGATTGCGAACTCGGCGCCATGCCCCCATTCGGAAATCTCTACGATATGCCGGTGTACGCCGACGAAACCCTGGCCGGCAACGAAGAGATCACCTTCAGCGCCGGCACGCACCGCGAACTGGTGCGCATGAGTTGGGAAGACATGCTGAGGCTTGTCAATCCGACAGTCGCCGAATTGACCTATCATCGCCTGGCGGCAGCCTGAACGACGAACGGCAGGCCATCACGAGCCTGACGCGAGTTCCCTGCCTCATTTCCGCCCGATGGCCATGAAATGCGAGGTCGCGCCCAGAATGGACGGCTCGCGCTCAACTTTTCGCACCATGGCCAGAAGACGTTCGCGCTGAACCGGTTCATTCCACAGGCTCTCGAAATCCCTGGCCAGCCACCCCGGACCCTCGATCGCGACTAGTTCCACCACCTGAAATCCTGCGGCGAGAAACTCCCTCGATAATTCGCCCGGCCGGTGCAGGTAAGCGTCGGTGAAGTACATGGGATTTGCGGTTGGATTGCGATGCTGGCCATCTTCCAGGTCCCGCTCCACAATAGGCCGAAACGCCGGATCTCTGAAGAATCCATTCGACAGAGAATCAAACAACGAAGCGAAGCGGCTGATGCCTGCGCCCCAGAGCAGACCTCCGGGCTTCAGCACGCGGCGAGCTTCCCGCAAGCAGGCGAGCCGATCTTCTTTCTCGGCCAGGTGGTAGAGCGGGCCCAGAAGCAGGACGCCATCGGCGGAATTGTCGCCATGCGGCAACCGGCGCGCATCGCCCACCTCCGCCGACGCAAGCGGATGATTTGGCTGCAGGCTTGAGGCGGCCTGCGCTTGCTCGACATGCCTGGCAACCGCATCGAGCAGGTGGACTTCATATCCGCGAGATGCCAGCCAGCAGGCATACACTCCCGCGCCGCCGCCCACATCCATGATTCTGGCTGGAACCGGCGGGAGATGGCGAAGAATCAATTCCCGGGTACGTTCCTGCTCGAGCTGAAACCATCCCGAAGCCAGCCGCGAAGCTTCGTCGGCATGGTTGTAATAGTGAACGATCCGTTCCCTGGAAGTTTCTTCCCTCATATGGGATCGAACCCGGCGGCGCGTCAGGTCGCCAGGCTGCGCCGTGGAGCGCGATAACCCAACTGCATCGACAGATGCCGCGCGGCATCCTTCAGCGCTTCGATAATGCGCGGCATGGTTTGCGCATTGACCTGGTGAATGGTCCCGCTTAGGCCAAGGCTGGCCTCAATCTCGCCCTGCTGGTTAAATACGGGCGCGCCCACGCACCGTGCCCCCAGATTATTCTCTTCGTCGTCTACCGCGTAACCCTGGGCGCGGACCTTTTCCAGTTCCTTAAGCAACCGTGCGGCCGAAGTGATCGTCTTGGGAGTGCGCCTCTCCATGGAGCGTTCGGCCAGGATCTTCTCTAATTTCTTCTCCGGAATGTGCGCGACCAGCGCCTTGCCCACGCTGGTGGCGTGGACGCGCATGCGGCGCCCCACCCATGTGTCCATGCGTATGAATCCCTGCGGCTCGACCTTTTCGATGTACACCGCCTCCGGCCCGTCAAGTATCGCCAGGTGGCAGGTGAGGTTCGTCTTTTCCATGAGGTGGCGCATGATCGGCAGGGCCACTTCGCGCACGTCGATCCCGCTCAGCGCGCCGCGGCTCAGGCTCAGAATTTTCAGGCCGACGCGATATTTTCCCGTCTCTTCATCGCGGTTCAGGTAATTCTGGGTCTCCAGCGTCCTCAGGATGTAGCTGGCCGAGCTCTTTGGAATCTGCAACTTGCGGCTGATTTCCGCGTTGCTCAGCCCCTCCGGTTCCTGCGCCACTTCCTCCAGCATACGCAGGGCCCGCTCCACCGCGACCGACGGATTTTCATCCTTGCGAGGCATGGCAAATCGTTATGGTAACAAACCCTGTAGTCGGACAACAAATTGAATGTATGTTCAGTATGCTGAACATCACTCTTGACCCGCCGCTGCGCCGCATTTTACGATCCGCCAGTATTACGAATCAGTGTTCCGCCTATTGAACACACTCTTAGGAGAAGTTCAGGCCCATGACGCCCACCGCAGTTGCTCCACCGGAATCGGGAGTGCTCATCAACCCAGTCAGCAGCGCGCCGCCCCAGTTCGATCCCGCGCGCGATCTGCCCGCGGGCTTTTGGGATTTCTTTCTTCCCCTGCACCGCGCTCTCACCCCGCGGCAGCAGGAACTCGCCCGCAGGCGCACCGAAGTCCTGCAGCGTTCTCTCGAAGGCGACAAGCCCGCGCACCGCTTCCCTTCCGACACGGTGCGCAACGGCTGGCGTATTCAGCTGCCCGAGTGGTGCCAGGATCAGCGCAATCAGATGACCGGCCCCGCCGATGACGCCGAATTGTGCGTCAAGATGCTGAACTCCGGGGCTCCCGGCGTCATGCTCGATCTGGAAGACTCCTGCGTCAACGAGTGGTCGCATCACCGCCAGGGCGTGGAAAACATCCTGGCCTGTCTGCACGGCCAGCTCTCCTACGACGACAAGAAGCGCGGGCGCAAGGTCGGCATCCAGCCCAGCAACACCGTTATCTTCACCCGCCCCCGCGGCCTGCATCTGAGCCAGGCGGGACTGATTCCCGGCGAACTGGTTTCCGCCTCGCTGTTTGACGTGGCGTGCGTCTTCTACGGCGCCGATCCTGCGTCACTGAAGCATCCGCTGTGCTTCTATATTCCCAAGTCCGAGTCCGCCGAAGAAGCGCTCTGGTGGCGCGACCTGTTCCAGGCCCTGGCGAAGTGGCGCGGCCTGCCACATGACTACATCAAGTGCATGGCCCTGGTGGAATCCCATCCCATGGCCTTTCAGATGGAGGAGTTCACCTACAACCTGCGCGATCACATCATCGGATTGAACCTGGGCCGCTGGGATTACATGGCCAGCCTGATCCATTTCAACCTCGATGACCCCGACTGGGTTCTGCCCGACCGCAACACGATTCCGCATAACGTGCCCTTCTTTCAGAATCTGCGCGAACTGATCCCGGAAATTTGCCACCACCGGGGCATCCTGGCAATCGGCGGCATGACAGCGCTCTATCCCAGCCGCGAAGACGCGGAGTTGAACGCGCGCGCCCTGGCCGTTCTGGAGAAAGACAAGAAGAACGAAGCCGACTGCCTGATGGATGGCGCCTGGACCGGCCATCCCGATCAGAATGCGATTGCGGTGGCGCAGTTCCCTTACCCGAATCAATTGCAGAAGCGGCCCAAGAATGCCAGCCGCTATCCCAGCCTGCGTCCCGCACCCCAGGGCGTCGGAACCCGCACCGTGAACGGCACGCGCGCCGCGGTGCGCACCGTGATCCGCTACCGTCATGGCGTCCTCAGCGGACGCGGCGCCAGCCTGCTCGACGGCTACATGGAAGACCTGGCGACCGACCGCATTTACCGCCTGATGATCGCGCAGCGGACCATACACCGCGACCTGGTGCACGTTCTGGACGAGCAGGGCAGATCGGTGAAGCACACTCCGCAATTCATCACGCAATTGTTCGACGAGGAACTCGATCGGCTGCTCCGTGAGCTTCCGGCGAATACGGATCCGCAAGACGCCGACCGGTACCGCCGCGCCCGCGAGATCAGCGAAGCCATGATCGTCAACGGAGAATTCAACCCGGTCTAACCGCCACTCACCCTAGAAAGATCAGGAGAAGAAAGTAATGTCGGCCAATGGAAACAGCAGGAAAACGTCAACCGCAACTCCCCATACCGAGTATCCGTTGAGCGCGCAGGAGCGCACCGCGCAATATAAGCTGGCGCAGGACGCCATGGCGCAGGACTGGTCCACGAATCCACGCTGGAGAGGTATCGAGCGCCCCTACACGGCGGAAGACGTTCTGCGCCTGCGCGGCTCGATTCACATCGAGCACACCCTCGCCCGCATGGGTGCCGAGCGCCTGTGGGAGTTGCTGCAAACCGAGCCCTACATCCATGCGCTGGGGGCGATGAGCGGCAACCAGGCGGTACAGCAGGTGCAGGCCGGGCTGAAGGCCATCTACGTCAGCGGCTGGCAGGTCGCCGCCGATGCCAACAATGCGGGAACCATGTATCCGGACCAGAGCCTGTACCCGGCCGACAGCGTTCCCAATCTCTGCCGCCGCATCAATAATGCGCTGCTGCGCGCGGACCAGGTGCATCACGTCGAAGGGAAAGTAGCCCCGGGAGAAACATGGTTTGCGCCGCTGGTTGCCGACGCCGAGGCGGGATTCGGCGGCACCCTGAACGCCTTCGAACTGATGAAGGGCATGATCGAAGCCGGCGCTGCCTGCGTTCACTTCGAGGATCAGCTTTCCTCCGCGAAAAAATGCGGGCACCTCGGCGGCAAAGTCCTGGTTCCCACGCCGGAGGCAATTCAGAAGCTGGTGGCCGCCCGGCTCGCGGCCGATGTCATGGGCGTGCCGACCCTCATTATGGCCCGCACCGATGCGGACAGCGCCAATCTGCTGACCAGCGACCTCGACGAGCGCGACCGCGCCTTCTGCACCGGCGAGCGCACCTCCGAAGGATTCTTCCGCATTAAGGGCGGCATCCAGTCCGCGATCGCGCGCGGCCTGGCCTACGCTCCCTTTGCCGACCTGATCTGGTGCGAGACTTCGCACCCCGATCTCGCCGAGGCCAAACAGTTCGCGCAGGCTATCCGGGCGCAGTATCCCGACAAGATGCTCGCTTACAACTGCTCGCCCAGCTTCAACTGGCGCAAAAACATCGACGAGGCGACCATCGCCCGCTTCCAGCCCGAACTGGCCCGGATGGGATACAAATTCCAGTTCGTGACCCTGGCGGGTTTCCACGCCCTGAACCTCAGCATGTTCGAGCTGGCGCGCGGGTACAAGCTCTCCGGCATGACCGCATACACCCGCCTGCAGGAAAAGGAATTCAGCCGCGAGGCCGAATACGGATACGAGGCCGTGAAGCACCAGCGCTTTGTGGGCACCGGCTATTTCGACCAGGTGCAGCAGGTCATCAGCGGAGGTCTAGCCTCCACCACCGCGCTGGCCGGATCCACGGAATCCGAGCAGTTCGCTGGCGTGAAGCAGCCGGTTCACCCGGAAAAAGGGCCGGACGCGGCGTGCCAGCCCATTCTGGGCAACTGCCCCCACACCGCCCCGGTGAACATCGACATCAGCTCCGAGGACATGCTGCTGCCGTCGGGCGATTAGCTCCCTCGTTTACCGAACCACGTAGCCCCGGACCCATTGGTCCGGGGCGTCCGGTGGAAAGTTCCTGGTCCACAGCTCCCCTGACCGCTTGCCCGCAACGTACAGCCCGAACAAATATTTCGACAAAGAGGTCGGCCTGCGCTCGCGTATTGAACCGTCCAAGGCTGATGCGAATCAATCCGCGCGCCTGTTCGGCGTCGTATCCCATGGCCAGTAACACCCCCGACGGCTCCCCGGCATGATGAGCGCTGCAGGCACTGCCCGCCGAAACCGCAACTCCGCTCGAATCTAAAGACGCCAGCAGCGCCCCCACTTCCCTCTCGCTCCCGCGGATTCCCAGGCTCAAATGGCCGGGCAAGCGCTCCGTCGGGTGTCCGAAAAAATAGACGTGGGGCAGTTTGCGCTCGAGTTCTTGCGCGATGTGATCCCGCAACTGCCTCAGGCGTGCCGCCTCTTCGGCCAGTTCCTCGCGCGCAATGGCGGCGGCAGCGCCGAAGCCAACGATGCCCGCGACATTCTCGGTCGCAGAACGCAGCCCCCGTTCCTGCCCTCCCCCGAAAAGAATGGGCGCAAGCTTTGTGCCCTTGCGCACATACAGTGCTCCCACGCCCTTGGGACCATGCAGCTTGTGGGCCGAGAGGGACAGCAAGTCCACTCCAGGCGAATTCACATCCAGCGGAATCTTTCCCCCGGCCTGCACGGCATCGGTATGAAAGAGGACGCCATGGAGCCGGGTCAGGTGAGCGAGCTCCTGAATGGGCTGCAGCGTTCCCACCACATTGTGGGCAGCCATGATCGACACCACCGTCACCTGCGAGTGCAAAGCGCGCAGCAGACTCTCGGTGCGCACCCTTCCGTCACGGTCGACCGGGAGATAGCTGACCCTGGTTCCCGTTCCCGCCAGGGCGCGGCAGGTTTCCAGAATCGCCGCATGTTCGATCGCGCTGGTCACAACATGTCCGGGAGTGCCGCTGGCGCGCACCGCGCCAACCAGCGCCAGATTGTCAGCCTCGGTGCCACTGGCAGTGAAGATGATTTCTCCGGCCTCCGCCCCAATCAGCGAAGCCACTTGCGCCCGGCCGGTTTCCACGGCATCCCGCGCCACCCGCCCTTCGTGATGCAAGCTCGAGGGATTGCCGAAGGAGTCTGCCAGAAACGGCAACATGGCGTCCAGGACGCGAGGATCCAGCGGAGTAGTAGCAGAATGATCGAAATAAATGCGCGGATGCATGACAGCTCCAGCACGGCTGCGCTGGGCCCTGCGCGCCTGAAAACACGAATGCCTCATCCGGGATGAAGGGGATGAGGCAAATGCTCACCGCCATCTCATGTCCCCCGCGAACCGGGCGGGACTTGGCACCATTTGATCAGGCTGTTTCCTGATCCGGTTGTCGTGGCTTCTGCGGGCCCGTTACCCTCAGCCACTCTGCATGAGATACGGAGTTGCTCCGCACTGCTGCGGAACTTCTGAGATTAAGTCCCTCAAATGCATCCGTCAATAAAAATCAAGAGGCCATCCCGAACGCTCCTGAGCGTGGGTTCCAGGCACCAAGACCAAGACAAAGCCCGACGTAAGACTACGGTCATTTGCACTCCGCAACACCCTGAGTGTTTGGGCTTCCTGATTCCCAGCCATTCCTCGTTTGCTATAATGAACTGCTGCTTGGCGTTGCGCTTGATTTCCAGTGCGGAAGTGGTGGAACTGGCAGACACACCATCGTAATAGATAAGTTAAGCACCTTCAATAAGTTCCGAGCAGTCAATCAAGTAGCAACCGAATCAAGCAATTCGCACCTTCCGTGATTAACCGCAGTTAGCCGAAAACTGCCGCAGAGAGCAGCGACCGCATACAAAAAGGCATACACTAGTTTTCGCTCACTGTTCGCCCATGGCCTCAAGATGAGAGTCTACCAATAGGAGTCTCATCTAGAATACGAATCGTATCCTGCGCTTGGGCGTTGTTCTGTCGAAAATCCGCACACTTCGCTGTGAACTCCCGAGCACGTCCGGAAGTCCGACCAGGCCTTCGCCCGTAATTGAGATGGCTTTTCGGGACGGCAACTAAGGACGGCGCGCCTGCAGCGCCAGCTTGGTGAAAAGCTGGAAAAAGGCGACGTGAGAACCGATTCTAGGGCGCGGGCAGAACATCGTTCTTCCGTTCGGACGCTCTCGCGAATTATGGCAATACGACCGCCACTCTCTTGGTATTCACGCCCCCTGCATCATTTTGTGCCGTGATCGTCACTACATTGATCCCGTCGGGTAAAGGTCCGACAAAGTGCCGGATCCGTGACCCGGCGAAAATTACTGCTGCCCTTTGGCCATTTACCATAATCGTTGTGCCTGGTTCGGTTTCGGCAACGATTTCTACGATGTGACCATACGCAGTAATCGACTCTACGTTGAGTACAGGGGTACGAGGGCCCGAAATCTCCCGTGTGGTCTTGCTGGCCTTCGCGCGTGTAGCGATTTCTTGGCGACCGTGATGGCGAACCAACATAAGAGCCGCCGCGAGCATGATGAGCAGGCTGACGGAAGAACAGGCATACGCTGATCTGTGTTGACGGACTTTAACTCGCATCACGTTTTCTCTAATCAACCACAAACAGACTGCACATGACCCGGCGTCGTCAACCGGCTTCGGAACATGCCCTGACCCAATTCCCGACGTCAACCGCTGGTTGCAGTCGCGCGCGCATCGATCTCTGCAAAGTCGGCCAGTTCCAAGCGCAAGTTCCCCGCATTTGTCGCATACACCATGCCAGTTTCGAAGCCAATCATCCCGGCCCGGATCAGCTTTTCAATCTCTCCGTCAAAGTGCTGCATGCCTTCGGTGGTGCCCACACGCATTGCATCCAGCAGCGTTTTACCTTCGCCTTCGCCCTTTTCCACGTATTCTCGGGTGCGCAGCGTCGATTTAAGGATCTCCAGAACGGCTACTCGCCCGCTTCCACTTTCTAACGGGATTAGGCGCTGGGAAACAATGTAGCGAAAGCTTTTTGCCAGTCGGTTGCGAATTACCTGCTGCTCCGATAGCGGAAACACACCCACAATCCGTTCTACTGTCTTCGAGGCGTCGATTGTGTGCAGAGTAGACATCACCAGATGTCCTGTCTCCGCCGCCTCCATCGCAATCTCGATGGTTTCGCGATCACGCATCTCGCCCACCAAGATAACCTTTGGCGCCTGACGGAGGGCAGCTCGCAGCGCCGACGCGAAGCTTATGGTGTCACTGTGCAGTTCGCGTTGGTGAACCAGACAACTCCGATGGGGATGAAGAAACTCTATAGGATCCTCGATTGTTAGAATGTGACATGCGCGTCTGGTATTTATCTGATCGATGATTGCTGCTAACGTCGAAGACTTTCCAGAGCCTGTCGGTCCGGTCACCAGCACGATGCCGTCGCGCAAAGAGACAATATTGTGGAGTTCGGCAGGCAGATTCAGTTCAGCAAAGTCAGGAACTTTACTGGGAATCACTCGCATGACGATGACGTAGCTGCCGCGCTGCATGAAAATGTTCACTCGAAATCGGGAGC
Organism: Candidatus Sulfotelmatobacter sp.; assembly: GCA_035651855.1. Classification (GTDB taxonomy): domain Bacteria; phylum Acidobacteriota; class Terriglobia; order Terriglobales; family Acidobacteriaceae; genus Sulfotelmatobacter. The sequence continues at coordinate 29,904 of DASREX010000041.1, forward strand.
TTCCAGCTACGCTGTATGAAACATCGCAAGAACCCTGATCGCGAAGGTTGCCGAGTGCGTGCTTATTGTTACCGATCAGCTCTGTCGCGACACGGCGTGTTTCGTCTTGGGTGAGTGCTCGTGCTCCGACAGCGGAAAGGCGGCCATTGACTTCCACCATAGGTGGCTTGCCTGGCGAAAAGAAGAGATCGCTTATTTTTGGAGCACTCGCCAGCATTGCTCGCAAGATTGCTGCAGTCGAAACAGGAGCTGCGGCAGCGGACGCGCGCGTCGGTTCTACAGCCACGGCTGCCGACGAGACCGATGAGGCTGCACTTTTGCTGGTGGCGATGATCTGTTCTGCCATTCAAAGCTAACCTAGGACACGATTTTGTCAGCCAAGAAGGTGGCGTGAGAAAGTAATGAGGGTAGAGCGGTTACGAAAGTGATCCAAATTGCGCCAAAATGGAACGCCTGACGGCAGCGGATTTGGCTTGATTCAGTATTGCGAGCCCTGGTGTAAGTACAATCCAGCGTCATCATTCCGACTTGTTAAGTGTGTTTGGCGTGTCCTTCAGTTTCTCTGGAGGACGCCGATGTGTCTGCCGTCAGACTTCGATTCCCAACGGAATAACCCCATTGCGCGAGTTTTCTGTAGATGGTTGTCTTGCCCACCTTCAGTATGGTAGCCGCTTTCGGGATGCTTCCATCACACAGCGCCAGTACCCGAAGCACTTCCCGCTTCTCAATCTGCTCCATGGTCAACAAGTCAGTGTCGCTGACGACGCTCCATTGAACCATCAGTTCTGCCACGTCCTCCAGTTGCCGTGCTGTCAGCCGCCCCAACCAAGCAGGCAATTCGCCCCGGTGGTCATATAGGTAGGCTAGCGCTGACGTATAAGTGTGCGAACGCGGGCTCATCATTGTGTCCGTCTTACGGACATCGCAAGTACGAACAGCGATATGGAGAAACGTCTCGGGCTGCGATCTTCATTTGGCACTTTGCTGGTCAGTTGCGCTTTGGATCTTTGGATTGAGAGCGTCATGTCTACCGCGGGTAAAGCTCTCTTCGCGCGTTCAGCATTCTTAGCGGCCCGATTCGACGAATCGCTCATATAGTTATCGCAAGTTCTTCCATGTCCCTGGTTTACGCTACCTTGAAGCTTCTGTCCTTTCTTTACGCTACTCCTCCAGGACCCATCCCGACTATCTTTGATATGGACTTAATATGGATGCCTCATTATGCATTGGAATTTTTATGCTCGGTGCTGCCACCGGGGCCTTGCTAAGCCGGATTGCCACATTTGGCCAGCTTCGTCGACTGAGAGACGAAATGGGCCTCGACGAATGTGACACGACAGCAGCCATCGAGTGCTTCCCTCCTCACACATGCGATAAGGCCGCACCCCCTGCTCCCTTTGATTGCTAGCACGCCGACTTAACTTAGAAGTTTATAGGTCCCTCGATTGTCGCGCGAATATAGTGTTGGGAGACCAGTGCAGCGCTGCCAACTGCATACAGTTCATCCAGGTAGCGGTCTACAAGCAGGTTGAGACCAAACACCCCCACCGTGAAAGGAGCCTCGCTGTGGAACTCTTCGCCGGTATAGCGGGAGCGTCGACACGCGACCACCATTGAAGCGATCATTACGCCTTGTGATGCCAGGAACCACGGAGAAGTAAAGGTTTTGCGATAGGTTCGGAGCGGAGGATCATCCCAGTGCTTGCGAAACGTGTACACATGCACAGGTCCAGGCATAGTCGGGCCCAAGCCTAGGCGAGCCGGAACTGGGGGATATTGCCCGATGAGCTTATGCAGCCACTCGGGGCACGCCTTCTCGTGACTTATGCAGGTGGTGGATGGTGCCGGAGCATCTGGCAATTGAGCTATCGCCTGAATGCTAAATGAAATGACTATTGAAACCAGCGTGATGGCCTTTGTAAGATGCAAATCAATCCCCTCTCTTTCCGTGCCTGGAGGCATTCGCAGGAAATGCCGGACACCGGTTGGCTGACTGCCGCAGTCGGTTCATCGTGGTAGAAAGTAGACTCGAATATGGGCTACGGACCTCGTCTGCGAGGGCGCGCCGACTTCATCGTGGCCCCGCAGGCGAAACTCCCAGAGAACCTGCTGGTCATCGCTGGGCACTTGGCGGCATTCTGCAGAACGGCCACAGGCACCGTCGCCGCTCAACCAGAATGCGACATGGCCGACGGCATATCCAGCGGGAACCTTGGTTACACCGACGTGATACCACGGACTCCAGGAACTCCCCCTGCCACTCAGCTCAGAAAGGGAGTCGACACTCATGATGGCCGGCGCGACGCCTTGCGAGGCCGGCATTATGCTCAAAGTATTCCTTTCGCTGATAGACGCTAGACTAGAATTGCTTGGAGCTTCGGGCGTTAGGCGCACGTCACGTAACAGGTAGGCTGCTGGCAGCAGAGATACCTTACGGTAGCCTTCGGCTTCGATTTCAATCCGATGCAGCTCCTGTTTAGCGATCCAGAAACTGAATTTGCCTTTCTGGTCGGTTCTCCAACATACGTTATCCGTTGACGGAAGCAATCTGATTCTAGCCGCCTCGACGACCTTTCCCGTGCACTGGTCCCTAACCTGACCCCTAACATGAACAGCCTGGCTATTGGAATGTACAGAACTTGCTCGGCCTGGGCCGAGGCTCAGTGACACGCCGCAAAACACCGATGCCAGTAGCCAAGCAATTTTCAAAGAATTAACGGGCATTCGCGACCTGCTCACGTTCCGATGGATAGTTCGCCTCCAGATTCATGTGGAAATGGTCGTGCAGCCACTCACGAAAGGACCCATCAACGGATGAACTTGTACACTCGAAACTGATTCCTGCCTTGCCGTGTTTGTCGTCCCAGATGACCTTACCCACGGCACTCACAAAGATGTCAGTATTGGAGATAGCGAAGGCAAGCTGGACTTCTTCGCCGACGGCGAAGGCCGCCGGAGTTTTCACGGCCATACCAGTCTGACTCACATTCAGCGTCGTACATTGCAGCAATTCTCCATTCGCTCTTCGAACAGAGACCTGCAGTTGTATCGCCAATCTGAAGTAGACCTGGCTATCACGAAGCATACGGCCGTAAGCCAAAGCCAGCATTTCGCGCAGGAGCTGGCGATCGAGTGGACGCGAGATCGTAAAAACGACTCCAAGGCGTGATGCGATTGCCTTGCCCACACGGTCGCTGGCTAGAGCGATCACCACCACATGTTTGTTGGCGCCGGGAAGCTTCTGTAGAACATCCGCGCATCGAGGAAGTTGGTCGAAATCCAGCACCAATGCGGCAAATTTATCCGACGAAAGCTGCTCGACAGCAGCCTCAGGTAGACACTCTTGCACCGAAATACGCTTTTCTCGAAATCCCTGCGACAGAATGCTGATCATTTCGAGATCGCGCGCTATGACCAGCGCTTTCATTGCAAAACACTCAACGGAGTCGGCCAAGCGGGTGGGACGAGGACGCGAAATGTTGAGTCCCTTACGACATTCGGCCAGCACGCGTTTCTGCCTATAGCGAGTGATGAGCGCACCTGATGCTGAGCCTAAGATGAACATTGTCCCAGGTACCCACAGATTTGATAACACGAAGACTGCCCCTGTCACACTGAGTATCTGTCTAACACCGTAGCCCACTGCTGAATCGCGCGGAAGCGTAACGAAACGACACAGGCCTCCGAAAGTAACTAACTCGTAGTACGATATTCTTCACGGAAGCGTCACAACGATTGGAAGGCTAGCTGCACAGCCTGTTCTGATTGTGCCAGGTACATGCCGCCTGCTTCACCCGATGCGGATCGGCGTGACGCTGGCCGATAGCGGCTAGCTTTAAGCGGCATTACACTTTCGGCACTACTAAAGAGAGATATCAGCCATTCTCTAATGTATAGACAAGGCGCTCGTGATTACCTCAGTACCGATGCGTAGCTTTGCTTTCACAAATAGACTCGAGTGACTCATATGTTAAAGCACTCCGAAAGTACTGTCGCCCGCGTCAGCAAGCAATTATCCCGACTCGAAAAGCGCGATTGGGAACTCTGGGCGATTGTTTCCCTCACCGGCGCACTCGTGAGTGCGGTGTTGTTAGCTCTTCTTTTTCGAATCGCCTTTAGCGGTGACGTCGTTCGCTTCGAACTTACCGTGTCGCGGCCGCTGGTCATCGGGCTTGCGGCCCTGCTTGCATTGCTGAACACTTACCTTGTGACTAAGCGTTTCGAGGTTCGCCGCTTGCGTGAGCAATTGATTTCCAGCACCTTGCAGGCTCAGGTCACTGAGCTGCAATCATTCACCGATCCCCTTACTGAGATATACAACCGTCGTTCTTTGGACGAAATCGCAGGACGGCTCATCAGTCACGCCCGGCGAAGGCAGGCGCCACTCACATTTCTGATGGTCGACGTGGACAACTTCAAGCAGATCAACACGCGGTT
>DASREX010000042.1:0-38236 GCA_035651855.1 Candidatus Sulfotelmatobacter sp.
TTGCTGCCACAATGCCTCGATCCAGCAGGGCTCGGCGAAGCAAATTTCGCCCACGAATCCCACGTCGTTTCCTTGAACTTGCTTGCGCCGGGCCCGGAAGCTCATGCCGTCTCCCCCGCAAAATCCGACCGCGGGCATCCCCGCCGCCTGAATCGCCGCCACCAGCCGCTTGTTCACCATCCCGCCGAGAACCATGAGGGCCACATCCCGGGTCTCGGCGTCCGTTACCCGCAAGCCGGCGACGAACTCGGTCTGCTTGCCCAGCTGCTGCAGCACTTTGGTCAAGGCGCTGCCGCCGCCGTGAACCACCGCGACGCGGTGCCCATCTTGCGCCAGCTCCGCGATGGCTCGAGCGCACTTGCGCAGGGTTGCCACATCCTCCAGAGCCGCCCCGCCTATTTTGATCACGATGGTCACTGCAGGCCCTCTTCCTCGCCCCATCCGTACATCAGGTTCATGTTCTGCACCGCCTGCCCGGCGGCGCCTTTGAGCAGGTTGTCGAGGCACGAGATCAGCACCAGCCGCCGGCCGTCATCAGCCAGGCAGAATCCGAGATCGCAATAATTCGTATGCACCGAGAATTGCACCTGCGGGAGCTTGGGAGTCTGAAAGACGCGAATCCAGCGCTTGCCCGAATAAAAGTTGCGGAAGCACGACTCCACTTCGAGCGGGGTCATGCTGCGGTTAAGCTGAACGTACACCGTGGAAAGAATGCCGCGCGGGATAGGCAGCAGGTGTGGTGTGAAAATCAGCTCCGGCCCATCCAGCGCCAGCTGCTCCACCATCTCGCCCAGATGCCGGTGATTGAACACCGCGTAGGCGGAGAAATTATCGGCCACCGACACGAAATGGGTTTTGGCGGTGGGCTCCTTGCCTGCCCCGGATACGCCCGATTTCGAATCTGCGATGATCCCGCGCGTGCGATCCAGCACGCCGGCCTTCACCAGTGGGGCGAGCGCCAGGATCACCGACGTCGCGTAACATCCCGGGTTTGCGACCAGATCAGTTCCCGCAATTCGCTCCGCGTTGAGCTCAGGTAAGCCGTACACCGCCTGCTCTGTGAGCTGGGCCGCGGTGAGCGCATCCGAGTCCTGAAAGCTGTAGATTGCTCGATGCTGCTCCTGCTTCAGGCGCCAGGCCCCGCTCAAGTCGATGACTCGCAGCCCGTGGTCGATCGCTTCCGGCACCAGCGCTCGCGACACGTCGTGCGGCGTGGCCAGAAACAGCAGTCTTACCCCTTGCTGCTGCAGCGCCGCCCACGAAAGCGAGTGCAGCGGGTACCCGCCATTTCCCGAGAGAGCAGGGAAAACCTCGGCCAGGTCGGCTGGACCGCCATTCTCCGCTGCGCGCCGGAGCAGAACAGGTTTCTCCAGCCGGGGATGGCGCAGAAGTATCCGCGTCAATTCCAGCCCGGAATAACCCGTGGCCCCCAACACGGCAGCTTTAAGCTTCCCCGGCATTACCACAGCATTTCCTCGATGCGTCCGGCCAGCGTGCGCGCCTGGTCTTTGTCCGGGCACACGATCAGGATCGTGTCGTCGCCCGCAATCGTGCCTACAACCTCCGGCCAGTCCGCCTCGTCGAGCGCCGCCGCCACGGGCTGAGCGCTGCCCACGATGGTCTTGATGACCAGCAAGTTCTGGGCGGTACGGATGTCCAGCACGAATTCGCGGACCAGTCGTGAGACCGGGGGGAGCGCCACTCCTCCTCCGTTTTCTCCCTGGGGAAGGCTGTATCCGTGCGCGGTCTTGCTGAGATTCAGGTCCCGGATGTCGCGCGACAGGGTGGCTTGTCCCACCTTGAACCCGCGGCGGCGCAGGTGCCGCTGCAGGTCCTCCTGGCTGGCGATGGAGCCGTGCTTGAGGACATCCAGTACCGCGCGCTGCCGCAGAGTCTTATTCATAATGAATAAATATTCACAAATCTGAATAAATATTTCCACATCTTACCGGGCGTGCCGGAAATGTCAAGCGGAATGCCCACGGCTTTACGTAACTTTTCCAATTCAGCGCCCGCTCCGCCGAAAACTATTCGGCGAATTTGCAGGCTTGATAGACTACTCGGCGGTTGCCGCAGCGCCGTTTCCAAACACGGGAGAGGGAATGAACTCGAAACCAACTCTGTTGGCGGAACTCATCGCGGAATTCCTGGGCACGTTCGTCCTGATTCTTTTCGGCACCGGAGTGGTCGCCATGGTGGTGTTGTTTCCCACCCGCAATCCGGGCGAGACGATCCATGGAGGGTTTACCAACATCACGCTAGGCTGGGGACTCGGCGTCACCATGGGGATTTATGTCGCCGGTAAGATTTCAGGGGCCCACCTCAATCCCGCAGTCACACTGGCGCTAGCGGTGTTTCGCAAGTTTCCCTGGTCCAAGGTGGCTCCCTATTCAGTCGCGCAAACCGCAGGAGCTTTCGCCGCCGCCGCCCTGGTGTTCTGGAATTACCATCCCGCCTTCCGGCAGGTTGACCCTAATCTGGAGAACACGGCGGGCGTATTCACCACCTTCCCCGCCTTTCCCGGTTTGCCTCAAGCCGGGTTTCTGGATCAGTTCATCGGCACCGGCCTGTTGGTCCTGCTGATCTTTGCCATCGTGGATGAATTCAATTTTCCGCCTGGTGCCAATCTCGCGCCGGCGATGATTGGTTTGGTTGTGGTGGCCATCGGCATGAGCTTTGGAGGAATGCATGGCTATGCCATCAATCCCGCGCGCGACTTTGGCCCGCGCCTGTTTACCGTGTTCGCGGGATTCAGCAATAACGGCATCACCGATGGCACTCGCGTCTGGTGGATTCCGGTGGTCGCGCCCTTATTGGGAGGCCTGGCCGGCGCGGGTCTCTATGACTTCGGAATCCGGCGCTACCTGAAACCTTCGTAGAGACGTTGCTGGCAACGTCTCTCGGATGTCGCAACCAAAGCGGGAGGATTTGTGAAATACATTCTGGCCCTGGATCAAGGGACAACCAGTTCGAGGGCGCTGCTGTTCGACGCCCAGGGGACCGTCCGCTCCGTTGCTCAGCGCGAGTTCGATCAGATCTTTCCCCAGCCCGGATGGGTAGAACACGATCCCGAACAGATCGCATCGTCTCAAATTGCGGTGGCACTGGAAGCGCTTGAGCGAGGCGGAATTAAGGTCAGCGACGTGGCTGCCATCGGCATCGCCAACCAGCGCGAAACGACTCTGATCTGGAACCGCGATACCGGGCAACCGATCCACAATGCCATCGTCTGGCAGGATCGCCGCACCTCTGACTACTGCGAGCGATTGCGAAATGAAGGCCACAGCGGCCCCATTCAACAGAGCACCGGCCTTCTGCTCGACTCTTATTTCTCGGCTACCAAGATTTCCTGGATGCTGCAAAACGTTCCCGGAGCCCGCAAGCTGGCGGATGCCGGAAAGCTCGCCTTTGGAACGGTGGATACCTGGCTGGTTTACAAGCTGACTCGGGGAAAGATTCATGCCACCGATATCAGCAACGCTTCACGAACCATGCTCTTCAATATTCACACGCGCCAATGGGATGGCGAGCTTCTTAAACTTTTCGGCGTTCCCATGTCGATGCTGCCGGAGGTTCGCTCCTCCAGCGAGATTTACGGTGAGGTCACGGACGTGAAGGGTCTCGATGGCATTCCGATCGCCGGTATCGCGGGAGACCAGCAGGCCGCCCTCTATGGCCAGCGCTGCTCCCAGCCCGGCATGACAAAGAATACCTACGGCACCGGATGCTTCATGCTGCAGAACACCGGCACGCGCGCCGTGCCTTCCTCCAACCGCCTGGTCACGACCGTTGCCTGGAGGCTGGGCGACAGAACCGAATACGCGCTCGAAGGCAGCGTCTTCGTCGGCGGAGCGGTGGTGCAGTGGCTGCGCGACGGGCTTGGCCTGATCCGCAAATCGGAGGAGGTCGAAGCCCTCGCCAAGTCCGTGCCGGATAACGGCGGCGTGTATTTTGTGCCCGCGTTCGTGGGCTTAGGCGCGCCCCACTGGGATTCCTACGCGCGCGGCTCCATCTTCGGCCTGACTCGCGGCTCCACTGCGGGACACATTGCCCGCGCAGCGGTGGAAAGCATCGCTTATCAAGTCGCGGATCTGCTGGATGCCATGCAGCGCGACTCCGGCGATTCGGTACAGGAACTGCGCGTGGATGGCGGGGCGTCAGCCAACGACAGCCTCATGCAATTTCAGGCTGATATTCTCGGCGTCCCGGTCGTGCGCCCCGCCGGGACCGAAACCACAGCCCTGGGCGCTGCGCTGCTCGCCGGCCAGGCTGTCAACTTCTGGCCCGGCGGCCAGAATCCTTTGGGCGGGAAGGATCGCCGCTTCGACCCGCGGATGCCCGCATCCCAGGCGCGGACTCTGCGCGAGCGCTGGAACGAAGCGGTCTCTCGCTCCAAGGCCTGGGAACCCGGCGCCTGAATTCCGTTCTACGGTTCGTACCAGAAAACCGCGCCCCGAGTGATCGCCGGCAGCGTGAACGTGACCGAACCGCCGTCGCGAACCCCCTTCACCGGCTGCGCCTCTCCGAGGAACGGGAGAAAGAATCCTCGCCCCTCCGACGGGGATGCGATCTTGACCTGCACGCCGGTTTGCGGCGTAGCGATGGGGTTCGAGCCTCCGCGCAACCCGGTGAAGTTGGCGAAGTAGCAGTTGATGTGACCGTCGGACGTGCGAGCGATCGAGGTTGCCACCTGCGCTCCCGCCTTCACTTGCACCTTGTCCCCGCCTTGCAGGCTGGCCAGCAGCGATTGCTGGGACTCGGGCGAAGCATGCTCGAAGTCCTTCTCCAACGCCGCGCTGTATGCCTTGCCCGGTGAGTCAGGGAATCTGGCTACATTACCTGACTCCCCAAGACCGGTGGCGTCCGCGCCCGCGATCACGACTTTTCCGCCGGAAGCGGCGAAATCCTGAAGGCTCTTCTTCTCCGCATCGCTCAGCACTCGGACATCCGGCAACACCAGGGTGCGCCCGTGGAAGTCTGCCAGGCTGCGCGGCGTCACAATCTGAAACTCAAGATGCTTCTGGATCAGCAGGATCAGGATTCCCCGGTACGAAGAAATAAACTCCTGCGCAAAGTAATTCCTGGTTTTCGGGGAGAAGTAGACGCCGATGGGATCAATGGGGCTGCGCGGCAGATAAAAGGTCTTGTCATGCGCGCGAATCCAGTCGAAGATGATCTTCCTCGTCGGCAGGTCGTTGGACCCTGCCATCGAGTGTCCGGGTGCATCCCAGAAGTTCGCTCCGTCCATGACCTGCGACATGGCGAGATTCTTCATGGCCTCGCGCTTGTCCACTTTCTTGTCGCCGTCCCAGGAGTAATTCAGAATCCAGGTCGCCTTGCCCTCCGCGAAGGCGCGGAACGAATGCATCCCGACCTGGTAGCGGAACCAGTCCAGCGGCGTGCGCGCCGTAGCCATGTGATTCCCGCCGCCGAATTCGTACTCATGGGCAATCGCGCCCACCACCGGATACAGGCTGTACACGTCGGTGCCCACCCGCACCGCTTCTTCTTCGATCCCAGGATAAATTTCCGGAATGGTCTTGATCTCGGGGTTTACCGCCTTGGCCGTCCGGTCAATCTCCTGCAGAAAATCCGTAAAGGTCTGGAGACGGAAGTCCACCCACTTGCGAAAGCCCGGATCCGAAAAATCCCCCAGCTTCAGATCGTGTTTCGCGTCCAACCCGCTCTGCTGCTTGAAGGCCGCGACCGTGTAGTCGTCGAAGCTGGCCCAGGAATTTTCCCAGCCCTCAAAATGAGTCATCCAGTACGGGATATCGATATAGATTCCATCAATACCGGTCTGCGCGATCTGTCGCACGCGTTCCATGTAGATTTTCCGCCACTCGAGAGCGTACGGGCTGATCCAGACATCCTCATCTCCCTTCGCAATCCAGAATGCGGTGCCTCCGCCGAAGATGGCCGGCTCGCCCGTGATTTTCCGCTGCAGCCAATCCGGATGATCCTTGGCCATGGTGTGCGGAGTCTGATCGCCATGGGCGGTAATGCACTCCGTGCCTGCGATGTAAACGAACGCGTGATCGCCAACCTTGTGCGCGGCCTCAGCCACCGCGCGAATTGCCTTCAATTTTTCTTCGGGATGCACGAAGCTCTCGTAGCGGCCGGGGATGTCGTTGTCCACCTCGATGCCGGACACTCCGCTGGCCTGGGCCTTCTGCACGATCTCCTGGGCGTCGCCGCCCTTCAGGCTATAAGCTCCGATGCGAACGTAGTTGGTCCAATCCTGTTTGTGCGGGTCAGTAGCCGCGCCCAGGCATAACGCGATCACGAGAAGACAGAAAAATGCGATAAACACATTTCGTTTCATGATGCCTTTCGATCAGCTGAAAGAATTGAGCTCAGGAAAGCTCACGTAGCTGCGGACGCATTCGTCCGGGCTCCGCGCGCCGTGCTGCGCGGGGCGGACCTATGGGTCCGCCCGTACGTGTTCCCTTAGAACTGGAAGCGTGCTCCAAACTGCATCCGGCGGAAGTTGTTGGTGGTGGATGTGACCTGCCCCAGCGCGCCGTCTCCCGATCCTAAATCCGGGAAAGCAAAGCGCTGGTGATTGAAGGCATTGAACATCTCTGCCCGTACCTGCAGGAGCTTACCCTCGCGGATCTTGAATTCCTTGGAGAGCGATGTATCCAGGTTATGGACGCCATCACCGCGTAGATTGGAGAAGTGCCGCGGCGCATTCCCCGGAATATTATCGCCCGGGTCGCCAAAACAATCCTGATTCAGAACGCTTCCCCCGGACATCGCCGCCTGGCGATAGCTCAGGCCAGAGGAAAGCTGGGAGCAGATCACGTTTGGTCTTTGGTTGCCATCCACCAGCAGGCCCGCGGCGTTGTAGAGAGCCAGGGGTTGACCGGATTGCATGGTGACCACGCTGTTCAGCGCCCAGCCTCCGACGATGGCATCCAGCACGGGATTCATGCCGCGCCCGATCCAGCGGTCTCTTCCGAACGGCAGGTCCAGAATGATGGCCGCCGTCAAACGATGCGGGGCGTCGTTGGAACTGATCCCATGCTCCGCCTTCAGGTTGTCGAGCACTTGCGGGTTATCGAGCCACAGGTTCCCCAGCCACGCGTTCCGCCCGGCAGAGGAGTCATCCGTAGCCTTGGAGAAGGTGTAGTTGCCTTCGAAGCTGATGTAATGACTGGCGCGCTTCTGGAACCGGACTTGCAGCGAATGGTACCAGGAGGTGGCGATCAGCTTTGGCAATCCTTCAAAGCCGCCATCGAATTGCGGGTACGGTTCCAGCAGCAGCTGTTGCGGAATCGTGTCGTCAACATAGCGGGAATCCGCGACGTCGGCCGCGCTGAAGATGGGGCTCGCCGGACACCATGAGCCGGTCAGCGCCGCGCCCGTGGTGAAGAAGCACTGGAACGGGTTGGGTACCTCGGTATTGAGATAATCGGTGACCGCGGTGCTGGCCGGATCGTGGGTCGGATTAAGACTTGCCACCAGCGCATTTCTCACCGACGACGGAATGAAGTTGCGGTTGCGTGTGGAAATACCGCCTGCCCCGGCCCAGGGCAAATGCGTGCTGCGATTGGCGGAGTAATCCACCCCGATGACGATTTGTCCGGGGAACAGGTGCTGAACCCCCAGGTTCCACTGGTAGATCTCCGCATTCCGGGCGGTGCCGGTGTCCAGGTCGCTGGAGTTGCCGAAGCCCCATTGCGCCAGCTTGCCATATTTCGTTCCCTGCGGCCCCGCCAGCCCATTGGGGAAGGGGCTGTCACAATTGGGCTGGAGTGGCGAAGGTCCCAGGCACCCGAACTGGGTCGCGAAATTGTCCTTGGTGAAATACATGTTTGCCGTCTTCGCGAAGGCGGGGCCGGCATACTGGAAGTTGGTTGCGACGTTCATCCCGTAAAAGACGCCCGCACCCCCGCGCAGGACGGTGTTGGACGCCAGTTGGTATGCGAAGCCTAAACGCGGAGCAAAATTGTTCCGGTCTACTGGAGAATTTCGATGCCCCGAGGTCGGAAACACCGAAATGCCCTTGATTTCCCCGATCTGCCCAAATTGCGGGAATAGTCCGGAGGCGTCGCGGGCAAACGGAATGCTGATTCCCGTGTCGGCAGTGAAGTCGTTGAACTGAAGCCGGTTGTAGCGTTCTGTGTAGGGCGTGCTCCATTCGTATCGCAGGCCGATATTTACAGTCAGCCTCGGCGTGACCTTCCAGTCATCTTGTACGTAGAACGCTGTCTCTTTCGATTTGTCTGACACCGCCGGCACCAGGTGCAAGGAAGCGTCATGCGCATACCCGGTCAGGATCGTGGCGAAGGGATTGCCTTGCCGGTGATCGTCGTCCCCCAGGCTGTTATTAGGCTGCGAGGTGGTTACGTCCCGGGAGAAGTTGAAAATGCCCGTGGGATTGTCCGGTTGCCAGAAGTTATTGAAGAAGACCCGCTGCTCGCCTCCGAACTTAATAGAATGCCGTCCCTTCACCCATTGCAGGCCGGAAGAGTAACTGACCAGCGTGTGGGCAAAATGCGTATCCACACAGCATTGGGTAAAAATCGAGAGGAACGGGTCATCGACGCCGATGGTGGGCATGCGGGTCAGTCCATTGGCCGCAAGGTCCGGCGACAGCCCCACGTCGGCCAGGGTTGGATAATTGTTGCTGATTCCCGGCGCGTGCACCCGGTCCACGCTGACGCGGTTGGTCAAAAGCGCGGTTGGTGTAACGGACCAGTTGTACTCTATGCCGCCGTTCTGGGCGTTCGTTATGTAGATCGCGCCGTCACCCTGATCGCTGCCAATGACGGTGGGTGCGGTGAATTGGTCATGGTGCCGGCTGTACCGCCCCCCGATTCTGTGCTTGGTATTAAATTGATGATCTAACTTGACGTCCACTTGCCAGCCCGGATCTCTACCGACGATGACTTGGCGCCAGTTGGGATCCGGATATTCCGCGCCCGGTATATTCTCGTGCGGATACAGATTCAGTATGGCTTGCCCGATCGGATCGATCCTGTCCGGCGGGATAACGTTGTTGGGAAATTGAGTGTGCGCACAGGGCGTCGTGGATCCCTGGTTTCCGGCGCACGGATCGTAGATTCCGGCCTGAGCCGTATCCGGGTTCGTCGGATCGGGCAGATTGGCGAGGCTCTGCGAGAAATCCCCGCTCCGTTCCAGGTCCGTGGGGACTCGCCCTTGCAAGTTGATCGGATCCTGCTGGCGAACCTTTTCCAGGTCCACGAAGAAAAACGTCTTGTTCTTGATAATCGGGCCGCCCAGAGCAAAACCGTACTGATCCCGCACATGGTCGGGCTTCTCCCCGGTGTTGAAGAAATCGCGAGCATCAAAGTTCGATCGTTGTCCGTACCACCAACCGCTCCCATGGAACGCGTTCGAGCCCTGCTTGAGCACCATGTTGACAATCGTGCCGCCATTGTTGCCGAACTCCGCCGAGAAGCTGTTGTTCTGCACCTTGAATTCCTGCACGATCTCGACCGAGGGCTGGTAGTAAACGTTGGAGTTGCCGCCCTCGCCCTGTTCCGGGGCACTGATCGGACTGCCATCGAGTGTCACTTGCGCCGTGGCATTGCGTTGTCCGTTGGAGACAAAATTGGTGCCGGAGGGGTAATTGTCGTTGATCCCGGAGCCGCTGGTCTCGGTCACTCCGCCGGCCAGGAACACCAGGCCGAACATGCTGCGGCCGTACAGCGGAATGTCGCGCACGTACTCATTGGTGACATCCGTGCCGATCGCGGCACTCTCGGTATCCAGCAGCGGGGCCGCCTCGGTCACCTCCACCGTGGTGATGACTCCCAGAGGGTTCAAGGTAAAGTCGATAGAGGTCTGCTGATCCACCTGCAGCACAACGTTCTTCTGCTCCGCGGTCCGGAATCCCGGAGCCTCGGCTCGAATGGTGTACACGGCTGGACGAAGGCCGGTGAGAATGTACAGCCCGTGGTCATCCGTGTGCGCGGTCGTCGAGATTCCCGTGCCGTCGTTGATAATTGTGACATTCGCCTGCGTCACCATCGCGCCGCTGGCATCCTTTACCACCCCACGCACCTGCGCGGTGTAACTTGCCTGGCCGAACGCGGTGATTGCAGCCAATAAGAGAAAAGTTATGACGAAAGACGGAAACGAGGAGAAGCGATCGGCACGCATAGCAGCCCCCTGACCTTTCATTTCTTTACGAGTCAACACTATTACTTTCGGTTATGGCGAAAGTCAAGTCAAATCCGGCGCAACGCTCGCCGGAAAAAGCGCACAAGCCATGCGCTTTCATGGAGCATTGTACTCCTTACGACTCCTTTCTTCTTGTTTCGCCTGATTGCGTAACGGGCTTGGAACACCTGGCCCGGGATTAAGATCCGGCGCAGCCGTGCCCATTCCACTCGCAGCCCTTCGGTTCTGACCCTCGAGCTGCAGCCGGTTTCGTATCATTGAACGCCTGGCTGGGGGCTTGGGCTGCGTACCAACGGGATTGGAAACAGCCCTAAGATCTCTGGCATCATAACGGCGGCAAGACTCCCCCATGAAAGCCGCCATTCTGTCTGCTCCGCAATCTGTCTCCGGGCGCCCGCTGCAAATCGTTGAGGTCGCGAATCCCCGCCTTAGGTCCGGCCACGTGTTGCTGCGCGTGCGCGCCTGCGGCGTCTGCCGCACTGACCTCCATATCGTGGAGGGGGCATTGCCGGCTAAGCAACTGCGGCTCATCCCCGGGCACCAGATCGTGGGCGAGGTTATCGACGGCTCTACCGAGGACCTGCCCCTCGGCTCGCGGGTGGGGGTCTCATGGCTGGGCGGCACAGACGGCACATGCTGTTACTGCCAGCGGGGTCTCGAGAATCTTTGCGACGACCCCACCTTTACTGGCTACACCATTGCCGGAGGCTATGCGGAGTACGCTTTCGCCCGCCATGATTTTGTTTTTCCTCTCCCCAAAGCGCTCGATGACTTGCATGCTGCGCCTCTGCTCTGCGCCGGCATCATTGGATTCCGCAGCTTGCGCGTGGCCGGGGTTGAACCAGGCGAGCGGGTGGGATTATTTGGCTTCGGAGCCTCCGCCCACCTCGCCATCGCAGTGTTGCAGGCATGGAAATGCGAGGTGTATGTGTCCACACGGGGCAAATCGCATCGCGCCTTGGCCGAATCGTTAGGGGCACGCTGGGTTGGAAGCGAAACCGACAAGCCGCCCGTTGAACTGGACCGCGCCCTGACCTTTGCCCCCAGCGGAGACGTAGTCATCGCTGCCCTGGCAAGCTTGCGCAAGGCCGGCGTCGTAGCCATCAATGCCATTCATCTGGATCGCATCCCGGAGTTCGACTATGACCGCCTGCTTTGGGGAGAGCGCCAACTGCGCAGCGTCGCCAATATGACCCGCGCCGACGCCCGTGACTTCCTGGCGCTCGCCGCGGAAATTGGCCTGCGCCCCAAAGTCACCGTCTTTCCCCTGGATCAAGCCAACGAAGCCCTCATGGCAGTGAAGAACGACGCCGTGGACGGCGCCGCCGTGATAGTCCCCTGATCCGAAGATTTAGTGTGTAGGGGCGGACGCCTCGTCCGCCCTGCGTCGCGAAACGCGACGCATATGACGCCAAGCCTGCTTAGGATGAATCGATCGCGCTGCGCGACCCCGGACGAGGCGTCCGGGGCTACATTCCTGAGTAAGCCCAACCATCCCGCTCCGAACGGGAATTCGAATTGCTCCTCTGTGCACCTACAAAAAAGTACATTGCAATGGTGGTTAAAGGAATTTTTCCGCAGGGGCGCTGCTGAAAGCAAAAGGACACACCTCCCGCGCCGGCTCACCAGTCCCTAAACGCTCAACGCGGACGTTGCGATGAACAACACACAGAACACAATGGCTTGGGTGAGTTCAGTCCAGCCCAGTCGGCGTACTCGCAACGGGGCCGGTTTCTGTACGAAGTAGTAGGACCCGCGCAGCAGCAGCGGAACAAACGCGATCAGCGTGATCCAGGGCATCCACCCCAGCAGGCAGGCGGCGCACAGCGCCGCTGCCATCGCGAGTTGCCCGGCTGCGAAGGTCCAGGCGCGCGCCAGTTTGGCGCGCATTCCCGCCACTTTGGCCGTATGAATCCGGATTTGCACGTAATGGATCTGATTTCCCGCAAACAACATGTTCACCAGCCACAGCATCCACGCCGTGACCCCGAATTTTCCGGTTATTACGTAATAGACTGCCGCGGCCGACGACGTCAGGCCGATCGTACCCACGATTTCTGAGAGCATGCGGGTGCTGCGCCCCCACGTCCTGAGCAGCGCCTGCCCAGCGAATGCCAGCCCCGCCGCCCCCCCGATGGCCCAGAGCAGGGGATTGTGCCCGGCCCACAGGAGCATGCTCAGCGCCAGGCCCGCAACCATGGCGAGGTAAGCGATCACAAACGTTACAGAACTGCGTTCCTCTTTGCCCTGCGCGCGCATGGCGGAGGTTCCCAGCAGGCTCTCCAGCGGAGTTCTCAGCCAGAACAATGCCAATGCGGCGGTGAGTAACAGGACAAACGGGAACACGTTGTGGCTCTCGCGAAAGGCCACTCCAGCCGCCGTGACCATGGGCACAAGCAGCAATCCCCACGCGCCGTGCTCGCGGGGCACGATCAGGGCGCGATTGCGTTCGCGGAGCGCGGCTACCTGCGCCTCTTCCCGATCGCCGCCGGGGAACTGGACAGCCGGGGACGATTGTCTCTCCACTTTCGTTTCAGGTCTCCATGTGAGTGCCGGTTCGGCATGAGTCTTCGCTGTCATTACCGCCATCCTGCCGTATGAATATGCTGCATGCCTTTGACCGCGCGCATGTACTGGGCTCGTTCGAAGGCTCCGGGATCGGGGCAGCGCTGCTGGCTCATGCTGCCTTGCATCTGCTTGACGGATTCGTATTCGTGCTCTTCCATCCACTCCCGCAGTTCACGCTCCACGTGGCGAAGGTGGTTAATGCCGTGCCGCATCAGCGACGAGCATAGCATCGTCACATCGGCGCCCACCATTAACAGCTTCACTACATCCTCAGCGCTGTGCACTCCGCCGGTTGCGGCCAGGTTCGCCTGCAGACGCCCGTAGAGTATGCCAATCCATGTGAGCGGCAGCCGCAGCGATTGCGGCGTGCTCAGCAGCACGTTGGGTTGGATTTCCAGTTCTTCCAGGTTTATATCCGGCTGGTAGAAGCGGTTGAACAGCACCAGCGCATCGGCGCCGGCCTGGTCCAGGCGCTGCGCCATGTTCGCCAGGTTGCTGAAAAAGGGGCTCAGCTTCACCGCCACCGGAATCGTCACCGTCTGCTTCACCGCCTGGACGATCTCCAGGTACATCTTCTCGATATCAGCGGCGGCGAGCCGCGGGTCGGTGGCAATCGAGTAGATATTGCATTCGATCGCGTCGGCGCCGGCCTTCTCGATCTCGCCGGCAAACTTCGTCCAGCCGCCCAGGGTAGAGCCATTCAGGCTCGCGATCACCGGGATCTTCACGGACGCCTTGGCCTTGCGGATGTGCTTCAGGTATCCCTCGGGCCCAGTATGAAATTCGCTCGGCTGAGGAAAGTATGTGATGGATTCCGCGAAGCTCTCCGTTCCAGCGTTGAGATGGTAGTCGAGATCCACCTCTTCCTGGCGCAGTTGCTCTTCGAACAGCGAATAGAGCACCACGGCCGACGCGCCGGCGTCTTCCAGGCGGCGGATTCCATCTATATCGCGGGACAGAGGCGAGGCTGAAGCAACCAGCGGAGTGGGCAGTTGCAGGCCCAGATAGGTGGTGGTGAGGTCGATCATAGCGTTCTCCTTCGTGCGTGCCCTTGCCGAGTCAAAATCCCCACCCTGTCGCGGAAGACGCGGCCCGGGCGGGCAACCTGCTATTTCGGTGTTCCCGCCAGAGTCTCTTTTTGCTTTGCGGCCGCGGGAGCTTCCGCCGACGGTTTCGCCGGAGGCTCCGCTTCGGTCTTGCGGCCGGCCATGTATTCATACATGCGGAACCGGGCTTCGACATCTTTTTGCGCCAGCTTCCACAGCCGGTCGGCTTCTTCCGGCTTGCTCTTGGTCAGCATCTTGAAGCGAGTCTGCTGCAGCAGGTAATCCTGCACTTTCCGCGTGGGAGCGCGGGAATCCAGAGCCAGCGGATTCTCGCCCGCCGCCGCGCGCTCCGGGTGGTAACGATAGAGCAGCCACTGCCCGGAATCGACCGCAACTTTCTGATCGCTCATCGCGGTCGTCATATCGATGCCGTGAGCGATGCAGTGTGAGTACGCAATGATGATGCTGGGGCCGTCGTAGGCTTCCGCTTCCAGGAATGCCTTCAGCGTGTGCTCGTCTTTGGCCCCCATCGCCACGCTCGCGACATAGACGTTGCCGTAGGTCATCGCCATCATGCCCAAATCTTTCTTCGGGCCGGGCTTGCCCCCGGCGGCGAACTTCGCCACCGCAGCGCGCGGCGTGGACTTCGAAGCCTGGCCTCCGGTGTTGGAGTAAACCTCGGTATCCAGCACCAGGATGTTGACGTTGCGGCCGCTGGCCAGCACGTGATCGAGGCCGCCGTAGCCGATGTCATACGCCCAGCCGTCCCCGCCCACGATCCATACGCTCTTCTTCACCAGCATGTCGGCGAGGGAGAGAAGTTGCTTCGCTTCCGCGGAATTCATGGCGCGCAGCTTCTCTTTCAGGATGTCCACGCGCTGGCGCTGCTCGTAGATGTCGGCTTCGTCTTTCTGCTTTGCGTTGACAATGGCCGCGGCCAGCTCTTCCCCAACGTTGTTTGCCAGGCGCAGCAGGAGTTCGCGGGCGAACTCGGTCTGCTTGTCCATGGAAACGCGGAAGCCGAGCCCGAATTCCGCGTTGTCTTCAAACAGCGAGTTCGACCAGGCCGGGCCGCGTCCATCCGCGTTCTTGGCCCAGGGAGTCGTCGGCAGGTTGCCGCCATAGATCGAGGAGCAGCCGGTGGCGTTGGCGACCACCGCGCGGTCGCCGAACAGTTGCGATACCAGCTTCAGATAAGGCGTCTCGCCGCACCCGGAGCAGGCGCCGGAGAACTCGAACAGCGGCTCCTGCACCTGTTGCTGGCGAATGGCGCCAACCTTAATCTTCCTGCGATCGAGTTCGGGAAGCTTCAGGAAGAACTCCCAGTTCTCGCTCTCCGGAGCGCGCAGCGGCGGCTGCGGCACCATATTGATGGCCTTGAGCCGGGTTTCCTGCTTGTTCTTGACCGGACAGATATCGACGCACACCCCGCACCCCGTGCAGTCTTCCGGCGCGACCTGAATGGTGTACTTCAGGCCTTGCCATTCCTTATCGCGCGCCTCGCAGGACTTGAAGGTCGCGGGCGCGCCCTCCAGTTCTTTGCTGTCGTAAACCTTGATGCGGATGACGGCGTGCGGGCAGACCATGGCGCACTTCCCGCACTGGATGCAGATCTTCGAGTCCCACGCGGGGATTTCCAGCGCCAGGTTGCGCTTCTCCCACTTCGCTGTGCCGGTGGGGAAGGTCCCGTCGCAGGAGAACGCGCTCACCGGCAGTTCGTCGCCTTTCCCGGCATAGATCGCGCCCAGCACGGCGCGTTCAAATTTCGGGGCGCCCGGGAAGGTGGCGGGAATTTCGCTCCGGCTGGTCACACTTGCCGGGATGGTTACTTCGTGCAGGTGAGCCAGGGTTTCGTCCACCGCCCGCATGTTCTTCTGGACGACGTCTTCGCCCTTGCGCCCGTAAGTGTGGCGAATCGACTCCCGGATGGCTTCGATGGCTTCGTCCCGCGGCAGGACTTTTGAGATCGCGAAAAAACAAACCTGCATGATCGTGTTCATGCGCGAGCCCATGCCGGTATCCCGCGCGACCTGGTAAGCGTCAATCACGTAGAATCTGGCCTTCTTCGCGATGAGCTGGGATTGCACTTCACGCGGCAAGTGGTCCCAGACTTCATCCTTGCCAAACGGGCTGGAGAGCAGGAATACCCCGCCCTCGACCAGCGAGCTGAGCATGTCGTACCGCTCCAGGAATATCCACTGGTGGCATGCCACGAAATTCGCTTTCGACACCAGGTAGCTGGACTTGATCGGCTGCGGGCCGAAACGCAGGTGCGAAACCGTCATCGCGCCCGATTTCTTGGAGTCGTACACGAAATACCCTTGCGCGTAGTTGTCCGTGTTCTCGCCGATGATCTTGATGGAGTTCTTGTTGGCGCCCACTGTGCCGTCTGCGCCCAAGCCGTAGAACAGGGCCCGGATCACGCTGTCGGGCTCGGTCGAGAACGAGGCGTCGTAATCCAGGCTGGTGTGGGTGACGTCGTCGTTGATGCCGACGGTGAAGTGATCTTTGGATTCGGACCGCTTCAGGTTGTCGTAAACGGATTTCACCATTGCCGGGGTGAATTCCTTGGACGAGAGGCCGTAGCGCCCGCCAACCACAGTAGAGCGACGGACGCCTCCGTCCGCCGAACCCCGGACGAGGGCGTCCGGGGCTACACGTTTTGATTCGTGCAGAGCGTTGACTACGTCCAGGTAGAGTGGCTCGGCTATGGCTCCGGATTCTTTCGTGCGATCCAGAACTGCGATCTGGCGAACGGTGTTGGGGAGGGCTTCGACAAACGACTTCACGCAGAACGGGCGGAACAAGCGGACTTTGAGCAAGCCAACTTTTTCGCCGCGCGCGTTGAGGTAGGCAACCGTCTCGTCGGCGACTTCGGCGCCCGAGCCCATGATCACCAGCACGCGCTCCGCGTCGGGCGCACCCACATAGTCGAACAGGCGGTAAGAACGCCCCACGACCTCGGCGAACTTGTTCATCACCGCCTGCACCTTGCCGGGAGCGGCGCTGTAGAAGGAATTGGCGGTCTCGCGGATCTGGAAGAAGACGTCAGGATTCTGCGCCGTCCCGCGCAGCACCGGATGATCGGGGGAAAGGGCGCGCTGGCGATGCTCGATGACGCGGTCCATGTTGATCAGGGCGCGCATGTCGCCGTCTTCCAGCATTTCAATCTTGTTTACTTCGTGCGAAGTGCGGAAACCGTCGAAGAAATGGAGGAACGGGATGCGGGTCTCCAGCGACGCGGCGTGCGCGATCAGCGCCAGGTCCATGGCTTCCTGCACCGAGTTCGAGCACAGCATGGCCCATCCCGTGGTGCGGCACGCCATTACGTCGGAGTGGTCGCCGAAAATGGACAGAGCATGAGTGGCCAGGGTGCGCGCCGTGACGTGAAATGCCGCCGGCGTCAACTCGCCGGCGATTTTGTTCATATTGGGGATCATCAGCAGCAAGCCCTGCGATGCCGTGAACGTCGTGGCCAGCGATCCCGTCTGCAGCGCTCCATGCACCGCCCCGGCAGCTCCGCCCTCGCTCTGCATTTCGACCACGTGCGGCACGCTGCCCCAGATATTCGGCAGGCCCTCCGAGGCCCACTGATCCGCCCACTCGCCCATCGGGGAGGAAGGCGTGATGGGGTAGATCGCGATGACTTCGTTTACCCGGTAAGCCACATGCGCGACCGCCTCGTTGGCGTCCATGGTCTTGAACTTACGTTTCATTGACTTCCCCCATTCGCGAATCTCGACGGCGGCCACCAGGGTGACCGTGCGATGAGATGAGCATAAAGACGCGGGTATGTGGATGTCGGGACGTGGGTTCACAGCGGGGTGTGATCAGGATCACAAAGAATGGCAGAGGTCTGTCTTTTCAGTATTTTAGTGGGAATTGCTTTTGGGATTTACCCGAGAGCGTCGAAGGGCGGGAGTTGGCGTAAATCCTCTCCCACCTCACAAGTCGCTGAACATGAAGTTTTGCCGTCGGCCCGCCGATAGATAAAAGGGGATCGTCACTAGCCGGCCCTGCTAAATCAGGAAATTGCATGTCACGTGCGAATTGCTGGGAGTTTAAACGATGTGGGCGCCAACCGGGTGGCCGCGGAACAGGCCGAATGGGTGCATGCCCCGTCCCGTCCGAGTCACGACTTAACGCCTGCAATCACGGAGAGAATGCGGGACGAGCGTGTTGGTACGTCGTGGGAACAATGTGTCATGGAAGAGTACAGGGAAGATTTGCCGAAAAGCTGGGAGACTGTTTGCGGTGCGATTTCTATCGCGCGGTTGCCGGGGAGGAAGGCCCTGAGTTCGCCGCGGCAGAAGACGTGTTATCCCAGCTTCGACGGAAGTGACTCCCGTAAGCCTGATTATGGCAGGCTTTGACTCACAGTGAGGAACAATTCGCGCTGCTCACAATGCCGCGCAGCATGACGATCACATCATGCGGCGGCTTACCTTTCGGGCGATCAAACCACAATTCTGCTACGGACCCACCCCGCCGGTATGGCAATCGGCGCAGTTGACCTGGGTCAGGTCTCCCAGATCGACGGGATGCTGGAAACTCGGCGGACCCGCGCTGGGCACGGCTGACGGACCGAGGCTTTCACTCAACAGAGTGTGGCACTGGTTGCAATCCTTGCCGATGACCCGGCCATCGCTGCTGACATGCTGACCGTCGTGGCAACGGAAGCAGCCATTGGAGTAGTAATGCCCCAGATTGTTGGGATGCGTCTGCCAGTTCAGTTTCATCTCGGGGAAGGTAGT
This sequence comes from Candidatus Sulfotelmatobacter sp., assembly GCA_035651855.1. GTDB lineage: Bacteria > Acidobacteriota > Terriglobia > Terriglobales > Acidobacteriaceae > Sulfotelmatobacter. Next base: position 18,524 of record DASREX010000042.1, read on the forward strand.
GTGCTGGAAGATCTGCTGGAGTTCGGCGACGGCATTACGGATTTCCAGTTGCTTGGACTTCCCCACGTCGGGATACTTGCTCTCGTAGAAATCGTCGATGCCCTTGGCAATCCCTTGCAGCGCCACATCGGTTGTGGCGTAGTTCCCGGTGAGCACCGTAACCGCCTGCTGCTTGATAAAGGGCAGGGAAGTGTCCAGGCGGCGAGCGGCGAGCGCCTGATCGACCGACTGATCGGGGGGGACGTAGATGTGGGTCGGGCGATTGTGGCAGTCCACGCAGTCCATGTGGTGGCGCGGAGCCTTGGCGATCTGATCCCTGGTCAGCGAGGAATCTTTCGCGTAGTACTCGGTGACCCGGCCTTGCAGGTCCTGCACGTGGATGTAGGGAATCACCTGGCGCTTTTCGTCGGTGGCGACGTAGTCGATTTTGTTGCCAATGTTCATGTGCCAGTGAATGCCTTCGGGCGCACCCGTGGCGGGATCGCCGCCGCCGGTCTTGATCAGCATTCGCGTCTGACGCATCGTGTTCTTGTCGTCATTGGCGAAATGGGTGAAGACTTTCAGCTGCCCACCGTAAAACTTCTTAGGCCAGTGGCATTGCTCGCACGTGTCCTGGGCCGGGCGCAAGTTGTGCACCGGCGTGGGGATAGGGCGCGGGAAGGTATTGAAGGCGGCGGCAAACACCTGGCGCGTGCCGGAAAGTTTCGACTTCACAAACCAGGTGGCGCCCTGTCCGACGTGGCAATCGACACAGGCGACGCGGGCATGAGGCGAGAGGGAATACGCCGTGAATTCGGGGCTCATCACGGTGTGGCACAACTGTCCGCAGAAGGCAACCGACTCCGTGTATTCGTACGCTTTGTAGCTGCCGGCAGAGCTCACCAGCACAAAAACGATCAGGAAGGTGGAAAACGAAATGACAGCGCTGCGCTGCGTGCGATCGTTCAAATCGATTACGGGATAGAACTCGGTGGGCGTAACTTTCTTCCGCCGCTCCAGGAGCAGGCCCGCAAGGATCAGGATCAGGCCTAATGCAAAGAAGGCGGGCGAAACCATGTACGCCAGAATGCCAATGTAGGGCCCGGGCTTGACGGCGATCAGGTCGATGAGGACGAAAAGGAAGATGTTGGCCAGGCTGACGATGGCCAGCGCAATTCCCGCCAGGCTTACGGGGTTGCGCAGCAGCATGCGCAATCCATGCCTGGCCTCGGGTTCATGGGGAGAGACTTGCTCAGTATCCATGCTTGACCTCAGTCGTCTCGGATTCCGCTTCCGCCGCAGCTTCCGGTTCGATTACTTCGGCTGCCGGGCTGGAGCTTTCAACCAGCGGAGGTGCATCCAGGCCATGCTCTTCGCGATAGTGGTGCAGCGTCATTTTGCCATCCCACCACGCCCAATTCATGGGGTAGACGTCTGGGTCGAAGAATACTTGATAAAAGTGCCATACCAGAATCGCGAGAGTGGCCAGCACCGCTTCATAAAAATGGACCGCGGTCGCAACATCGAGCCACCAGCGCGGCAGATGATTCCCCACGACCACTTTGGCCCACAGCATGATGCCGGTTCCGGCCATCACGAACATTCCCCAGACCAGCGCCCAGTACTCGGCTTTCTCGGCGTAATTGAAGCGGGCAAACTCAGGTTTGCGGGGAGTCAGACCCAGATAGTACGAGAGATTTTGCCACGCGCCGCGGACGTCGTCCAGCGTGGGAAACAGATCGCGCGCCAGGCGGCGGCCTTCCCGCGTGAGCGCCACGTCGAATATGTGGTACAGGCTGACGCCGATCAGGGCCACGGCGGCGATGCGGTGCAGTAAGCCGCGCATGTGTTCGCCCAGGGTGAGCATCGACGCGAACCACGAATCCGGGAACTTGAGCGCGAATCCGGTCAGCACCAGCAGGATGAAACTGGTCAGCAAGCCTGCATGCTGCAGGCGGAACCGCAGCGGCATGCGCATGACGAAGGCGTGCTGCAGCTTGCGGCGCGCGATGACCTTCGACCGCCAGATGATGAAATTGTGCAGCAGCATGCCGCCGATGACGGCGAAGATCATGCCCAGGTAGAACTTGCGAATCCAGCGGACGGCCTTGCTGCCGACGTCGGCCGAGAGCGGGGCGTCGACGTGTACTTTGGCGGAAGCGAATTTCTCGGTCACGCCGGGATGACATTGCCCGCAGGTCTGCGCCAGGCGGCTGCGGTGAATCGTGGAGCGGGGGTCGGTGGACGGGAAAATGCTGTGCGTCCCGTGGCAACTGGCGCAGTTGGCGACCACCTGTGAGCCCAGCTTTGAGGCCAGGCCGTGATAGCTCGCCAGGTAGGTGGTGGCGCGGCGGCCGGCAATCCCGAATTCCTGGGAAAGGCGGACTCCTTCATGGCAGCGCGCGCAGGTGGCCTGGGCCACGTTCTGCGCGGAGACCGGGGAATTCGGATCGGTACGCGCCTTGATGGAGTGGATCCCGTGGCAGTCGGTGCACGCCGGCGCCTGCCAGTTCCCCTGCGCCAGTGCGGTGCCGTGAATGCTGGATTGGAATTCCCTGGAAATCGTCTCGTGGCACTTGCCGCAGGTGAGCGGCACATTGAACTTGAAGATCGGAGACTTGGAATCCTTCGCGTCCAGAATCTCGTGGCTGCCGTGGCAATCGGTGCAGACCGCGGCTTTCTCCGAGCCGTTGGCGACGGCGTGTCCGTGGACGCTCTGATGGTAAGAGGCGACCAGCTGCGCGCTCTGGCCGCCGTCGGCCATCACGAATTTCTGACCGTGGCAGGCGCCGCAGGTGGCCGGAATGTTGGCATGGCTCACCCGCGACTTCGGATCTCCGGCGGGCAATAGATTGTGCGGGCTGCCGTGGCAGTCCACGCAGGTGGCCGCTTTGCTGTTGCCGCCCTGAACGGCTTTGGCATGGTGGCTGCGCTCGTAGGCGGCTTGCTGGTCGGCGTGACAGGTCGCGCAACTTAGCTTTTTGGGAGGGGTTTCGTGCGCGGCGCTGGTGACGTCAGTGTGGCAATCCACGCAGGTAAACATGCTGCCGTGGATGGAGTTTTTGAAAGCTTCCGGATCCACGTGCAGGCCGGCCGGCTTGCCATTGACTTCATGGCTCAGCGTGGCATCGCTGTGGCAGGCGAGGCATTCGTCGGCGGTGGGCTTGGGAGGCGCCTTTTTGGTCGCGGCGGAGACAGAAGCGGCCGCCAAAAGCAGGGCGAGGGCAACTCCAGGCGTAAAAAGCTTCTGAATTGTTCGCATGGACACTCCCTCACCCGCCAGCCGGCGGCCGCAATGCGGCCGTGCTTCTTTGGTTCAGCTACTTCTTCGCCAGACCGCGGATGTAGGTAACCAGATCCTTGATCTCGCCTTCTTTAAGTTTCTCGCCGTACTTCGGCATTTTGCCTTTGCCATTGGCGATGACGCCGGCCAGATCCGCATCGCTCTGCTTCTGGACTTCAGGCGCGGCAAAATCGCGGGTGCCCATCTTGCCGCCCTTGCCGTCCGGCCCGTGGCACATGGCGCATTTCGCCTTATACGTGGCGGCTGCGTCCTGAGCCATTGCCGGAGCGGCGCACATGGCGATCAGTCCAGCAGCCAGTAGAACAACCAAGCCCATACGAAATGAGTGATTCATGAGTTGCTTCCTCCTGAGGAAGTAAATTTTGTCCGCACGATATCACAGAGCAGGGATTGGCCGTTGACTGCTGGCTACAATCCCGCGAATCAGGATTGCATTGGATCGTGCTTTCGTCCTGCACCCTGAGAACTCACTCGCAAGGCTAGGTTCGCACGGGGTGCGGAGGCGCCCTATGGCAGACATCACGCCGCCCTGTGACATCAATCACAGGGCTTTCTGCCGTGAATTGTGACGATTATCACCACAGGGCGTGAGGAGCCGCACGGTTGGCTCGCCGCCCCCAACCTAGCATCGGAGCATGTCGGTGATCGAAGACTTGCTGGACGGTCCGGTGCCTGTGCCGGTCAATGGGAAAGACCGGACTCCGTGGCGAGCGGGAAAGCAAAGTGTGCCGTTCAAAGGACCCGGATTCAGGCCACGTCCGCTGCAGGTGACCTGGGAGCTGACCCGCGAGTGCGAGTGGAAAGCGGGGTCCGCGCGGGCGGCGGCGCGCGCTCGCCGCGGGCGGCCGGTATTCTCCACGGCCGAAGCCTTTCACCTGATCGAGGAAGTTGCGGCCATGCATGTGCCTTTGCTGGCGCTCACCGGCGGGGACCCGCTCTGCCGTTCGGATCTGTTTCCCATCATCGATTTTGCCTCGCGGCATGCGGTGCGCACCTCGCTGACCTTACTGCCGACTCCCAAGCTGGATAAAAGTGTCATTCCGCAACTGAAGGCATTGGGCTTGATGCGCATTGGTCTTTGGCTGCACGGTTCGACGCCGGCGTTGCATGATGCGTACTGGAGCGTCAACGGATGTTACCGCCGAACCCTCGATATCATCGCGGCCTGCCATGAAGCGCAGCTTCCCGTGCACATCAACACGATCCTGGCGCGGGTGAACCTGCAGGAGGTGGACCCGATGTTGGAGCTGCTGACGCGGCTGGATGTCGCGGCATGGAACGTTTTCTTTTTTGTTCCGGGGAATGCGGAGCAGAGCCGCGAGATGCTCAATGCCGAAGAAACCGAGCAGGTGTTCGCCCAGTTGTATAGCGGATCCAGCCGCGTTCATTTCCAGGTGAAGACCACGGAAGGCCAACACTACCAGCGCTACATTCTGCAGCAGCGCGCGCGGGAGTCGAAGACCCGCTTTCTGGAACTGGAAGCAGTCCGTTATGCGCCCAAAGAGGTAAACGACAGCAGGGGATTCGTATTCGTGGATGATCAGGGCGAAGTGTATCCCAGCAGGTTCCTGCAGATTTCCGCGGGCAACGTTACCCGGCAGGCTCTTTCCGAAATCTACTGCGATTCGCCCCTGTTCACCTCGTTGCGCGACCCCGGGCGATTGAAAGGCAAGTGCGGACGCTGCCCAGTCCGCGCGATTTGCGGCGGATCCCGCGCCCGCGCCTATGCCGTGAGCGGAGATCTATTCGCCGCCGAACCCACCTGCGCCTACGAACCCTGATCGTCTGCTGCGGGAAGCGACCGGAAAACCCAGCCGGTCATTCCCCAAAACGTCCTGGCAAAGTGTTATTTGCGGCGGCAGTGTGGGAGCCACACTCTTTCTATGCCGGGCCGGATTGTGATTCAAATCACATCGAGCTGTGATCTCTCATCCGGCGCAGTTTCTACGATCGCCAGTAGTATCGCTTCCATCCTGGGACTGGACTAGAGGCCAATACACCTCTCGAAATCACTGCTAGGAGGCAACGTGATGCGAAAGCTGGGACTTTTTTTGCTTACAGTTGTGCCGGTTCTGGTTCTGTTATCTATGGCGGCCATGAATCCGCCCAAAGTTTCTGCGGTGCCAAGTTATGCACGGCAAACGGGGTTAGCCTGCAGTGGCTGCCATTACACCCCCCCGGAGCTGAATCCGGCCGGGCGCAGATTCAAGCTGCTGGGGTATGTCGACCGGGCCGATGAGACCAAAGTCGTGAAGGCGGATCCGGGGAAGAAACGGGCTGCCCTTGATCTGCTTTCCTCTCTGCCGCTTTCCGCAATGCTGGAGACCTCTTTTACCTCCACCAAGTCGCCGGTGCCTGGGACCCAGAATGGCAGTATCGAGATGCCGCAGGATATCTCGCTGTTTCTGTCGGGCGCATGGACGAGTCACGTGGGAAGCTTCGTGCAGGTAACCTACGACACGCAAGACGACCACTTCGGAATCGACAACACGGATGTGCGCTATGCGAACACTACCAAGTGGGGCGGCAAGGAACTGGTTTATGGACTGAACGTGAACAACAACCCCACGGTCGAGGATCTTTGGAATAGCACTCCGGCATGGGGCTATTCGTGGGTTGCCGATGACTGGGCGCCCACTCCTACGGCCGCGCCCATCCTGGCCAGCCTGGGACAGGATGTAGCCGGATTCGGCGGCTACGCCATGTGGAATAACCACCTTTACCTGGATGCGACTCTCTACCGCTCGGAACATGTCGGCGCTGCCCAGCCCAATGCGGGAACCGACTTCGGATTCAACGTACGCGGATTAGCGCCTTATTGGCGGGTGGCATGGCAGCAACTCACCGGAAAGACGCAATACGAGTTCGGCGCCTACGGCATGCACATGCGGTCCAGCCCCGGCGCGATTACCGGGCCGGAAGATGACTTCACCGATTGGGCCCTGGACGCGCAGATCGACCGGACACTGTTCCGGACCGATGTGCTGTCCTTCCGGGGAACGTACATCCGCGAGAATTCCAACCTGGCAGGCATGGCCGCGCTGGGCGCTGCTTCTCCCGGCAGCCACCATCTGAACACCATCATGGCCAATGCCGAATACCACTTTGGCAATCGGGCTTCGGGCACCTTCGGCTGGTTCGATACCAGCGGAACGGTGGATCCGTTGCTCTACCCGCAGGAGGCGGTCGGCGGCAGCGCGAATGGCGATCCCAAGGGCTCGGGCTACATTGCGAACTTTTCCTACTGGCCCTGGCAGAACCTGCAGCTCTCCGCCCAGTACACCGGCTACACCCGTTTCAATGGCGGCAGCACGAACTACGACGCGGCCGGCCGCAACGCCAACGGCAACAACACGGTTTACCTGGTTGCACGATTTCTTTTCTGACCTACGCGTAAATATCGATCATTGTGAATGCAAAGGAGAACAAGGTAATGAAAGTCAAGGGATTGGTTGTGGTGCTGGTGGTTAGCGCTTTCTGCATGGCGGCCTGGGCGGGTGATATCGAAGGCAAGGTCAGCGGAATGAAAGGCAAGTCGGTGGTATACGTCGATGCGGTTGCCGGGAAGACGTTTCCTGCTCCGAAAGATCACCCCGTCATGGATCAGAAAGGGCTGATGTTTACTCCCCACATCATGCCGGTCCAGCAGGGAACCACGGTAGAGTTCCTGAATAGCGACACGGTGCAGCACAACGTGTTCTGGACGGCGATCGGTGGAGATAAGAAAGCGGGGCACAACCTGGGAACGTGGCCCAAGGGTGAAAAGCGGTCCTTCACCTTCGATAAGCCTGGGGTGGTGCCGGTGCTGTGCAACGTGCATCCGGAGATGGCGGGATACATCGTCGTGAGCCCTACGCCGTATTTTGCCGAAACGGATGAGAGCGGAAATTACAAGATCAAGGACGTCCCCGACGGCAATTACACGGTAAGCGTGTGGCATGAGGGGGCGAAGAATCAATCCAAGCCGGTGAGTGTCGCGGGCAGCGGCAAGGCCGATTTCACCCTGACGAAGTAAGGAGTGCGAAGCGGGGAGGCCAACACAGACCTCCCCTCCCCGCTTTTTGGCCTCTGCGCCACGGTGTGGACGTCGAGCGCGCTGGTAGGAACGGAATAGTGCCGCGATGCTGAAGCGATTCAAGAACAAGAAGGTGGATGCCGATTGGCTGCACACGAATTTCCCCTGCATGATGGCCTGTCCGGCCCACACCAACGCCGGAAGATATGTGGGCCTGATTGCGGAGGGACGGTTCGAGGAAGCCTACCGGCTGGCGCGCGATCCCAACCCGCTGGCCAGCATCTGCGGACGGGTATGCGCACATCCCTGCGAGACGGCGTGCCGGCGCGGCGAGATCGACCGGCCGATATCGATCCGCGCGCTGAAGCGGTTTCTTACCGAGCAGTACGGGCCGGAGTCCAAGCGCCCGCTCAACATCAACGCAGGGCGCGCGCAGAAGAAACTTCCCTACAAAGTTGCGGTGGTTGGCGGAGGCCCGGTCGGACTCTCGGCGGCGCACGATCTGGCACTGATGGGGTATGCAGTGACGATCTTTGAAGCTGCGCCCGTGGCGGGTGGAATGTTGTACCTGGGCATTCCCGAATACCGCTTGCCGCGCGGTGTGGTCGAGGCGCAAGTGCGTGAAATCCTCGAAACCGGCGACATCACGCTCAAGTTGAACCAGGCGGCGGGCCGCGACTTCACCATCTCTGACCTGCGGCGGCAGGGTTTCGATGCGGTGCTGGTGGCGGTGGGCGCCCATCGCAGCCGGGACCTGAGCATTCCGGGCGTAGATCTCGATGGAGTTCACAAAGGCATCGACTTTTTGCTCAATGTAAATCTGGGGTACAAGTTCACCATCGGCAAGAAAGTGATTGTGATTGGCGGAGGCAACGTGGCCATGGACGTTGCCCGGTCGGCGGCGCGCGAGGTGGTCCGGCAACATGCGGGGGGAGTCGAGGACGTGGAGCCGTCGGCGGAGAATGTGTCCGCCGTCGCGACCAAGGAAATGGTCGATATCTCGCTTTCGGCGCTGCGCATGGGCGCTCGCGAGGTGAACCTGGTCTGCCTGGAGCGGCGCCAGGAGATGCCGGCCGCCCTGGAAGAGATCGAAGAGGCCGAAGAGGAAGGCATTCGCATCCACCCGGGATTCGGGCCGAAGCGGATCATCGGCCAGGACGGGAAGGTCGTTGCCCTCGAGGTACTCACCACCAAGTGGGTATTTGATGAGAATCGCCGGTTCAATCCCGCGTTTTACGAGAACAGCGAGAGCCAGATCGATTGCGACACGATCATTATGGCGATCGGGCAGGCGCCGCGGCTGGATTTCCTAACGCCCGAGGATAAGGTGGAGATCTCTCCCCGCGGGCTGATTGCAGTGAATCCGCAGACGCTGATGACGTCGGCGGCGGGAATTTTTGCGGGCGGCGATTGCGTGTTCGGCCCCCGGCTCATCATCGACAGCGTGGGCGACGGGAAGCGCGCGGCCGTCGGCATCGACGAATATCTGCGCGGCGGGAAACATCCCGAGCCGATTATCGAGGTCGAAATCCTCAAGCGTCATGCCATGCCTCTGGGGTATCTGGATATCAACCGGCAGCCGGTCCCGATGCTGCCGCTGGAGCGCCGCACCGGGGTGACCGAAGTTGAGGTCGGATACGACGCCGCGACCGCCGTAGCCGAGGCGCAGCGCTGCCTGCATTGCTGGACGAACACCATCTTCGAAGGCACTCCGGAAGACGGCAGCATGTGCATTCTGTGCGGCGGGTGCGTGGATGTGTGTCCGGAGAAGTGCCTGGAACTGGTCTCTCTCGATCGCATCGGATTTGAGCCGGAGACGGTACAGCACATTCGCGATAACCAGGAATGTTTCGGGGTGGAGTTCGACGAGGTGGCTGCCGACGAGCTGGGAGTGGTCACGGGCGCGGCCATGCTGAAGGACGAGACGCGCTGCATTCGCTGCGGACTTTGTGCGATGCGCTGTCCGGTGGGCACGATCACGATGGAGTCGTACAACCTTGTCCCGGCTGAGCCGACCGGATTGATTTCGGTGGCGGCCATCGGGGCGGGACTGCAGAGATGAATTGAGCCCGCTCGGCTCTCGCCACAGCGCGAGGTCGAAGTGGGATACCCGAGGACGTTATGGCAGAAGAAACGAAAAAGACAGACGACGTCAGCCGGAGGCAGTTCTTCGTGAAACTGGGTCTGGGATCCTTAAGCATCGCCGCCGCGGGGACGGCCGCCTTCGCGTACCAGTACCTCGAGCCCAACGTGCTGTTCGAGCCTTCGCCGGTGGTCAACGCCGGCAAGCCAGACCGTTATCCGCTGGATTCGGTCACCCTGGATGTGAATTCGGGAATCTACGTCATTCATTCCCAGGAGGGCTATTTCTCGCTAAGCGCGGTGTGCACGCACCTGGGCTGCCTGACGGCGTGGAAGCCGGAGCTCAACATGATTGCCTGTCCCTGTCACGGCAGCAAGTTCGAAACAAGCGGAAAGAAGATCGAGGGTCCGGCGCCCAAGCCGCTGCCGTGGAAACGGATCTGGCTGAACGACGATGGCGATCTGCTGGTAGATCGTTCGACCGACGTACCGGCGCTGGCGCGGGATTCCTTCGTGAGGGTCTGACATGGCAAAAACGGTAGACCAATACTTCGACCATCTGCGCGAGACGCGAGTGTGGCGGTCGATCTTCCGCAGCGGGGCGGGATCGAGCACGCTGAAACGCGCTCTGGCCATTCAGCAGAACGTGTTCCTGCACCTGTTCTCGACCAAGGTGCGAACCCGCATGCTGAGCTTCAGCGCGACCTGGTATCTGGGGACGCTGACGCTGGGCACATTCCTGATCCTGGTCGCGACCGGCATTCCGCTGATGCTGTACTACCATCCTTCGGCGCCGCAGGCGTACGCCGACACCAAGGATCTGCAGTTCGTGGTGTCGTCCGGACTATTTCTGCGCAACCTGCATCGCTGGTCGGCCCATGCCATGGTGTTCCTGGTATTCGCCCACATGTTCAAGGTCTTTTACCGCGGGGCCTACCGGCCGCCGCGCGAATTTAACTGGGTGATCGGCATCGTGCTCCTGCTGATCACGCTGCTGCTCAGCTATACCGGATACCTGCTGCCCTGGGATCAATTGGCCTACTGGGCCATCACCGTGGGATCGAATATTGCGTCGGCGGTGCCGGTCATCGGAAACAAGATTCACTTCCTCCTGCTGGGGGGCAATGCGGTCAATGCCAACGCGCTGCTGCGCTTTTACGTGCTGCACTGCATGATTCTTCCGCTGGCCGCGATGTTCTTCGTGGCCATTCACTTCTGGCGAATCCGGAAAGACGGCGGATTGTATGCGCACGCCAGCGAGCCGGCGACGTTGAGAACGGCCGCCAGCAGGACGGCGGCGGTCACGGAGGCGCAATAGCCATGGCGGAGAACAAAGACTTTGTCGCGGGCGTCGATTCCAACGCGAAGAAATCTCCGCGGCGCATTGTATTCATCACGCGGCGCACCTCCGCGCAGGTCAAGGCCGAGACCGAAGACCAGTTGCAAACCTTCCCGGAGGTGCTGTTTCGCGCCGCGCTCGCGATCCAGTTGCTGGCTATCTTTCTGGTCTGGATGGCGCTGTTGTTCAATGCGCCCCTGGAGGGACTGGCGGATCCTTCGCACACTCCCAATCCGGCGAAAGCGCCCTGGTACTTCCTGGGATTGCAGGAGATGTTGCACTACTTCCCGCCGGTCGTGGCCGGCGTGCTGGTGCCGGGATTAGTCGTCATGGCGCTGGTGGTAATTCCATACTTCAAGGTCAATATCGAAGCGGACGGATTCTTTCTGAAGGACCGGCAAAAGCGGCTGCGGCTGTTCTATGCGGTCGCGGTGGTGCTCATCGCCTTCCTCGCCTCGTTCGACGTGATGGTCGCGCTGGTCCCCACGGTGATCATGGCGGGCCTGATGCTGCTGGCCTCACAAAGCTCTCCGCAGTCGGCTTCGGCGTTTCGGCGCTACCTGGCGGCGAGGCCGCTTTCGTATTGGGTGATGACCTGGTTCCTGTTCGAACTGGTGGTGCTCACCGCCGTGGGCACGTTCTTCCGCGGGCCGGGATGGTCTTTTATCTGGCCTTGGCAGGGTTCCTAGCATGAAAAAGGTACGACGATCATGAAACGGAAACTAATGTCGCTGTGGCAGAAGCTGTTTGGTGACAGCGTGCGCGCGTTTGGCGTGGTCAGCCTGATCTTTCTGGCCTCCATGGCGGTCGCGCCGGCCAAGAATTTCTTCAGCGAATGGAGACATTACCAGCGGGGCTACCTGGGCGTGATCCGCAACCGCAGCGAGGCGAATACGCTGCGCCGCCACCTAAAGAGCGGCATACAACAGATCTGGCTGCCGGAGTTGGGGGTGGTGGACCGGTGCACCAGTTGTCACGTAGGGCTGAAGGAGACTTCGCTTGCCGATGTCTCGACTCAGCCTTACCGGATGCACCCGGTCATTCCCCATAAGCCGGACCAGTTCGGATGCACAGTTTGCCATCGCGGCCAGGGCGCGGCGACTACCGTGGAGGAGGCGCATAACAGCACCCTGGCCTGGGAACAACCCATCGTTCCCGCGAAGTACATCGAGTCTTCCTGCGGAGAGTGCCATCAAAGTGCGTTGCCCGGGACGCCTCAGCTGAACCAGGGGCGCACCCTGCTGTCGCGGGAAGGATGCGTGCATTGCCACACGGTGAAGCTGCCGGATGGGAGCGCCATGAAGGCGACGGATGATCCGCCGTCACTGTCGCACATCGCCGACAAGACCAGCCGGGAGTGGATCTTCGCCTGGCTGAAAGATCCGCAGGCTTATGCCGCGACCGCCACCATGCCGAATTTCAAGCTGAGCGACGATGATGCGCGGGATATTTCAGCATTTCTGATCGCCAACAGCACGCCCGTGCCGGGCGACAGCCTGACCCTCAGCGCCAAAGCCTCTGGCGATGCCACCGCGGGCGCCAGCCTCTATGGCGAATCTTTCTGCGCATCGTGTCACGCGGTGCAGAACGCGGCGGGCAACCTGGTGGGCGGGGACATTGGCCCGGAGCTGACCCGCGCCGGCAGCAAGCTGAAGCCGGAGTGGCTGCAAGGCTGGTTAAAGAATCCCCGCGTCTACGATCCGGCGACGCCCATGTCGCATTACCGCTTCACCGACGTTCAGATCGCAACTCTGTCCGGATTCCTGATGGCCAAGGCAGATTCCGAGCTGCTGGGAAAGGTGCATCTCGATCCGGCCACGCCGGAGCAGATCGCTCACGGAAAGAGGCTGGTATCGGATTACGGGTGCGCTTCGTGCCATGAAATCGCGGGGGTGAAGCGGCCCGACAACTTCGCGCCGGAACTGAGCCGCATCGGGAGCAAGCCGGTAACGCAACTCATCTTCCTGCCTGGCATGCCGCACACCCTGCCGGACTACATTGCCAGCAAAATCAGGCAGCCGCGAGCATTTTCTCCCGGCCTGAAGATGCCGCAGTACACGTTCACACCGGCGCAGGTCGATGCTCTGACCACCGCGCTGCTGTCGCTGAATGATCGTTCCTACACGTTGCCGCCATCGCTGGCGGTGCGCGCCAAGCCGGAATCGGACTACCAGCCTGCGGGGAAAGCGGGAAAGCTGATGTCGGACCTGGCCTGCTTCAGTTGTCATCGCATCAACGGTCATGGGGGCGACATGGCTCCCGACTTGACGTGGGAGGGCAGTTCAGTGCAGCGCGAGTGGCTGGGGCAGTTCCTTAAGAATCCCGGCACGCTGCGCCCGGCGCTGATAAGGCGCATGCCCCGGTTCAACTTCACCGACAGCGAGATCAATGAGCTGGCCGATTACATGATGACCGTGTATCAGAACCCGGGAGTCGATCGCGATGCCATGCCGCTGAGCGGGTACCCGCAGGGCCAGATCGAACTGGGCAAGCAACTCTTCTATGGAAAGTATGCCTGCCAGGGCTGCCACATCGTGGACAGCAAAGCCGACAAGGGATATATCGGGCCGACCTTAACCCAGGTGGGTTCCCGGCTGACGGCGGCATGGATTTATCAGTGGATGAAGAATCCACAAGCGCTGCGGCCCGGAACCATCGAGCCCAATCGCGCCATGAGCGATGAAGACGCGCGGGCACTGACTGCGTTTTTGATGTCGCAGAAAGGGGCGAAAAGTCCGCATCCTGCGAAGGCGGCAAGGAGCAGAGCGACGAAACAGGAGGTTGCCAGCCGATGAACCGCATGGCGGCGGTACTCATGATTTTCAGCGTGGCATTGGTTTCGAGTTCCTGTTCGCGAAAGCCATCTTCCACGGCCGGGCCCGGGCCTACAGGCTTTGGCGCAGCAATCGTTGAATCCAGCGGAGGCAAGCAGTTCGCGCAGACGGGAGCGCTGTTGCCGCAGCCAGTCGTCGTACAGGTCAACGATGCGCAGGGAACTGCCGTTCCGGGAGCGCTGGTCGAATTCGCGGCTGCTCCCGGAGTCACTTTTGACCCGCCCCGCGGATTAACGGACGCAAGCGGCCAGCTTACGACCAACGTCTCCCTCGGCGGCATGGCTGGACGCTACTTGATCACGGCGTCCACCTTCGATAAGACACACAAGAAGGTGGAACTCAAGATCGAAGAGATCGCGCTGGGATACCAGCAGGCGCTGGGAAGGCATCTGAATGAGCAGTATTGCGAGCGCTGCCACAATCCGGAGTCAACGGTGGAACGTGTTTCCAATTACGACAACCTGGAGATCAAGCCACATCCCTTCACCGAGGGCGACACGCTGAACAAGATGAGCGACGCCGACGTCACGGCCATCATCACGCATGGAGGCCCGGCGCTGAACAAATCGGCGCTGATGCCGGCGTGGGGAAACACGCTGAGTAAAGCCGATATTCAGGCGTTGATTGCGTACATTCGCGCCGTGTCGGATCCGCCGTCGCGGAGCGCGGGAGCGGTGTATACGCGAAACTAGCGGGCGGAAGGCGGCGTCCGCCGCCGCGTGTCCAGAGTCACCTCCCGCTGTGATTTTGATCACATGGCCCTTTTCAGGAATCTCTGGAAAGCAAGGCAATTCCAGCTCCGGGCAGCGAATTCCGCCCGACAACTTGTGATCAGAATCACTATTTCTAGTGATGAAATGCACGGAGTTTCTCCACTGCCTCTGTCATTCTGACGGTCAACTGAGGTGACCTATGGCTCAAGACGGACGCGATATTTTGGAAGTCCTCCGATTCGAACTGAACTTTTTGCTCGACGGTGGCTACGGTCGCTCGCCGAATTCGCCATGGCGCGCGCCAGCCGTTTTCGAGGACTCTCCCATATGCCCGAACTTCTGCGATACGGCGCATCCCTATCCTTGCGAGAGCTGCCTGCTGGCGCAATTCGTCCCGCAGGAGCAGCGCGGCGAGACCGTGCCTTGCCGGTTCATTCCGCTCACGAAGGAAGGGCAAACGGTCGAGGATCTCTACCGGACAGGGAGCCAGCTCGAAATCGAAGAGGCGCTGGCCGATTGGCTGCGTACCCAGATCGCCAGGATTGAACGGGAACGCGGAATTTCCGGCAAAGAAGGCGTCGCATAGAAGCAGGGCTGGCGGCGACGTGTATTGCGGGATTCCCTTTCATCATGCTGTAGAAAACTTCCCAAGGAGACCAAGGATCATGAGCGAAGAGCATGCGTATCGAGTGGCCGCATGGTGGACGTCGGGACGAACGGGGCTGGCGAAGTCGGATTCCGCGCCAAACGCAATTCATTTCACGGCACCCACAGAATTCGGCGGGCTGGAGGGGCGGTGGACGCCGGAGGAACTCTTGCTGGCAGCGATCGCCGGATGCTACACCACGACCGTGCGCGCGATTGCCGGGGGAGTGCAATTCGATTTCACCGATCTGCAGGTGGAAGCCAGCGGCATCGTTCGCAAAGTGGAATCGGGGTACAGCTTTACCCAGATTACGGTACGCCCCAATCTGAAGATTGCCTCGGCCGAGGAGCGGGATAAAGCTTTAGAGCTGCTGAAGCGGGCGGAAAAACTTTGCCTGGTCTCGCGTGCGATGGGCACCACGCTGAAATTCGAGCCGCAGTTGGAAGTGACGAAGCCGGCGACGGTTGCCTGATCTGCCCTAAAGTTCAAGCAAGGCGGAAACAGACGATGGGTCCTCCATCGACTGCAGCTTGAATCCTGCCTTTTGGAAAATGGCCTGGGTGGCGAGATTGTCCCGCAGGATCTCTCCCGAGAGCGTCTTGAACTTCTCCGCGCGGGCGACGCGCGCCACGCTGGCCAGCAATTCCGTTCCAAGCCCGCGGCCCTGCCACTGATCGGAGACGAGTACGGCGGCCTCCGCTTCCAGCGGCGTGATTGCGCTGAAGCGGCCGACGCCCAGCAGTTCGGGGTGGCCCGTCTCCGGATGCTTGCGCTCGGCTACCAGGGCGAAGCCGCGATCGTAGCTGGCGAAGCAGATGCGCACCAGGCGCTCGTGTTCCACGCGCGTGCTCAGGCTTAAAGAGCAAAAATAGCGGAGGTAAACGCTACGCTCGGAGAGCGTGGTGTGAAACTGCACCATGAGCGGCTCGTCTTCGGGACGAATGGGACGAATCGTCACCGCCGTTCCATCCTTGAATTGCCACTGGTGGACGTACTGTGACGGGTAGGGGCGAATGGCCGGGCGCGGCAACTGCTCGGGAGCAACCGAACTGTCATGCACCACGATGCGCGCATCCAGCGCAAGCAGTTGCTCCGGCGTGGCCAGGAGTGGATTGATATCGATCTCGCGGATCCAGGGCAGTTCGAGCACGAGCTGGCTGAATCGCACCAGGAGTTGCTCGAGAGCGGGCAGATTGACCGGCTTGCGTCCGCGAACGCCGCGCAGGGCGGAGAAGATGCGGGTCCGCTCCATCATGCGCTGCGCCAGAGTGGTGTTCAGCGGGGGCAAGGCGAGCGCGTGGTCGCGGTAAACCTCGACCATGACGCCGCCGGAGCCAAACAGGATCACGGGGCCGAACTGCGCATCCATACTGCTGCCCAAAATAAGTTCGTATCCATCGCGCGCGACCATGGGCTGCACTGTTACTCCCAGGAAATGTTCCAGTCCGGCCTTCTGGGCGACGGAGGTGCGGATCGAGTGAAACGCGGCCCGAACCTGGTCGGCGCTCTCCAATTTCAGGCGCACGCCATCGACGTCGGTTTTATGGGCGATGGTGTTGGAGAGGAGCTTCAATACGACGGGGTAGCCAATCTTTCTGGCGCAGGCTACGGCATCGTCCTGGGTTTCTGCCATCCGGGTGTCGACGACCGGAATGCCGTACGCAGCCAGCACCTGTTTCGACTCGAACTCATTCAGCATGGTGCGGCCTGATTGGCGGATAGCATTCACGATCTCTTGCGCCTTCTGCCGGGCATCGTCGGAGAAATCGGGACCTTCAACCAGGGCGGGAGTCTGGTAGAGGCCGCGCAGATTGTCGGTGTAGCGCCACATATAGGTGAAAGCTCGAGCGGCGGTATCGGGATAAGAGAACGTCGGGATGCCCGCTGCGTTGAGGATTGCCGTTCCCTCGGCCACGCTCTCTCCTCCCATCCAACTGGCGATTACCGGCTTGGTCGTGCTGTGGGCATACTGGCTGATCTGCAATGCCGCCTGGGTGGGATCGGCGCCGCCTTGCGGCGCGATGATGGCGAGCAAGCCATCACTGCCGGAATCTTTGGAAACGATGTCGATGGCCCTTACATAGCTTGCTGCGTCGGCGTCGGCCAGTACATCCACCGGATTGCCGCGACTCCAGTTGGGAGAGAGAAAATCGTCCAGAGCATGAATCGTGTCGGGGGAGAGGACGGTGAGTTCGCCGCCGGTGGCCATCAGGGCATCAGTGGCAAGAACGCCAGGGCCTCCGGCATTGGTGACGATGCTCAGGTGCGGTCCGCGCGGCCGGGGCTGCTTGCTTAAGACCTCCGCCATGTAAAACAGGTCGGCAATATTCTGTACGCGCAAAACGCCACAGCGCCGGAAGGCTGCTTCCAGGACTTCGTCGCTTCCGGTAAGGGCGCCGGTGTGCGACGCGGCGGCGCGCGAAGCCGCCTCTGAGCGTCCGGCTTTGATCACGATGATGGGCTTGGCCAGCGCGATCTCGCGAGCGGCGGCAAGGAAGGACCGCGCATCGCCTACCGATTCCATATAAAGCAGAATGCTCTTGGTATGGGGATCGTCGCCGAAGTGGTAGATGAGGTCGCCCCAGCCGATGTCGAGCATGGAACCGGTGGAAACGATCGCGCTGAAACCGACGTCTTCTTTCTTGCTCCAGTCCAGAATGGCGGTCTGCAGAGCGCCGCTCTGGCTGAGAAACGCTACGCTGCCTTTCTTGGAGATGGATTTTGCGAACGTGGCATTCAGGCCGATGCTGGTATTCATGAATCCCATGCAGTTCGGTCCCAGAAGCCGGAGAGCGCCGCGGCGCAGGTGACCCTGTATTTCCGCCTCGAGCCGTGCTCCGGCGATTCCTTGCTCGCGAAAACCCGCGGAGATCACAACTGCCGATTTCACGCCTGCGTCGACGCAATCGCTGATAATCTGCGGAACGGTTGGGGCAGGCGTCACCACCACGGCAAGGTCGACAGCCTCCGGCAGGTCTCCAATATGCCGATGCGTCTGGATTCCCAGCACTTGGTCATGGCTGGGATTCACTACAAATATTTTTTCTGGAAACTTACTTTCCAGCAGATTGGCGGTCACGCTGCGGCCAACCGTGCCCGGGCGTTCGGTGGCGCCAATGACCGCGACGGTACGAGGCAGGAACAGGGACTGTAACCCCGGCCGCGGCATGGGTTTCTTTCCGAGCAGTGCTGACAACGGTTTAGCGGAAGCACTGGACAATTGGCTCACACCGGCGCTCCTGGAAATCGAGATGGCGTCATTTTTTCACAATCGGCTGGGGCGGATAAGGATGCATGGGGCCAGACACATCACCCATCATGGCAGAGTTTGCCGCGTGTGTCTGTGATCACAATATGAGCGTGATCACGTGCGGTGGTGATGGTGATCACACGAGATTACTGGGTGCTACAATTTGAGTGAAAGAGAGGTGCTGCTTCCATGCGCGCCCCTTACGGCCTAAATATTCTCGATAATTGCCTTACCTGTCCGGTTCGGGAAGAGCATATTTTTTGTAATCTTTCGGTGCACGCCGGGCAGCGTCTCAATGACATCAAATCCACGGCGGTCTATCCCAAGGGAGCGATGCTGTTCATAGAAGGGCAGCAACCGCGCGGCGTGTTTGTGCTTTGCGCCGGGAAGGCCAAACTCTCAACCTCGTCTCGGGAAGGCAAGACGATCATCACCAAGCTTTCCGATGCGGGCGATGTGCTGGGGCTGAATTCGGTGATCTCCAACCGGCCGTACGAAGTGTCGGCGGAGATGATGGAACCCGGCCAGGCCAACTTCATTCCACGCGAGTCCCTGCTGCAGTTCCTCAAGGACCACGGGGAAGTGGCACTACGAGTCGCGGAACAGTTGAGCCGCAACTATTACACCGCCTACGAGGAGATCCGGACCCTGGGTCTGGCGACCTCGCCGTCGGAAAAATTTGCCAAGCTCTTACTGTCATGGTCGACGAAGTCAACGCAAAATGACGGCTCGACGCCGGTCAAGCTGACCTTGACCCACGAAGAGATTGCCGAGATCATCGGGACCACGCGCGAAACCGTCAGCCGGCTCTTCTCCGAATTCAAGAAGAGACAGTTCCTGCAGCTGAAAGGTTCGACGCTTTTGATTCGCAACCGTCCGGCTCTGGAAAAAATCGTTCAGTCATAAACCGGTCTGGGACAGCTGAGCCAGCTGTCCCAACCGCAGGCCTGCAATTGCCGCAATTCTTTACTCCTCCGCTGCGATCCTGTTTCACCCCGCTACGCTTAGAACCGGGCAATGCGCGTCATGAAGTACCTGATGCACCGCGGTCCAGGGGAGATGAGCTGAAACTCGCGCCGAGGGTGAGCGCTTCGTTCCCATCACGATCAAGCCGGCGTTAAACTCTCCGGCTGCGGCAAAAATACCTTCCGCCAGAAAATCTGCGCCAACGATGTATTCCGGTTCGGGCTGGAGATGTCCGTATGGGGCAATCCAGTCGCGCAGGTTCTGCACGGTGCGTTTGGCTGCCGACGCCTCCCATTCCTGAACTTCGTCCGCCGCCGGCGCGGCGGGCGCGTAAGCGGAGACGATCGATGATGCCACCGGGAGGGGCGGAATTATGTGCACCAGGATGAGCTTTGCCTGGTGAGCGCGAACCATTTGCAGTACCAGCGGCAGCGCTTTCGTGGACCCGGCGCCGAAATCGGTGGAGAACAGGATGCTGCGGAAATCCAGCGGCTTTCGAGCACTGGCCGCCGCCTTGGGCCCAATTGTCATGACCGGGCAGGGAGCCGTGCGCAGCAGCTCTTCGGCCACGGAGCCGAGAGCGAC
>DASREX010000043.1:0-8692 GCA_035651855.1 Candidatus Sulfotelmatobacter sp.
CGGCGCCGCGGGGAGGTCCGCGGGTCACGAGCCGCAGCAGACCGACATCCGCCTGGGGCGCATCGTGCGCCTGCTGATGGAGCACGCGACCGTGGTGGTCAGCGGAACCAAGATCGCGGAGGAGATTGCTTCCAGCCGCTCGGAAGTGTGGCGACTGGTCCAGCAATTGCGAGGGTTGGGGGTGGATGTGGCGGGACATCCCGCAACCGGATATCAGCTGCGTGCGGTGCCGGATCTGCTGCTGCCGGAGATCGTCAAGCCGCTGGTGCGGGGGACGATTTTCGAAGGGCAAATCCGTCATTACTACAAGATCGGGTCGACGAATACAGCGGCGATGGCGGCCGCGGCCCAGGGCGCCGCACAGGGGAGCGTCTTTTTAGCCGAGGAGCAGACTGCCGGCCGGGGGCGCGGGTCGAACTCGTGGCTCTCGGAGCGATCCACTGGAATTTACTGCTCCGTCATCTTGCGTCCGGCACTGCCTCCCTCCGATGTGCTGATCCTTTCCCTGGCGGCGGGCCTGGCGGTGCAAGCGGCGATTCAGCAGGTCGATTCCCGGGTGGTCCCCGATCTGAAGTGGCCCAATGATCTGTTAATCGCGGGCAAGAAGGTGTGCGGCATTCTTACGGAGATGAATTCCGAGGCCACGCAGGTCCGGTATATCGTGGTGGGAATCGGAATCAACGTGAACCAGGCGAGTTTTCCGGAGGAACTGCAAGCGACATCGTTGCGGATGGTGACCGGAAGCGAGTGGTCGCGGGTCGAGCTTGCTGCGGCTTTGCTAAAATCACTGGACCGCGAGTACCGGATGCTGCTGGAAAATCCCGACGCGATGCAAGCGATCACGCGGCGCTTCGTGGAAGGATCGTCGTGGGCATACGGCAAGAAAGTGAGAATCGAGGAAAGTCATTCCGCGCTGGAAGGTACGACGGCGGGGCTGGACGCGCGCGGCTTCCTGCAGCTACAAACAGCGCATGGAGTGCAAACCGTACTGAGCGGGACGGTGCGGGAACGAGGCTAGTTTAGGGCTGTCCGCGACTGAGTATGTTACTGGTAATCGATGTCGGCAACACGAATACGGTGCTCGGGGTGTTCGCCCGAGCCGCGGAGGCGCGTCCGGGAAGCGGGGCGGAGGAAGCGAGCGGCTTCGAGCGCCTGCTGGCGAACTGGCGCGTGGCTACCTCGCGAACCAGCACCGTCGACGAGTACGGCGTGCTGTTCCGGAATCTTTTCTCGATGGCCGGGCTGGAGGCGAGCGGAATTCGCGGCATCGTGGTTTCTTCCGTGGTGCCTCCGCTGGATCCAGTGTTGCGTCAGGTCTGCGAGCGGTACTTCAGCCTGCGGCCGCTGTTCATCGAACCCGGAGTAAAGACCGGCATGCCGGTGCACTATGACAATCCGTCAGAGGTTGGGGCGGACCGGATCGTGAATGCGGTAGCGGCATTCGACAAATACGGCGGGCCGTGCGTGATCGTAGATTTCGGGACGGCGACAACCTTCGACTGCGTCTCCGGCAAAGGGGAATACCTGGGAGGAATCATCTGTCCGGGCATCGGAATCTCGGCCGACGCCCTGTTCGAGCGCACGGCGCGGCTGCCGCGGGTGGAGATTCGAAAACCGGCGCGGGTGATCGGAACCAACACGGTGGGAAGCCTGCAGTCCGGACTGTACTACGGATATCTCGGCCTGATGGACGGCATTCTTGAGCTGCTGCTGGGCGAGTTGGGGCCGCAGACGCCGGTGATCGCCACCGGCGGGCTGGGTCCGATGATCGGCACGGGGTCGAAGTACATCAAGACGGTGGACGAGTCGCTGACGCTGGAAGGGCTGCGCATCATCTGGGAGCGGAACGCGGCGGGGCGTAAAGATCCCAACGCGAGCAAGTCCAACCTTAAGACGCCGCCGATGCAGCCCAAATCCAAAAACGGCGGCGGCGCGAAGATAACGACCGCCCCGCGAACCGGCCGCTGATCCTGTCGTGGAAAATTACTTCAACTACTTCACCGAAATTGAGGAGCGCTACCTGCAGCGGCGAGGCGGAGGACTGCTGCTTTCGACGCTGGACTGGGCTTTGATCGAGACCTGGAAAGATGCGGGAATTCCGCTGGCGGCGGTATTGCGCGGCATCGACGAAGCCTTCGACCGCTACGATCAGCGGCCGTCCAAAAGCAAGAAGATCAACAGCCTGGCATATTGTTCGCAGGCTGTGCTGGGCGCGGCCGAAGATATGAAGGAAGCGGCGGTGGGGGCGGGTGAAGCGGCGGTGAAGTCGCGCGAAGGAGAGGGATTCGAGCCGGAAGCCGTGGCCCGCTATCTGCGGCAGAACGCGGGGTTATTGGAGACAGCGAAGCTGCCGGATTCCAATGGCGTACCTGCGCGGGCGCTTGTCCTGGAAACGGCGCGAGCGCTGCGGCAGATGGCTGAAGAGGCGGCCACGAAGCCGGACGCCCGTCTGGAGGATCTCGAACGACGGCTGACCGTGCTGGAAGAAAAGATGTTCGCCGTGCTACTCACTGCAACCGCAGACGACGAGATTGTGGCCATTCGGGCGCAGGCGGACCGGGATCTCGCGCCTTACCGCAGCAAGATGTCGGGTCCGCAGATCGAGCAACTGCACAAGCAGTATATGAACAAGCGGCTGCTGGAGAAATGTCATCTCCCGCGGCTCAGCCTGTTTTACATGTGATCGCCCGTGACCCACTCGTTTGACGCGCTGATACTCGGGGGCGGGGCCGCGGGGTTGATGTGCGCGATCGAGGCGGGCAAGCGGGGGAGGCGGGTCGCGGTTCTGGAACACGCCGATCGCCTGGGAAAAAAAATCCTGATCTCCGGCGGCGGCCGGTGCAATTTCACCAACCTGCATTGCCAGGCGGAAAATTTTCTTTCGGCTAATCCGCATTTTGCCAAATCGGCCCTGGCGCGGTACCCGCCTGCCGAATTCATCGCGCTGGTTGAGAAATACCGGATCCCTTACCACGAGAAGACTTTGGGACAGCTGTTCTGCGACCGTTCGGCGCGGGACATCCTGGCCATGCTGGAAGAGGAATGCAGGCTGGCTCGCGTCAGCATATTCCTGGAGACGAATATCCGGGAAGTGCGGCGAGATTCGGAGTTCGTGGCGTGCGCTCCCCAGAGCGAATTCCGCGCCCCGGCGTTAGTGGTGGCCACCGGCGGCCTGTCGATTCCGAAGATCGGGGCTACATCTTTGGGTTACGATCTGGCCCGGCAGTTCGGGCTGAAGGTACAAGAGCCGCGGCCCGGGCTGGTGCCGTTTGTGCTGAGCGCGGAGGAAAGGTCGCGTTATTGCGATCTGGCAGGCGTGTCGATGGAGGTGGTCGCCGGCTGTAATGGCGAGCAGTTTCGCGAGAAGATGCTGATCACGCACCGCGGCTTGAGCGGCCCCGCGATTCTTCAGGTTTCCTCGTATTGGAAGAAATCGCATCCGGTAAAAATCGATCTGTTTCCGGAGGCTGGAGTGATGGCGGCATCGTTGGATGCGACGGTGCCGAGAAATGTGGCGAGCCTGCGCACACAACTCCGGACGGTGCTGCCCAACCGCTTCGCGGACCGTTGGATCGAGCTTCACCCTCCTTCGGGTTGGACGAATGCTGCGCTGCAAGAATGGGAGGCGCAAGGGCGCAATTGGACAGTGATGCCTGCGGGGACCGAAGGGTTCGAGAAGGCGGAGGTGACGGCCGGCGGTGTCGATACCGGAGAACTTTCCGCCAAAACTATGGAATGCCGCAAGGTGCCGGGGTTGTTCTTCATTGGCGAAGTGGTGGATGTGACGGGGCAACTGGGCGGTTACAACTTCCAGTGGGCCTGGGCCTCGGGGGCGGCGGCGGGAAGGGCGGTGTGAGGGCGCGCGATTTGCGGTTGGCGGGGGGCTCTGATTTCGTGCCGTGAATTAGTGTCGTGAAGAAGACACAAGGTCCCTCGACTGCGCTCGGGATGACAGTCGTGATGAGGACACAACGTCCCTTGACTGCGCAGAATTGCCGAATAGCGGCAATTCTGCTTCGCTCGGGATGACATTATCTTGGAGCATTTACGGGATTACAGGGTTTCTTGACATGGCACAGGGTGCGGCGGATGATTTCGGATCGGATCGGATTCGGATTCGGATCGGACTAGGGGAAAGACATTCGGGAGGGTTCATGCTTACACGACGTGAGTTCACGGGCCTCGGGGCGGCGCTGTTCGGGGCGGCAGGTCTCAGGCTTCCGATATGGCGAGGAGGGTTGCGGGCGGTTTCTGGTCCCACGGCGTCGAGCGAAAGGCCGCTTCTACTGGGAGTCGACTACTATCCGGACCAGACTCCGGAAGCGTTGTGGGAAGAAGACGCGCGCATGATGTCCGAGGCGGGCTTGACCAATGTGCGGGTCGCCGAGTTCGCCTGGTCTTTGATGGAGCCTTCAGAAGGGAAGTTCGATTTCGCGTGGCTGAAGCGGTCGGTTGACATTCTGCACAAGCATGGAATCGCGGTGATCCTGGGTACTCCATCGGCCGCGCCTCCGCCCTGGCTCACGGAAAAGTATCCCGAGGTTCTGATGGTGAACAGCGAGGGGATGACCGTTCACCCGGGGGGACGGCGTTTCACCTGCCCCAGCAACAAGACGTATCGAAAACTGTCTCTGGCCATTGCCACGGAAATGGCCAGGAATTTCTCCGACACTGCGGGCGTCATCGGCTGGCAGATCGACAACGAATTTACCCTGCAGCAGTTTGGGCGGTGTTACTGCAAATATTGCCGCGAAGGCTTCCAGGAATGGTCTAAGCAAAAATATGAGACGCTCGATAGCCTGAACCAGAAATGGGGCACTGCCTTTTGGAGCCAGATCTACACCGACTGGAGCCAGATACCGGTTCCACTGCCCTCGAATGGGCCGCCGAATCCCGGATTGGAGCTGGATTACGACCGTTACCAGTCGCATGCCAATGCTTCTTTCGCAGGCGAGCAACTGGTGATGCTGCGGAAGCAGTGCCCGCATCACTTTGTTACTACCAACAGCGTCGGAGCGCCGTTCGACTCGCTCAACTTGCGCGAATTGTTCCGCGATCTGGATTTCGTCAGCAACGACAACTATCCCGGTTTTGCCGCCATGTTCATGGAAGGCGAGATCACGCCGGAGAGGATCGGACGTTCGTCGGCGATCAGCCACGACTCCATGCGATCGGTCAAAGGCGGCAAGCCGTTCCTGATCATGGAAGAGCAGTCGGGGAAGGCAGGACAGCCGTCGTTCGGCCCGCAACCGCATCCCGGTCAGTTGAGGCTCTGGGCATTCCAGGCAGTCGCTCACGGCGCCATGGGAGTGAACTATTTCCGCTGGGACACAGCGCGCTTCGGAGCCGAAGAGTATTGGCACGGCCTGCTGAATCACGATCGTTCAAAGAGTCCCGGATTCGACGAGATCATTCGCACCGTGGCAGACATGAAAGCGCTGGGGCAAGAAGCCCTGGAATCGAGCTACGTCGCGGAAACCGCCTTGAGCTTTGATCAGGATTGCGACTGGGCGCTGCAAATTCAGCCCGGACATTCGAAATTGACCTACCCGGCGCAGTTGATGGAGTGGTACGACGCCGTCGCCGGAGCCAACACCGGAACTGACCTGATTCACCTGGATGAGGATCTGTCCAGGTACAAAGCTGTGTTCGCTCCTGTGCAATACGTGGTGAGCGCCCGCCAGGCGGAAAACATTCGGAACTATGTCCGCAACGGGGGGATGTTTGTGGCCGGGTTCCGGCTCGGCGCCAAGGACGAAAGCAGCCAGATTGTGAATATGCCGCTTCCAGGTTTGTTGCGCGACGTCATGGGCGTAACCCTGAAAGATTACGTTCCGATTTATTCGGAAAAAGTCGGCGTGGCATTCGAGCAGCAACTTGCCGGACCGGAAGGCCAATGCGGGTTATGGGCGGATTTGCTGATTCCGCAGTCCGCAAAGGTGTTGGCGAAATATTCGGGGCCATACGAGGGAGCCGCCATCACGATGAATACGTTCGGCAAAGGTAAAGCCGTTTACATCGGGGCGGATTTGGATGGCGCGAGTCTCAGCCGCGTCATTCACAGCTTGCTGGAGACTGCCGGCAGCAAGTCTGAGTTCGGCACGCCAAAAGCGGTGGAAATCACCCGCCGTCGCGCAGGCCAGAAGGAATGGGTCTTCGCGCTCAACCATTCCAATGACGCGCAGAAGGTCACGCTGCCCGGCGCATTTGCCTCGGTGATGACCAAAAGGAGTGTTGAGCGCGAGTTGGAGTTGAAGCCGTACGAAGTCGCGGTGCTGCAGCGAAGTTAGCAGTGCGTCAAGGCGAGATTCCGTGGCTTAGAATCAAGTTTGCTGCTCACCATCGAAAAACTCGTCTATGGCGGGGACGGTCTGTCGCACTTGCCCGCAGACGATAGCGGCCGTGGCAAGGCCGTCTTCCTTCCGTTCGTTCTGGCTGGAGAAAGAGTCGAAGCTTCGGTTACCGAGCAGAAGCGCGGATTCGTCCGAGCGCAAGCTGCAAGGGTTATCGGGGCATCTCCGCAGCGGGTCATACCTCGCTGCCCCTATTTCGGCACATGCGGAGGTTGCCATTACCAGCATGCCGGTTACGAGCACCAACTGGAGATCAAGCGCGGGATTCTGCGAGAGACTTTGCGCCGCACGGCCAAGCTCGAATTATCCAGCGAGATCCAGGTGCACGCCTCGCCTCCCTGGAATTACCGCAACCGCTCGCGCTTGCAGGTGCAAAGCAATCCCGAATTTGTGGCCGGGTACTTCAAGATGCGCTCGCACGAACTGCTCGCGGTGGAAGAATGTCCCATCAGTTCGCCCTTGATCAACCGGGGCATTGCGGCTCTGTGGCGGAGTGGAAGGGCTGGAGAAGTGCCGGCGGGCATTCGCGAAGTGGAATTCCTGGCCAACGGGGATGATTTGCAGATGCTGGTGCAGGTCTCCTGCTCTGCGGAGGCGCGACGTGCGGCGGTGCGGAGCTGGAGTGAGCAATTTCAGGGGAGCATGCCCGGCGTTTCGGGCATCGTGGCCTTTCGAGAGGCGGAGTCGCGCGGCGAGCGGACGACGGAGCGGTTTCTGACGGTTGGAAGTGATCACTTGATGTATCAAACCGGGCGCGCCGCTTACCGGGTCAGCGCCGGTTCGTTCTTTCAGGTGAACCGATACTTGACTGATGAACTGGTAAGCCTGGTGGCGGGGGGCCAATCGGGGGAGGTGGCGTTGGATTTGTACTCTGGTGTCGGGCTATTTTCCACAGCCCTGGCTGGTGACTTTCATCACATCTTTTCTGTTGAGTCGTCACAGACTTCCTCAACCGACCTGTCCTACAATTTGCCTTCGAACGGAGAAGCGGTTCAGGCCTCAGCGGAGCAGTACCTGGCCCGTTTGGAAAGCAAGGGGCGAGTCGGGAAGGGCGAATTCCTCCCCCATAGCACTCATAAGCCCGACCTTGCGGTGGTTGACCCGCCTCGAAGTGGCCTGGGAGAACGCGTGGCGCGGAAGTTGGCGAACTTGGGCGCGCCACGCGTTATTTATGTGTCATGCGATCCGGCGACTCTGGCCCGCGACCTGGTGGTTCTGCTGGGAGCGGGCTACCGCATGGACCAGGTACATCTGGTGGATCTGTTTCCGCAGACATACCACCTGGAAACCGTGGTTCACCTGGTGCGCTAGTGGCGCCTGTGCTATCGCCGTGCTGACCGGTTCCGGCTATCTTCCGTTTCAGAGGGACTCAAGATGCAGCCCTCGACTCCGGTCGCACCAGTTCCTGCCTACATTCTGAAATCTCCGCGCCAGCCGATACTGTGGGCGGCTGTGGCCTACGGCGGGGGCATCCTGGTTGGAGTGCATGCATGGCGCCCGGCGATGTGGTGGGTGATCGGGGGGATGGCGTTCATCCTTGCCGCAGCGTATTTCGCCCGCCGCCGGGCCGGTCTTGCATGGCTGCTCGCACTGGGCGTTTTCTTTCCTGGCGGCGCATTTCACGTACAAGTTCGGTCGGGTGGCAGCCGGCTTGAGACCGGCATTCAGGCCTTTGCGGACCGATCGCCGCTTTCAATCACGGCTCACGTGATCAAGGACGGCAAGTTGCGGCAAGGTGACTCTGACGAGGTTCTGCAGACGGTGGATATCGAGACCGAGGAAGTCAGAACCGAAGCCGGCCTGGCAGTGGAGGTTCATTCCCGCATTCGCCTGGGAATCTATGGCCCTCGTGGGGAAGCGGCAAGCGAAGAAACGGCAGCGCAGACTGGGGTCAACAAGAATGCCTCGATGCGGACATTGCGATACGGGGAGCGGATACGGGTGACTGCCCGGCTGCGGAGGCCGCGGAATTTCCGCAATCCGGGAGCGTTTGATTATGAGGGCTACCTCGCCGAGCGCGGAATCGCTGCCGTGGGTTCGGCCCGGATAGAAGATGTGGAGAACTTGCCCGGCTTCACCGGGAACCGCGCGCAGTTCTGGCGAAACCGATTGCACGGGCAGGTGATCGCCAAGGTGCATGAGCTTTGGCGCCCGCGGGAGGCGGCCCTGATCGACGCCATGATCATCGGCGAGGATGCATTTATTGACCGCGACACACGCACCGACTTCCAGCGCTCGGGCACGTATCACGTGCTGGTCGTCTCCGGGATGAATGTGAGCATTCTGGCATACGTGACGTTCTGGACGCTGCGGCGCCTGCGCGCACCCGAGATCACGGC
>DASREX010000044.1:0-13736 GCA_035651855.1 Candidatus Sulfotelmatobacter sp.
CCAGCATCTTGCGGCCATTTCTCAGGACGAACCATGGATCGTGGGCAAGCACCGCCGGAATGTGCCGCATCTTCATCCAGCGCTCCGCCTTCCACCGCAGGAATTCGACTTCGTCAGCCGCTAGGTGCTGAGTGCGTACTACAGCTGTGGTGCCGTCGTACTCCTCGAGTCGCTCGTTCTCGATCATCCCCCGCTCGCGAAAATCTTTAGTCATGGGCGTACGCGGGTACGGAGTGGGATGCTGGATATAAGGCCAATCGACGTACCGGCGGGCAAATTCGAGGTTCGCCTCGATGGATTCGCGAGTGTCGCCCGGATTGCCGACAATTAGACCGCCGACCACCAGCATTTGCTGACGATGCAAATGCTCGATCGCCTTCAAGGTCGCATTCCCCGTGCTTCGTCCATTTTCGCGGCCAGAGTTCTTGGCCGTCGCGCGCAGGAATTCAAGGTCGCCCTCGAGAATGTTTTCGATTCCGAGAAAGACATAACGAAATCCAGCGCGTTTCATCAGTGGGGCCAGCGTCTCGCCATGATTTGCTATCGACGACGTCATGGCCTGCACGAAATAATCCAGCCCGTTGAGGCCGGCCGCAATGATGGCTTCACACAAAGCCTCAAAGCGTTTCACGTTCAGCATGATGTTATCGTCTACCAGGAACAGGGTGCGGGCGCCGTGCTCCCGTGCATCCCGGATATCGGCGAGAACCCGGTCAAACGAATACGTGAAGAAATTGCGGCCTCGCATTTCAATGATGGAACAGAAACTGCAATCGTAGGTGCACCCCCGCGAGGTCTCGATCACGTCCACCTGCCGCCCCAGCAGCGTGTAGCCGTTCAGCACCCGTGCGTTCCGGTTCGGAAGCCGAATTTCGTCACTCTCCAGCCGGTGCGGAACTCGAGACGGATTCTCTCTCCACCCGCTTTCGCTGCGATATGTCAGGCCGCAGATTTTCTCGAAACCGCTCCCTCGCTCGAGAGCGCGCAACAACTCGCGAAACGTAACTTCCCCTTCGCCGCGAACAAGGTAATCGACGTTCATGGGCTCATAGGCCTCTGGAGCAAGGCTCGGATCGTAGCCGCCCACAGCAATCTTCACTTCCGGCTTCAGGGTGCGCACGAGTTCGATGATGCGTTTCGCCGTTCGTCGCTGAAATGTCATGACCGACAGCCCAACGACTTGCGGATCCAGGTCCTCCAGCAAGCGGGCGACGGTTTCGCGAACCTTGCCCTGCGCCAGGATCAGGTCGGCGACAGCTACCTTGTGGTGCGAGTCAACATTGCCCGCAATTGAACTCAACCCGCCGTTCGGCATGCGGATCGCCAGCGAGGGCATGTGCTCGAACGAATCCGGCATTGACAGCAGCAGCACCTTCATGGAATTCGCCTTCTGTCTACTTCATGGGCAGGGACCGCGTAGACCTTCCTCACAGAATGTGCATATTGTAGGCCTCGGCAACGGATGGGCCAAGACGGAGATGGCGCATGCCGGAACACGCATCGCCAAGCGCCTACCGGGCGAGAGAAAGCAGCGAGGTTCGCGGGTGTCCGAAGCGCTTTCGCCCTTGGCAGGCGGTACAATAGAACCTGGCAGCGGAGTGTTCGCAGCCTTCACTAGCCGGGGGATCATGTTCGAAGTCACGGTGGAAGACACCTTTGCCGCGGGACATTACCTGCGCAACTACAAGGGCAAGTGCGAGAATCCGCACGGCCACAATTACAAGATTCGGGTCACGCTGACGGGCGCCGAACTCGACCGTGCTGGCCTGCTCTTGGATTTCAAGGATCTGCGCGAGGTGATGAAGCACGTCATCGAACGCCTCGATCACCAGATGATCAATGACATCGAACCGTTTACGCGAATTAATCCCTCCGCCGAGAACCTGGCGAAGTATTTCTATGACGAATCGAACACCCGGCTGCAAAGCGTGACCCATGGTCGTGTTCGAGTGAAAGACGTGACCGTTTTCGAAACCGATACGACCACGGCAAAATATAGCGAATAGGTCCATGTCGGCCCGCGTAGGGACGGCCCCTTCGGCTGCCCGTCGAGCGAAGCTCGACAACTCGTATTCTTGGTCTCGCGCGCTGCCCAAGAGTTGAACCATGGCGCCGCCGCTGCAACCCGTAACCATGCAGATCACGGAAATCTACAAATCACTACAGGGCGAATCGACCTATGCCGGAGTCCCTTGTGTATTCGTCCGCCTGACGGGATGCAATCTCCGCTGCGCCTGGTGCGACAGCGAATACACATTCCAGGGCGGTGTCAGGATGTCCCTCGAAGCTGTGTCCAGCGAGGTGAGCCGTCTCAGCCCCGAGGGCGGCCTGGTTGAAATTACCGGCGGCGAGCCGATGCTGCAGGCCCGCGAAGTCGTTCCCCTCATGCAACGTCTGCTGGAAATTGGGTACAAAGTTTTGCTGGAAACCAGCGGTGAGCGGCCTCTGGAGGCGGTTCCCCCTGAGGTCGTCAAGATTGTGGATGTAAAATGCCCGGACTCCGGAGAAGGGGATACTTTCCGTCCGGAAAACCTGGCGGCGCTCACTGCCGCCGATGAAGTGAAGTTCGTTCTAAGCAGCCGCCGGGATTACGAGTTTGCCTGCGAATTCGTCCGCCACCACCAGCTTGCCGCAAAAGTTCATGCGATTCTGTTTTCTCCCGCCTTTCGCAAGGATGCCACTGGGACGCGCGACAGCTCTCATTGTCTGCTCGATCCGCAAGCCCTAGCCGAATGGATAATTGCCGACAACGTTCCCGCCCGCCTCGGGCTTCAATTGCATAAATTCATCTGGGACCCTGCCCTGAAAGGGGTGTAAGGCTTTCCCCCATGGAACAAATTCCTACCGCCGGGGTTTATATCGCTAACGGAATCTGAATGCCGAATCCGGGTAAATCTCGCGCCGTTGTGCTTTTAAGCGGCGGCATGGACTCAACCGTTTGCGCCTCGCTGGCCGTGCGCGACCACGAAGCCGCGGCCGTTCACGTCAGTTATGGACAGCGCACTGAGGAGCGCGAACGTCAATCCTTTTTGGCCATTTGCCGGCACCTGCAGATTCCGGATCGGCTGATGGTCCGCAACGAGGCTTTTCGGGCCATCGGCGGATCGGCTCTTACCGACGAGTCGATCCCGGTCCCCGATGCCCACAACATCGGCCGCGAGATTCCTGTCACCTACGTGCCCTTCCGCAACGCTCATTTTCTGGCCGTGGCCGTGAGTTGGGCGGAAGTGCTTGGCGCAGAAAAGGTTTTCATTGGCGCGGTCGAGCCGGACAGTTCCGGCTATCCCGACTGCCGCCCTGCCTATTACCAGGCATTCAACCACGTGGTGAAGGCGGGCACTAAGGACGGCCGTATCCAGATCGTTACTCCGCTCATTGCAATGCGCAAGCCCGACATTGTGCGCCTCGGCCTTGAATTGGGTGCGCCCTTCGATTTAACTTGGTCATGCTACAGTCGCGAGGATCAGGCGTGCGGAGTTTGCGACAGCTGTGTGCTTCGCCGGCGCGCCTTTGAGGCGGCGGGAGTCCGCGACCCGATTCCCTACGCCGCCAAATAGTTTTGTCTGCGGGCACGTACGTTGTCGTCTTACTGGCCGGCAGCATGCTCGATAAACTTTTTTGCCGGGAGGCAAAATGAAAAAGCACTTGGGATCAATCCTGTTCGTCGTTCTGGTTCTGGCGCTGTGTGTCCCGCCAGTCTTCGCCCAGGCGTCCGGATCGGTGAAAGGGACTTGCAAAGATGTGGAAGGCAAGCCCATTGCCGGCGGTGTCGTTGAGTACGACAACCTCGACAATGGCCAGAAGTACAACCTGAAGACCAATGGGAAAGGCGAATATTTCTCCCTTGGCCTCTCGCCGGGCAAATACAAAGTCACCCTTTATAAGACACCCGACGACCAGAAGGCCGCCAAGGAGACCTTCCACGTCAACGGTTTTCAGATCCAACTCGGCGAGAACAATCTGGATTTTGACTTACAGAAAGAGCAGCAGAATGCCGCCAAGGGGCAGGGCCTCACCCCGGAGCAGTTGAAGCAGATGCAGGAGCAGCAGGCCAAGCAGCAGAAGGAAGTCACTACAGTTAAGGCGTTGAACGAGAAGCTCAATGCTGCCAAGACGGCCGCTGACTCCGGTGACTTCGACACCGCTATCGCCTCGCTCAACGAAGCCACCCAGACCGATCCTTCCCGGGATCTGATCTGGTTCAAACTCGGCGATTACTATCGCCTCTCGGCGGCCAAGCAGACCGACACCGCCGAAAAGCAAAAGCGCTTTGATTCCGCCGTCGCCTCCTACCAGAAGGCGATCGACCTCAAGAAGGGGGTCGCGAACGATAAGGATCCGGCTGCGGCCGCCAACCTCGCCGCCTACTACAACAATCTGGCGGAGGCTTACGCCAAGTCCGGAAAGACCGACGACGCCATCAAGACCTACGAAATCGCCGCTCAGACCGATCCCTCTCACGCCGCCGGATACTATTTCAACGAGGGCGCCGTTCTCACCAACTCGGGCAAGGTCGATCCCGCTCTGGCTGCGTTCGACAAGGTTATTGCCGCCGACCCCAACCGCGCTGATGCTTACTACTGGAAAGGCGTGAATATGATTGGCAAGGCCACGCTCCAGGGAGATAAGATGGTTGCCCCTCCGGGTACCGCCGAAGCCTTCCAGAAGTATCTGGAACTCCAACCCACCGGCACCTATGCTGACGCAGCCAAACAAATGCTCACCAGCATCGGGGCATCGGTCGAAACCAGTTTCGGCACCAAGAAGAAGTCCACGAAGAAGTAGATTCTATTTTAAAACAGCCACTTGCAAGACCAAGGGCGGCCAGCCAAGCCGCCCTCGCTTTTTCCCGGGGTTACCAATGGGTATGCACCTAGTGTTCCTTCTCTCCCCCGCCCTCTCACGTTAAAGTGAAATCAGCGTTTCACTTCCATGTCTGTGGTGTGTGCGATTCGCAAGCGAGGATGAATGGCAGCACCAGGCATTGCTCCAATTTCAGTCGTTCTCGATGGCTATTCCGGCAGCGACCGGATCGCCACCCCGGCGTTGCTGGGCGCCATGCTGCGTGCCCAGGAGAAGATTAGTGATCTGATTTTTTCACCCGGGCGTCCTCCCCAGGTTCAGGTCTATGGCCAGATGATCCCCGTGCAGATACCTGGCCTCAACGTGCTCACCGCTGACGATACCCGTCACATTGCGGCTGATCTGATTGGCGACAACAAGCAGGCGATCACCACTCTGCGTGAGCATGGAGCCTGCGATATCTCTTTTGGCCTGCCGGGTCTGGCCCGCTTTCGCGTCAACATCTTCATTCAGCGGGGAAGCTGCGCGGTCGTGATGCGCGTGATTCCCACTACTATTCCCGATTTTGCGTCTCTCCGACTGCCCCAATCGCTGCTGGACGTCAATAAGCTCAGGGAAGGGATCGTGCTCGTGAACGGTCCGCCCGGCTCCGGCAAGTCTTCGACCCTGGCGGTGCTGCTGGACAGCATCAATCGCGAAAAGTATTACCACATCATCACGGTCGAAGACCCCATCGAGTTTCTGCACAATCACAAGTGCTCCACGATTCATCAGCGCGAACTGCACAGTGATACGCCGAGTTTCGCCCATGCCTTGCGTTCTGCCATGCGGCAAGCGCCGAAAGTGATCCTGGTGGGAGAGATGCGCGATCGCCAGACCATCGAAATTGTCCTCGAAGCTGCCGAAACCGGACATCTGGTTCTCTCCAGCCTGAATACCATGGATGCGCCCAGGACAGTTGAGCGCATTGCAGGCCTGTTCCAGCCGGCCGAGCAGCCCTCCATTCGCGAGCGCTTCGCGAAGTCCTTCCGCTACATCATCTGCCAGCGCCTTCTGCCCCGGGCCGACCGCAGCGGACGCGTTGCCGCCTTCGAGATCCTGAAGGCGAACGCCCGCACCCGCGAATGCATCGAGAAAGGCGAGCGCGAGAACAAGACCCTGCTCGATGCCATCAAGTCCGGAGCTGCGGAAGGCATGCAGCATTTCGACGGCGAGATCGCGCGGCTGGTTAAGGACCAGGTTGTTGATTTCGAAACTGGCCTGTCCTTCGCCACTAATCCGGCGGTGCTCGGCCAGGAGTTGGCCCGCTAGCCACCGCTAACTTTCCTTCGTTCTACTATGATCACTTCATGCTTGGTACCCCGCTCGCTCCGCTGATACTGAGTTTTGAAGAAGCTCGCCGCATGGTCGAGCAACACGCCCTATCCGTGCAGGCCCTTGCAGGCGAATCCGTGGATCTCCTCTCCGCCGCGGGCCGAGTACTCGCGGAATCGGTGGTCGCCGACCGTGATTTCCCGCCCTTTCCTCGCTCCGCGCGTGACGGCTACGCCCTTCGCTCCGCCGACCTGTCTCAAATCCCCGCGACTCTCGACGTCATCGCTGAAATCAAGGCGGGCGAGAAACTCGAGCGAATCCCGGGCAACATTCCCCCCGGACAAGCCGTTGCCATCATGACCGGAGCTCCTGTGCCTTCCGGTGCCGACGCCGTTGTCATGGTCGAGTACACCTCTCAGCGCGACAAGCGCGTGGAAATCATGCGAACCGTTGCGCCCGGCGAGAACGTAGTGCCCGCGGGGGCGGAAGCCCGGGCGGGCAGCACCTTGATTGCCCGTGGTACCCGCTTGAACGATGCGGCCATCGCCCTCGCCGCGTCTGTCGGCAAACCTCGCCTGCAGGTCTATAAGCGCCCTCGGGTGGCCGTCCTGACCACGGGCGACGAAATTGTGGACGTTCCCGCGGTTCCCGGCCCGACCCAAATCCGCAATTCCAACAGTTATTCCCTGGCGGTGCAGATTGCCGCCTCCGGCGGCGACCCCCTTCTGCTGCCTATCGCGCCGGACGAACCACAAGCTCTGCGCCGGCTCATCGAAGAAGGATTGAAATCAGACTTGCTGCTCCTGACCGGCGGCGTCTCCATGGGCCGCTACGATCTGGTCGAACAAGTCTTGTCCGAATTGAATGCCGAGTTCTTCTTCACGGGAGCGAAGATCCAGCCCGGCCGTCCCGTGGTCTTCGGCAAATGCGCGCGCGGCGCGGACCTGCCCGGCGCCGCCGCGACCTACTTCTTCGGCCTCCCCGGCAATCCCGTCTCCACCATGGTGACATTCGAACTCTTCGCCCGCCCAATGATCGAAGCCCTCTCAGGAATGTCCCCGCGCCCGCTGCAGTTCTTCCATGCGAAGCTGAAGTCGGAAATTCGTGTGAAGCCCGGCCTCAAGCGCTTTCTGCCCGCAATCCTCTCCGGCGAGTTCGAACAGACCCAGGTGGAACTGATCCCGTGGCAGGGCTCAGGCGACATCGCCGCCACCGCCCACGCCAATTGCTATCTCGTCATTCCCCCGGATCGCGACCATATCCCCGCTGGAGAGTTAGTCCCCATCCTCCCCCGCTAACGTAGCGAGTTGGAGTCAGCCCCTCGGGCTGTCCCGCCGGCGATCAATGTGTCCGCCCGCCGTACATGTAAGATATCTGCAGCAAGCAGATGGCAAAGAAGCTCTCTCATTACGACTCCGCCGGCCGCGCCCGCATGGTCGATGTGTCCGCCAAATCCGCGACCAGGCGTGAAGCCGAAGCCAGCGGATTCGTGGCGCTCAAACCCGAAGTTCTGGCGGCGCTCCCGGCCAATCCCAAGGGGGATCCGCTGGAAGTAGCCCGCATTGCCGGAATCATGGCCGCCAAGCGCACCTCCGAGCTAATCCCAATGTGTCACCCGCTCCCCTTGTCGCTCGTTGATGTCGAGGTGCGCGTGTGCGAGAATGGCCTCGCCATCACCTCCAAAGCCGCAACGACCGCGGAAACCGGGGTTGAAATGGAAGCCCTGGTGGCGGTAAGCGTCTGCGCGTTGACCTTGTACGACATGCTGAAAGCTGTGGATAAGGCTATCGAGATCCGCGAGATTGTTCTGCAACGCAAGAGCGGAGGCAAGAGCGGCGATTACCACCGCCGGAAATAGACGACTCCATGCCTGATAACGTCAAGCTGCTTCTGGTCGACGACAATCCGATGGTCCTCGGGATGCTGCAGCAGGCGCTGTCTTCGCTGGCCAGTATTACGACCGCGTCGGATGCCGCCGACGCCTTGCTCAAAGCAGTCGATGATACCCCCGATTTGCTTGTGTGCGATTACCGCATGCCCGGCATGGATGGCCGCCAGCTGGTCGAAAAGCTCAAGAGCCGCCCCGCCACCGCCAATTTCTCCACTGTGCTGATGGCCAGCAAGTCCGATATTGCTGAGCGCCTTTCCCCGCAGGATGCCGCCGACGATTATCTGGAAAAGCCATTCTTCCTCAAGGACGCTACCCGCCGCGTCAAGCGCATGATCGATCGCATTGCGCTGGAGAAGATGGCTAAGACCGCCCCTTCCGATGGCGTGGTCCGCGGCAATCTGTCCCAGATGAACGTCATCGATCTGATGCAGTCTCTCGAGATGGGCCGCAAGAGTTGCCAGCTTTCTTTAAGTCATGAAGGTGACAAGTGCGAGGTATTTTTCGTCGATGGCCAGGTGAAGCACGCGACCTACGGTTCGCTGGTGGGCGACGAGGCCGTCTTTAAGGTCTTGCGCTGGACCGGCGGAAATTTCCAGCTCGATTTTGAAGGCAAGACTGACAAGCAAACCACCCAGCTCAATACCCAGGGACTGCTGATGGAAGGCTTGCGCCTGCTGGACGAATCTGCCCGCGATGGCGGCGGAGAATCCGAACCTGCCGCGCCCGCGCAGCCTGCGCCCGCCGCCCCCTCCAGGCGCGCAGCCAGGCGCGAAGAAGAGGAAGACGTCCTGCTCGATGGATAAGCCTTCCCCGAAACTCACCGCCGCCGTTATCACGGTGAGCGACTCCTGTTCTCGCGGCCAGCGTCAGGATCAGTCCGGCCCCGCGGTCGCTCAACTTCTCGCTAACCTGAAATTCTCGGTCACCGTGCGCGAGACAGTTCCCGACGATTCCATCCAAATCCAGAATCTGTTGATCCGCCTTTCCCGCGAAGTGCGCCTGATCGTGACCACCGGCGGAACCGGAATCGCCCCCAGGGATCTCACCCCGGAAGCCACCAGCGCCGTGTGTGACCGTCTTCTACCCGGTATAGCCGAGCGCATGCGAAGCGAGGGAACGAAGAAAACGCCGTTGGCCGCCCTGAGCCGCGCGGTCTGCGGAACCAGAGGCAAGTCCCTGATCCTGAATCTTCCCGGCAGCCCGAAAGGCGCATTAGAGTCCCTGGAAGCGGTAGCAGAATTGCTGCCCCATGCAATCGAACTCCTGAGTGGCAAAACGAAGCATTAATCAAGCCCCGCCCACGTAGCGACAGCCCCTTGGGCGATCCAGCCGAAATCTTTCGATGCGGTAAGTTCCGCAAGCTCGCGGAGCGGACGAAGGCTCCGCCCCTACACAATTCATGTAGCCCCGGACGCCTCGTCCGGGGTTGCGCGCAAAGCGCGCAATGAGCCCCCCGAAAGCATCACCGCCCTCTCCCCCCCGATTCCGGCCCCACAATCGCCTTGCCCGGATACACGTCCGAAACCATCTTGCCATCGTCGATCAGCACGGTTCCTCCTACCAGCAGATAACGCACCCCCACGCTAGTCTCCATCGGTTTCTCAAAGGTAGATCGATCCGCAATACTCTGGGCATCGAATAGCACGAGATCGGCGTCCGCTCCTTCCTGCACCCGGCCCTTCTTCTTGGCCGCAGGTGTCGATCGTTCCAGCATCTGTGCCGGCATCAGCGTCATCTTCCGCAGCGCCTCCATCAGCGTCAGAGATTTCTTCTCCCGAACGTACTGCGCCAGCACCCGGGAATAAGTCCCCGCATTACGCGGATGCCCCTCGGCTCCATCGCTGGCAATCATGATCAGAGGATTGGGGATGAGTTGGTCCACAGTCTCCTGCGTGTTGGCAAACACAAGCACCCACTGCTGCTTGTTCGAATTGTGCAACTCATCGAAGCGTTCTTTGCTGAGGTGTTCGCCCGTGTCGGGAAGCACGAGATTCCCGTAGTCGATACCCAGCTTCTCCCGCCAGCCCGGGTTAAACAGGGCCGAATTGATTGCCGTCATGCCCGCAATGTATGGGTAAGCCTCGGTAGTGACATCGAGCCCATGCGCGCGGGCCCCCTCGATCAGCGAAAGGCATTCCAGGGAATCCCGCAGGCACGTGCTATTGATGTGCACGATATGCAGCGGTGCCCCGGTGATCGCCGACGCTCCAATCACCTCTTCCAGCGCTTCGATTGCCGATCCCGGCTCGACCCGGCCGGCGCTGCGCATATGCGTGTACACCGGCAGCTTGCGTTCCGCCGCCACCCGGAACATGTCGATTACTTCCAGCCGCGTCGCCCCGGGGGCATATTGAATCCCCATGCCAATTCCGAGCGCCCCGGCGTCGAGTTGCTCGCGCAGGCGCTGTTGGATCTTTTCGATCTGCTCTGTGCTTGCAGGCTCGTCAGTGGCCGGTCCGCTCTTGGGCAAGATCGTCCCGTCCGGCAGGGGCGTCCCGAACACCAGGGCGCGCGCCGCCAGATGGCTGGCTGTGGTCCCGTAGTGAATCAGCGAGTGTCCCTCCTTGGATTTCAGAAAGGGCGTGACATCGGGCGCGCCGATTTCCATCTCCAGCGCCGTGGTAACGCCGTCGAACGCCTTCACCCGCTGGCTGGTCTGATCCTGCCCATGCTGGTGCAGATCGATAAAGCCGGGTGCAACCACCAGTCCGGCCGCCACCACTACGCGCCGTCCCTTCAGCGGCGCCTTCGAGATGCGGGCAATCCGACCATCCTCGATGCCGACATTGCGAACCGCATCCAGCTTGCGCTCCGGATCGATGACCCGCCCGCCTTCGATCACCAGGTCATATTGCTGAGCGAACAGGCACGAAGCCCACGAAAGCAGCCAGCAGTACAGAAATATTTTCCGCATGAAGAGCTCCAAGGCACCGCATCATAGCGTGTTCGGCCACGTAGAGACAGCCCCTTGAGCTCTCCGGCCGTGGAAGCGCCTTATCGCCGCGGCGCGACAATCACGTACACTAGCAATTCCTCGTGAAGAAAATCGCCCACATCCTGGCGCGCTACACCGCGTGGGTCCTCGGCCTGATGAAAATTCTGGGCATCTGGGGCGTGTTCGTCATCGCCTTCGCCGATAGCGCTCTGTTCGGCATGCCCTTGGACTTTGTGGTCGCCACCTACGTCCTGCAGGATCGCCCCCGCATGCTCCTGTACGTCGCCATGGCCTCGCTGGGCTCAGCGTTGGGCAGCATTCCCCTCTACATCATCGGGTATCTGGGCGGCGAGAAGGTTCTCCGCAAGCGTATCTCGGAGGAACGCTTCCTGAAGATCCATCGCTCCTTCGAGCAGCATGAATTCTGGGCCCTGATGTTCCCGGGAATGCTGCCTCCGCCCATGCCATTCAAGATTTTTGTGTTAGGCGCCGCCGTCTTCGAAATGAACTTCTGGCACTTCCTCGGCGCCATCTTCGCCGGCAGATTCGTTCGCTTCCTCGTCTTGTCGATCCTGGTCCTGTGGTTTGGTCCGCAGATCCTGGCCCTGTTTGGCGGAGTGCTCAAGCGCCATTGGATATGGATATTAAGTGCAGTTGCCGGAGCGTTCTGTATTTGGCTGGTACTGCGCCGGCTCCGCCAGTCCGCCGGCCAGGAGAACATCTAGCCCGCAAAACAAAAGCCGCGGCCTGTGCCGCGGCTGGATGAGGTAAAGACCAAAGATAAAGCGCTACGCTGCTGCCGTGTGATCGCCGGCCCGGTGCAACTTCCCGGCAAGCGCCTGCAGCAACACCGGCGCGCCGAACATCACCGCTGTGAACAGCAGATCTCCCTCCACCGCGCTTCGGAAGAACGGTAGCCCCGCCTCGTAGCAGGTCATCAGGCCCGCCAATGTCCGGGGATACATCTGCCAGGCCGCCCATACCGCGAAGTTGCTGATGACGAAAAAGGAGATCGATCCGGCTATTGCCGTTCCCAGAATCCGCACTGCGCCTGCGTCGCGCTTGATCGTCGATCCCAGCCACAGCATTCCCGCATACCATGCCCAGGTCACGAAGTGATCCCAGCTGAACGGGTAGCGATAGAACATCGTGGTCAGCACGACGTCCGACCCGGCCAGAAGCGCCAGGGGTACCCACATGCGCCGGCGCGAAACTCGCGACCCGAAGAACAGCAATGCCGCTCCCACCGGCGTGAACGCCATTGGATGTGGCATGAATCGAACCGCCACTGCGAAAACAAGGAAAATGTACGCCAGCATAATCACCTCGAAGACCGAATCTTATTCTGGGCGTTGCAGGCCCGGCAGTCAAGGGATGCGGATGTCAAATGCGTGTAACGCGCAGGGACAACCCCCTGGGCTGTCCACACACAACCGACCTTGCCTGCTTCCTGTCACCCCTACTTCTGCCCCGGCTCAGGCACCACAACCTGCCCTTTGTCGGTCTCGTACACGTCTCCAATGACGTTTAGATTGCTGTCGAGTTTCACCCCCGCGGACAGCGGCCGCCGGTTACGGCCCCGGCGCAGAGGACCCGCCAACCGCACATAGCGCAAATCCTGCAAGTGCACGATGTACCCTCCCTCCGCCAGGTTTTCGGTTTCCGTGATCGGGTACTTCGCCCAGTCCAGATACACGCGGCCAAGATATGAATTCTTCGCTGCCAGGGTAATCGCCGTTTCTTCCGGCTTGTAGCGGATTTCGAGGTCGCCACCGGGATCGACCTCTGGCCCCAGTGAATTTACGGTTGCGAGGGCAAAGAACGCCGGCGTTTCGATCACTCCATCCCAATGGAACGGGTCAATCCAATGGGGATAGGCTGAAACCCGCACCGGGTCCACTCCGCTATAGGTGCGCGCCTCCAGCGCCTCCACCGCGCTTCTATGCTCGTAATCCCGGACGCCCCACATCAGCACGACTCCGATCAGGGCGAGGCTCGCCGCCACCCGTCCCCGCGGTCCCCGCTGCCGTGCGCCAATTTCTTTATCGATCAGGGAAAACAGCGCAGGCGCGACCAAGCCTAGAATCAAGAGCCCCAGCATGATCGGTTCGATGATAAAAACGATGTCCCACGAGTACCACTTCTCCTGGAAGGGCCAGAAGGGCCGCACCCCATAGTTGTTGGTGAAATCCAGAAGGATATGGCTGAGTCCTGCCACGCACGCGTACAGGAATAGCAGGCTCCATCGTGGCGCTAGATCAGGGGTGTTCGTTTTGCGTTTTCGCAATCGCCACACCAGGTACACGAATGCGACTACCAGCATGGCGACCAGCGGCACTCCCAGCAGCGAATGCGTGAATCCCCGGTGGTGAGCGAAACTGAATGCCGGACCTTTGACGCGGCCCAACACGTCCAGGTCAGGCGCCTCGGCAGCCAGCGTAAGCGTGAGCGTGGCCAGCGCGGTCTTGCGGTTGAGCCCGGCCCGCCCCAGGCAAGCGCCGGTCAAAAAGTGAGTGATAGGTTCCAATCGAAAGTGTCTATCTTACATGCCCCACACATCTGACGCAGGGAGCCCTTGGGCCGTCCAAAGCGAAGGCGAAGCCAAGCGCCGGCAACTCAACCTCCCCGCACAGGCGCCAGCAGCGTGAGCGCATCACGCACGACCGTAATCTCCGCGGGCAAGCGCCCCAGCAGTTCGCCATCGGCTTCGACATAGACCTTCGCTTTCGGCTCTGATCCAGACGCCACGTAGTCGCATGCGGCCTTCACGCCATACGCCAATTCGATTCCCGG
>DASREX010000045.1:0-10330 GCA_035651855.1 Candidatus Sulfotelmatobacter sp.
ATGCACTCCGCAGGTCAAGACCAGTGCAGCAGCGGATTTTCGGCAACGACGAGCAGAGGGATTGAAAGCTGGCGCGGACGCTATCGCGAAGATTTCCCAAGCCCCCAGGTGTGGCAGTGTACCCTCTGTATAGCTATCCCCAACAGAGCACGGTTCATACCCGTGACCCCTCCCCCATGTCGCTGATTCCGCTGCTTTTCGGAGCCGCCAAGCCTTCCAGGACTTCGGTGCGCGTGTCACTCCCAGACAAGTTTACGGGTCGGAACCGGAGTAGCCTTGCTCGCATTCGCCACCCGGCCGCCCAGACTTTGCCGAAGGGCGCGGACTCGATGAAGAGCACATCCCGGGAATAGGAGGGGCCATGAAACCGTCTCGGTTCTCCGTGTCGCTGCTGGCAGTTCTCTTTTTCTGCAGTTCGCTGGTCTTCCCTCAAGGATCCACCAGTTCCCTGCAGGGCACGATCACCGACCCCAGCGGCAGCGCGATCCCCGGGGCCACGGTGGTGCTGACCAATCCCCAGGCCACCATCGAGCGCACGACCACTACCGGCACGCAGGGGGACTTCCGCATCCTGGCCGTGCCCCCGGGCACCTACGCACTCACCGTGACCGCACCCGGTTTTGCCCGCTACGTCCAGAGCGGGCTGCAATTGCTGGTCAATACCCCGACGACCGTGAATGTTCAGCTGAGAGTCGGCTCGGTCACGGAAAACATCAATGTGACCAGCGAAGCGCCCGCTTTGAACCTGGTCGACGCTTCGATTGGGAACTCGTTTAACGAAAACCAGATCCGCCAGGTTCCCCTGGAAGGACGCAACGTCCCAGATCTGTTGAGCCTGCAGGCCGGAGTCGCCTACACCGGGAATCGTCCCGACATTGACAAGGACCAGGACTCACGCAATGGATCCGTAAACGGAGCCCGCAGCGATCAGAGCAACATCACGCTCGACGGCGTGGACGTGAATGACCAGGCTACGGGGTATGCCTTTACTTCCGTGTTGCCCACCACGCTCGACTCGGTGCAGGAATTTCGCGTCACGACTTCCAACTACAACGCCGATCAGGGAACGGGGTCGGGCGCCCAGGTGGCCCTCGTTACCAAGAGCGGCACCAATCAATTCCATGGCTCCCTCTACGAGTACCATCGCAATACCGTCACCAGCGCGAATGACTGGTTTGTCAAAGCTGCCGAAGTGAACAGCAACCAGCCCAACGTCCCGGACAAACTCATTCGAAACATTTTCGGCGGTTCGCTCGGCGGACCCTTGAAAAAAGACCGCCTCTTCTTCTTTTTCAACTATGAAGGAACTCGCCAGCGGGAAGAGCAAAGCACCGTGCGCGTGATTCCCACCCCAAGTCTTTGCCAGGGGAATCTTACCTACGATGACGTGACCGGTGGTGTCACCACCTTGACCCCGGCGGACATCAAGGCGC
This sequence comes from Candidatus Sulfotelmatobacter sp., assembly GCA_035651855.1. Lineage (GTDB taxonomy): Bacteria > Acidobacteriota > Terriglobia > Terriglobales > Acidobacteriaceae > Sulfotelmatobacter. The sequence continues at coordinate 1,434 of DASREX010000045.1, forward strand.
TGGACCCCTGGACGACGCTGGGATGGAACCCTGCGGCAGCCGGCATCAACCCCGCGATCCTTAACGGCAGTACCGGCTACTTCGACAAAACGTTTTGCTCGGGGAAATTCAACACCAACGACTTGTCGGTCGGCGACCGTCGGAACTTCGCCGGCTACCGGTTCCGCGCTCCCATCAGCCGCGACAACAATGCCCTGATCGCCAGACTCGACTACCACCTCACCGCCAGCGGCAAGCACACGGTTTTCTGGCGGGGTTCGCTCCAGAACCTGCACAACCCCCAGGCCCCCTTCCTGCCCGGAAGCCCGCCCGAGACCACCCTCGATGACCACAGCAAAGGCTTTGCGCTGGGCTACACGGCCGTGCTGAGTTCGCGCGCGGTAAACAGCTTCCACTGGGGTTTCACGCGCCAGAGCACGGGATTCATCGGTGACGCCAACAGCGAGTGGAACGTCTTCTATGGCCTCGATCAAGGCATTGTATACAGCCACAACGCGCAGACTCCGGTGCACAATCTGGTGGACGATTTCTCCTGGACCAAGGGCCAGCACACCTTCCAGTTCGGTGGAAATCTGGGGTTCGCGCGCAATCCACGCTTGAGTTATGAGCATTCCTTCAGCCTGGGCAAGGGAGCCACGAACTGGATGTCTCCGACCGGTTTTGCCAACACCGCGATTCATCCCGACCCGGTCAACAATCCTCTGGTCTGCGGGGCAATCGGCAGCACGACCGGAGGCAGTCCGCTCGACCCTTGTCACGGGACTGATCCGAATACCGGCAAGCCCTATCCCGAGCCTGCTTCCACGCCGCAATTCGACTATCCAATCATGGCCTTGCTCGGCATGGTCTCCGACGTTGTGGCCAATTACAACTACGACAAGAACGGCAACGTGCTCGACCCCACCGGAGGACAACAGGGAATCCCGGTGCGTCGCAAGTACGGTATGAATTGGTACGAGCTGTACGCGCAGGATTCCTGGAGAGTGAAGCCCAACCTGACCATTACCTATGGGGTGCGCTGGTCTCTGTTTTCGCCGCCGTGGGAAGTCAACGGATACCAGGCTTCGCCGACTTGCGTTCCCGATCCGGCCATCAATCCGGGAGGATGTCCTTCTTGGGCCTACGATCTGGGCACGGAGTTCGCTCACAACGCGCAGGTCATGAAGCAAGGCATCGGATACGATGCCACGCCGCTGGTGTCGTTTATTCTCGGCGGGCCGCAGAATCATGGCCCCGGCTTCTACCACTTTGAGAAGACCGACTTCTCGCCCCGCATTGCGTTCGCCTACTCGCCGCGCCCCCAAGGCGGATGGCTGAAGAACCTGTTTGGCGACTCCGACAAGACTGTCATCCGCGGCGGCTTCAGCCGGGTCTACGACCGCCCCGGGTTGCAGATGATGGCGACCTTCGATGCCAACGCGCCCGGTGGACTGTCGGCCACCGTACAGAACCCCTGCTGCGCGGCCTTGGATCCGGCTGGATCCGGCACGCCATACGACACCGCAGACGGCGTGCCCCGGATTCAGAACATCAACCAGATCCCGGTCAATAATATTTTCGGGGCGAATTTCTTTGTTCCCGCCCCTCCAGGACAATTCCCCCAAACCCCGCCCGCAACCGGCCAGGCGATCACCTGGGGTATCGACCAATCCATCAAAACTCCCTATGCCTGGGCCTTCGACTTCTCCGTCGGCCGTGAGCTGCCCAAAGGTCTGTCGTTGCAGGTCTCGTATGTGAACCGCCTGGGCAGGAATCTGCTGACGCAGCGCGATCTGCGCCAGCCCATCGACATCTACGATCCCAAGAGTGGAGTAGATTACTTCTCTGCCGCCACAGCGCTCGCGAAGGTCGCGCAACAGCAGCTCTCAGCCCCAAATGGCGTGATTGATCCGACCCAGGTGAACGACGGCATGCTTGGGGGCACCGCAGCCTTCTGGCACAACATGATCTCTCCGCTGCTGGATCCTAACTCTTATTACTATTCCTACTATACGGGTTTCCAGGCGACACAGCCCGGAGCTGCGGGCCTGACCCAGGCCATCTATGACCTCTACTACGATCCCTTCCTTTCGTATCTCGGCAATGAGGTCGTGGGACTCGGCTATACGGACATCTACTACGGGCTCACCGACAGCGCCGCGCCCGGAACCAATTTCTACGGCTTCAACGGACCGGGTTGTACCAACCCGCTCGGCCTTGGCTTCTGTCCCGGCACGTCTCTGAACAACCAGGCCACGAGCATGTTCGCCTGGAGTTCGATCGGGAAGTCGGACTACAACGCTCTCCAGATCAGCTTTCGCAAGCAATTCAGCCAGGGCCTGCAGTTCGACTTCAACTACACGTTCTCGAAGTCGCTCGACATTACCTCGAACGCGACCCGCCTGGGCTACAGCTCCAGCACCAATGTCGGGTCGCCTGGAAGCCGGCTGGCGAACGCCTTCTCGCCCAACGCCCGGCGCGCGGTTTCCGACTTTGATACGCCCCACCAGTTCAACCTGAACTGGATTGCAGAGTTGCCCTTCGGCAGAGGACGCCGGTTTGCAACCAGTGTGGGCTCGGTAGCCGACGCGTTCATCGGCGGCTGGGAATTGTCTGGCATCGCACGCTGGACGAGCGGCTATCCGTTCAGCGTGGATAACGGCAACTTCTGGCCGACGAATTGGGACGAACAGGGCATCGGGCAGATGATCGCCAAGCCGAAAATGGGGCACCATATCTCCGGGGGCACGGTTTCAGCTTTTGCCGATCCGACGGCTGCCTTCTATGACTTCATGCACCCCTACCCCGGTCAGGCCGGTTCGCGGAACGTTATCCGCGGAGATGGATTCGCCGGCCTCGATATGGCCTTGAATAAACGCTGGAAGTTGCCCATGGAGGGGCACAGCCTCCAGTTCCGTTGGGAGGTCTTCAACGTTCCCAACCTGCATCGCTTTAATGCGTTGTCGGGACTGGGGACCACGGCCTGTGCCTGCATCGCCTCTTTGCAGCAGCTGCCCTCGTCATTCGGGAACTACACCGGCCTGCTGACTGACCCCCGGGTCATGCAGTTTGCCCTGCGCTACGAATTCTGATCAGGAGAAAGCGCAGGGATTTAGACTGCAGATCGCATGACCCATCTGGCTCGCAAGCTCCGGCTCGTGGACTACTTCGCGCTCGGCTTCGGCGTGATGGTGGGCACGGCCTGGTTGGTCGTGATGGACGACATCCTCCGGCGGGGTGGGCCGCTGGGGGCCATCCTCGGCTTCACCCTGGGGGCGCTGATCCTGTTCCCCATCGGTTACGTCTATGGCCAGTTGATCAAAGCAATCCCGGATGCTGCCGGCGAGGCTGCCTATGTTGGGCGTTTCTTCCCGCCCGCCGTGAGTTTTGCTACCGGATGGATGATGCTGCTGAGTTACTCGCTGACTTGTCCTTTCGAAGCTCTGGCGGCGGGACGAATCACCGGCTATCTTCTCCCCTCGCTCAACACCCACGAACTCTACCGCGTGGGCGGCTACCCCGTGTATCTGCCCCATATCGCGCTGGGACTCGGGCTTACGGTCGTGCTGACCTGGCTCAACTATCGCGGGATTCAGGCCAGCGCGCGCCTGAGCAAGGCCGCCACTTTTACCTTTCTCACGCTGGTTGTTTTGTTTGCCCTGGCCGGCGCCCGCCATGGTTCCACTTCAAATTTCTTCCCGCTGTTCAGCCACTCCCCGCTGCTTTCCATCCTGCTGGTGTGGCAGGTGGTGCCCTGGCTGGTCTCAGGATTCGAATCGGTCGGCAAGTGCGCGGAGGAAGCCAGCCCGGGTTTCGCGGAACGGAATTTCTCGGTTGCCACCCTGCTCACGATTCTTTCCGGGATGATCTTCTTCTGGGTGGTCATTGGGGCCGTTTCTTTTGTGGCGCCTTGGCAAAGCCTGGACCGCAGTCTGCAGTTCCCGACGGCTGTCGCGTTCGAGCGGGCGCTGCACGCCCACTGGATCGTGGTGCTCATCATGGGGTCGGCGCTGGTGGCGCTGGTGCAAGCGTTCAACGCGAACATCATCGCCTCGTCCCGCCTGCTATACGCGATGTCGCGGCACAATCTGCTCAACCCGGTGATGAGCGGCGTCCATCCGCGGAATCGAACGCCGGTGACGGCGATCCTCACGATTGGACTCGCGACCGCAGCCACCATCTTTATGGGAGAGGCCTTGCTGGTTCCGATCCTCGAAGTCGGGGCCGTCAGCGCGGCCGTGGGGTGGATGGCGGCGTGCGCTTCCTACTGCCGAATGCAGCCCGGCGGATGGGGACGCGCCGCGGCCGTCTGGGGTTTGTTTGTCACCTCAGCCATGATCCTGGTGAAGCTGCTGCCCTGGGTCCCCGGCCACTTCACCTGGCACGAATGGGTCGCTCTCGGCATCTGGGCGGCCCTTGGACTCGCCGCGCGCGCGTCTCGGGAACGTAACTATCAGGAACAGATTGACCTCGAGACCGCGGATGCGGCCAATTGAATTCCATTGTGAAGAGATTAATGACCCGGCGAATCCCCGATATGGCGTCCTATTCGCAACGCAGCTTCTGGCTGGAAACCTGTGGCGAGGACCTTACCCCGCGCCCGCCGCTGACGCGGTCGACCGAGGTCGACGTAGCTGTCCTTGGCGGCGGCTATACCGCACTGTGGACGGCCTACTACCTGCTCGCCGCCAATCCCGGCCTCAGAATTGCCCTCCTCGAGAAAGAGATTGTGGGCTTCGGTGCGTCCGGCCGAAACGGCGGTTGGTGTTCCTCCAAGTTTCCCGTCTCTCCATCCATGCTCGAGCGCCGCTTCGGTCGCGCAAAGGCGCGTGCCCTGATGATCGCCATGAACGGGGCCGTGGATGAGATATGCCGGGTCTGCGAAGTGGAACAGATCGACGCCCACTTTCATAAAGGCGGGATCCTCACCCTGGCCCGCGGCGAGCACCACCTGCCGATGATTCGCGCCTCTTTTGATGCCTACAGCCGGCTCGGCCTGGCCGACCAGTATGCCCTGCTCAGCCCCGAACAAGCTCGGGAACGGGTTCGCGTCACCCAGGTCTGCGGGGCCCTGTGGGCTGCCGAGAACGCCAGCGTTCATCCCGCGCGCCTAGCTCGAGGCCTGGCCCGCGCGCTTGAGAAGCGCGGTTGCATCATCTATGAGAAGACTGAAATCACCGAATTCCGCGACGGCCCAGCCGCGAGCCTAATTACCCCTGCCGGAGAAGTCCGGGCGCAGCGCGCCATTGTGCTGGCAGGCGAGTCCTATCTGACCCAACTGCGGCGGCTGCATCGTGTGCTCTTGCCTGTCTACTCACTCATCGCCCTGACCGAACCGCTTACCGAACAACAATGGAACTCCATCGGTTGGCAGAATCGCGAAAGCCTGGCCTCCTGCAATTACACCGTGGACTATCTGACCCGAACGGCCGATGGTCGAATCCTGTTCGGAAGTCGTGGCGCCCCCTACCGCTTCGGGTCAAGGATCAGCGATGACCAGGAACTCCACGGCGCGACCCATGCCCACATCGAAAATTTGACTCGAGAATGGTTCCCAGACCTGCAGGGCATACGCTTCACCCATCACTGGGGTGGATCGGTCGGTATGCCGCGCGACTGGATGCCCATGGTGGCCTTCGATCCTAAGCGCAAGCTGGCGACCGCCCGTGGATATACCGGCCAGGGCGTCTCCACCACAAACCTGACCGGACGGGTCCTCGCGGAGTTTATCTCCGGCAAGCGGACGGCGCTCAGCGAGCTGCCCATTGCCGAACGGGAATCTCCCTTGTGGGAAATGGAACCGCTTCGCTGGCTTGCGGTGCGATACATGCAGAATGCTTTCCGCCGTATCGACGAGGCTGGGAAGCTGGGGAAGCCGGAGCCCTTCGATGCGCCTCTGGCCAAATACATCGGCCGGCACTGAGCGAAGCGCTCGCTAGTTGGGCTCGGCGATAAGATCTGCCACTTCGGTCTGGAGAAGATTGCGAACGCCGGGTTCTTCCATCCATTGCCCGGCGAGCGCCCGCATGCGAAACGCGCGCGGCGAAACTCCAAATTCCCTCCGGAAGCAATGACTGAAGTGGGCTGAGTCGCTGAAGCCCCAAAAGAAAGCAATCTCGGTGATGGTCCTCTCCCGCATCTGTGGATTCGCCAGGTCCGCGCGGCATCGCTTCAGGCGGCGGCGGCGAATGTATTCCCCCAGCGTACTGCCGGTCACGAGAAACAGGCGGTGCGCATGTCGAACCGAAATGCCGGCGAAGGAGGCGATCTCCGCCGGGCCCAGATTCGGCTCGGAAATGTGAGTCTCAATGTAGCGATGGATCTGATGGCGCAACTCGACCGCGTGGGGCGAGCAGCGCCGCGGGCCGCCAAGGCAGGCGGCCAGCACTTCAAAATAGGTTTCCAGCGCAGCCGCGCCTTCCTCCCCAGTCATGTGTCCGGCTTCGTTGTAGAGAGATTGCGAAAGCCGGCACAGCGCCGCCCCCTCGCGGTCTCGCCCGCTGATTCGCTGCGCCACCGGGATCTCCGCCCGCCGCAGACGGTCCTCCATGATCCACCGAGGCACCCGGAAATACAGCCGCGAACAATCGGTACTGCAACTGGAGGACCAGGGGCTCGCGGAATCGATCAACGTGCTGTCCCCGGGTTGAAGCAAAACCCTGGCCCCATTTTGCTCATAGCAGCGTACCCCGGCAAATTGGGTGATCACGATCGAGAATCGATTGTCCGGGGCCGGCGCGTCCATCGGCCGCTTGAAAAATGAAAGTGGACTCGACGAGAAGTGCGTGAGTCTCATGCCGCCCAGGTCGCGGATGTCGATGGTCCCGTGAAATGACACCCTGGGAAGCCGGATGCAGCAGTCCCCGCAGATCTGTTTGGCGTTCCACTGCCAAGCGTCGATCCGATCAGAGACGGGCAGAAGTTCGGTGGAAAACAACTGTGACATCGTTGGCCCTGAGCTTCCTTGCGGCTCCGTCTGTCAGGGGTGCAGCACGACAGGAAGCGTCCCCCCCAGACACGCCTGTTTGCGAGCAACTTTCACACAGCGATGCTGGCGCGGAAACGTAACACATCCGTTAACAGGGTTGCAATATTAAATCTCAGGCCGGCTGCGCCGCGGCTTGGCCGCTTCGGCAACGGTCAGGGGCCCGGCGGACCGGCGGGGCTCGGTCCCGCCTCGTGTTGAAGTGTTCAACACTTGACAGATTGAACATTTCGCGCCAAGATGGCCCCCCAAATTTTCCTTCCCCGCGATGGAACGCTCGCAAATTCATCGGACCAGCATCGCCGACCAGGTCGCCGGCATCCTCCGGCAGAGGGTTCTGAACGGGGAATTGCGCCCGGGAACCCCGCTGCAAGAAATTCCCCTTGCCGAAGCGCTCGGGGTATCACGCAACACCATGCGCGAAGCCATGCGCATCCTGTCCCTCGAAGGGTTGCTGAAGCGCGCCATTCACCGCGGCATCGCGGTTGCCCAGTTGTCCCTGCAGGATGTGCAGGAGATCTACCATGTCCGCCGCGTGCTTGAGATCTCTGCCATTCACGCCGCGAAGTCCCCCGCGCCGGAACTGCTGCGCGAGTTGCGTACGGCCCTGGAGCAGTACGAAGAAGCGGTCCGGGCGCACAACTGGGTCCGCGCCGTAACCCACGATTTGCATTTTCACAGCTTGATGATTCGCTTTCTCGGAAACAAGCGCCTGGAGGCCTTTTATCAAAAGACCATCGCCGAGCTGCGCGTGGGAATGGTGCTGGTCGACCGCCGGCACGACCACCCGGGCATTCTGATTCCGGTCCACCGCAAGCTCTACCAGTTGCTGACCGCCGGGAAGTTGAAAGAGTGCGCCCGGGTCCTGCTCCAGCATCTCGAAGATTCGGAAGCGCGCCTGTCGATGGTGATGGACAATCACCCGCCCGCCAAGCCGGTCCGGGTGTCGGCGACACGATCGAAGACCGGTTGAACAAGGGGCCTGCTCGAGTTCACAACCTGAAGGAGACGACCATGGAGTGGAATCGGAATCTGCGCGCCAGGAAGCATTCCGTCAATGCGTTAACCCATGCAGCCAACGCCGTCATGGTGTTGATGGCGTCTCTGACACTCTCGGCGCAGGTCGTGACGGTCACCGTGCAGGGACGCGTCTACGACTCCAGCGGGGCGGCGATTTCTCAGGCGGCCGTGACCGCCGTGAACGCGGCCACAGGACTGAGTCGCGGGACCACTGCCAGCGCGGTCGGCGACTACCAGATCGCCCTGCTGCCTCCGGGCGACTACACGATCACGGCAGAAAAGAGCGGTTTTCAGAAGGCGGCAAAGAAAATCCATCTGGATATCGGCGCCACCGGCAGCCTCGATTTCTCGCTCTCGCCGGGCCAGGTCATCGCGCAGGTGGAAGTGCAGGACGTCGGCGAACTGGCAGAGCCCACCCGCACCATGGTCAGTTCCGTGATTGACGAGCAGAAGATCGAGAACCTTCCCGTCAACGGCCGGCAGTTCATCGATTTTGCATTATTAGCGCCGGGCGTGACCATCGGAGATACGACCTCCGGCAGCACCGACGTGATCATTGAACCCGTGACCAAGTTGTCCTTTGCGGGACAGAACATCCACTACAACTTTGTAGCCATCGATGGGGCCGACAACATGTCCACCGCGTCGGGCATTCAGAAGACCACCCCTTCGCAGGAGGCCGTTCAGGAGTTCCGGGTCATTAACAGCGACTACAGCGCGCAGTTTGGGCGCGCCGTGGGCGGCATCGTGAACATCATCACCAAGAGCGGAACGAACAAACTGCACGGATCGGTTTACGAATATTTCCGCAACGATGCGATGGATGCGAAGAATGCTCTGGCAGCGGGATTCAACAAGCTCCGCCAGAACCAGTTTGGCGCGACCCTCGGCGGCCCGATTCAGAAAGACAAGA
>DASREX010000046.1:0-6847 GCA_035651855.1 Candidatus Sulfotelmatobacter sp.
GGGACCTTCTTGTCGCCGAGGTAGGTTCCCAGCCGGCTTCCCAGGTCTTCCAGGTAAGGGACTTCCTCTTTGACTACGACTCGCGTATGCCGCTTGGCGATGGCATTGGCCGACAGCACCACGTCGTTGTCGGCATCCCGCCCGATGAACAGCTCCTGTTTTGCCCCGAAATCCAGAAGCTTTTCCCCGAAGTGCGCATCCACCTGGTGGGTCTGGACCAGCCGGAGTTGCAGGCCCGCGGGCCGTTCGACGATTTGTCCGAGAATGCCGGCAAGCCACGCCTGCCAGTCGCTCCCCGAGCAGGCCAGACCGCAGAACCAGTTCCAAAGCACGACCTCTTCCCGGGTAAAGGAAGGCAGCGATTCCCAGTAGGGCTTGCTCCGCGAGCGAAGGACGCTTTGCATCTCGGTTGCAGGCTATCTCCTGCCTCCCCCATAGGCCCCCGGCGCACGCCCCCCTTGGCCGCCGCGGTCCTTGAAATCGGAGCCCCTCGAAGCCCCCTTGCTGCTGGTCACTCGAATGTTCACGTTGCCTTGCCCGAGGTTGGAAAGGGACTGGGACAAGCTCTCCAAATTGCGCGTGATCAGGCTGGAGACCTGCAGCGAATCGGTCTGGAACTGAATTGCCAGATTGCCCGCCTGGCGCTCGATCTGGATATGCAGCCCCTTCAGCACGTTTGAATTCATTTCGATCTGCACCTGCTGGAGACCTTCCTTGTTCAGCCTCACCGTAATCTCGCGCACCAGCTGTTGCAGGTCGGCGGGCAGCGCGACCGCGCGCTTGCTTTCGACACCGGCTATCGTCCCCGCGGCCTCGCGCACCAGCTCCGGCCGCGCCAACCCGGCATTCGCGAACTTCCCGCTCTCATCCTTCTTCTGTGCCCGAGGAGGCGTTGTCTCCCGCTCCTGCGCCTTCTTCTTCGCCAGCAGCTGAGAAAACGCCGACGGCTCTTTGTCCGATTGTGCCGATAGCGCCGACGGCGTCAATGCTGAGTCGACGGCTTCAGGCTCCATGTCATCGGTGTCTACGCCCGGATCGTCCGGCAGTTCGTTATCGTCGATTCTCATGAGGATCTCTGCCTCGTCATGTAGAGCACATTTCCGATCTCATCGAGTTCCAATTCTTCCTTGGCCGCCGCTTCCCGAAGGAAACGCTCTTCCTGCTTCTTGCGGTGCTTGGCAAGCACCTCGACCTCGCGCCGGCTCTCGTTGACCTTCTGCTTCCCGTCCTCGACCTGCTGCTGGCACTTCCGGATCACGTCCTGCTGGCGGGCGACTTCTTTCCCCGCTGCCTCAATGTCTTCTCCCAGGGCCCTGATGTGGTCCGAGCGCGCTTGCACCACGTGCACGGCCAGCGGATGGTTGTCGGGGGCCGACAAGAGCTCCCGCCTGGCCGTTGCGCGTCGGTCAATCAGTTCCTGCTCGCGGCGCTTCAACTCCGCGAGAATCCCCTGCTGCCGCTCGAGTTCCTGCTCGCGGCGTGCCAGTTCCTGTTCCGCGGCTTTCTTGGCCTCTTCCTTTTGCTCCAGCAGGAGCTGCAGCCGATATACGAATGGCGCCGCCATCAGTTCGCGCTCGGTGGAAACATCCTCTTCAACTGCTCGACCGACCCCTGGAAGTTCGACTTGTCATCCGTGGCCTGTTTCAAGAAAGCGTTGATCTCCTCGATTTTGGAGATGGCCGTGTCCACGCGCTGATCGGCGCCGCGCTTGTAGGCGCCCAGCAGAATCAGGTCTTCATTCTTCCGGTAAGTCGCCAGCATGTCGCGCAGAGTACCGGCCGCTTGGCGATGCCCCTTGTCGGTCACCGCGCTCATCACGCGGCTGGCGCTCTCCAGGATGTTGATCGCGGGGTAGTGATTGCGCGCCGCCAGTTCGCGCGAGAGGATGATGTGGCCGTCGAGGATAGAACGCACTTCGTCGGCTACCGGCTCGTTCATATCGTCGCCGGCCACCAGCACAGTGTAGATGGCGGTAATCGAGCCCTTGTCTGAGTTCCCGGCACGCTCCAGAAGCTTAGGCAGCTCGGCGAACACCGAGGGGGTGTAGCCGGCGCGCGCCGGCGGTTCCCCGCAGGCCAGCCCGATCTCGCGCTGGGCGCGCGCGAAGCGGGTCACCGAGTCCATCATCAGAATGACCTTCTGCCCTTTGTTGCGGAAATATTCGGCGATGGCCGTGCCGACATAGGCGGCTTTCAAGCGCACCAGCGAAGACTCGTTCGAGGTGGCGCACACCACCACCGAGCGCTTCACGCCCTCCGGGCCCAGATCGTGTTCGATGAAATCCCGCACTTCGCGTCCGCGCTCGCCGACCAGAGTGATCACGTTCACGTCCGCTTCGGTGTTGCGGGCAATCATGCCCAGCAGCGTGCTCTTGCCGCCGCCGGCGGCCGCGAACAGACCGATGCGCTGTCCTTCGCCAGCCGTGAGCACAGCGTCGATGGCGCGCACTCCCAGCGAGATGGGTTTGGTGACACGCTGGCGTTTGAGCGGATCCGGCGGGTACCCCAGCACGGGGAATTCCTCGGTGCACGCCAGGGCGCCCCTAGAGTCGGAGTCCATGGGCTCGCCCAGGCCGTTGAGCACGCGTCCCAGCAGGCCGTCCCCGACCTTCACCGTCAGGCAATTGCCGCTGGGTATGACCTCGCTGTGTGGGCCGACGTTGGTCAACTCGCCCAGCGGCATGAGCAGCACGTCGCCATCTTTGAAACCGACCACCTCCGCCTTCACCGAGGTCGAGGAGCCGGGGTTGCGGATCAGGCACATCTCGCCGATCCAGGCTTCGGGCACGACCGCTTTCACGATCAGCCCGATCACCTCCTTCACGCGGCCCCGCATCTCCACTGGAGAGGCCCGCTCCAGCTGGTCAAGGTATCTGCGAAGATCGGGAGCCCTGGTCGCCATGAGGTTGCACTGCTAGTCGGCGGAAACGCCGCGGACAAGAATCTCTTCCAGGCACTTCAGTTGCGTTTCCAGGCGGGCATCAATGATCCCCAGTTCGCTGTCGATCACACACCCTCCCGGCGCAACCGATGCCATGGCCACAACGTCGATTTCACTGTGCGTTCCCAGGCTTTCCCGCAAGCGGTCCAATCGCCCCCGCACCCGCTGCGCTTCTGAGGGGTTGACCTGGATGGTCAGGCGCTTCCCGGGACGCACGTTTCTCAGGACTTCCCGCACGATTTCAACAATCGTATCGGGATGGAGCCGCAGTTGTTCGCCGACGATCTTCTCTGCCACCCGGACGGAGAGCCGCAACATCGTCTCCTCCCAGCTCTTGGTCAGGTCCTCGGCGCGCTTGCGGGCGTCGGCCAGGATCCGGTTCCACTCCGCCAGGCCTTCGGCCTTTCCTTCCTGGCGAGCCTGTTCCCGGATCTTCTCGCGCTCCTGCTTGGCTTCGTCAATGATCTGCCGGGCCCGCTCTTGCGCGAGCGTGACCACATCGCGGGCTTCCTGGGCCGCCTCGAAGACTTCGCGCTTCAGCACCTTCGGCGAAGGCACGATCACCTTCTCTGACACCGAGTCGGCCTTGAGGATCTTTTCATCCATGTTGATCAACCAGCCAGGAGGCAACCCACAACCGGAGGGCCGGCGCCAGGTCGTCCAGAGCGACCCCTGCCCGTTCCCGTGCGGCGCGCCCCATGGCTGCCCACTCCTCTTCCCGCAAGCGAGACCAGCGCTGCAGCAATTCTGCCTTGGGCAGCGGCTTCAAACTGCTCAGCGTCCTCTCCGCTTGCTCACGGACCGGATCCGCCAGCAGGTTCAGCGCGGATTCGAGTTGCTCGGGAGAGCGCAGCAGGCCTAGGAGGCAAATCCCCTCGAAGTTCAACTTGCTTTCACCGCCTTCGTGGAGGCAGGCAAGGGTGTCGCCGGCCGCTGCGCCGCCGCCAGCTGCTTTTCCAGGTCCTGGATCTTCGAGCGCTGCCACCGGCCGCGGGCGACCAGCGCCAGGCATCCGACACTGGACAACCCCAACAGGCCCATCGCGGCCAGCAGAAATTCCTGATTGCCGAGCAGCGGGATCAGGTTGCGGTCTTCGGCCTGCCGCACCTCCACCTTCTTGTAAACCACAGCCACATTCTCGGGCTGGAGTCCTTCGACCGCGCGCGCCACCAGCTTCTTGACGTCGTCTTCGGCCAGCGGCAGATCGTGCCCACGATACTTGAGCAGCACCGACGCCGTCGGCGGAGTTCGCTCGCTTTTGTCCAGGATCGGGCTGACGTCGGGCATCACCACCAGCACGTGGGCATCCACCACCCCGGCAACCGACTTCAACGTCTTGCTGATCTCCCCGGAAACACCGAGCAAAAACCGCGCTTTCTCTTCAGTTGCGGTAGGAATCATTCCCGAGTTGGCGAAGACATCTTCGAGCCCCTTGTCCTTCTGCCGGGGAAGCCCGTTTTCCTCCAACACCCGCCAGGCGCGGGCCAGGTTCTGGTCCCCGCCCCGGATCATCACGTCCCATTTCTCTTCGCCCTTCTTCTCGCTCACGCCCTTGGTGGCAAACGCTTCAATTCCGTTCTCGTTCAGCAGCACCACGATTTCTTGTGCGTCCTGCTCGCTCAGTCCGGTTTGTAAGCTGTGGGTTACGCAGGCGCTCAGAAGGAGGGTCAGGCCCAGGATCACCAGCAGCAGTAAGAGACGTTGCCGCAACACGTTGTCCCCTGTCTCGATGCGAATTTTACAGTTGCGTTTGCAGAATCGATTTCACACCCGAGGAAACCTGCTCCACGACCTTGCTCATCAGCTCCAGGTTCTCCGTCATCTGGTACATCTGCAGCTGGATCTTCATCAGGTCGGCTGGGCTTTGTTCCCCCTTCAACGAGTGGATCAGCTTCCCCGCTGCCTGGAACTGGTTGTCCACGCTGGTCAGTCGCTGACGCAGCGGATCAAACGCCGAAGTCTTTGGCAGGGCATTTACCCGTGAGGTAAGAGTTTCCAGACGCGCCTTGGCCTGCTTCAGGTCTGCGCCGTACAACTCGGGTGCTGAAGTGGTCTTGGTGCGCTGCACGCGTTGATCGAGCTGATTCTGCAAGATCCTGGTCTGCTCGGGCGAAACCTGCTTGACTTCCGGCGGCATCTGTACCGAGCCGGCCTGCTCTTCTTGCAGACGTGCCCGTACCTTGTCGAATTTGGACTCGCCGGTCTTGATTCCCGGAGCGCCGCCTTCGTCTCCCAGGTTGTTGACGGATTTCGCCGGAACTTTGCTGACAATTGGGTCGACCATGGCACTCCTAGTTATCGGATGGCTCCGGGAAAGGTTGCGGGAGAACTGGCGGGACCGGCGGAGGGCTCTAACATCTGCTTGCGCAGCATGGCCAGGGACTTGGCGTGCAACCGGCACACCCAGGAGCGGGACAGGCCGAGCTTGGCGCCGATCTGATCCAGGGTCAGCCCGCCAAAGTAGAATCCTTCCAGAACTGCGCGATTGATTTCCGGCAGCTTGCTGAGCAGCCAGCGAATATTCCGCTTCTGCTCCGACTGCACCACCGCTTCCTCCGCTGCAACCTGCTTCTGGTCGACCGGCTCTTCCGGCAAGGCCTCCAGCGACATCATGTAGCAGGTCATCAGGTTCCCGGTGGTTTCTTTCAGGTCCTGCAGTTGGGCCTCAGCCGAACCCCCAGGCGGAGGCTCGCCGGAGGCATCTCTCAGGTATTCGTTGGCTGCCATCTCAAACCGCATCTGCCGGTATTGCGACTTGGGGTACCACCCCATCTTTCGCAGACCGTCGTAGATGGCCCCCCGGATGCGGTAGTAGGCGAAGGTCTTGAACTGCACCCCCCGGGTCCCATCAAATGCGTTGGCCGCTTCGACCAGCCCGAGCTCCGCCCAGCCTTGTATGTCCTTGCGTTCCAGATCTGGGGGAAGCTTGCGGACCACTTCCGCGGCGAGCGCGTGGGCGTACGAAATGTTGGCCTCAATCAGCCGCGTCACCTCCGCGCTGGGTGGAGCTGCCGGCTCAGAGTTCCTGGGTACCGGGTTTCTGGCAGCTTGGCGGGGGAACATTATGTGCTGGCTCCTGTTCGGACCGTTGGAAAACTGGCAGATCAGGGAATCCCAAAACCGGGGCCCTGCCCCATTCCTGCCCGGAGCAGGGCGCCACTCGCTATCCTGACAATGCGAAGCTAGTCTCTGGTCGACCCCAATTCCGACCAGAAAATCCCCCAGTTCACGGTGAATGGTGAAGCCCCATTCAGCGTCGTTTCGTCGTCGGTGTAAGGCTCGAACAGATACAGCTTCCCGCGGCTGGTGTAGAGCGGCACCGGCGTCAGGTTGCTGCAGATGGTGGTGACCGGATCAAACCCGTTCGCGCACGACGATGCTCCCGCGCTGAGCACGGTCGCATTAGTCAGGTCGGTTGCCAGTCCGGGCACACCCGGCGTGTAATTCGCCGCGTCGGCCGGAGTGGTCGCGATATCCAAAAGCGCCTCCAACGCTGAATTCTCCACCAGCCCGGAGTTGTCATGGTTCTGGGTCAGGCTCAACGGATATCCTCGCCCTCCAGCGTAGGAACCAAAGCCGATGCTCTGGTGATCGAGGTCGTAATAGACGTAGAGCTGCCCCGGCGCAAGGTACGCGGAGACCGTCCGTCCCCCCGTCCGGATCTGTACCTGCGCCTGCCCCACCGGGTTGATGTATCCGTGCGAGGTGCTGTCGCTGTAGGGCACGACCCTGGACGCGTCCGACTCCATCGAGATGTACACCTGCGCTCCCGGATAGACCTGTCCGCCCAGGCTCACATCGGTGATCAGGTAGCCGTTGTAGTTGATCGGCCTGCTTCCGAACGCAGAAGCCAGCGGGGTCAGGAAGGAACTCTCCGAGTAGTAAGTTCTCGGGTTGACATCGGCCA
>DASREX010000047.1:0-6376 GCA_035651855.1 Candidatus Sulfotelmatobacter sp.
GCCCGCCACTCCCAGCTCGAGCTTTCCCGGAGCGCGAAGCTCTCCAAACTCGATATCGGTAACTCTTCCGGTTGACAGGGTGACAAGGAAGGTGCCCCTCGTGAAGAGCGCGGCCCCCGCGCGAATCCCCGGCTGGATCCAATCCGGATCTTTATGCCTGCAGTCGCTCAGCGCGAACGACATCAAAACGATCAGAGCTGTCAGTACGTGCGGCCGCCGGTGCATCCCCACCCCTCGGACTTTACGGGCAGAAGATTGTGGACGGCTCACCCGGGAGCATCAAGGGGCCGGGCCTGTACGTCAAACCACAGACCATCCAACCCGGGATCGCGGGGCCACTCCTTCGCGATCTCAGTCTTGAGCTCGCGACAAGGGGACGCCGCGCGACGATCGTCGACGACGGCCTCATCGCGCGTCCGCTGGGGGGCGGAATCGCCTGATGCGGTCTGCCAACTGGGTCTGAAACTCGTCAGTCACTCCCTGGCCGAGTGCGCGCGACTGCGCCTTTTCGTACCAACGGGCAGCTTCGGCCGGCTGGTGTCTTCGCTTTCGAAAACGCCGCCGCTATCAACCCAGCCACTCCGCCGCCGAGGGTGCCCTGGAGACAGAGGCTAGGCAGGGAAATGGTGAGCGTCGTACCAGCCAGCGGCCAATCCGGATCGAGAGAAGCCCACGCGAAAAAAGCGACCAGCACCGGTGGCCCCAATATCATACCGATGGCGGCGCCCATCGCCATGGCCTGCGGCAAGGGTCTTCCGACGAGGCGGCCGCTGCGACAGAGCATCCACCAAATTCCCGCCCCAAAATTGGCGGCCCACAGTCCACCCAACGGTAAACCTCCAAACAGGTAAAAGAAGAGCGTTGCCGGCAAGACGTTCCAGACATTGGGCCGCGACTTCGACAACTCACTTACGGCAACCATCGCGAGCGTCCCGGCAAATGGCACACAGAATAAATGCGCAATCGTCATACGCAATGGAAAGCGCGTAAGATACCATCCGCCGCTCAACAGAACCAACGGAATTGTGAGAAACACCCAGGTATCGTATGAGAACATGGATGTTCCGGCTCCGCTAGTGTGCTGTCTCGCAAATATCTATGGGGGCGCAAGCCGAAGTATGCCTGACAAGCGGGGAATTTTTGCACCGAATCGGCAGATCAAGCAGCAGTCCGAGTGCGGCACTTATTTACGAGACAGGACACTAGCTCGATGCCTTCGAGCGTCGAGTGGTGTTGTTCTTATTCGCCACGCGACGAATGGTACTCCCAGACCCTCCCCTCTCCCCCCGCCAGCAATGACTCGCCCTTGCCCCTTGTTGCGGGAACCGCGCAAAGAGCCCGAATCTGCTCGGGGACCACCTCGTGATAGACAAGTTTCCCCTCGGGAGAAAAGAAGTAGATGGCGGAATGCTGCGCTATTGTTCTTCCGGATTTGAACAACATAACGGTTGACAGCGCAAGAAACGGCCCACTGCCGTCCTCGAACTTTACGGTCGCAACGGCGCCGTCGGATACAAAGCCCGGGCCGAGACTCATGACTACGCGCCGCAAATCGCCGGAAATCAGAAACATATGGTCGCGAGCGCTGCAAAGAATGCATCCGTCGGTACATATGGGCGGCCAGTCAAACGGCAGAAAATCACCTACATATCCGTCAACTGGCGGCCTGCGTTTGTACAGAAGCGCTCCCGAGATACTAACGGCGGCTATGGCTTGATCGGCGCTGACCAGTATCCTGCTGTTGCGCGAATCCGGTGCTCCCACCACACCAATGCTGAATGCCCATCCTACGTCAGTCAGCCGCCACTCAACCGTGCCCTTGCTGTCTCTGGCTTCCAGGGAAGCGTCGCGTCGAGCGAGAATAAACTCGGGCCCTCCGCCGGCACCAGTGTACGCAAAGGTACTGTTGACGCAAGGGTAGGCGGTCTGCCAGAGCAGATGACCGTGTTCATCGAGCACGCCGTCGGACCCGGCTACGGGACTCTCTTGATGAAAGAAGAGAAGGGGCGTGGCGTCGGTATGTCGCACAATCCTGTTGGAAGAACCTCTCGCCTCAGGGAAGTCGACTGAGGCCGCCAGGTTTCCGCTCGAATCGTAGAAACAGGCTCCGCGGTCTCCTGCTATTCCCACTTCAACTCGATCCGACCTGATTGAGCCTCGCTGTATATCGGTAACCTGTCCTATCTTTTTTACGTCATAGAGAAGTCGTTTCTGAAATCGTCCGTTGCCGGCCCTGATCCCCACGCGCATGGACTCGGGCAATTCACCCGGCTTTCCACACGCAAAGACGAACAGCGACAGAACCAAAACCAGAAGATGCGGAGCGTTAGCGCTGCACCTATCACCTGCCAAATGTACGCCTCCTCAATGGCAAAAGAGTTGTACGATCCCTACCTGAACAAGGTGTTCGTACGGGCCGAGCGAACGAATAACCCCTATGCAGTCGCATAGATCCAGATCGCACTTGAGATGATCCTTGCAAGCGCCTTGCCCCGGGGTGAGACTTATTGACATTTTGGGCCGACAGTCCCGCCTTGGCGTAACAATCATCGTGTTGTTTGCAGCATTTATCGGTTGGATCAGTGGGATCCCCAGGGATGCTCCCCGCTCCACAATAGTTGTATCCCCACCCAGGCCGATGCAGGAACGGAATCTGAATCCTCGGGAGAGTGTTACTCGTTGGTGCTCCTTCGGACTCCTGGTTTACCAGATCGGTGACACCTGCGCGCATCAAGCCCTCGGGGCTGTGGGCGGGAAGGCGCAATTCCCTGGGGATGTCCGGGCCGCCGCCGAAGAGATCGGCGAACAGGAAGCCCAATCCGGTCAATGCCCCCACGACCGCGCCCACCGGGCCCGCCGCCGACACCGTCAGCCCAACTTCGAGGCCCAGAGTGCTGACCAAAGCCGCGGCCCCCGCGGTCAGCCCCGCCGCTCCGGCGCCCGCCGCCATCGATGCCGAAAGCTGCGGCTGCAGGTTGTTGTATGTCCACGCAAAGCTCCCGCCTCCGCCCCCAAAACCGGGAACGTCCCCGGGCGACGACGGGTTTCCCGACGTCCGGCCAGGCGTCGGACCCACCTCCGACACCGGCCGGGTCAGTTGCGGGCTGTAGTGTTCCGTCTCTGAATTAAGTATGGGGATTGTTCGTCTATGCGGCATGGGCGTACAAGGTGGCGGAGTGGAAGTGGGTGCAGCAGATCGGCGGCAACTGGAGGGCTGGTTGCGCGGCCATAGTACACCGCAGGCGCTGGTGACACGGGCCAGAATCGTGCTCGGCAGCGCGGATGGCGAGAGCATCCGCGAATTGGCGGAACGGCTCGAAGTTACCCAGCGCACGGTGTGCCTGTGGCGCCGTCGGTACCGGGACGCGGGGTTGGCGGGATTGCGCAGCCTGCCGCGTTCGGGCCGGCCGCGCACCATCGGCGGGGCCAAGGAGCGGGCGGTGTTGAGCGCGACCCTGCGCAAGCCCGCGGCGGCGACCCATTGGAGCACCCGACGCCTGGCCAAGGAGGTCGGGCTGTCGCGTGCCAGCGTCCATCGCATCTGGCAGAAGTACGGGCTGCAACCGCACCGGGTCGAAACTTTCAAGTTCAGCACCGATCCCGACTTTGACCGCAAGCTGACCGATGTGGTGGGGCTCTACCTCGATCCGCCGGAGCGGGCGCTGGTCTTGTGCGTGGACGAAAAGTCGCAAATTCAGGCGCTCAACCGCACCCAGCGGCTGCTGCCGATGTGGCCGGGTCTGCCTGAGCGACGCACTCACGATTACACCCGCCACGGCACCACCAGCCTGTTCGCCGCGCTGGAGGTGGCCAGCGGCAAGGTTCATGCGCGCTGCTTCCGCCGTCATCGGCACGCGGAGTTCATCGCCTTTCTCAACTCGCTGATCCGGCGCTATCCGGGGCGCGAGCTTCACCTGATCTGCGACAATTACGGCACCCACAAGCATCCGGCAGTGGTGCGCTGGCTCGAATCCCATCCGCGCATTCATCTGCACTTCACCCCGACCGGGGCTTCCTGGCTCAATCTGGTCGAGCGCTGGTTCGGGCTGATCACGGAGCAGGCGATCCGGCGCGGCAGCTTCGACAGCGTGCGCCGGCTGGAGCTGGCCATCAACCGCTGGCTCGCGCACTGCAACGAGCACCCGCGTCCGTTTCGCTGGACCAAGTCTGCCGCCAACATCAAACGCAGCATTCGCAATGCTGAACTTATTTACGAGACGGAACACTAGTAGTTGCTCCCCGCGTGATAAAGCCCGCTGGGAACGTCGTACTCCATCCCCTGGAACAGGAACGGAAACGTGCTGCTCGTCCCCGCCATCCCCACCACCCCCGCCGGATCGTAGGTGTACTGCGTTTCCACCGCCCCCGTCGACGGATTCACCAGCGCGATGGTCGAGCCCGCGATGTCGTGCAGCGCAATCCGCGTCCCCGCCTGCGCACCTCCGCTTACGCTGCTCGCGACCACCTCGCCCCCCGGCAGCCGCGCGAAGTCGCTCACCGTCTGACCCGCCTGCGAATTCACGATCGACCGGATCACGTCCATCCCGTCGCGTGGGCATGGGGTGGCCCAAGCGCCCGCACCCCTTCGGGTTCATGAAGGGGGCTTTCACAACCCGGATTTGCGCATTTCAGTTGGATGGCCTGTATTCGAGCACTTTGTTTTCCGCGCCGACCAGCAGCGTCTCCGTCTTGCCGTCGGCTGATGGGAGAGCCGCTACGCTCTGGCAAAGTTCATTCAATACCTCGTTGTACACGGGCTTGCCGGCGGCATCGAAGATATAGAGCGCGCCCCGCACGGCTTTAAATCCCACCAATTGCCCCTGGTATTTCAACAAGCCGACCACCGCGAGCAGGGGGTCGCGGTCCTCGTAGAACTTGACGGCGACCGCGCGCAGATCTCTCGTATAAAGCGCTGGCAGCCTTCCGATCGGTTCTTTGCCGTCCGGCGAGGTCAAAAACAACTCCCGATCTCCGCTTGCGATCAGGCATTGTTCCGGACATAGAGGAGGCCAGGTCACGGTCGTGAATTCTGCAAGATTGACTACCTCCGGATGCTTGAAGATGGTGTGTCCGCTGTGGTCAATTGCCAGAAGATCTGTTCCACTGTCCAACACCAGGGCAGGAGGGCCGGACGCGTCGAGCTTGACCAGCGCCAGCGACGAATTCCATCGCGCGATTCCCTCGCGCCGCCAGATCGTCTGACCTTTGAGGTCGCAAGCCTCGACCGTTCCGTCCTTCGCCCCGTACTGGTCCACGAAGAAGAATTCCGGCGCCCCGTCGGGCCCGACGAATCCAAAGGCAGCCGAGGAAACTCCATCGTAAGGAAATTGCCAAAGGTTTCCGCCCTGTGAGTCAGCCAGAGCCGCGTTGTATCCCCCGTCGTGACGGAAGAACAACAACGGGTTTTTAGAGGTCCGCTTCACGATTTCGGATCCAGTGTTCCACCCTTGCAGGTCCCGCGGCTCGAATTCGATTCGCGCCTGCTGAACCCGGTAGCGGTCAAAAAACTCCGCGCCGTATTCACCCGCTACTCCCAGCTCGAGCTTTCCCGGAGCGCGAAGCTCTCCAAACTCGATATCGGTAACTCTTCCGGTTGACGGGGTGACAAGGAAGGTGCCCCTCGTGAAGAGGGCGGCCCCCGTGCGAATACCCGGCTGGATCCAATCCGGATCTTTATGCCTGCAGTCGCTCAGCGCGAACGACATCAAAACGATCAGAGCTGTCAGTGCGTGCGGTCGGCGGTGCATCCCCACCCCTCCGAATTTACGGGCAGAAGATCCCCATTACTATTAGTCTTTCGATATAGCCTTCCGAAGGAGGAAGTCCCTTAGCACACTTGCACAGCTTTCGGTCGGCTTCGAGCTGTTTCTCGGTGGGAAGAAATCCGCAACTCATGCCAAACCGGTCGAAGACGTTGTATCCATCGAGCCCCGCTGCGCCGTATTTGATATCGTGTTCTTGACAGCATCGGTCGAGGGTGTTCGGTTTAGTAGTTCCTCCGTTGTTGCCCGGTCCGCAGTAGTTTGTGCCGGGAAGGGTAATGTCGACCACGCCAATAATTCCACCCGCCAAGGGCGAGTCTCCGCCTGCTGTTTTCTGATCGACAACATCGACCTCGCCCGCCACTGTCTCCATCCCCAAGAGGCTGTGGGCGGGAAGGCGCAATTCCCTGGGGATGTCCGGGCCGCCGCCGAAGAGATCGGCGAACAGGAAGCCCAATCCGGTCAATGCCCCCACGACCGCGCCCACCGGGCCCGCCGCCGACGCCGTCAGCCCGATGTCGAGGCCCAGAGTGCTGACCAATGCCGCGGCCCCCGCGGTCAGCCCCGCCGCTCCGGCGCCCGCCGCCATCGATGCCGAAAGCTGCGGCTGCAGG
>DASREX010000048.1:0-16870 GCA_035651855.1 Candidatus Sulfotelmatobacter sp.
CCGGGTTAACGTCAAAGTGGGCGACCACGTGAAGGGCGGATCGAGTATCCTTGCCTACCTCCAGCCGCGCGAGGCAACTGCCGCCGGGACCGTTTCCGGGGCGGAGAAAGCGCACTGATGGCCGAGACCACTCCCAGACCGCGACAAAGGATCACCAAGGGGATGTACATCCTTCCATCCCTGTTTACGACCGCCAACGTAGCCCTGGGCTATTACGCCATTCTCGAGGTGATGCACGCATCCGCGATCGATTTCTGGCACCTGGATAATGCGGCCAAGGCCATCGGATTCGCAGTGCTGTTTGACGGTCTCGACGGGCGTATCGCACGCATGACCGGTACCAGCAGCGATTTCGGCCGGGAACTCGATTCCCTGGCGGATGTAATTACCTTCGGCGTCGCGCCCGCCATGCTGGCCTGGACGTGGGGCTTCCATCTCATGCCCCCGTTCTTTCTGAGCCAGGGCCAGTGGCATATCAAGCTGACGCAACTGGGAGCGATTGCCAGCTTTCTTTTTCTGATCGCGGGCGCCAGCCGTCTGGCGCGCTTCAATATCAGCAGCAATCCGCAGCCCTCGAATCCGGGACGTCCGGGGAAGAAGTACTTCGTGGGCATGCCGATTCCCGCCGGCGCCGGCGTGATCGCGGCGGTGGTGCACTTTACCGCCGGGGAGCCCCTGGAATCTTCCTACATGGCGCTGGCATGGTCGGCCATGGTGACGACCGTCGGATATCTGATGGTGAGCACCTGGCGCTTTTATAGCTTCAAGGACATTGATTTCCGCTCGCGGCACCCGTTCCGGCTGATCGTGCTGCTGGCCGCCCTGTTCGGGTTGATATTCTTCTTCTCGCGCCGGGTGCTGTTTGGCATCGCGCTGCTTTATATGGTTTCCGGCGTGTTCTGGCGGGTGCAGTGGATTTTCCGCCGCCGCTCGGGTCCGCCACCTCCTTCGTACAAGGAGGCATCGCAGGCATCATGAGCGAGACGGCACGAACCACTCCCGCTTCGCAGAGCCCGGCGTCGCGCCCGAAACTCTACCGGGCTGCGATTGTGGGCGCGGGATCGCTCAAGGGCAAGGAAGTGGCGGAGATGCTGAACGAGCGCAACTTCCCGGCGGCCGATATCCGCCTGCTCGACGACGATGAGGCGCTGGGGCAACTGGAAGCCATGGGCGACGAGATCAGCTTCATCCAGCGGGTTCGCGCCGAGCAATTCGAAAACGTGGATTTCACATTTTTCGCCTCCGATCAGGAAAGCACGCGCCGAAGCTGGAAGGACGCGCGTGACGCTGGCAGCACGATTGTCGATCTCTCCGGTGTATTGGAAGACCAGGCCGGCGCGAGGGTGCGCTCGCTTTGGATCGAGCGCGAGCGCGGGCAGGTCGCCCCGCCAGAATTGCAGCCTGGACCTTGCGTTACGGCGCATCCGGCAGCGGTGACCCTGGCGCTATTGCTGCTGCGGGCCAGAAAAGCGGGGGAGGTCCGGCGCGCCATCGCCACGATCTTCGAGCCCGCCTCGGAGCACGGCCAGCGCGGCATGGATGAACTTCACCAGCAGACTGTCAATTTGCTGTCTTTCCAGCCCTTGCCCAAAGATGTTTTCGATGCGCAGGTGGCCTTCAATATGCTGGTGCGCTACGGGCAGAAATCGCAGCCCGCTCTCGATTCGGTGGAGGCCCGCGTCCTGAGCCATTATCAGAGGATTGCCGGGAACGACGCTCCCGCGCCTTCAGTCCTACTCCTGCAGGCCCCGATTTTTCATGGGCACGCGATGGCGCTGTTCCTGGAAATGGCGCAAGGTGTGGATGTGGCGGAGTTGACGCAAGGGCTGGCGGGAGATCACGTGGCGATTCCAGGAGCGGACGAGGATGCGCCGAGCAATGTGAGTTCGGCGGGGCAAGCCGACATCCAACTCGCCGTGAGAATGGATCCCACGCAGCCCAACGGCGTCTGGCTGTGGGCTTCGGCCGACAACTTGCGCATCTCCGCCATTACCGCCGTGGAATGCGCCGAGAGCATGACGGCGGCGCGTCCGACAGGGAAGATCCAGTGAGGAGATTCGCGGGCGTGGTGGCGCTGGTTCTGCTCGGCCTCCCGACTGCCTGCGGCTATCACACGGCTGGACGCGGGACACAGCTTCCGGAAAACCTCACCATCATCGCGGTGCCGACTTTCAAGAATCAGACGCTAACTTACCGCATCGACCAGATGCTGACACAGTCGGTGGTGCGGGAGTTCACCACGCGCACTCGCTACCGGATTATCAATGATGCGAGCGACGATGCGGATGCGACACTGCGCGGGACCGTGCTGTCCACCACCGCGTCCCCGCTTACCTATGACACCTCGACGGGGCGCGCCGCCAGCGTGCTGGTGGTGGTCAGCATGAAGGTGATCCTTAGCGACCGCAGCGGCAAAGTGCTGTATCAGAATCCGGCTTACCTGTTTCGCGAGCAGTACGAGGTCTCGCAGGATCTGTCCAGCTTTTTCGAGGAAGACTCCCCCGCGTTCCGCCGGCTTTCGCAGGACTTTGCGCGCACGCTGGTGGCGAACATCCTGGAGGGATTCTGATGGTCCAGCGTATGGGTGGGGTAGTGGCCGGGCTGGCGATCCTGCTTTGCGCCGGTTGCTATAGCGGTTCGCGGCCGCCGCACGTGGGTTCTCCTGCGAAAGAGTTCAACGTAACCGACTCCGATCACAACGTGAGCCTGAACCAGTACCGCGGGCAGGTCGTGCTGGTCAATTTCTGGGCGACCTGGTGCCCTCCCTGTGTCGAGGAGCTTCCTTCCCTGATGAATCTGCAGGAGCGAATGAAGGGGCGGGGCATTGTGGTCGTCGGTATCAGCATCGATGTGGATGGCGACGCCTACCATCGTTTTCTGAAGCTGCACAACATCAACTTTGTCACGGTTCGCGATCCCGAGCAGAAAGTCGCCGGCATGTACGGGACGTCGGGCTGGCCCGAAACCTACATCATTGACCGCCAGGGTGTGTTGCGCCGGAAGTTCGTTGGACCGGTCGATTGGAATGCGCCGGACGTTATCGAGTTTCTCAGCAAGTTGTAGAGTTCACGAACGGGTCACTAGTCGAAGCGGACCCGCGATGCTAAATTCGGACTTGGAGTCGTTGTTTAGAACTCAGCCGAGCCGCCGCGATCTCCGCAGCCAACCGGCATTCACCGCAGGAGGGCAAAGAAAAGAGGGAGGAGCGCTGAGAAACTCCATGTAGCGATACCGAATTCCGTCACTGTGCGAGCCTATGAGAGCTTTTGCCCAAGCCGAGCGCTTTGTGAGCGATCTGCAGTCGCGCAAGTTGCGGGCGGCTTACGTATTCGTAGGCGACGAAGCCTTTTTCCGCAAGCGTTTTCGCGACGCCATCCTGGAGCATCTTGTTCCGGCCGACTTGCGGGACTTCAGCCTGTTTGAGTTTGACCTGGGCGAAAACGATGTTGCCGAGGTCCTGGATCGCGCCCGCACGCCTTCGCTCATGGCTCCCTTTCAGGTATTTTTCGTGCGCGGGGTGAAAAATCTGTTTGGGCGGGGTTCCAACGAGGAGAAGCTCGCGGGCATCGAGGACTACTGCAAGAATCCCAATCCGGATGCGCTGATCGTGTTCGTTGCCGACCACATCAGCATTCCCGCCGACGTCCGCAAGATGGAGATGCAGGACAGAGACCGTTACCAGCGCATTCGCGACACCATGGGCCAGTATTGCGGGATCGTGGAACTGGCGCGGGTGGAAGAAGGCGAGGCAGTTCGCTGGATCAGCGAGTACTGCACCAGCCGTGGAGTGAAGATCGAGGCGGACGGCGCGCGGGAGCTGGTGGATGCTTTGGGCGGCGACATGATGATGATCTCCAATGAACTGGAGAAGCTGATCCTGTACGTAGGCGACAAGAAGCGCGTCACCCTGGGCGACGTGGAGACGATGGTGCTCGCGGCCAAGCAGAGGTCGCTGTACGAGCTGACCGACGCGATCTCGTCGAAAGACCGCGTGCGGGCCCTGGAAGTGCTGGATGCGATTCTCGCCTCCGGCGATGGCGAGGAGGCTTCCATCGGGCACGTGTACATGCTGGCGAAGACCTTTCGCCAGATGCTGATCATCCTGGAGCGCAACGTGCGCGACCAGCGCATGCTGTGGGCGGCGCTGTGGCAGGGCTTCCGCGTGCCTCCCTTTGCCGCCGACGACATCATCAAGCAGGCGCGGCGCTACAAGAGCCGCCGCGAGCTTACGCGGGCGATCCGGCTGGTGGCGAAAGCGGACCTGGCGCTGCGTTCCAATCCGGTGAGCAAGCGTATGGTTCTGGAACGGCTGGTCATGGATCTCACCACCGAACCGAAGGTCGAGGTGCCGGGGTGGATGCAGGATCAGT
Organism: Candidatus Sulfotelmatobacter sp.; assembly: GCA_035651855.1. Taxonomy (GTDB): domain Bacteria; phylum Acidobacteriota; class Terriglobia; order Terriglobales; family Acidobacteriaceae; genus Sulfotelmatobacter. The sequence goes on from DASREX010000048.1 coordinate 4,371, forward strand.
TGCCCGTGTGAACAACGTAGCTTTCAGCCAAACATTCGCCATGTCATGATGGATGCTCCCGCTTATCTTTCCCGTATCGGATATTCGGGTCCGACCAGTCCGGCCATTGGCACTCTTCGCGGACTCCACAATGCACACCTGCTGGCAGTCCCGTTTGAGAATCTGGATATTTCCCTTGGACGCAGGATCGTTGTGGACGAGGACGCGATCGTGAGGAAGGTGGTCGAACTGCGCCGGGGAGGCTTCTGCTACGAATTAAACGGCGCATTTGCCGCCTTATTGCGTGCGTTGGGCTTCAAGGTGACGCTGCTCTCGGCCCGTGTGGCGAGGGCAAACGGCGGCGAGGGCCCGGAGTTCGATCACCTGGCGCTGCGCGTTGACCTCGGAGAACCGTGGCTGGCCGATGTTGGTTTCGGCGATTCTTTTCTGGAGCCGCTTCGGATCCAAGCAGAAAAGGAACAATCCGATCCGGCCGGAACATTCCGGCTGATCGAAGATGGACAGCGCTGGAACCTGCAAAAGCGGGAGCCGGACTCGACCTGGAGGGCGCAGTATTCGTTTTCGCTGCAGCCGCGGCGGATAGAGGAATTCGCCGGCGTGTGCGAGTTTCATCAGACTTCGCCAGAGTCCTCATTTACCCAGAAACGGATCTGCAGCCGGGCGACACCCGATGGACGAATTACTCTTGCCGAGATGAAGCTGATCGAGACTCGCCGGGGACAACGGCAAGAGAGAACGGTGACGTCGGAAGAAGAGTGGAATTCGATACTGCGCGATCGCTTTGGCATACACACCTGAATCGGAAACGATCACGGCTGGAATACGGGCACGGACGCAGAAAGGGCAGACTGTCGGAGTCTGCCCGGTATTGCTGCGAGTTCGCTGATCAGCGCAAGTTACTTTATTGCCGCCAGGCGGGCGGCCAGCCGGGACTTGTAGCGCGAGGCGGTGTTCTCGTGCAGGGTGCCCTTTTGGATGGCCTTATCCAGGGCGGAGACGGTCTTGCGGTAGGTCTGCTCAGCGGCAGCCTTGTCGCCCTTGGCAAGGGTCTCGCGCAATTCGCGCAACTGGGAGCGCAGGCTGGAAGTATTGGCACGATTGCGCGCGGTGCGGCGTTCGGTTTGACGGGCGCGCTTCAGCGCGGAAAGATGATTTGCCATGTCTGCTTCGTTACCTTCGTGTAATCAGAGAGATATTCGGGTGGGTCCGAATTCCTTATTATAGGTTAGCGACTCTCGACCGGTCAAACTTGCGCCGGATTGTGCTCACAACTGAAAGCTCTGCAGACACAAGGCTTACGAAGGAAATATCACTTGGCGGACGGGCTCGAACGACTCAAAGTTCTGATCAATTCTTCGACTCCCATCGTGGTGATGGAGACTTCGGAGGAGATGCGTGCCGTCAGCATGGTGCGCGCAGCCTGCTCCCAACTGAACATAGCCACCTTTGAGTGGACGATCGCGGACGGACTGGTGCGCTCAGGTTCGAATGCAGCGCGTCAGGGAGCGGCCATGGGATTGCCGGGGCGTGCCGACCAGGCGACGGGCTGGACAGGGGCCCGGGCGGCCGCGCGAACGGGACCGGCAAGCTCAGATCCGCAGCGGTTGACTCGCGCGGTGACCCCGTCAACGGGCAGCGATGGCGCCGCGGTGGCTGCCGGAATCTACAACACGCGGGAGCCCGTTCAGGCTCTGGCCAATATGGAATCGATGACGCTGGAGGCGGTATTCATCCTCAAGGATTTTCACCGGCATATGGATGATCCCATAGTGGTGCGGCGGTTGCGCGATGTGGGGCAGAAGTTCTCGGCGAACCGGCGCACGGTGATCATTACCGCTCCGGAACTGAGCGTGCCGGCGGAGTTGGCGACGCTGGTGGAATACTTCGATCTCCCACTGCCCGACCGCGAGCGGCTGCGCGACATCGTGCACGACACCTTCACGCGGCTGTCCAAAACCTACACCTTGAAGTTGCAGCTCGATGCCGCGGGGGTCGATGCCACGGCGTCGAATCTGAGAGGCCTGAGCGAGGAAGAGGCCGAGAGGGCCATCTCGCAGGCGCTGGTAACCCGCTATGCATTGTGCCCTGAAACCATCACCGATGTCCTCGAAGCCAAGAAACAACTGCTCCGGCACTCCGGCATGCTGGAGTTCATTGAAGCTTCCGACAATATGTCGAATGTCGGCGGACTGGAAAATCTAAAGCATTGGCTGCGGCAGCGGCGGGGCGCGTGGGAAGATTCGGCAAGGGAGTTCGGGCTGGAGCCGCCGCATGGCGTGATCATCCTGGGCGTGCAGGGGTGCGGCAAGTCGCTATGCGCGCGGGCCGTGGCCGGCGAATGGAGGCTGCCGCTGGTGAAATTCGATACCTCGGCGGTGTATGACAAGTACATCGGCGAGACCGAGAAGCGCATACGAAAAGTGTTTCAGGTGGCGGAGGGCCTTGCGCCCTGCGTGCTGTGGATTGATGAACTGGAAAAGGTTTTCGCCGGAAGCGGCCCGGATTCGGCTTCCGCGGACGCCGGAGTTTCCTCCCGCCTGCTGGCGTCATTCTTGTCCTGGATGCAGGACCGCAAGGCGCCGGTATTTGTCGCGGCCACTTGCAATAACGTGACCGTGCTTCCCCCGGAATTGATTCGCAAGGGAAGGTTCGACGAGTTGTTCTTTGTCGATCTTCCGAACCAGGCGGAGCGGCGGCAGATTTTCTCGATCCAGCTGGCAAAGCGTAAACGCAACCCTGCGGAGGTTGACCTCGAGAGAGTGGCGACGGCGGCGAAGGGATACTCCGGCGCCGAAATCGACGCCGCGGTTCAAGGGGCCTTGTACGCGGCTTATTCCGAGAAGAGGCCGCTCAGCACGCAATCCCTCGCCGATGCTCTGGCTCAGACGGTCCCCCTATCCACCACGCGCTCCGAGGAAATTGCGGCTTTGCGGGAGTGGGCCCGGACGCGCGCCGTGGCGGCTTCCTTGAGTGGGGAAGGTCCCTCCGCGGCCTGAGGATTTCCTCTTATTGACGCGCCTTTTGAGCCGGGGTAGGCTGATAGCAGATGGTAGTGATTTGCCTTCAGGGCATCCGCATCCCGGCCAGTCTTGTTTCCACGCAAAATCCTGTTTTGTCGCTGAAGTCGGGCGGGCGGGGTCGTGTTTTGTATCCGCAGCCTGCCGCAGTTGGCTCGCGGGGTACGAGCGGGCCCGCGCCCACGCGCCATTTTGAAGCACACGCATGAAGAAGAGCATCGGGGTTAGTCCGAATATCGAGACTTTTTTTGGCACGCGCGACGAGAATGTGCGGCTGCTGGAAGACAGCTTCAATATCACCATCAACCTGCGCTCCAACTCGATTGAGATTGAGGGCGCGGCGCGGGATGTGGCGCGCGCCGAGCAACTGTTTGCCGATTACGAGAGCCTGCAGCGCTCCGGCTTTACCTTCAGCAACGGCGATCTGAACAACATGCTGCGGGTGCTGACATCCGACCCGAATGCCACCCTGCGCGGCCTGGCCGAAGCGGGGCGGCAGCGTTCCTTTGGCCGCAGAACCGTCCAGCCCAAGAGCGGCAATCAGCGGCGCTATCTGGAAGCGATCGAGAACCATGACATGGTATTCGGCATCGGCCCGGCGGGCACGGGCAAGACCTACCTGGCTGTGGCCATGGCGATCTCCGCGCTGCTGGCCAAGCGCGTGAACCGGATTATCCTGGCGCGCCCGGCGGTCGAAGCGGGCGAGCGCCTGGGCTTCCTGCCGGGCACGCTGCAGGACAAGATCGATCCCTACCTGCGTCCGCTGTATGACGCCCTGTATGACATGCTCGATCCCGAGAAGGTGGATCGCTACCTGGAAAAAAGCGTGATCGAGATTGCGCCCATTGCATTCATGCGCGGGCGCACTTTGAATGATTCATTTGTGATTCTCGACGAGGCGCAGAATACGACCTCAGAGCAGATGAAGATGTTTGTCACGCGCCTGGGATTCAACTCCAAGGCTGTGATTACCGGAGACGTCACGCAGATCGATTTGCCGAATGCCCGGCGCAGCGGCCTGCTCGAGGCTATTGATGTGCTGAAGAATGTGGATGGTCTGGCGTTTGTGCACTTCGATGAGGGAGACGTGGTGCGGCATCACCTGGTGCAGCGCATCGTCCGGGCCTACGACGAGCACAAGGCGCGAGTCGCCGAACAACAGATGCTGCTGCTGGCTGAATCCAAGGCTCCTGAGAGTGCCGAGATCCCTGAGAAGGCGCCGGCGCCCGAGGAGAAGGCCGTTTCTACGGAAGCGAAACAGTAATTGCTTGCGGATGGGGGCTGCGCCTGGGCCCTCGTTTGTTTTTTGGCCGAGCCGTGAAATTCATCTCTCGAGGTTTCCGCGCTTGGTGATCTTCCAGAAAAAGGTAGTCGGCTTGAGCGAGGCGTCGCTCAACCGGTTTCTGCTGCGAGCGCGGCGAGCGGCGCGGCTGAGCGGCCGGGTCAACGTGCTGGTCACCGGCAGCAGCGCCATACGAATCCTGAACCTGCGGTTTCGCGGCTGCGATAAAGCGACCGACGTCCTTTCATTTCCCTCCCAAGGCGCCGAAAACGGCAAAACCGGCCTGGTGGGGGAGATTGCCATCTCGGCCGATATTGCCGCGGCAAATGCCATGCGCCTCGGCCATTCCGCAGCGGCAGAGGTGAAGGTGCTGGCCCTGCACGGCATTCTCCATTTGGCGGGTATGGATCACGAGCGTGATAATGGTGAAATGGCGCGGAAAGAGGCGAACCTCCGCCGTGTGCTCAAGCTGCCCGCTACCTTGATCGAGCGCGTCCAAACCGCAGGATCCAGGCCTGTCCGGAGCGGTTCATCGCGCCCCAGGAAAGCCCGGAGGACGGCATGACCATTGCCGTAGCCTTTGCCCTGGCGCTTCTGATCGGAGTACTGGCGCTGGTTTCCTATGTGGACCGGGTTTATCAGGAACTGGGGAAATTTCTTTCCCGGGAGTTCCAGGACAATATCGACGTATTCGAGCAGAAAATCGAGCCCCGGCTGGGCGTAAGCCGCACCCGCGCCGCCCTGTCCATGGCCGTGCTGACGCAACTCATTATGGCCACGGTCACATTGCTGATCGGCTTCCTGCTTTTCAGCGAAGACTCCTGGGGCGTGTATGAGGTCATGCAGGCGGGGGTCAGCCTGCTTCTAATTGTTATCGTGTGCAACCGCTTTCTACCCTTTGTGTTTTTCTCGCGTACCAAGGGGGAGTGGCTTCTGCACTGGACATTGTTCTTGCGCCTGCTTATTTACCTGGTCATGCCGGTGACATTGGTGCTGGGATTCCTGCAATCTGTGGCCTCACTGACCAGGGAGAACACGCGGGAGGAGCCGGAGACCTCGGCCGAAGCGGTGGATGCGCTCATTGAAGCCGGGCAGGAGGAGGGGATTATTCAGGCCGGCGACCGCGACCTGATCCAGTCCGTGGTTGAATTCAGCGGCAAGACGGTGCGTGAGGCGATGAAGCCCCGCCCCGCAATGTTTGCTCTTCCCGCCAGCACCACGGTCGAGCAGCTCATTGAGATGTTGCGCAACAAGCACTACGCGCGGGTGCCGGTATACGAGGGCAGCATTCACAACATCAAGGGAATCGTTTACGCGCAGGACGTGCTGCAGGTACCCGATAGTGAAGCGCGGGTGCGAACTTTGGACAGCATCATGCGGCGCGATGTGCACTTCGTTCCGGAGAGCAAGCTGGGAAGCGACCTGTTGCGCGAGATGCAGAAAGAAAATATCCGCATGGCCATCGTTGTGGATGAGTACGGTGGCGTCGCCGGATTGGTCACCATCGAAGATTTGGTTGAAGAGATCGTGGGTGAGATCCGCGACGACCGGGATAAGCCGGAGGTGGTGCGCGAGGGCGAGCGCGTGTTCGTGGTTTCCGGCGGTATGGACGTGGATCGTCTGGATGAACTGTTCGGAATCAAACCTGAGGGGAAAGAGTCGGCCACCATCGCAGGCCTGGTCAGCGAGCTGGCCGGCCGGATCCCGCGTAAAGGCGAGATCGTAGAGGAAGATGGGCTGCGCTTTGAAGTGCTGGAAGCCACCGATCGCAAGGTCGAGCGCGTGCGCGTAACCGCAGTCCAGCCGCGGCAGTTGAAGCTGATATAGTCAAAGGCGGATCTCGCAGCTCACCCCTTGGAACTCCTGTCTGAGGGTTTTTCCTTCAGGTCCAAAGTCGGAAGTACCAGGTCAGGTTCTCTGATGCCTTTTCGCTCTGGATTCGTCTGCATACTCGGCCGGCCGAATGCCGGCAAATCTACGTTGCTCAATGCCCTGGTGGGCGAAAAGCTTGCCATCATTTCGCCCAAGCCGCAGACCACCCGCAACCGTATCCAGGGCGTGGTGCACATTCCGAGGAAGAAGGGTAAGGGCGGTGGGCAGATCGTGCTCATCGATACTCCCGGGGTGCACAAGCCGGACAGTTCGTTAGGACGCAAGATGATGGTCGAGGTGCGCGAGGCGCTGGAAGGCTGCGACCTGGTATTGGTGATCATGGATGTGACCCGAGAGCTCGATCCGCGCGACCAGTTCGCGCTTGACCTGCTGCGACGCTCGCGGACGAAGGCGTTTCTGCTCTTGAACAAAGTTGATCGCATCCGCGAAAAGTCGAAGCTGCTGCCGGTCATTGAGGAGTACCGGAAGCTGTATAACTTTGCCGAAGTCATCCCGATCTCAGCGCTGAAACGTAAGGGGCTGGACGTGCTGCTGGATGCGATTCTGTCGTTGCTTCCCGCCGGGCCCGCCTACTTTCCCGAGGATCAGATCACGGACCAGCCGGCGCGTTTCATGGCCGCGGAGATCATCCGCGAGCAAGTGCTGCTGAACACCAGCGATGAGCTTCCATATTCGACTACGGTAATCGTCGAAGCCTTCGAGGAGGGCAAGCGCCTGACGCGGATCAGTGCCACAATTTATTGCGAACGCGAGGGGCAGAAGGGAATCCTGGTAGGCAAGGGCGGTCAGATGCTCAAGAAAATTGGGACAGCGGCGCGCCTGCAGATGGAACGCATGCTGGGCACGAAGGTCTTTCTTGAGCTGTATGTGAAAGCCGAACCCGGCTGGCGCGATTCGCGCAGCTTTGTCGAGGAACTCGACTGGCGGCGGCAATTGGAGCAACGCATGTTCCAGCAGAGTGCGGAGGAGCGCCCGGCGGGGAGGGATGATCCTTCGGGTCCGTCCAGCCACACAGAGACATGAAGTTATGTGTAGTGAGCGGGCATTCGAGATGTCGTTGCCCAATTCGGCCGAGGCAACTACAATCGAAGGGCACAGGGGCGTGAAAGCAAGAACGAGCAAAACATGGCCGAGGACCCTTCCGAGCAACACCTCCCGGAGTACAACTTTGATCCGGAAAAATTGAACCTGCGGGTGCGCGTCACCCTTGCGGCGGATCGCAAGGCCGTGGACCCGGTGGTCGAACAAGTGATGCGGGCCGTACGCGAAATGAAATGCGTCAACGGCAAGGAAGACGCCATCGAGCTATCACTGCAGGAAGCTCTGGCCAATGCCGTGGTTCACGGCGCCAAGGAAGACCCCAGCAAAGTGGTCGAGTGCCTGGTGGCTTGCGAGGAGGAACGCGGCATTCTCATCATCGTGCGCGATCCCGGGGAGGGCTTCAGTCCCGAAGATATTCCGACCTGCACGATTGGCGACAATCTCTATTCCAATCACGGCCGTGGAATTTTCCTCATCAACCAGTTGATGGACGAGGTGAAGTTCCGCAAGAACGGCACTGAGATTCACATGGTAAAGCACTAGCCCTTCTGCCCAGGCGCCGACCTGCCAACCGGACTGGGAATTCTCTTTCTGTGCCAAGTCTGAAGAATTGTTGAATCACTCTTTGGCAGAGATCCCTAAGGTTTTCATTTTGCGGTACAGATGGCTGCGCTCAAGGCCGAGGACCTCGGCCGCCCGGGTCACATTCCCGTGATTCTCGTCCAGTTTTTTGAGGATGTAGTCGCGTTCGTACGCATCGCGCGCCTGATGGAGTGTGGAGAATTCGCTCTTGGGAGCACGGCGGGAGCCGTCGCGATAGACCAGCGGCGGCAGATGTTTGCTGTCGAAGCGAGTGGTGGTGGGATTCATGATCACGATGCGCTCGATCACGTTGCGCAGTTCGCGCACGTTGCCGGGCCAGGAATAGCGCATCAGGACTTCGATCGCGTCATCTGTGATCTCCCGCGGACGGCGGCCGTAAGTAGCGGCGAGTTCTTTCAGGAAATGCCGCGAGAACAGGGGAATATCCTCTTTGCGCTCGCGCAAGGGCGGAACAAAGAAGGGGATGACATTGAGACGGTAAAACAAGTCTTCCCTGAAATTGCCCCGCGAGATCTCTTCTTCCAGGTCTTTGTTGGTGGAGGCAATTACACGCACATCCACGGTAATTGTCGTGTCGCCGCCCACCGGCGTGAAACGTTGCTCTTCCAGCGTACGGAGAACCTTCGACTGAGTCTTCAGGCTCATATCGCCCACTTCGTCCAGGAAGAGGGTGCCTCCGTGGGCCCGCTGAAACTTTCCTTCCTTGTCGGCGGCGGCCCCGGGGAATGAGCCTTTGCAGTGCCCGAAGAGTTCGCTCTCGATCAAGTCCTCGGGGATGGCGGCACAGTTGACCTCGACGAAGGTCTCGTCCTTGCGCAGACTTTGGGCGTGAATGGCGTGTGCGACCAGTTCCTTGCCCGTTCCCGACTCTCCGTAGATCAGGACCCGCCCGTTGGCAGGGGCCATCAAGGCGATCTGCTGGCGCAGCGCCTTCATCGGGATGCTGTCGCCCACGATGATGCTCTTGGCCTGAAGCTGCTTTTTAAGGTCCACGTTTTCCCGTTGCAGCTTCTTGGCTTCGATGGCGTTTTTGACCAGGATGAGGGTCTTCTCCATCCGCAGCGGTTTTTCCAGGAAGTCGTAAGCGCCCAGCTTGGTGGCGCGAACCGCGGTTTCGATGGTGCCATGCCCGGAGATCATGATCACTTCCGGCGGATGTTCGAGGGCACGGATCTTTGCCAGCGTGTCGAGGCCGTCGATCCCCGGCAGCCAGATGTCCAGCAGAACCACGTCGAAAGCGGAGCGGTTGAGCAGATCGAGTCCGGCTTCGCCGCTCTCCACCGCGGAGGTGGAATATCCCTCGTCCGCTAAAATTCCGGCGAGCGAATCGCGGATTCCTGCTTCGTCATCGACGATCAGAATGTTAGGCATGATGGAGGGGGGAGGCCGCGGGAGCCGCTTCCGGGACGACCGGGAGTTCTACGACGAAACGCGCGCCGACCGGTTGATTCTCCTCGACGCGAATCGATCCATGATGGTCCTCCACGATGCGGCTCACGATTGCCAGGCCCAGGCCCGTGCCGCGTTTCTTGGTGGAGAAGTAGGGAAGAAAGAGTTTTTCCTTTAACTCGCGGCTCACCCCGTGGCCGGTATCCGCGACCGTGATCTCGACCGCATCGCGGCTGGCCACCAGGGCGGTGGAAATCTCAATTTCGCGCACCAGGGAAGCCTGCGAGGCTTCCGCAGCATTGTCCACCAGGTTGGCTACCGCGCGTTTGATGGCTTCGTGATCGGCCAACACCTTGGGAAGATCGGCTGCGAGTGACGTGTGCACCCGCACTCCGTCCAGCCGGCCGTTGAACATCGAAAGGGCGCTTTCGATGATTTCGTTGATGTCGGCAGGCTGGGGCTTGGCCACGGGGAACCGCGCCAGGGTGGAAAACTCGTCGACCAGACGGCGCACGGTCTCGACTGCGCCAGCGATGGTGTCGGCGCAACTGCGAACTACGGCGGCCGCCGCAGGATCCGCCGGAGCCGCGCGCTGCAGGTGCCGCTGGATCCGCTCCGCCGAGAGCGCAATCGGGGTGAGCGGGTTCTTGATCTCATGCGCCACGCGACGCGCCACTTCGCGCCATGCCGCCTGCTTCTGCGCCTTGAGCAAGTCCGACAAATCTTCGAAGACGATCACGTAGCCGGAACGCTCGGCCTGATGGCGGAGGGTTGCGGCCGTAACCGCCACGTTCAGGGTCCCGCGAGGGAGTTGAATCTCCATCTGGCTGGTGGTCATGCCCATACGATCGCTGCGCCTCAGAATGGGCTCGAAATCCTCGAGCACATCGGCGGGGAATACCTCCGACAGGGAGGCTCCCAGCAAAATTTCAGGGCCGCCGTCGTGCGCGCCGTCGGGATGAAACATGCGGCGCAGGGCCTGGTTGACGTGACTGATGCGTCCCTCGGCATCGAGCGAGAGCACGCCGGTGGGGATGTTCTCGAGAATGGTCTCCATCTGCCGGCGGCGCTGATCAAGTTCGGTATTGGCGGCGCTAAGGTCGCGGCTGGAAGCTTCGATTTGCCGGCGGCTGCCCTCGAGATCCTCGGCCATGCGGTTAAAGGAGCGCACCAGATCCCCGATCTCGTCGGCCGAGCTTACATCCACGCGATAGTCGAGGCGGCCCCGGGATATTTCCTGCGTGGCTTCCGCCAGCGCCGAGAGCGGCCGAGTCACGATTTTGGAGAGGAAGAGGGCAAGCCAGGTGGTGACGAATAAAACGGTCATGGTCAGCAGCAACAGCAGGCCCATGTAGGTGCGCCGGACCAGGCGGCGCTCACGGGCAAGGTCGTAGTATCGTTTCTGACTGGCTTCCACCTGCCGTACAGTTTGGGAAAATTCTTTGGGCAGAGGGATAGCCACCAGGATCATGCCTCCGCCTTCTACCGGGGCGCTGCCCACCGTGTAGTCCGTCCCTTGCCAACTGAACTGCGCGGGACCACCGGCCTGGGCCTCGGAGACGGGCAGGGAGGCTTTCAGCACAGGCCAGGGCGCGGGAGCATTGAAGCTGGCCTCCGCGTTGCCCTCGCGAATGGCTAGGGCGAAACCGCCCTGCAGCGTGGTTTCGTGCCGCTGAAATTCATCGGCAACGCCGGAAAATCCGTGGCCCCCGAAACCGCGCTCGGTTTCCGGCGCTGCGGCGATAGCCGCCGCCTCAGCCTTGGCATTCTGCTGGGCGTAGCCGGCGAGCAATGTGGCCATGGCGTGGGTGTCGGCGCGGACTTCTTCGACCGGCGTGGAGAACCATTTGTCGATGGACCGGTTCATGAGCCCGTAGGCGAACCAGTACATCATCATGACCGGCAAAGACGAGAACAGCAGAGCGCCGGCCACCATGCGGGTGCGGAATTTAGATCCCAGTACGCCCAGGCGCCGTTCCGCAAACAATTTCAGCAGGTTGCGCATCAGGACGAAGGTGAGCGCCACGAAGAGAAGAAAGATAAGGGCGGATAGGGCGGCGAAGACTGCGATTTCCTGGTTGTTTCCCGGGTGCAGGAAGTTCAGGTCGAAGGCCGTCTGGGAAACCAGGATGGCGAGCAACACAAAAACCGAAATCGACAGCAGGATGATGACCTGCTTGCGGTAGGACGTCTTTACTGATCGGGTTGGAGCCGACTGATCCACTTGATTGTTATTCCCGTGGTCACGCCGTGGCATGCTGTGCAAGTCATTATAGATGCACCAACATGGGATGGCGCTGCAGGCCGCGAGGGGAGCCAGCCTAGTAAAAATTGCCGCGGCCGATGGCAATGCCTAATGCTGCCGATTTGCAGGCGAGGAGACCTCCTCGACCAGGGCGGTGTAGGCAGGTTTGGGTTTGTAGTTCCGGTCGAAGACCAGGGCGCTACCCTGGGTTCCGCTAGAGTGCGAGCCGATCCAGGAATATTTGTCCGTGAATCCCCAGGTCTGTATTGCCGTGCAGCCCGGGTTTTCCAGACAGGCATGCACGATGTTGCGATAGATCTGAGCCTGGCGCTGCAGATCTTCTTGGGAGACGCCTCCCGCGGGCTGCAGCATCAAAGGTACGTCAAGTTCCGTGATGTGTACCTGGACGCCCAATGCGGTCAGGCGGGCGATATTCTTAGCCACGGCTTCGCTGTCCGCCTGCAGATGCGAGATGTGCATCTGCAACCCGACTCCATCGAGCGGAACGTCCCGCTGCTTGAAATCCTTCACCATGGCGTACACCGCATCGGACTTGGCATTCAGGCCTTCCGCGCCACCCTCGTTGTAAAAGAGCAACGCACCTGGGTCAGCGTCATGCGCCCAGCGCAACGCCCGCTCGATGTATGCCGTTCCTTTTTGAGAAGCGCCGATGCCAGGCCGGTTGTACCAGGGAGAGTCCTTCAATGTTCCGCGTTCGTCGAAGGCTTCGTTCACCACATCCCAGGCAAATACCTGGCCCGCATAGTGCTTCATCACGGTGGCAATATGTTCCTGGAGCAGGCGTCTCAACTGGTCGGGAGTGAAATGAGCTTGCGTGAGCCAGGGTGGATTGTTGTGGTCCCAGACGAGGCAGTGGCCCCGGATCTTCATGCGGTGGCCTTGCGCGAAGCGGGCAATTTCATCGCCCTCGCGAAAATCGAAGATGCCCTCGTTCCGCCGCAGAATCCACCACTTCAAGGCGTCCTCGGGCTCGAGCATGTTGAATTCGCGGCTCAGAGTCTGCGAGTAG
>DASREX010000049.1:0-31502 GCA_035651855.1 Candidatus Sulfotelmatobacter sp.
AGGAGGAAATCACCGCCAGGGGAGTGTTGACCTCGTGAGCCACGCCGGCCGCCAACAATCCGATGGACGAAAGCTTGTCGGCCTGCGAAAGCTGGCTCTCCAGTTCCACCCGCTCGGTGATGTCGTCCATGATGACCAGGCGTCCAATGACCTGGAACTTGCGCGTGACCAGCGGTGCGATGGCCACGTTGACGGTCCGCGTTTCGCCCGCCGGAGTCAGCAGCCGGAACTTGTAAAGGTTATTAATGCCAGGGTTCTGCCGCACGCGGTAGAACTCCTCGACGAACTCCGCCGGAAAGATGCTGCGCACCGGTTGGGTCAGAGCCTGCCAGCGGGGCAGCGCGTACATCACTTCCATCTGCGCATTCCAGCTCTCGATGCGATCCTCCATGTCGAGAGCCATCACTCCAACGTTGATCGATTCGACGATGTTTTCGTTGAAATCTTTCAGGCGTTCGTATTCGGCAACCTTCTGCTGCAGCGAAGCATAGAGCCGCCCGTTCTGGATGGCGATGCCCAGGTAGCCCCCCAGAGTCTCCAGCAGTTCGATGTCTTCGCTCGAAAGGTAATCTCCCTTGCTGGTCTTTCCCAGGCCCAGTACGGCCACCGTTCTCTGCTGCGCCCGGCAGGGAATGTAGTAGTTAAGATCCAGGCGGGCGATGGCATCCTGTGCCGCGGCGCTTTCGCGCGGTACCTGGTGGGTGTTCTCAAAGAACATGTGTCCCGCCGGTTCCGGACGGGGCGCGCTCAAAAAGCTCAAATCAAGCTTCCCCGCGGGATGCATGCCCAGCGTCTTCGAGATGACAAAGGCTTCGCTTTCTTCTTCGGCGCGCAGGAAGATGGCGATGCGGTCTACCGCCAGCGTCCGCGACAGCCGATCGACTACCGAAGACAGCAGGGCATTCAAATCCGTCTCCGAGCCAAGTTCCCGCCCGAACTCAATCAGCGTGCGCCGGTAGTCGTAAACCGTCCGGTAAAAGAGGTGATCGACCCTCTCCTGAATCCATTTGCGCACCGGGTCAAACAGCAGGGCAGTGACCACCACCGCAAGAATCAGCCCCACCGGCCCGGTCCCGGGTTTCTGCATGTGGACCAGTTCCGCTACCCCGGCGACCAGTGCAAAATACAGTCCCACGACAGCGGCTGCGGCCAGTGTGTACACCACTCCCCGCTTGAAGATCAGGTCCACATCCATCAGCCGGTAGCGGAAGATGGCGTAACCAAACGTGAGGGGGAGCAGCCCCAGAGAGAGCACTGCCCAGTTCATCCCCGGCGCCCCGGTCAGGAAGGGCAGAACGTAGAACAGGGTGAAGGGAACCACCGCGAGAATTGTTCCGCGGGTGACCCACTTCAATTGCTGGCGCAGGATGGTGGAACTGGCCCGTTGATAGCTGTACCACAGCACCGCCGCAGCAGCTACGAACAGGACGGCTCCGTAAGCCATCTCCTGACGATCCATGTCCCAGCGCAGCAGTCCGCTGGCCTGCGCCAGCCGCAGCGCAACGATGTGCCTCGCAATCAGTATCGCGCCCGGCACATACGCCAGCAGCAGAGTCCACGGACGCTCGCGCACGAACCTCCGCTTCTCCGGAAACGTCAGGACGAAATGCAGGAAAAGAGACGGCTGCAACACCCAGGCTACGATGTTGCTCCAGTAAATAATCCAGTCAAAATCGTTGAACTTGCCAGTGTAGTGAAACGAGTAGGCGATGAACGAAACTACGCAGAAGATATAAAAGTGCGTCGATCCCGTTGCCGTCCAGCGGCGCAGTAATACATACAACCCGATCCCCAGGTAGATCAGCGCGATGAAGCGCAGGTAATTGTTCAGGGAGCGGTCCGCGGGAATCAGATATACGTTGGAGTCGAGCGTGACGGATTGCCGCACCAGCGAGTACACCGCTTTGGACCACACCCCGCTGTGATAAAGCTGGCGCACCAGTCCGGGCGTGTTTTTGATTTCCTGGCCGTTGACCGCCGACAACTGGTCGCCGACTTTGATGCCGCCCTTTGCCCCGGGTCCGTTGGGATCGACCCGGTCGGCCATCAACCGTCCGTCGTGTTCGACCCACCACACGCCATCATCGGGAGCCGCAAAATCGCGTTCTTTCTCGAAATTGAAGCCCGCGAACACAACGCTGGCTACGGTCAGCAGGAACAAAAGCACCGCGACAAAGCGAGCTTGACTCTCCCGATTCATGGGTTTCGGCACAGGCCCCAAGCCTCCCGACGGCAGGCGAGGAGAGGTGGTGGATACCTCAGAACGATCATGAATGAGCAACTTCGCTGCCACGTAGCGTCCTGATCTGGAGGCGGGTAAGTACCGCGCAGAAAACCACTTCCAAAATTATAGATGCATTTTCGAACGCCAGCTATGTCTTTTGGGAGGTTTCTGTGGGATTCCGTATGGGGCTGCCAGGCCGTCGCAACCGTGCCCGCTGTCACTGGAGCATCTAGCGACCCGGCCAGGAGTCCCTAGCCGGCCTTGCGGTCGGTCGTAGAGATCTCCGTTGGTTCTTCATCCCATTCGAACGACAGGGCGCGTGCTGTGGTTTCGATCGGCTCCAACGAGGGAATATCTTCGGCGACCGAGGCTCCCAGTTCCGCAAATTTTCGCGCGGAAACCAGCACCCGGTTTTCCAGCGATCCTACGGCCTGATTGTAAGCTTCCACTGCTCGATCCAGATTGTGGCCGACCGCCGTTATATGCGCCGCCAGCTTCCGGAGCCGGTCGTGAAGTTCCTTGCCCAGCGCGCTAATCTCGTGTGCATTGCGCGCCAGTTTCTCCTGATTCCAGCCGTAAGCCACCGCTTTCAGGAGGGCGATTAAAGTCGTTGGCGAGGCAGGGATTACACGTTGCAACACCCCGTGCTCAATGAGCCCGGGGTCCTGTTCCAGGGCTGCGCTGAAAAAAGTTTCTCCCGGCAAGAACATAACCACAAATTCCGGAGTGGCTTCGAACTGCTCCCAGTAGCTCTTGCCACTCAGGGTCTTCATATGCTCGCGCACCTGGCGGGCGTGATTGGCTAAGCAGTTCCGCCGAGCTTCATCGTCAGTAGTCTCAAAGGCCTCCAGAAATGCCTGCAACGGCGTCTTTGCATCCACGACCACCTGTTTCCCGCCCGGCAGTTTCACCACCAGGTCGGGGCGCAGGCGGCCGCCTTCCCCCTGGATGGTCTCCTGTTCGGCGAAGTCACAGTAGGACAGCATCCCCGCGATCTCGACCACCCGCCGCAGTTGAATCTCTCCCCAGCGACCGCGCACGTTCGGCGTGCGCAAGGCCCGCACGAGATTGCCGGTTTCCGACTGCAGCTCTTTTTGCGTCGTGATCAGGGATTGCACCTGGGCCTTGAGATCGCCGTAGGCCTCGCCCCGGGCCACTTCCATCTGCTGGATCTGCGCATCAACTTTGCCTAACGATTCGCGAACCGGCGCGATGAGGTCGGCGACCGCTTTTTGCCGGGTCTCCAGGTCCCCCTTGGCTTCGCTCTGAAAGCGCTTCAGGGTCTCCTGCGCAATCTGCAGGAACGAGGCGTTGTTGCTCTTCAAGGCGTCCGCGGCCAGGGCTTTGAAGGCATTCTGCAGGTTCTCCCCGGCCTCGGTCAGCAGCTTGATCTTTTCGTTGCTGGCCTTTCGTTCCGATTCGAGCGCCGATTCCAGCCGGGCCCGGCTGGCTACAAGCTTCTGCTGCTCCTCCAAAAGCCGCGCCAGTTCTGCCTTTTCGGCCGCTAATCCCTTTTCCGTGAACGACAAGCGGGCCTGCAGCGCCGCGCTCCGCGAGCGTAGTGCCAGCCACGCAAACGCCACTCCAAACAACAGGCCAATGACCCCACTGATCCCTAGTTCCATAGACAGGTGTAACTACTCGCGGCCCTTCCCAACCCCTAGCGTAACACCAGCAACAAAGCTTGAGCCTTAACGGCCTTGAGCCGGCAGCACCTCAGGCCGAATTCGATCCCTTCCAGGATCTGGCTGGCAGGCACAAACGGATGAGCAGAACTGCAAGACTGCTGTTTCTGTTGTTGCTGAGCTTGGGTGCCGCGACCCTCCTGGCCACTGGCGGACTAATGCCCTTTCCCGCTCGTGGGCAGGCCCAGTCTCTAACCTTGAAGCCGGTAGCGGCAACCGCCCCCGATATCCCATTTTCCGACGAAGAGTCCCAGACCGAGCAACAACTTCTGGCCTTCGCAAACGACGCGCGCCGCCGCGCAGGCGTGCCACCCTTACGCGTCGACGCGGGACTTTCCCTGGCGGCTCGCGCTCATGCCCAGGCGATGCTTGAAGCCCGCCGCCTCGCGCACCAGTTTCCAGGCGAACCTGCCCTGTCCCAGCGCCTTGCTGCCGCAACTCGACTCCTGCTGGATCAGGCAGCTGAAAATGTCGCGTTTGATTACGATGCCCAACACGGCCACGAACACCTCATGCTCTCTCCCCCGCATCGCGCGAACCTGCTCAACCCGGCCTACAACGTGGTCGGGTTGGGTGTGGTTCGCAACGTTGACCGGCTCTACATCGTGCAGGACTTCGGCCATGCCCTCCCCAACTATTCTGCCGACGAAGTAAAAGCCCGGATCGCGCTCGCGGTGCAGCGGCGGCGCCGGCAGGTCAACCGGTCCCAATTGTCCTTGAAGGATTTGCCCAACGTCGATCAGGCCGCGTGTTCCATGGCGCAGGCCGACAGGCTGGCGACCTCCCCCATTCGCAATTTTGCCCAGCGTTACACCGTTTTGACCTATACCAGCCTTCGGCCGGAGGTCCTCCCCAGGCAAGCGTTACAGCCTGTTTCGAGCCGCAGCCTGCGAAGTTTTTCGGTGGGCGCCTGCTATGCCCGGACGGAAACCTATCCCAACGGCGTCTATTGGGTTGTGCTGTCGCTGGATTGAAAGGCCCCCGAAGGACACGTCCGTAATCTAACCTGCCGCGCTGACGGCCCTTGGAATTTGGGCCAGAACTCATGCTCGAACACCTGCACGACATATGGGACAAGCCCTGGAAACCGACCTCGCGTGTCCGGCGCTGGTCGCGTTCCGTGTCTTCTACGTGGGATTTCTGGTCTACGCCTTCTCCGCGCGGGGCGGATTTCTGTTCATCGACAGCTGAAGGCTACCGGGAGCCCGTCGCTCTTAACCATTCCAATTCGAAGCGAGAATTACGCGCCGGCCGCGCACCTCCATGATCCGGGATCGATTTTGCGTAACCGGCCATGTATGCAAGTCTCCCCTTCGGGCAGGAGCGTAGCTGGAATTCTTCACCAGTTGACCTTTTTCTTACCAGCTGAAATCGACTAGCATGGCAACGTTCGTTGGGAGGAACTTCCGCTATGCATGAGTTCGACCGTCGTTCGATGCTGAAACTGGCAGCCGCCCTTTCCTTGGCTCCTTATTCCGCCCTTGCGGAGGAGAAAAAGACTGACCTTCATCTCGTCGAAGTAGGTACGGACCGCACCGGGCAGCCGCACAAGGCCGCACGTGCCAACAGTCATCTGGACTTCAAAGTCCTAACCCACGAGACCAGCGGCGCTCTGTTCATCATGGAGAACCGCAATATGGTCCGTGGCGGACCACCTCGGCACATCCACTACGAGCAGGAGGAATGGTTTTACTTCGTCGAAGGTAGCGACGAAGTGCTGATGGAAATCGGCGAAACGAAGTTGCGCTTGAAACCTGGTGATTCGGTTTTGGCTCCAAGAAACGTCCCGCACGTGTGGGCTTACCTCGGCCAGCAGCCCGGCCGGATGCTCTTTGCCTTCACCCCGGCGGCGAGGATTGAAAGCTTTTTCGAGGAAGCCACCAAGCCGGACGCTAAGGTAGGCGACCCAAGTCGGTTCGAGAGACACGGCATGAAGCTAGTCGGGCCGCCGTTGCTGGAGACTTAAAGTTGGATCTTCGGCCCTCGAGGCGCGGCGGTGGAAAGCCATCCCGCGAAATTCGCCAGGTAGAGAGTGCCGTGATCGCGCTAGAATCGCGGTGGGTACAGACAAGGAATACGCGATGTACACGTCCACGCTTTTTGCCGGTGTTTGCCTTGGCGCAGCCCTTCTGTCAACCACTGGCTGCGGAGGCAATGGGTCTGATTGCGGAGTAAGCGGCATTACTGTGGCCCCGCCAACAGCCACCGCAGACCATGCGGCTGCCGCGCCTGGTAACAGCCAAATGTTCAGTGCTTCGTATGTGGTAAAGGGGGGCTCCGGTTGCCCGGCGGTGCTGGCCGCTCTGGTAAATTCCAACTGGACGGTAAGCGATCCGTCAGTCCATCTTTCATCCTCGCCGGCCACGCAGCTGACCGCCACGTGCACGGCGGCCGTTTCGAAGCCCGTGGCAATTACCGCCGCTCCCGCCAATGGCGAGAAGTTTATCGGACAAGCTTCATTAACCTGCAATTAGGCAGGGCTGGCTGGCGGCAAACTCCATCGTGATTGCTGAGGAAATCAGGCCACGGCATCACCGCGCCGGTTTCATCAACATCCACGATCAACGCGTGAAGCCGATTTTTCGTCAACACAAGCTCTTTACTGTCATCCCGAGCGAAGCAGAATTGCCGTTTTTCGGCAATTCTGCGCAGTCGAGGGACCTTGTGTCTTCTCTTACGATGCTGAATCAGAACTTCCTCAGTGACTAAGAAAGAAAAGGCCGACCCCACGCTCTTTGTCATCCCGAGCGAAGCAGAATTGCCGTTTTTCGGCAATTCTGCGCAGTCGAGGGACCTTGTGTCCTCTCTTCCGATACTGAATCAGAGCTTCCTCAGTGACTAAGAAAGAATAAGGCCTACCCCGCGGTCGGCCCCGGCGCTCGCTGTTATATGCCCTTTACCAGCGAGCAGTGGGTCGAAGCCGTCTTCCATGTACCGGAATCATTGACCCAGGTGTCGCTGCAGATAACGGTTCGTGCCCGATGCTTGCCCTGAAGTTCGGCATCGTAGGCGAATGTGTAATGCGACACGGCGGCGTTCGGGCCGAAGGTCGCCACCTTCAGGTCGCTGATGGTGCCGCTTTTCCACTTGCTTGTCTTGTTCTGCAAATCCTTGATGAAGTCCTCTTTGCTTTGCCAATCGCCCCAGCTGTTTCCCGCGACGAATCCGTCGGCCAGATGCTGCTGAGCCCACGCGCCGTCATTTTTCATCTGGGCATCCCTGGATTCCTGCTGCAGTTGCTTGATCTGTTCGGCGACGTCGCGGCCTGCCTGCGCGTTAAGGTTGAGACAGATAGCCAGATAACAGAGCAGGCTGAGGGTAATTACGATTCTTGTTCTCAATGGGTATTTCCTCCGTAGAGCGGTAACGATTTGATCTCTCTTAAAGCTTAGCCTCCCATCACCCTGGAAACTGAGCGATACTGACCACTCAGCCCAGCCATTTCCTCGATCTGGCCATGCGCAGCGGACGGAAAATCGCCAAAATGCGTTGCCCCAGTAGGCGCTGCATCTGTACCCGGCTCTATTTATTAAAATGATTGCGAATCGCCTCGGCCTGTGCGCGGGTCACGACCGCTGACAACGCCGCCGCATCCGCCTGCTTTACCGCCTGCACGCTGCCAAAGTGCTCCAGCAGTCGGCGCGAGGTGCTGCTTCCCACGCCCGGAATTCCCAGCAGTTCCGTGGCTCGATCCCGCATCTGTCTCCGCTTCCGGTGAAACGTTATCGCGAACCGGTGCGCTTCATCCCGGATCATTTGAATCAGGTGCAGCACCGGGGAGTGATGATCCAGCGCGATTGGGTCTTGCTCCTGCCCCTGAACGTACAGAATCTCTTCCCGCTTGGCGATCGCGGCCAGCGGCTGGTTGATGATCTCCAGCCCTTCCAGCGCCTGCGCCGCGGCGTGCAGTTGTCCCAGGCCGCCATCAATCAGCACGAGGCTGGGCATCGCCTTCTGTTCCTCCTGCAGCCGCTTATAGCGGCGTGCCACCACTTCGCGCATGGACGCAAAATCGTCCACCCCTTGCACGCTGCGAATGACGAACTTGCGGTAATCCGACTTCTTCATCTTGCCGTCTTCCCACACCACCAGGGAAGCCACCGTCTCCGCGCCCTGAATATGCGATATGTCGAAGCATTCAATGCGCTTCGGTAATTCCGGCAGTCCGACGACTTCCTGAAGTTCCTCCTGGATCCGCCGCGCGTTGGGCTTCAGCACGCGGAAGCGCTGATCGTAGGACTGCTTGGCATTATTGCCGGCGAGGTCGATGAGGGAACGCTTGTCGCCGCGCTGCGGCACGACAATGTGAACCCGCGTGCCGCGGGCTCCCTCGCCCCCGTTCTGCTCCGACAGCAACTCCTCGAGCTCTGCGCGATCTTCGAAGTCCACCGGGACATACAAATTCCGCGGCACATAAGGCTGCCCGATATAAAGCTGCTTGAGCAATGCGGAAAAAAATTCCCCGGGATGGAATGAGGACTGGCGCGGCTCTGCTGCCTGGGCGGCTGTCCCTGGATCTTCCGCGCGGTTGCCGGCGGCTGCGAGCTCGGGCAGATCTTCCCAGAAAAACTCCCGCCGGTCCACCATCTTCCCGCCACGCATGTGGAACAGATTTATGGCGAGCATCCCATTCTCGTAATGGTAGCCGAACACATCCGCGTCATCGCCTTCGGCCGCCGCAATCCTTTGCCGCTCCTGCAACTGCTCCACGGTTGAAATCAGGTCGCGATATCGCGCCGCCCGCTCATACTCCTGCTCGCCCGCAGCCTGCTCCATTCGCGCGCGCAGCGACTTTGCCAGATCCGTGGGCCGACCCTCCAGGAACATCTTCACGTCCCGCACCGCCTCCTGATACATCTCCGGAGTCGTCAGATCCTGAACACAAGGCCCCAGGCAGCGGCGAATGTAATACTGCAGACATGGCCGGCTATGGAACCGCGTCAAATCCACCTTGCAGGATGGAATCAGAAAATTCCGGTGGATCAGGTCCACGATGCGGTACGCCAGATTGGCAGGGAAGTAAGGCCCGAAATAAGCGCCTCCGTCTTTCCGCAGGCGCCGGGTTACATAAACCCGCGGCCATTTCTCGCCCAGCGTCAACTTCACGTAGGGATACGTCTTGTCATCGCGCAACAGGATGTTGAAGCGCGGCTTGCGCTGCTTGATGAGGTTGTTCTCCAGGGCAAGCGCCTCTTTGTTGTTGGCGACGACGATGTACTCCACATCCACCGCCTCGCGCACCAGCGTTCCCGTCTTGGCGTCCTCCCATCGTCCCTCGTGGAAATAACTCGAAACCCGGCTCCGCAGGTTCTTCGCCTTTCCCACGTAAATGACATCTCCTTCGGCGTTTTTGTACAGATACACGCCGGGATCAGTCGGAATGGTCCGGATTTTCGCCAGCAAGTCCATAATGCGGGGAGATGGGCGCAGTCGCCCGTCCTGAGCGGACTGGAATGTCCGCCATGAGCTGCACACCCATTCTATTGGATGGGAATCCTGGCCTTTGTGTTACAAAAAGGGCTGATGAGTCCACGACCTGCCCGCCTGGCTGCAATGGTAAGAATCCTTCTTTGTGCCGCATTCTTCCTGAGTGCGTCCTCAGCGGTCCCGCAATCCATCCAGCAGACCCAGAATCCTGAACTGCCCCAGGTGACGAAATCTCCCGAAGGCAAGAAACAGGAGGCGGAACGCGCCGCCTCTCGCGCCCGCGCCCGGCACTTCGACCGGGTAATCATCATCGTTCTCGAGAATGTCGACTACGAGATCGCCATTCAGGACAAGAACCTTGCCGCCCTCGCGTCTCAAGGCGCTAGCTTCACGAACTTCCACGCCCTGTTCCATCCCTCATATCCCAACTACATCGCCATGGTGGCGGGAACCGATTTCGGGATTCACAAACGTCCTCTCTATCTCGCCGACAACCAGGTGAACCTGCCGGACGATGCCGCCCATCGCAGCATTGCGGACCGGCTGATCGGGGCTGGCCTTGATTTCAAGCAATACGCGGAGGAACTGCCGGCCGGAACCTGTCCCTGGAATCTTTCTGGTCAGCACGTGGCGCAGAAGCGCGGCAACTATGTTCGGCGCCATGTGCCGTTTTTGAGCTTCCGCGAGGTTCAGCAGAAGTGGTGCGACCGCGTGGTGCGGGTCGACTCCAGCAATTCAAAGAATTTCTTCGTGCAGGATGCCAACAAAGGACTGGTCGCCTACTCCTTCTACTCGCCGAACATGAATCACGACGGCCACGATACCGGAGTTGCCGTCGCCGGCGCGTGGGTAAAGAAGTTTCTTGACGACACTTTCCCCGTGAAGCTGCGCAAAGGCACGTTGGTGGTAGTGACCTTCGACGAGTCGGGCGGAAATGCGGACAATCGCATCTACACCCTCTTTCTCGGGGACATGGTCAAACCGGCCAACCAGCAGGACCCAGCGGCCCTGGGCAAGCCCTACACCCATTACAGCGTCCTGCGTACCATCGAGGATAACTTTGGCCTGGAGCCTCTAACGGCCAACGATCGCAATGCCCAGCCCATCACGGACATCTGGAAGTAAGCGCCAGCATCTTGCTTTGGCCTTCCGGCATTTGTGGTACAAGTTTGGCGCATGAGTCACACGATCACAATACGTCTTACAGAAGAACTCCTGGCTTGCCTCAAACAGACCTCCCGGCAAACCGGGGTTCCCGTAAGTCGCCTGGTTCGAGAATGTCTTGAGAAGGCAAAGGGTAGCTGGGGACAGAAGCCGTTCATGAGGCACGCCGGTGCGATTACCGGGGGGCCCGCAGAGGTTTCTTCGCGCAAAGGATTTCCCGCGCATGAAAGGGATTGCCGATACCTGCCTGCCACCTCTTTCCGCTGCACACAGTGATCACCGTGGACGAGGCTGACTTTCGGGTGTACCGGCGGAACAAGCGGGAGCGATCCCGCTGCTCCTCCCGCCTCGCGTAATGTGAGGCGTGTTTTGGCAACTATATAAAATTTCCATCCCGAATGTGAGCTTTGCGTTCACTTCCCGCCCGGCCCACCTGCCGAGCCCGCCTGTCATAGACCAGCAAACCCTTGAAAGGTATATACTTAGGTCGTGCCCCGTAAGAGTGGGCAACTGGCATCTCCCGTGCAATTGAAGGAACGGGACCAGCGCACCAGGGAGTCATCCCAGGATTTGGATCTTAAATTCAGGCGCACGGGATAGCCCAGATTGCGCCGTCTAGATGGAATCAAGGAGCCTCAACCCTATGAACCGCACTTCGTTAATAATTTGCCTTGCGGCCAGCATGGCAGCCACCGTCGGATGCTCCAGCAAGAATTACGTCAAGTCGCAGACCACGCCTCTGATCAACAAGACCAACGAGCTCGACGACCTCACCGCCCGGAACACCCGCGATATTA
The DNA here is from genome assembly GCA_035651855.1 of Candidatus Sulfotelmatobacter sp. Classification (GTDB taxonomy): domain Bacteria; phylum Acidobacteriota; class Terriglobia; order Terriglobales; family Acidobacteriaceae; genus Sulfotelmatobacter. The sequence goes on from DASREX010000049.1 coordinate 11,298, forward strand.
AGGACGTCGATGCCCGGGCTCAGGCCGGGATCCAGGCAGTGAATGCCAAGACTGCTGAAGTCGAGCAGAAGACGCAGACTGCCGCCCAGAACGCCACGCAGGCGCAACAGGTGGCCGATGCCGCCAATGGCCGCGTTGGCGTGCTGACCAACACCGTCGCCAACCTGGACAACTATCATCCCGTCGCCGAGACCAGCGTGAAGTTCGGCTTCAACAAAGACAATCTGACCAAGAAGGCCCAGGAAGCGCTTGACCAGTTGGCCGCCCAGATCGCCAACACCAAGGGCTACATCATCGCATTGGAAGGCGGAACGGACTCTGTGGGCTCGGCCGACTACAACTACGATCTCAGCCAGCGCCGCGCCAACTCCGTGATCCAGTACCTTGCTACTAAGTACAACGTGCCCGCGCACAAGATTTACGTCATCGGTCTGGGCAAGGATAAGCCGGTCGAGTCGAACAAGACCTCTTCCGGCCGCGCCGATAATCGCCGCGTGGATGTTCGCCTGATGACCAACACTGTGGGCGGCACTCAGCCTGCGCCCACCACCGGCACGAACAATCCTTCGATGTAAAACGAGTTTACCCTCCTCCCCGGAGGACTTCGCCAACCAGGCCGCTCAAAGCCTCCCCCTGAGCGGCCTGCTTTTTTTCCTCCTGGCATTCGTCGCCGATGCAGCGTCCAACGCAAAGGAAACACTCCCGAACCGCGGGTCCTGCAAATCTTCTCCCTTCGAATCGTTCAGAAATCTGTACGGCCTGGCAGTTTTCTTGACAATGCAGGCCATCGCCTGACGTGATTGCGGTCACAGATGGTTGTGATCCCGGTCTCCGAGCCAAGTCTGATATGGCCGATCCATTGCACCCGGCGAGACAATTGAAGGGTGGAGGAGATGGGCGAGATCCCGGTCGCACAACCGCGCGAGAAAGTGTTCCCCTCGCCGACCTTGGATCTGCTGTCGTTCAAGCGGCAGCAGACAGTCTTCATTGCGCTGAACCTCCTGCTGCTCGGCATTCTTCTGCTGATGCATTGGTCGTTGGCGTCGTTCTGGCGCCCGCCGTCGGGATGGCTGGTCGCCGCGGTCGCTCTGGTTTTTGCGCTGCGCGTTCCCGAGCTGTTGTGGGTACGCCGGCTCTCGCGCCCCATTTCTCGCGTGGTTCCGATCGCACTGACGTGGGCTTCCATTGTGCTGAATATCTCGCTCAGCGTTCTGCTCTCCGATCTGACCAATCACGAAGATAGTCCGTACATCGCGCTGCTTTCGTTGCCCGTCCTCGAGGCGGCTTTCCGCTTTCGCTTCGGCACGCTTCTCGGCGTTATTGGGGCCAGCAGCTTCGCCTGTTTTTTCTGGCAATGGCGTTTCTTCGTCAAGCACCCTCCCTCCGACGCGGGGGAATACATCGAGGCGGGCACAACTTCGTTGATGCTGGCCATGGCCGGCGTTCTGGTGTGGCTGCTGGTGCGGGATCTGCGCCACAAGGAGGCGCGTCTGGCAGACAACTTGCATGAGCTCGAACAGACGCGGGAGAAGCTTCTGCGTGAGGAGAAGCTTGCGGCCATGGGGCGTTTGTCCAGTGCGATCGCGCATGAGATTCGCAATCCGGTGGCGATGATCGCCTGTTCGATCAGTTCGGCGAAGCAATCGTCCGGTCCCGAACGCGAAGAGATGTTTGCCATCGCCTCCGAGGAGGCTGGCCGCTTGAGCCGCCTGACCACAGAGTTCCTGGACTACACCAGCACGCGGCAGCCGCACCTGACCGCCACTTCGGTGGCGGACACGGTGGCCTACATTGCCGATGCCTCGCGCGCTCACGCCGCCAGGAAGGGCGTGAAGTTCGAACTGGACGTTCCCGAGACCCTGCTGGCGTTAGCCGATGCCGGCCAGTTGCAGCAGGCGCTGATGAATCTGCTCCTCAATGCGGTCGACGCATCGCCGGTCGAGGGCACGATCGTGCTGCGCGGCCGGCGCGGGAAGGAAAGCGTGCTCATCGAGGTCGAAAATACCGGACCGGCGATTCCCGAGTCCACACTGGCTCGCCTGTTCGAGCCCTTCTTTACCACCAAACCCCATGGCACAGGGCTGGGGCTGGCGATCGCTCGCAACATCGCGCGCGCCCAGGGCGGAGATCTGGTTTTGGCGGCAAATCGACCCGGCTCAGTTCGCTTCTCGATCAGCTTGCCGCTCGCGGAACAGAACGGGCACGGATAAGAGAACAGCAAATGGGAAGAATCCTGATTGTCGATGATGAGGCCAGCATGCGCCGGATCCTTGCCTTCAATTTGCGGCAGGACGAGCATGAAATTTTCGAAGCCTCCGGAGTGCAGGAGGCGCAGCGCGCTCTGGCGGCCCATGACTTTGATGTCGTGGTCACCGATCAGCGCATGCCTGACGGCGAAGGTCTGGCTGTCCTCGGCCACGCCCGGGAATCGGATGCGACCGTCTCCGTGATTTTTCTGACCGCGGTGGCCACCATCGAACTGGCCGTGGAGAGCATGCGCCAAGGCGCTTTCGACTTTCTGACCAAACCCTTTCAGCCCGAGGTAGTGCGCGCCACGGTGCGCCGGGCCTGCGAGCGCACCCGCCTGCTGCGCGAGAATATCCTGCTCAAGGACGTCGTCGTTCGCCTGGAAGGAGCCTCCGATCTCTATGGCGAGAGCCAGGCCGTCCACGAGGTCCGCGACCGCATCGCCCGGGTGGCTCCCACCAGCGCGACGGTATTGATCACCGGTGAGACGGGAACCGGGAAGGAGTTGGTTGCGCGGGCGATTCATAGAAACAGCCCCCGCGCCGCCAAGCCCTTCGTGGCCGTCAACTGCGCGGCTTTCACGGAAACTCTGCTCGAGAGTGAACTCTTCGGCCATGAAAAGGGCGCATTCACCGGCGCCGATCGCCAGCGCCAGGGACTGTTCGAAGCGGCTCACGAAGGCACCCTGTTTTTGGACGAGGCCGGTGAAATGTCGCTGCCGGCGCAGGCCAAACTCCTGCGCGTCCTAACCGATGGGGAACTGCTGCGGGTCGGTTCCACACGGCCCCGCCGGGTGGACGTGCGCGTCCTGGTCGCCACTCATCGCAACCTGCAACAGCGGGTGAGGGAAGGATTATTTCGCGAAGATCTCTTCTACCGCCTTGCGGTGGTGCCGATCCATCTACCCCCTTTGCGTGATCGCATGGACGACATTGCAGGTCTATGCGATCTGTTCTGCCAACAGGTTGCCACCGAGTTGAAGATGCCCCGCCGCCACTTGAGCGCGGCCGCCCTGCAGAACTTGCGGCAGTACCGCTTTCCGGGAAATCTGCGCGAGCTGCGCAACCTGATTGAGCGCGCGTACATTCTCACCAGCAATCTTGAGATCGGACCAGACGATCTGCCGCTGGCGCAAAGGGAAGCGGCCCCTGCCGGCCATAATGGTTCCCATGGCGAGGGCTTTGCCCTGCCGGCATCCGAATTTTTTGATCTCACCGGATTCCTGGAGCACGCCGAGAAAGAACTCATCCTGCGCACCCTGAGCGCAACCCATGGCGCGCAATCGGAAGCCGCGCGCCGCATGGGACTCTCCCGCAGCGCCCTGGCGTACAAGCTCAACAAATACGGAATCCGCGCCGCGGAATCCTGAGCACCTCTCCCCTATAACTCAGAATGAGAAGCGCAGCGCGAACTGCATGAAGCGCGGCGTCGTGAGCGTCGATAGATACTTCCCGAACTGGGTCGGATCGTAGGAAAGCGACGGCTGCGCGCCGCGGACGTCGTAACGCACTGAGTTGGTCGCATTGAACGCCTGCCAGCTGAACTCCAGCCGCCGCTGCTCGCCGAGCGGAAAATCTTTGCTGACCCCGGTGTCGATGTTGAACATGCCATCGCCAATCACGTTGTTGCGAACTCCGGATTCGCCTGGCCACTCCGGCCGGAACGCCGCTTCCGCCTTCGCCGGATCCGAGAAGATGTCGGGCCCGATGTCCACGCCGTTCACTATGGCATGCTTGGTGTTGCTGGCTCTCGGAACCGCACCGTTGGGCATGGCGTCGCCCTCGATGTTCCAGTTCGTCGCCCAGGTGAATCCGTTGTCGATCGTGATGGGAAAGCCGCTGGTCCACCGGAAAACGCCCGACAGGTGCCAGCCCCCGACCAACGCGTCGAGCCAGGGGCTCGCGTGCTCCAGCAATCTCTGGTGTCTCCCGAACGGAAGAGCGTAGACCAGATTAGCGTTCATCTGGTGGAAGGCATTGAAATCGGAGAGGCCGCGCAAGGAGAGTGGAGCCCACGAATTAATGACGATACCCCCGCCGTTCAGGTCGCTGCCCGTTCCACCGGTCCCCTCATAGGGGCCGACGCGTTCGGCTGCGGATGCCTCGTCGAATGATTTCGAGAAAGTGTAGTTGAACTGTCCCTGCAGGTTGGACCAGCGGGCGTTGTAGGTCACCTGCAGCGCGTTGTAGTCGGATGTCCCGATATTCCTCCAGGAGTACAACGAACTGAACTGATCGTGGTAGAACGCGAACGGACCCAGCTTGCTGTTCGGCAGCGCCGGGTTAAGTCCGCTGATCGAGGCGGGCAGGTCCATTTCGAACAGAGAGAACGTTTCGTTATGCGGGAAACAGTTCCAAAGCTGGTAGATGTTTTGTGTCGCCGTCGGATTAGCGGGGGCGTTGCCGGGCGCGCAGTTGAGAGCATTGCTGACGATTGCATCCGACGCCCCCGCGTAAGCTGGAAAGAGGTTCTCGAAGAACGGAATCGGCTGTATCGAATTGACGTCCGTGCCGGCGTTGGCCGCCTTGGAAAGAATGGTGGCGGCATCGAAATACCGCGTGCCGCTTGTGGGATCCTTCAGGTTGGCAGGCATTCCCAGATCGACCTGCAACGGCAGGCGCCGCGCAATCGTCCCCACATATGCTATTTGTACCGACGAATGGGAATTGAACTGCCGCGAGAATGACAGATTGAAGGTGTGGGCGTAGGGCGTCTTTAACGTCTGGTCAAGGCCCCAATTGATGGCGAACGCCGTATTCCCCGGAGTGTATGGGAATCCCCCAGTCGGCGTGGGGCCAAACAAGCACCCCGGATCGTTCAGGGACGGGCAGGCCGGAGGCAAGCAAGACTGCCCCGGCGAACCCGGAACAAGGCAGTTGAAACGAGGCGCGTTCGCCGGCGAAACCACGCCGGCTGGATTCCCGAGATCGGTGGAAAGGCCGAACGATCCCTTTTGGTCAAACGTGTTGACGATGGGAATCCCGAAGTGGTCGTACATGATGCTATAGCCGCCACGGATCGAGAACTGGTCCCGCTTCCCGAGAATCTTCGAAGCCCAGCCCTCGCCCGTATCGGGAGACCAAGCCACCGCGATACGGGGGGAAAAATTCTTGTAGTCCCAGTTCCACAGTCCGGGACCGTGATTCTTCGGTCCGCCCAGAATGAAGGAAATTTCTCCGGCGTTGTTGGCGGGCTGTCCCTGGGCGGCCAGAGCGGCCGTGTGGTTGAACCAATCCGTGGCATTTTGTTTCGTGCAGCCACCCCCGGGGGCTTCTACGCATGGCGCTACCTGATACCCGCTGGTTTCGTACGGCGGGGCCTCCAGCACCCAGCGCAGGCCGTAGGTGACAGTCAAACGGGGGGTAACCCGCCAAGTGTCCTGGCCATAGAACTCGTAATCGTTGATGGCGTAGCGGCGCTTGATGGGCGTGCCCTGGGCCAGGGCGCTGCCGTTGCGCGCAAAGTTGTAGATACCGTCTCCCTCGGGAAAGATACCCATGACAATTGTGGCCGCGCTGTCATAGTTCGGGCCGAAGTTGCCGTCCACCGCCGGATAACCGTTATTGGCCGGGTCCAGCGGACTGGACGTGCCGGCGATTCCACCCGTGTTGAGATAGACCGCATTCGTCCGCACATCGGAGAACGAGTTCGCGTAGCTGGTATGGTCGTTACGGATCAGGAAGAAATCGCCGCCGAACTCAAAGGTATGGTTCTTCCGCGTCCAGTTCAGGGTGTCGGTGAACTGATGGAGGGGCACAAAGAAAATCGTGGATCGAGTGAAAGGGACAATGCTGTCGATTCCGTCCAGTAGAACTGCCGGATTCAACGATGTGCCCGCGGTCTGTCCTCCCTGGCGCACGAAGCCCCAGTGCAAATCATTAATCAGCCTTGGATTAATTAAGGAGGTGAGCCCCACCGTGATGCCCTTGCTGTCATCCAGCCCCGTCGTCGCCGCGGGCAAACAGCGTTTCTGAGCCGTTTGCCGTGATGTGGTAATCAAGCCGCGTGATGTAAGTATTGAAACTGGAATCGGCGTTGGAGGAAAAAACGGTAGCCGAGCGTGTTGGATCCGTCCCCGGCATTTTCATTGGAGGCGGGATACTGCTGGAGAACGTCGAGAACCGCCTGATTCACGCCGATCCCCAGAGGGTCCATCTGTTTAATCTGCGCGGGTCCCAGCGCATAGTAGCCGGGTTGCACCCCGGTCACTCCGTTCACGGTGCCGCCTGGACAATCGGCTGTGTCCAGGCTGCCGTCCGCGTTCCGCGCGCACAAGTAGACGAGATTTCCTGCACGCAGGCTCGCGCTGGGCACAGTGCGCAAGGCGCTGGACCCCTGCGCGTCGCGGCGTCCTTCATAGTTGCTAAAAAAGAACAGCCGGTTTTTTACCACCGGACCGCCCAGGGCCGCGCCGAACACATTGCGCAACAGTTTCGGAGCGGTATTGGATGCCCCGCTGCTCAACTGGGCGCTCTTCAGGAAAGGATCATTCGCGCTAAAGATGGTATTGCGGTTGTACTCGTAGGCCGAGCCGTGGAACGCATTCGTGCCGCTTTTCGTTACCAGTGCGACCTGGGCGCCGCTGGAGTACCCGGATTCGGCATTGGCATTCGCCGTGGTGACCCGGAATTCCTGCACTGAGTCCGGCGGCACATTCAGCACACTCTTGAAGGCGTAGCCGTTGTTCTGATCGTTCACCCCGATACCGTCGAGGGTGACGTTGGATTGGTCGCTGCGCATGCCGTTCACCGCGCCGCTGCGCGTGTCGGTGTCTTCATTTACCTGCGTGCCCAAATAGGCCACGCCGGGCTGAAGACTCAGCAGTTGAATCACGTTGCGGTCGGGGATCGGCAACTGGGCGATCTGGTTTTCCTCGACCGTGTTGCCCAGCGAGGCGTCGGTGCGATTGATGAGCGGCGCTTGGCCTTCGACGGTCACCGACTGCGCGATGCCCGCAACCTGGAATTTAATGTTGATGGTAGAAGGCGTTTTAACGACCAAGGTTACTTTGGATGCCGAAAAGGGCGCAAAACCCTGGGCTGCCGCCTCCAGTCTGTAGCTGCCGGGAGGTACGTCGAGAAACTGGTACAGCCCGTCGCTGTTGCTGGTGGTGGTACGCTGCAAGCCGGTAGCCGCGTCCGTGAGGCTGATCTTCGCGCCTGCGACGCTCGCGCCCGATTGATCCGTCACGGTGCCGTTCAGTTGACTCTTAGCCTGGGCCTCAGCCAGCGAGGCCAGCATGACCAATACTCCGAATATCCAAAACGCGCGCCTAACTCCCAGCGCGCCCGCAAACTGACCACTCCGCGCGTCCCGACTTTTGTCCGCTGCCATCATCGAGGTAGTCTCCGAGAAAAGGCGGGGCGGCGCAAACACGTGCAGCAGAAAGTACGCAGGTTCTCCCCACGCGCGCGTCCCTTTAGTCCTTTTCGCTTCTGTGTGATTTGTCCGGGGCAGCCTTCCCGCCCGAGTGCCGGGGATTATACCCGAAGAGTCAAGCAGGGATCATGCACAAAGATCTGCCGCAAAAAGGATTGCCTTGAGTAAAAGCGTCATAGACAAAACAGTGCGTTGCGGTTGAGGTTCCGCCCCTTATGAGGAACTGCCTCTTATCGCGTACCGGTCACGGGAGCTTGCTTGGAGGCCATCTTGACTCCGCGGGAACTCGCTGCGTAGCGGGCGATGCCCTTGTACAGTGCTTCCGCGATCTGCTCGCGGTAACCATCGCTGCGCAGCTTTTGCTCGTCGGTGGGACTGCTCACGAAGGATACTTCAGCCAAAATTCCAGGCATCGCGCTTTCGGTCAGCACGACGAAGCCTGCTTCCTTGATCCCGCGGTCCCGCAGGCCAGGATTCTGGACGGACAGCGTTCCATATAAGGAGCGCTGCACACTCGCCGCGAGCCGTCGCGACTGCTCAATGCGCTCGTGCAGCTCCGCCCCAGTGAGCGCGGGCGTCATTGCGTTCTTGAAACTTCCTGCTGCGGAACGCGCGTCCACCTCTTTCACGCCGGTTTCCTTGGAGCCCGGAGCCGAGAAGAAGTTGGTGTAGTAGGTCTCCACCCCCCGTGCGGATGGCAGATCGCTGTAGTTGGCGTGCACCGAGACGAATAAGTCCGCTTGTGACTGGTTGGCCATCAGGGCGCGATCGTCGAGGGGAATGTAGTTGTCGTCCTGGCGGGTGTAGATCACTTCCGATCCCAGGCGGCTCTCCAGCAGCTTGCCCAGGCGCTGGGCGATTTCCAGTACCAGATCCTTCTCCAGCAGTCCGCGGCGGCCCACCGTCCCCAGATCCCAGCCCCCGTGGCCCGCGTCCACCACGATCCGCATCCTGGGCACGCGCGCCCGCAGTTGCAGGTCCTCCTTGCCGGGAGGCGGAATCACAATAGCCAGCTTGTCCTTCTCTTTCTCAGGCGCGTTGGGAAAAAGATTGACGGCGCCTTTCGGACTCGCTCCCGCTTTACTCACCTCGATGACCAGGCGATAAGGATCGCGTTCCAGGCTGACCTGGGGCCGCGAGAGGGCTGCGCCAGGTCGGGCCTCCAGGACCACTCGCGTCATCCCCGCGGCAGGTTGCGCAATGCGGATGCGGTTCAGCAGGGCGTCCCCGTCAAACGACTTCCCATCGAGTTCTGGGGCCAGTTGCGTATCCCGCAGGTCGAAGTAGAAGCGATCGGGATTGGTGAGATGACCCGGTTCGTACTGCACCTGATCTTCCAGATCGAGCACCACCGTGCTTGAATCGGCCGACGACCAGTGGCGGACTGCGGTGACCTTCGGGAATTTGGAAAGCTCCTGCGCCGTCGATGGCGTCGTCTCCGGAATTGCCGGCTCGGAGTTGCTCGGGTTCGCGCCCGGCAGCGGGCTCTGGGCGGCGTTGCTGCCGCTGGCGGAGTTCGCCGGTTCCCGCGATTTCTGCGGTGCCTGCACCATCTGGCTGCCGAGTTGCGCCGTCTTCAGCTTCCACCAGACGCCGGCGGCGAACGCGCTGCCCACCACGATGCAGACCAGCAACACCAGTATCCAGCGGCGAGACGCCACCTCGGTCACAGGCTGCGGAGGAATCGTTTCAGGCTGCGCTTGTTCCGCGGTCACTGATTGCGAAGGTGCAGCTGCCGTGCTAGCCGCCGATGCGGATTTCTCGTCGGTTTTGACTGTTGTGTGTACTGACGGCGCCGCTGCGGAAGCGGGCTTCGCAGTATCGATCGCAACCGCCGGCTCCCTTACCAATGCGTTCGGGGCGACGTGATCTTTGCTCCCCCCCGCGTGGGGTTTTTCTCCGGCCTTGGTTACAGGTTGGGGAACGGGCGGTGTGACCGGCGTTGCTGCGGGAGCGGCTGGCGCTGCGCCAGTAGGCGATACCTTTGTCGGTTCCAGCTTCGTGGCTGCTACCAGCGCGGACTGGGCGAAACGGTCTTCATCTTCCGGCTTCAGCGCCGCCAGGACAAGTTCCGCCAGCAACGTCAGGTTGCGTACATCGCTGTCGTTGAACCCGAATGGCCAGGAGCAGAATGCCTCCAGAACGCCGATCACCCGCCGCCTTCCACAAAGCGGTACTGCCACCATGGAACGCGCGCCTAATTTTCGGCAAGTCTCCAGATTCACCCGCGGGTCGGTCTCGGTGTCGTCGCAGTTGAATATCTGCGCGGTGCGGAAGCATGCTCCGGAGAACGAAGAGTCCCGGTCGATGCGCTGCCCTACGTCGGGCCGGATCGTGCCGGCCGCGGCGCGCAGCACGATCTCATCGTTTTCGGCGAGCGCTATGGCCAGACCGTCCGCGCCGGTGATCGCCACCGCCCTCTCGGCCACCAGTTGCAGCACTTCATCGAGAACGAACTGTTCTTCAGGCTCAAACTCGGGGACGGCCGCGCTCGCGTCAAATCCGTTATGCCGGCCGGCCAGCGATCGTCTGCGCCGAACCTGGTCATGCAGGGCAGAGAAGGCCAGCAGGGCCTGCAGCGCATCCAATTGCGTGGGCCTTTGCCCGAGATCATCGAGCGATGGCGACGGGTTTTCATGGCCCGGCCAATCAGGCACACGCATGCCTGCGGCATTCGACACGTCAACGTGCGGCTTCGCGGTGGGAGTCGCCATTCAGACACAGCCCATAGATAAATTATCGGGGTTGACGGCCAGTTGCAATTACCTGGGCATGCCCCTTCGGCCATGCACTTTCGTGTCCGGGCACCGACTGCAAAGGCTCGCTTGAGACGATACTCGCAAAATCCTCCCCGGGGAATACAACTAACGTGGCACGCGCCGGGCCTGCGCCAGAACCACGGCAGTCACTGATTCGCGCCTCCCGGGGACCGTAGAATCGCAGGAGAAATTCCTCTGGCCGAATTCCAACTCCGGCGGTGTGTATGAACGCAGGGACCTCTGCCGCGCGACAGGCGCGGGGCAAGTATCGGCACGAACTCCGCACTCTCACCTACGTCACCCTCGATCAGGCCAACGGGGGAATCATACGTAATCTCAGCGGCGACGGGGTCGGCGTGCAAGCTGTGGCGGCGGTTCGGTCCGGCCAGGAGGTCCGGGTGCGCTTTGAGTTGCGCTATCCCAAGCTGCGCGTGGAAGCCCGGGCGCAGGTGATGTGGTCCAATTCGTCGGGACAGTGTGGCGCGCGCTTTCTCGATTTGTCGCCCACCCTGAGGCGGCAGATGCAGGAGTGGATTTTTGGGAATCTCTTGCAGGGAGCCTCGCTGCACGCTGACCGCGGCATGTTTGCCACCCCGCTGCTGCATCCTGGCCGGGATGTTCCGGCAGCTTGCGTCGAAGAAGACGGCCTGATGGTTTCCTCGACCCCGGTGAAAGTCATCGACTTCCCCGAGATCTCCGGCCCCGGCTCGCACAATGCCCCTGGGCATCTCTTGTCCGAAACGCAGGCTGCTCCGCTGGAATGGCTCTTGCAGCCGCTCTCCGGACAGGGACTTTCATGGACGGTAAATATTCTGGCGGTCTTGGCAGGACTCCTGCTATTTGCCCTTGTGTTCCTCTCCATCACGCAGGAGTCTCCCTCCTGGACCGTCGCTTTGGCCGGAGCCGCGGTGGTGCCGCTGATGTACTGGGGCTTCTTCCAGTTATTCGGAGGCTGCAGTCTGGGAGAGCGAATGGCGCGCCTGGCAGCAAACGAGGATGGCGACGAAGAACCCGCGGACGCTCGGTTCCGCTGACCTGGCCTGCGGTTGTTGGAGTCGGATTCAGCGATGCTGGTACTGCACAGCGGCCCTGCCCTGGCGGTTACGTCCATCGACAATCAGGTCGCGAGCCGCGGACAGCGTTCGCAAAGCCTGCTCGGCGGAAACCGGTTTGTCAAAGGCAAACAGCGCGCCGCTCTTCTCCAGATCCTGGGCCTGCCGCGATCCTCCGCCCATCAGCACCAGCGGAAGCGCCTTCGCGTGCTTGCGTAAGCCCGGTATTTCGCGGAGCAATTCCAATGTCCCATTCAGATCACAATCGACGATGAGAGCATCCACGCCGGATCTGGAAAGACGGCTGAGCGCCCGCTGCGGTTCACGTTCAATCGTGACATTCATCTGAAGGCTGCCCAGAATGCATTCCAATACGCTGACTTCCTGCCAGTCGCGTGAAACCACCATAGAAGAAAGAGGCATGCGGACCACTCTAGCCGCGCCTGTGCCGTTGTCGAAGATAACCAACGTAACGCGACGTGGCCTGGAACGGTGAAAAGCGACGCGTCGCCACGTTCCCGGCGGCCTGCCGGACTCAGTTGCTCCGGTACCACTCCACCGTACGCCGCAGACCCTCTTCGAACCCGACCTTGGGTTTGTAACCGAGACCGGCTTCCGCCTTGGTAATGTCAGCCAGCGAGTGCTTGATATCCCCGCCTCGCTCCGGGCCATAATTGGGCTGGCCGGTGTAAGCGGTCAGCGGCTGCAGTGCTTGAATTGTTTCGTTCAACGTGACTCTGCGTCCGGTCGCCACGTTGAACACCTGCCCCGCCGCCTTCGCGGCATCCGCTTTGCACGCCAGCAGGTTGGCTTCCACCGCGTTGTCGATATAGGTGAAGTCTCGGCTCTGCTCCCCATCTCCGAAAATCGTAGGCTGCTCGCCGCGCAGCATTTGCGTGATGAATTTCGCCAGCACCCCGGAGTAGGGGGACGAAGGGTCCTGCCGCGGACCAAAGATGTTGAAGTAGCGCAGGCAGACGGTTTCCAGCCCGTAGCAGCGGAAAAACGAAATCATGTACTGCTCGCTGGCGAGCTTGGCGACTGCATAAGGAGAGATGGGATCAGGCTTCATGTTTTCATGCTTGGGAAGAGTCGGCGTGTCGCCATAGGCCGAGGACGATGCCGCATACACCACCCGCTTCACCTTCGCGTCACGCGCCGCCACCAGGACATTCACGGTGCCGTCCACGTTGGCACGATTGCTGCCCAGCGGATCCAGGACCGATTTCGGTACCGACGGTATCGCAGCCTGATGCAGGACGAAGGTCACGCCCTTGCAGGCGCGATGCATCGCGTCGAGATCCGTGATATCGGCCTGGTGGAAATCGATGCGGCCGGCGATCTCCGCAATGTTTTCCTTCTGGCCGGTGGAAAAGTTGTCCACGCCGCGAACTTCCTCACCCTGCGACAGCAGCGCGCGCGCGATCGAGGACCCGATGAAGCCGGCGATGCCGGTGATCAAATAGAGAGCCATCGTTCAACATCATAACAATGGCTTGGCGAGGCGGGATACTGGCGGGACTAGCGCTGGCCCGTAACAGGCGGGCGGCCCCGCAGGATTCGAAAAAATTCTTCCCGAGTAAGCATCTGCCGGCTCTCAAAAAAGGTGAGCAACTCCCGCAGAGCCGCGGCCGGGTCCGCCGCTCCAGGCACGCTGCCTGAAACGGCAGTGGATGGGGGCGGCGAGGCTGCCCCCGAACCTGCGACCACGCAACCCCGGGAAATGTTCGCCAGGATCTGTCGCAGGCGGGCGACATTCTCCTCCGTCATTCCCACAAAAGCGATTCCCATTCCCAGGTAGGGATAGTTCACCCGGACATTACCCTTGGTGTCGACTCGAATTCCGTTGGCTTCCAGTTTCAGGTTCAGGACGGTCCCCGCGGGGTACGTCGCCTGGGCTTCCACATAGCAACCGTGCAGGCTTATGTCGGTGAATGTGGCCCAGGTGCGCACTTCGCATCCTTCTTCGCGAATTTCGGCGCTGCCCACACACAGGTAGCGTGGCTCCCGGCGCCGGTTTGTTCCCGCATACTCCTGGCTGCCAATCTTTTGCTGTCCCTGCTCGGAATCAGTCGGACGTTCGGAGACTTGCGACCGGCTGGACTGCCTGAGCGCCAGCAGGTAGGAGATTCCGTCGTTATTGTCCTGGGCCATAAAAAATCCGCCGGGAACTCTGCAGGATTTATCGGAAAGAAGCGCAGTGAGTTTAATGCCCGATCGCCGAAGGTATGAGGAGTTCCTAATTCTGGGCCGCGGTTTGGGAAGCGCCGGCTCGTTCTTCCGCCACTCTGCGGATTTCCTTCCACAGTTGATCCCGTCCGGCGCCGGTTTTCGAGGAGTAGGGAAGCAGGCGGGCGGCTGGATATTGCTCCCCCAAACTGCGCATCGCGGTGCTGAGCTGATTGTTTGACAGCCGGTCGCTCTTGGTTGCCACGAGCAGAAAATCGCGCCCGGAAGAATTGAGAAATCCCAGGAGCGTGCGATCGCTGTCCTGGGGCGGCACGTTGACGTCAATCAAGGCGACGCATAGCGCCAGAGTGGGGCGCTCCTGCAGGTAGGGCTCAATAAACCGCGGCCATTCCTGCGAGATCTCGCGCGAGATCTTGGCGTAACCGTAGCCGGGAAGATCGGCGAAAATCAGCTCAGGACGCGGCTTCCCCGGCCACCGGATCTCGAAAAAGTTGATGCTGCGCGTGCGCCCCGGTGTCGAACTGGTGCGCGCCAGCTTGCTTCCCACCAGGGAGTTGATTACGCTCGATTTCCCCACATTCGAGCGGCCCAGAAACGCGATCTCGGGCACCGATGGGACAGGGAACTGGGACACGTCCGTAGCAGCCGCGATAAACCGGGAGAGGACCCTCATGCCCAAGTTTGCAACGGAGATCGAGAAAATGGCAAGCAGCCACCCGCCCATCCCTTGGGTTTCCCCAGGAGAACCGAAGCAGGGTTCCCGCATGGTCAGGGACAGCCTTAGAGGCTTTCCCTACGCGGTTCGACTAGGACAGCCGATACCCCAGACCTCCCGCGTAGCGACAGCCCCTTTGGGCTGTCCCGGCCGGCCCCAATGGTCTCAGTTTCCCCCTGACTCGATGCGGCGGGCAATCATGTTGAATCCGGTGCCCGTAAAGAACACCAACCCGCGCACCTGAATCGCCTGCCCATTGCTCACCGAGTCTAGGTCGTGCAGATCGGTGCCCGCCTGCCAGAATACCTGCACGCTGGTGAGCCCCGAGATCATGGCGAAGGCTGAGTCCGCGGGAACGGTCAACGTAAACACAACCGGCCCTGAGGAGGTTGAAGTAGACAGTCCTGACACGGTCCCCCGCAGACCTTGTTGTTGCAGCCGGATCTTCGTTGCACCCACCGCCTCGCCCTCCATCCCTGACGGGCTGTCCACTTCCACACTTTGGCCCGCGTGTACCGTGCTGCTGTCAAAGGGGAAATTAGGCAACGAAGGCAGCGTCCCCAGGCCGCTTACGTCCAGGCTGGTGCTGCTGACCTCGTACTGCGCTGCGGTCACGTCGATGGTCATGGGCGCGCCCACCTTGCTGTCATCCATTCCGCTGCCCTCGCCATCCTGTGTCAGCAGGGTGATTTGGGTCGCCGGATTTCCCGAGACGTTCGTGATCAGCCCTGCGGCCTGCATTCCATTTTCGTCGCCCGTGCCTTCTACTTCTCTGGCATACATGCTGCCGTCGGCTTTAGTCACGCCCTCCACTCTGACCATCATGTTTGCCAGCGCGGACAGGCTCGCCCCGTCTTTGAATTCGGTGTTGGAGTCGGTCGAGAAGGTTAGCGCTATGCCGGTTTGTCCCACTGTCATCGTGAAGGAGCTTCCATTCACGCTGCTGACCATTCCCGTGACGTCTTCCAGCTTGCCGCTCTCCTCCTGCTCGTTGTTTTCATCGCTGGCGACCGGTTGGGTGGAGAGCGTGAAGGCCGCGGCAGATAGGTTTACTCCCGTGATATTGCCCTGCGAGTCGGACGTCAGAGCGCTTGCCAGGTTCAGATCCAGGCTGATCACCGGTGAAGTGCTGATCGTCACAGCCGGATTGAAATTGACCGTGACGGTTTGCGTCACCGTAGGTTCGATCTTCATCATCTGGCCCAGGTTATTGATAAACGTAACCTCCGGATTGGAAGCCGTCAGGGTAATCGAGGTGTAGGAGCCGGCGGGCACGTTGACTGTCGCCAGCGGGATCGTGGTTCCAGCCAGATGGCTCAACTCGACTCGCTGCGGCTTCGGCAGCACGCTGATCGCCGCGCCGCTGCTGGGATTGAGCATCACCGGGCCGATGCTCATCTCAAACGACGTCACCCGGTCCGCCGGCCCATCGCCGATTCTGAACTGCGCGTTCGCTGTGGCCGCGGGTCCTCCGCCGCCTGGATTGTTCATCGCGTTGCTCGTGTATTTTCCGCAACCCAGCGCCGCCAGCAACAGCAGGAGAGCCAGAAAGGTGCAGCTGCTCCTTCCCAACGAAACTCTCGACGACATATCGGTGGTCATCATGGAAACCCCCAAAGTTGAATTGTCAAACCGCGAAACCCTTGCCGAACCGCCCCAATGCAACGAGGTCCAATCAACGGTTGATGAGTGTCAATGTAGGGGAAATGCCGGGAGGCATTGTCTTTTGCTCGTTAATTTGCTGTCAAAGTATTCGAGGCCTTTGTTACTGAAGTCATCTCGGGTGAGTTGTTGGTAAGTTGTTGCGGACCTGCGTCGCGTACCGGAAATCGCGCATGAATCCCGCGGCCATCACGGCCACCGCGAGACGGATAGCGAACAACACGCGGTACCCCGACCAGATCAACGTCCGCGGCCACGATGTTGAATCAAGTGCAAAGGCCCGCCGGAGCGGGCCTCCTGCCATCATTCCTCATCATCGGGAACGGCTTCGTTGCAGGAGCGCGATCGGTTGTCTGACTTGTTTCACGCTCGATTTCTCGCGCTTGGCAAGGGGAGGGGCACGCCTTTCCGGCGCCGAAACGGGGAGTCTTCCTGTCTGTGCTACAGCAACCCGCCCGTCTGCACTGCCAGGTCGTTCAATGCCATCTCCAGCTTGGTGATTGCTGCGCCGATTTCCGGATGCTCTCCGATCTTGTCTTGCAACGCCTTCAAGATCTGGTGGGCACTCACAATATGGGCTGCCGCCTGGGACGTATCCTGCTCGGGCTTGCCTTCATTCGGGCTTGTCATCGCGTTTACGCTCCCGGTACATCTCGATTCTATACGGGGGCGGTCCATGATGACAGGAACAGTCTGAACTGCGGTGCGGTGGCAATTCGCCGGAATGAACTTCACAGCCTATTCGAGCCATGGTCGTGCGTTCGCCGCCATACACCGGCGCCCTGAGTCACACATACGGCTGCCGTGATGGACCAGAGCACCATACAGTAGGCCGCTGGCCGCTTCTCGATAGATTGATAGCCCACGGCATGCATCACCGTGAGCAAGGCCGCCAGGTATGTCCACTGCTGTAAAGACTTCCACCTGCGGCTTCCCAGCCGCCGCAACGACAAATCGTTGGAGATTGCCAGCAGAAGTAGAAACAGCAGGGCTGCGAACAATCCGGTGTCATTGCTGAAGCCGAACAGATCGTGCCGCAGACCGCGATGCTCATCGATGAAATAGAGCCACGGGCGCCCGCGAAGGTGCACGTTCAATCCGATAACGGTGTGAAACACGGCTGTTATCCCGGCCCATATGCCCAGATCGCGGCGCAGGTCGAAGCTGATGGGATTCGGCCGCCGGCGCAACAGGTTCCAAGGTCCAAGCAACAGGGTGGCGGCCAGCAACAGCAGCGACGGGTATGCCGACGCGATGCTGAGGTGCGAGATCAGGTCGCGCCGCTCGGAAAACAATTTCCATGACGCTGCCGCGCACGCCAGTACCACTACGGCGATGATGACATTCCGTGCGGCTCTCCGCCACCAGTAAGCAGACTGATCTTGTCTCGCCATCTGCGATAGTGTAGTGGATGAACTATTCCTGTAAATTGAGTCTGACTTGGTTCCTCGTCGGGACTCCCGGAGAGCTGATCTATGCCTGATCCTTTGCTGATTGCGGTGGGTGACGCCCCGCTTTATCTGCTTCCTCAATATGCCAACCGCCATGGATTGATTGCGGGCGCGACCGGAACCGGTAAGACCATCACCCTGCAAGTGATGGCCGAGGCCTTCAGTCGCATCGGGGTACCGGTATTTGCGGCAGATGTGAAGGGGGATCTGTCTGGAATCAGCCAGCCGGGCACGGCACAGCCAAAGATTGTCGAGCGCGCGAAGAAACTCAAGCTGGACGATTTCGCATTCTCCGCCTGCCCGGTGACGTTCTGGGATGTCTTCGCCGAACAGGGCCACCCGGTGCGCGCCACGGTCTCTGAAATGGGGCCGCTCCTGTTCAGTCGTCTGCTCAATCTTAACGAGACTCAGGCGGGAGTACTCACGCTCGTTTTTAAGATTGCGGATGATAATGGCCTGCTTCTGCTCGATCTGAAAGACCTGCAGGCCATGCTGCAATACGTTGGCCAGAACGCGCACGACTTTCAGACTCAGTATGGCAATATATCCGCCGCCAGCATCGGGGCCATTCAGCGGGGCCTGGTCGGTCTCGAACAGCAGGGTGGAGACAAGTTCTTTGGCGAACCAGCCTTGAATCTCGATGACTTGCTGCAAACGGACTCGAGCGGTCACGGAATCGTTAATATCCTCGCGGCTGACAAGTTGCTCTCATCGCCGACCCTGTATGCGACTTTCCTCCTCTGGCTCCTGTCAGAACTTTTTGAGCGGCTGCCTGAAGTTGGAGATCCGGAGAAGCCCAGGCTGGTCTTTTTCTTCGATGAAGCTCACCTGTTGTTTTCTGACCTGCCCAGGGTGCTGGAGCAGAAGATCGAACAGGTGGTGCGCCTGATCCGATCCAAGGGCGTGGGTATATTCTTCGTCACGCAAAATCCTATCGACATTCCGGAGGTCGTTTTGGGGCAGCTCAGTAATCGCGTGCAGCATGCGCTGCGCGCCTTTACCCCGAATGACCAGAAGGATGTTCACTCGGCAGCACAGACGTTTCGTCCCAACCCGAAGTTCGATACGGATAAAGCTATTACTCAACTTGCGGTGGGCGAAGCGCTGGTCTCGTTCCTCGACTCCGATGGCACTCCGCATATGGTGGAGCGGGCGCTGGTTTGTCCGCCGCACAGCCAGATCGGGCCGATCACTCCGGAAAAGCGCCAGCAGATCGTGCGCTCCTCGCTGGTGTATGGCACCTACGAGAAGACAGTGGACCGCGAGTCCGCTTACGAACGCCTGAAAGGACGCGCCGCGCCGCAAGCGGGTCCGCCGCAACCTCAGCCGCAAGCGCCGGCGCAGGGCGGTGGTTCATGGTTCCCGAATCTCGGCTTTCCCGCGTCCAGCGGCGGGCGGCGTGGCGATACCCTGGCCGAAGCTATGGCTAAGAGTGCGGCCAGGGCCATCGGCAGTTCGGTGGGACGTCAAATTATCCGGGGAGTGCTGGGATCGTTGCTGGGCGGTTCTCGCCGTTAGCTGGTTCCTGGCGCCAGGTCACATCGCAATACGCCAAGACAAGAGGAGCCTGCCAGCCACGCTTACCGGCTCCCCAGTTCTTTACTGGTGGGCCGTCGGGGCGTCGTTGTTGCCGGTGCTCAGCGGAGGCGCGATCGGCTGCGTGGCTTCTTCCTCGACCTTGGGCAGCGGCGACTCCAGCGCGATCTGCAGTACCTGGTCCATGGTATCGACGAAGTGCAACTTCATCGCACCCCGCAGATTCTCCGGAACCTCCGCCAGGTCTTTCTCGTTGTCCTTGGGAAGAATCACTTCAAACAACCCGGCGCGATGAGCGGCCAGCAACTTCTCCTTGAGACCGCCAATGGGCAGAACTTTGCCGCGAAGCGTGATTTCGCCGGTCATGGCCAGGTCGCGCCGAACCGGAATCTTGCTGAGAGCGCTGGCAATCGCGGTCGCGATGGTAATACCCGCTGACGGCCCATCTTTCGGAATCGCTCCTTCGGGCACGTGCACGTGCAGATCGAGGTTGCGATAGAAATCGCGATTCAGGCCGAGCCGGTGGGCGCGCGAACGCACGTACGACATGGCCGCCTGAGCTGACTCCTGCATCACGTCGCCCAGCTTTCCGGTCAGCGTCAGCTTGCCTTTGCCGTCCACCACACTGGCTTCGGTGCTCAGGATCGAGCCCCCAACTTCAGTCCAGGCCAGCCCGGTCACCAGGCCCACTTCGGACTTCTCATGCGCCAGCGTGTCGCGGAATTTGATCACCCCGAGGAAGTCGTTGACGTTGTCCGCAGTGATGGTGATGAAGTAGTCTTCGCCTTCTTTGACGACCTTGCGGGCGATTTTGCGGCAGACATTCCCGATTTCACGCTCCAGGTTGCGCACACCGGCTTCCCGGGTGTAGGAGCGGATCAGCGCCGTGATGGCCTCGTCGGTGAACTTGATGTTCTTCTCCGACAGCCCGGCCGCCAGCATCTGCTTCTTCACCAGGAACTGCTTGGCGATTTCAACCTTCTCCTGCTCGGTGTACCCGTGCAGCCGCAGCACTTCCATGCGGTCCTGCAGCGCGGGAGGAATGGTGTGCATCACATTCGCCGTGGCCACGAAGAAAACTTGGGAGAGATCGTATTCGACGTCGAGGTAGTGGTCGACGAACATGAAATTCTGCTCGGGATCGAGCACCTCGAGCAGAGCGGCCGACGGATCGCCCCGGAAATCCATCGACATCTTGTCCACTTCATCCAGCA
>DASREX010000050.1:0-9590 GCA_035651855.1 Candidatus Sulfotelmatobacter sp.
AATCATCTCCATCACCGTGGACATGGTATTGGCCGTGTACTGGCCGCCGCATGCGCCCGCTCCCGGGCACGCGGCGTCTTCCAACTCTTTGAGTTCCGTGTCGCTCATCTTTCCGGCAACGTTGGCGCCGATCGCTTCGTACACATCTTGAATGGTCACATCTTTCCCGCGGTGACTTCCGGGCGCAATCGTTCCTCCATACAGAACCATTCCCGGGAGATTCATCCGCGCCAGAGCCATGGCCGCGGCGGGAATCGTCTTATCGCATCCCACTACGCAGACCACGGCGTCAAACATCTGCCCGCGGCAGACCAGTTCGATCGAATCGGCAATCAGTTCGCGGCTGACCAGCGAGGCCCGCATGCCTTCGGTGCCCATGGTCTCGCCGTCGGAGATGGCGATAGTGTTGAACTCCATCGGAGTTCCGCCGGCCGCGCGAATTCCCTCCTTCACCTTCGCCGATAAACGGCGCAGGTGAAAGTTGCAGGGCATGGTTTCGATCCAGGTGTTGGCCACGCCAATCAGGGGACGGCTGAGATCGGCATCGCTAAAGCCGATCGCCTTGAACATGGCGCGCGCCCCGGCGCGGTCCCTGCCATCCGTGATTCCACGGCTTATGTGTTTGAGGTCCATAACAGGAGAGCTCCCTGAAGCTGGTATGAAGGATGCCTAAAGGCTACCGGAAAATCCGTTCCTGAGCTTGTCTTGAAAGGCCGCGGCTTCAAGGCCGCACCGTGATGAACCTGTCGTTCACCCGCCTCAGCGCCTGTTCATCGACCTAGAGACGTGACCGCTGCCTTCAGCGCGACAGCCTGACAGTCTAACCTACCAAGGGTTTTTGAGTGGAGTTTCGTAGAAATGGAATTACCTGACGAGTCCCATGCGCCTGGAAATATGTTGCCTGCGTCTGATTCACTTGCGGCGTCGTTCAAGACCGGGGAGGGGCGGCATCCTGGCACGATCTCTATCAGGAGCCTCTCCCGGCTCTGGAGGCGGTTCCGAACCCCTCCTGCCGGGGCCGGCCTGGGCCTGGGCTCCGGTAGTTGAAGCTGATCCGTTGTCATCACGAAGAAGAACGTTCAGCAGCGAACTGTGGACGTGCAAATTGTCCCCAACATCGTAGTTGATAAAACCGAGTTTTCTGAACCGGTTCATGAAGAAGCTGACCCGCGAGCGGGTCGTCCCCACCATTTCTGCCAAGGTCTCCTGGCTTAGTCTGGGAACGGAACTCTTCGCCGCCCCTTCTTTGCCGAATTGCGCCATCAACAGAAGAACTCGCGCCAACCGCTTTTCGCTGGAATTGAAAAGTTGATCGACCAGGTCCTCCTGGTATCGGATGTTCCTCTTGACCAGGTACTTGACAAACATGGATGACAATTTTGGTTGCAGGCTCATGGCATGCATCATGGCCTTCCGCTCAATGTGCAGCAGGGTGCAGTCTGTCACTGCGGTCGCGGACGACATGCGCAGGAACTGGCCGCCAAGGCCGCCTTCTCCAAAGAACTCGCCTTCGCCCAGAATGCCAAGAATTGCTTCTCTGCCATCTTCCGAGACCACGCTCAGCCGCACCTTTCCGGTTTGGACAAAGAACAGCCCGTCCGTTGCATCGCCTTGCGTGAAGATCGTCTTCTTCTTTTGAAAAGACACCAATATCCTTCCCTTCCCAATGGTTGAAAGAAAGGTGTGGGGATTAAAATTCGATCTTTTCTTCGCGATGGTGACTTGCTTTGTCAAAGGCCGTCCTAACCGGGATGGGAGCACTTTCAATTATGGGGGGACGGACGAATCCTGGCTGGTCAGTAACGCTCACAATGCCTGGCCGGAGGTACAGTCGGAAAAGGCGTCACCTCCAGAAAGTCAGCCGCAGTGCGGTTGCAAGTAGCCGGTTAGGACTTAACCGACGTGCCAGCAACGTAGGGGCGGACGCATTCGTCCGCCCCGCCGAACGCAGAGAGGCGTGAGGTCTTCAATAACCTGCCGCTAAGATTTTTACCCGCGACAAGGAAAGCCGCGGATCCTTATCGCAACGGAATCCGGTACAGGTTGCGGTGTACAGTTTGGCGGGAGAAGGCATACACGGACGGCTCCGGACCCGGTGAGACAACCGCTTCGTCGATCACCCGCACGCCGGGTAAGTTCGCCACTTGCGCCGCGGAGTTGAAGCCACCAGCGGCAAGACGAGCAAATGCCTTGCTGTCGGTCAAAGGAACCGCATAGGTCTTGCGCGGCTTTTCTTTGTCTCCCTGTTCTGACCCATTCGCATCCCAGGTCAGAAATGACACATATAGAAACTTTCCGTCGCGCGCCCAGTGTGCCTGGCAGCGATCGCAGAGACGGATTGGAGCGCCTCCGCCCACCGGATAGGCCATGATCGCAGCCGCAGACTCTTCTCCGGGCGGCGTGCCTAGAGCCACCACCCATTTTGCGTCCGGCGAAACTCCCATCAAAAAGACGATGGGATCGGGAATTGCCTTCTGCAGTCCTGTTCCGTCCTCTTTGATGCGATAGGCGAAGTTGACCTTGCCTTCCGCGGCTGCAAAGAACAACTCCCCGGCATCATCAAAGAATAAATGGGTCTCGGCGACGGTGGGCGCGAGTTGCCTTGGAGCAAAGCGGTGATCGAGCGAAGCCTCCCAGACACTCGCCTTCCCCTGCGCGTCAACCCCCACAAAACCGACCCGCTTGCCGTCGGCTGAGAGCGTGTATTCCGTAATGGAGAAGCCCGGCAGAACAACCTCGTTTCGGCCTTTCCCGAGTTCCGCCACCCAGAGGTCTCCCGCGCCGGAGAAAGTTCCCGACGCCCCGCGCTGAACCAGGTAATAGAGTGTCCGCCCATCGGGTGTAAGGGTTGTGCCGGCTGCGCTCAGAAACGAGTAACCCTCGGAGGAGACTGCGCGGTCCCCGCCGGCGTCGTGCATCCACACCGCGCTCTGTGCGGTGCCCACCGAGGTAACCAGCGAATGGCCGTCACCGGCCATCGCGATTCCTTCTTCTTCGGTAGGCCCGGAGGTGATCTGCTCCGGTTCTCCATTCTCCACACGTTGTCTCCAGATGTGGAACCGGCCTCCTGCGTTCGAACTGAGATAGACCCACTTCCCGTCCGGCGACCAGGCGCCCGCCGTGCACGCCGCTCCCGGCGGCCCCACCGGTTTGCCAGTCGAACTGCCGTCGAACGGGATTACCCGGCAGGGCAGCCATCCTCCGTTTTCCATCTCGACCATTAAGACACGTTTTCGATCCGGGGATAGATAAGACCGATGGACCATGCCACGTTCATGCATCGGCACGTAGAGGTCGCGGCTTCCGGCGCGGCTTTCGCTGGCCTCCACCAGGGCCATGTGAATGCCCTTCTTGATTTCTGAGAACAGTAAGTTGTGCTCATCGACCCAGCTTAGGCCGGACGCATTCGGCAACCACATCCGCGCTTCACCGCCCAGCACCGGCACGATCCAGGTGTCCCACGGGACGGTATACGCGATGCGCGATCCGTCCGGGGAGAATACCGGACTCATCTTCGGCAGTTGGTCGTGGGTAAGCGGGACCGGCTCGCCGCTGGGCAGAAATTTCACGTAAACCTGCCCTGGACCCGCGAACGTGTCGGGGCTGCGAAGAAAAGCGAGCATGCGGCCGTCTGGCGAAAGAGCGGGTGAAACGACCGAGTCCGCGAACTCGGTAAGCTGGACCCATTCGGCGGCCGGCGCAGGCGCAACCTCTCTGTTATGAAAGAGCAGCAAGCCCGCCAACAACAGCGCTAGCACCGCCACCCCAAGGATCGCTGACAACAGCAGACGATGGGAGCGCGTCGCGGGAGCCGTCCCTTGTGTTACAGCCGAGGAATGGGCCGAGGTAGTGTCGCGCCGCAGGCGCTCGAGGTCGGTCCGCAAGTCGGCGGCGCTCTGATAACGCAGCCCCCGGTCCTTCTCCAGGCACTTGTGGATGATCCGCTCCAGTTCGGGCGGAACGTCAGGGTTCAAGCGCAGCAAAGGGCCGGGCGCCCGGTTCAGGATGGCCTCGGAGATCACTCCTGTACTTTCGCCGCGAAAAGGCAGAAGCCCTGTAGCCATCTCATAAATCACCGCGCCGAACGAGAATAGATCGGTTCGAGCATCCAGTTCCTTGGCTCTAATTTGCTCCGGCGACATGTAGGCAATGGTCCCCATCGCCGTTCCTGGGCTGGTCAGGTGTGCTTCCAGGGTGAGGGTTTTCGCGCTGTTCCCTGCGGCCGGCGAAATGTAAGGAGCGGGGCGGACCTTCGCCAGGCCGAAGTCGAGAACCTTCGCATGCCCGCGCTTGGTGACGAAAAGATTGGCAGGCTTGATGTCGCGATGGATGATACCCGCTGCGTGCGCCGCGTCCAATGCATCGGCGATTTCGACGGCTAGCGAAAGCAGCACTTCCAGGTCCAGCGGTCGCCCTGCAATGCGATGTTTCAGTGTGACCCCGTCCAGGAATTCCATGACGAGGAAATAGCGGTCGCCCTCTCGGCCGATCTCATGAATCGTGCAGATATTTGGATGGTTGAGAGAGGAGGCTGCGCGCGCCTCACGGCGAAAACGTTCCAGCGCCGGCTGGTCCTGGGCAAGATCATCCGGAAGGAATTTCAAGGCCACGAAGCGGCCCAAATCCGTGTCCTCAGCCTTGTACACCACACCCATCCCGCCGTCGCCGAGCTTCTCGACGACCCGGTAGTGCGAGATGGTCTGGCCGATCATCCGTGGTGTGAAATGTTAGGGCTAGAACTCATGCTCGTCAACGCAGCCGCGAGATGCGGGAATTGCCGGTCTCGGTTAAGGAATGGCCTGGCCCGGCGGCAGCGCTTGGCGGGCATCGGTCACGCGATAGTCTTTGTACTCGATGGTCAAAGTGGCACGTCCACCCAGCCGGATATAGCTGACCGACTCGTTCCGGACCGGAAGCCAGAAGCCTTGGACTTTCTTGTATTCGTGACGAATTTCGTTCTCTTTCGTCCAGAATGACGGCTTCTGGGCGGGCTGGGCTTCGATACGCGTAACTGCGAAGTCGGTTCCATCCACCCACACTTTGCCGCGATAGACATACTTGCTCCTGGATTTTGGGCTTACCCGAAACAGGTACTGCCTGCTGGTTTCCGACATCTCGTAGCCCAGCAGTTCGAATTCGTAGTTAGAACGATTCAACTGTGTCCGCGCGCTGATTGCCGGTTGTGCTGCCTCTTTCTCGCTTTCCAGGAGCTTCTTGAACACGCGGTCCAGAATCAGCTTCGATCCGCTCTGGGAAACTACTTTGAACTCCTTGGTGGAGGGGCTGTCGTAGGTAGCCTTTACGGTCATCTCGGCTTCCCGGTCTCCAGGGAATCCCTTGTAGGCGAGGTGGTACACGCGTGTTGCCTCGGAGTGCAGCAGGGCCCGCGCGCGCTCTTCATTCTTTCGCACCAGATTGTCCACAACCTGGTCGGCGGAGAGAGGTGCGCTCGCCGGCGCCGATGCCAGCGGATCTGAATCCGAACCGGCGAGTCTCGGAGTTGTGATCAGTGCCCACAAAGCAACCGGAGCGATCACTCTTTGAATTGTCCCCGCGACGGTCATCTGTTCAGGTCTTAGTTTAAAGCTCTCTCTGGCAGGTTCAACTGGCAATTGCCTCCGGCGGCGTTGAATTATTCCTGTCGCCCTTTCCCCCCAAAGAAGTCACCCGCCGCCCGCCCGCGATTTGCGACGGAATCAGGCAGGCATCGCACTTCAGAACGCGGCTTCGAAGGCCAGACTCGCGAATGTAGCGACGGAAATGACAGTTCCCGACTGCTTTAGCCGCTGAGGGATAGTGTGGACGATTTCCATCAACCAGGTGAATTCTGCTGGGCAGGCGGAGCGGTTCACGAAAATGGGGAACCCGCTCTGCAGGTTCCCCGAATTGCATGACGCTTGCCCGAGGCTCGTCATGCTTGCCCAGCCACAAAGTCGGTCTACGCGCGGGCCGCCGAGCGCGATTCTTCCAGCGACACGGCCGCGGGCGGATGATGCGCTGACCACTGATTCGCCTGCACTGCCCCGGTGCCGACACGGATTACATCGGGAATCGAATACCACTCGCGATAGAGTTGCCCCACCTGCTTCGGGTTGACTTCAAGCGCCAGCGAGACCTGGTGGTCGTGCTCGGCAGCCTCGGCGTGTACCGAAGGCAGATCAAGCCCGCGGCGGGACGCCGCATTCAGGATGCGCATCAACGTGCCCTGCGTGTTGCGGTAGCGAATGTGGAATTGCATGGTTGGCTCCTAATCGAAGGCAGAAGTTAGAAGTCAGAAGTCAGAATGCAGAAGTAAATTCTTACTTCGACTTTCCGTTTTTTGACCTGTGGACTCTTACTTCCGATGTCTACTCTACCTTCGTAGCTTCTTCATTCTTACTTCTTCATTATTCTTACTTCTTACTTGCCCTGTCTTGGACTTGTGCACTCTTGCTTCCGATGTCTACTTTACTTTCTGTACTGCTTCATTCCCACTTCTTCATTCTTACTTCTTACTTCTTACTTGCTTCTCAAATTTCTGCGTTGCTTTTTTACTTCTGCATTCTGACTTCTAACTTCTGCCTTCCCCTACTTTTCCTCCAGCAACATCTCCGACAGCGCGGCTCCTGCCGGAACCATGGGGAACACGTTGGCTTCCGGGGCGCAGTCGAAGACCAGCAGTTCCGGCTCCGGGGAGCGCAGGAAGCGGTCGATCTGCTCGCCGGTCTCCTGCGAGACCGGGAACTCGCGCATGGCGTCTTCTTTCATGCGGAAGCTGGCAATCTTGTACGCCTTGGCGATCTCGACGAAGTCCGGATTATCGCTCAAGTCCGTCTCGGCATAATTGCGCTCGTAGAACAGCTGCTGCCATTGGCGAACCATGCCCAGGTACTTGTTGTCGATGATCACCATCTTCACCGGAAGGCCGAGGCGGTGAACGGTCGCCAGTTCCTGGATGTTCATCTGAAATCCGCCGTCGCCCGAGACGCAGAGCACGCAGCTGTCCGGCTTCGCCAGTTGCACGCCCACCGCGGCCGGAAGAGCGAATCCCATGGAACCGAGTCCGCCCGAGGTGATGAAGCCGCGCGGCGAAGACGAGCGGTAGCGTTGCGCCGCCCACATCTGGTGCTGGCCGACGTCGGCAATCACGACACTGTCCTGCGGCAGGCGGCTGAACAGTTCATCCAGGAAGCGGATGGTCGGTTGGGCCAGGCCGCGCGGGTCCAGTTCGGCGCGCTCCGGGCCGCAGGCGACCGCCCGCCAGCTGCCGAAGTCGGGAAGCGTATGCCGCCGCAGTTCCGCTTCGAACGCGGGAATGGTATCGGAAAGGTTGCCGATCACCGGCAGATCGCAGGGGCGCACCCGGTCCAACTGCGCGGGATCGATCTCGAAATGGACGATCTTGGCGTGAGGCGCGAACCGGCTGGGATCGCCGGTAACGCGGTCGTCCAGGCGCGCTCCGAAGACCAGCAGGAGGTCGGTCTCGTGCAGCGCCGTGTTCGCCGCCCGGGTTCCGTGCATTCCGACCATACCCAGGTAATAAGGAGCCTGCGGTTCCACTGCGCCCAGGCCATGAACTGTCGCGAAGGCGGGAATGTTCAGCTTGTCGAGCAAGCGGCGCAGCTCAGGGATTGCTCCCGAGAGCTTCGCCCCGGCGCCTACCAGGGCCACCGGCTTGGACGACTGCTGCAGCATAGCCACGATGGTATCGGTGAATGCGCCGTCGGCTTTGGCTTCGGCCGGACGCGCGTGCGGCGTGAACTTCACCGGCCCGGAGAATTCCTTCTTGGCCTTCAGCATGTCCGTGGGAATGTCGATGACGACCGGACCGGGACGGCCGCTGCGGGCCCAATGGAATCCCTCGGCAATGGCTTCGGGAATCTCGTCAAGCGTGCGCACCAGGCGGCTCCACTTCGTGAGCGACAGGGTCACGCCGAAGACATCCGTCTCCTGAAAGG
Source organism: Candidatus Sulfotelmatobacter sp. (assembly GCA_035651855.1). GTDB lineage: Bacteria > Acidobacteriota > Terriglobia > Terriglobales > Acidobacteriaceae > Sulfotelmatobacter. Next base: position 7,938 of record DASREX010000050.1, read on the forward strand.
CATCCGTGCCGATCAGCGCGCTGCGGACTTGCCCCGTGATGCAGACCAGGGGGACCGAATCCATCTTCGCGTCGGCAATTCCGGTCACCAGATTGGTTGCGCCCGGGCCGCTGGTTGCCATGGCGACCCCCACTTTGCCGGTAACGCGCGCATAGCCCTCCGCCGCGAAGACGGCGCCCTGCTCGTGCCGGGTGAGGATGTGGCGCACGCCGCTACCTTCCAGCGCGTCGTACAACGGCATGATCGCGCCGCCAGGGTACCCGAATACCAGGTCGACCCCTTCGGCGCGCAGGCACTGCAGAACGATGTCGGCTCCTTTAAGCATTCTCCACCCTGGTCACGGTCGGGAGTTCGGAGTTCCCACGTCTCGCAAAAGCGGCGAGACGTGGGGCACCCCCGGTTTGTCCACAATTCTGGGTTTTACTTCTGTTACGCATTCACCACCTGTTTTGTGGGTTCCTTGGGAACTTCGGCCTTCTTTTTTCCCGGCTGCGGCAGCCAACTCATCATGCTGCGCAGTTGTGCGCCCACGATCTCGATGGGGTGCTGCTTTTCTTTTTCGCGCAACTGGTTGAAGTTCGGGCAGCCCGCTTTATTCTCGGCAATCCATTCCCGGGCGAAGTTGCCGGACTGGATGTCGGCGAGAATCTTCTTCATGGCCTGCCGGGTTTCATCGCCCACAACTTTTTCGCCGCGGGTCAGATCGCCGTACTCTGCCGTATTGGAGATGGAGTAGCGCATGCGGTCTAATCCGCCCTCGTAGATCAGGTCGACGATGAGCTTCACTTCATGCAGGCACTCGAAGTAGGCGATCTCGGGCGCGTAGCCTGCTTCCACCAGGGTTTCGAATCCCTTCTTGATCAGCGACGTCAGGCCGCCGCACAAGACGGCCTGCTCTCCGAACAGGTCGCTCTCGGTTTCTTCCTTGAAAGTGGTTTCCAGAACGCCGGCGCGGGTCGAGCCGATGCCATGCGCGTAGGCCAAGCCGAGTTCGTGAGCGCGGCCGCTGGCATCCTGCTGGATGGCAAGCAGCGCGGGCACGCCGCGGCCCTCGGTGTACACGCGGCGCACCAGGTGACCGGGACTCTTGGGAGCAATCATCAGCACATCGACATCCTGGGGCGGAACGATAGCTTTGAAATGAATGCTGAAGCCGTGCGAGAACCCCAGCACTTTTCCGGGATGCAGGTAGGGTTTGATGTGCTGGTCGTAGAGTTCGGCCTGGGTTTCATCGGGAGTGAGAACGTGAATCCAGTCCGCGCGCTTGGCGGCCTCATCGGGAGCGACGACGACCATGCCGTCGGCTTTGGCCTGCTGGGCGCTCTTACGGCCGGGATCGAGCCCAACGATGACTTTGTGCCCGCTGTCGCGGAGATTCTGGGCCTGGGCGTGCCCCTGGCTTCCATAGCCAAGGATGGCGATCGTCTTGCCCCTCAGCGCGTCGGGCTTGGCGTCGCGTTCGTAAAAGATAGTGACCACTGTGTGCTCCTCTCGTAGCACAAGGGAGAAAAGGGAACCCTTGCTTTTTGGGGATGGGAATCAGTGTCCCGAACTCAAGGCAGAAAAGCAATCCCCAGGAAAACCGACCGGTCGGTCGGTATCTGAAAATCCTATGCGGGCGGGCTTGGGCTGTCAAGTCAAAAGAACGCCCAG
>DASREX010000051.1:0-23128 GCA_035651855.1 Candidatus Sulfotelmatobacter sp.
CGCGTGGTTACTCACCTCGGTCCCGGGCCTGCCCGCGAGGTTGTGGCCGACCTGCTGAATGGATCTCGTTTCAATTATGTCTTGTTGGGAGCGCCCGGCAGTGATTCCGCGCTGACGCGCGTGGTCCTGGTGGCAAAAAGCCCTTCGGAAAGCATGCCGCCACCCGCCGCTCCTGCTCCCCAGCAGGGAATGGCTCAGGCTACCCCCGTTCCGGGACAACCGCAGGAGATGCCTCAGCCCGAAATGAATGATCCCGCGAACGCCGAAGGCAACGAGATGGTCGATGACAATGCCGACCAGCAGCCTCCGCCCGAGTCCGCCGAGCAGGCCAATCCGGATCAGCCTCAGGTCAAGACGCCGCAGCAGATGCTCCAGGAAATGCAGCAGCGCCAGATGCAATTGCAAATGCAGCAGCAGCCCGGACAGCCACCCGTCCCGGGCTCGGGCATGCCGCCTCATCCGCCCCAGGAGCAGTAAAAAAAAAGGCTTCTTGGTGTTGAAAGGCGTTGGTCGAAGAATTTTAAGGCTGGCTGCCGGAAAGAGTTTCCGAGCGCATATTGCCGGCGGAAGTTCGCGTATCGCTTCCCGAGATTGTCCTTTGCAGAAGTGCCCAGTCCCTGTCTACCTCAGTTTCCGAGATGCCATGCCAGGCGCGACGGCTTAATTCCGCCTGCAAACGAGCTTCGAGGAGTTGCCGCACAAGTTGCGGAGGAGCATCGCTCTGCAATACGTTCCGCGCGGACAGGCCGACCTGGGCCACGCCTGCCTCGCCCGGCACGTGCAAAACCGGCTGACCGTTCTCATCGACAGAAATCCTGGACCGCGACTGCAACCTTCCCCAGGTTTTTTCCACATTCACGCCGGATTTGTCGGGGTACGCTCCCGCCAGAAAATGCTTCAATTGCTCGCGGTAGGCGCGCAGATCCTCGTGATTAAGCGGGGCCTCGGGATCGCTGCCCACCACAAACACCCGGGCATCGCGACCCGGCTCGAAGTGCCCGGCGCCGGTTCCCACGTAGACCGCCGCAACGCATCCGGCGAAGATCGGGCTCACGACCACGCTCGGCACGATGTATTTCTTGGCCTTCAGGAACGACTCGACCACTCCGTGCACCGCCGTACTGCGCGGCATTGTGCCCGGCACCTGCGCTATGACCATTCTGGAGACCTGCAACTCCGGATGCCGGGTTCCGTACCTGGTCAGCAGCTTTGCCATCTGCTTGGGCGTTGTCATGCCCAGGTCCGCGACGATGCTGCGGTGAAAAGATTTTGGATAGTAGAAGTTCAGAATGTCTTTGGCAAAATCCGCGCAATTTCTCGTGCTCAGGTGAAAATGAGACTTGTTTGGGGAAGAGTTCAGCTTTTCGATCAGGGCCGCGTCCCGCGACGGCGTGGTTTCAATCTCGAATCCGTAGATAGTGCGATCGTACGAAGATCCCACGAGTTCGTACCAGTTTCCGCCCGGAGCCTGGCCATTCTTTCCATCCGGCGCGATCTCCTCCAGGTATTTCCGGCGATAGCGGTCGCGCAAGAACAGGGTCAACTTCGCATCGGCGAATAGCGGCACATCCTCGGCGCGCTCGACGGCGTAAAGGTAAGGGATCAGCGGGATCGCAACCCAGTCGTAGCCGCCCACTCCGTCATACCGGCTGATCACAACGCCGGTTTCTCCGGGAGCGCAAGGACGAAGCTTCACCGGGGTTTCAGCGCAGACTCCGGAAAGGTAAACGGCGGCGTGTCCAGTGGCGGTAAAGAATCCTAATTTACCGTAAGGCTCTTCCAGGAAGAGAGTGGCCGAAGCATGGGCAAAAGCGGAGAAAAGCCAGACCGCGATGACTGCTGTCCCCAACGCGCGCCGCATGAACTGGATGTGGCGTGAACACTTCATGGTCCCGTACTGCTGAATCAAAACTCCTTAGCTGAGAACCCCTTGCCGTCACATTAGTTGCAGGCTGGAGAAAATGCTAATTACCAAAGTTTCAAGGGCTTACCTTGTGCTATTGGGGGGGGAAGAGGGTGTGCCGCAGTTTATTTCTCCGGCAGCGGCCCTCCGCCGGTCTGCAGGCGTTTCATGGCCCACAATGCGGTCTCCGCAACGGAGTCCTGCTGGTCCCGGCTCATTTCCTCGAGCCTGGGGAGAAATTCCTGGCGACCGCTGTTGCCCATGGCGATCGCCACATTTCGCCGCAAGCCGGCATGCCTGGCACGGCGCACCGGGGACCCGCGAAACGTCTGGCGAAATTCTTCCTCCGACATCGCCGCCAGCCACTCCAGCGCCGGGTTGACCAGCGGCTCGCGAGCAGCAAGCTCGGGCGCCGCAGAGTAGGGGGCTTTTCGGTTCCAGGGACAGACATCCTGGCAGATGTCGCAGCCGAAAATCTGATGTCCCATGCCCGCGCGCAAGGGCTCGGGAATGGAGTCGCGCTTCTCAATCGTGAGATAGGAAATGCAGCGGTTCGAATCCAATTCGTAGGGCTTCAGCAAAGCATCCGTGGGACACGCTTCGATGCAACGACGGCAGGTGCCGCAGCGATCGGGCGCGGGCAAATCGGGCTGCAACTCCAGCGACGTGAGGATCACGCCAAGAAAAAGCCACGAGCCCATCTGCTGGTTGATGATGCAGGTATTCTTGCCGATCCAGCCCACACCCGCATACTTCGCGAATACGCGCTCCACGATGGGCCCGGTGTCGACATAACTGCGGGTTTCAACCTGCGCGACCGCCTCGCGCAAAGAAGCTTCTACCTGCTTCAAGCGGCGCAGCACTGCATCGTGATAATCCTCGCGGCTCCAGGCATAGCGCGAGATCCAACCCCGTTCAGGATTCCGGACCTCAGTGGAGTACGGGTGATCGGTGTTGTAGTTGATGGCGCACACGATCACGCTTTGCGCCCAGGGCGCTACTCGCGCAAGCGACGCCCGCTTCAGGGCGCCACGATCATCCCGCGCTTCCATGTACTTCATCTCGCCCGCATGTCCCGCGGCGATCCATTCAGGGAAACGCTCCAGTTCGCGCGCATCCGCCGCGGGAGCGATCCCCGCCAGATCGAATCCCGCGGCGCAAGCGGCTCGCTTCACAATGGACTTGATGTCCTGCGCAGTGTTCACGGCAGATTCTCTCGCGGAAGACGGCGTCGATGGGAAGGAACTGCTACACGCCAAGCTTCTTCACTTCTTCGTTGTAGTATTTGCGGTAAAGAATGTCCCACTCCTGCGAGCCTTCGAGGATGGTCCGCTTCTGGGTATCGATCTTCTGCCGGGCCGCCAGATCGATCCTGGCTTCCTGATTCAACAGATCCTCAAGGATCTTCCGCGTCTCCTGCCGGATGGTGTTCGGATCCTCGATGAAATCGACTTCGTCCATCTGCTTGAGGACGTCGGAGACCGCGCGGGCCAGCACGTTCACCTTGTCGCGGCTGAGCCTCACAGCACCGCCTTGTACTTGCGCACCAGTTCGTTCTTCACCTTGCGGAACATCTCCTGATAATTCGCCCCGGTCTTGTTCATTTCGTCGGAGTAGGCTTCAAGGATCACGCGGACTTCGTCATTGATACGGTCTTCGAGCGAAAGCTCGTCGACCAGGGCCGCGCTCACGCGCTCGGTCACTGCCGGGACCGTCGCCGTCTCAATGAACTTGCCTGCAACCAACCTTTTAGTGACTTCGCGGGCCAAGTAGCCCACATATTCTTTGGAAAAAAGCATGGATGGATTCGAGTCTTCCGTGCCGCTATTCGTATGAATACAAAAGTGTAACACAGCGCGCGGCCGAGGTAAGCACGACGGGGACGTTGGACTTGCAGCGGATGAGCGAGACCGCGCTCCTTCGCCAATTACGAACACTGAGTCGAAATAATGAAAGGACTAACGATCCGGGTCGGCAAAACCTGCAGCGGGGGCTAATGCGCCGAATACGCGTCGAGCTGCGCCGCGTAGATCTGACAATCGAGGCTGAACGCCGACTTGCCGCATATCGTGAAATAGATCGTAGCCCCATCGGGCGACCACTTCGGGGCGGTGCCACGTCCTTCGGTGGCCGCGACGAGTCGCACATCGCTCCCATCCGGACGCATCGTATAGATCTGATAATTCTGATTCCCCCGGTTGGAGGCGAATGCGATCAGGCTCCCGTCCGGCGACCATGCCGGCCACCCGTCAAAGGCTGGATCGTTGGTGATATTTCGGGCATTGGAGCCGTCCGCATCCGCCACGAACACCTCCGAGTTCGTCTCGCCCAGCATTCTGCGGAATGCCATCATCTTTCCGTCGGGCGACCACACGGGATAGGTGTTGACCCCGCCTGCCATCAGTTTCGTGATGCTACGAGTTGCGATGTCGATCCAGTAGATCTCCGATGGATTTTTGCGGGGAGGCGCCAGATCGTCGTCAGTACAGTACAGAACGCGGCGGCCATCTCGGGACCAACTCGGGTGGATGGCTTTCACGGCAGCGGGCGTGAGCGGCTCGACGCCAGTTCCGTCCGGATTCATGATGTGAATCTGCTCGGTTCCATCCTTTCTCAGCACAAACGCAACCCGACTTCCATCCGGCGACCAGGCCGGATCCTCGTGATTAGCATCATCGCTGGTGAGCTGTCGCACATAGGAACCGTCCACCGCCCTGCGCATCAGTTGCTCTTTGCCTGCAATCACCATGATGTAGATCATGTCCTTCCCGTCAGGAGAGAGTGTTGGATCCATGATGGCCGCATGGCTAAATTGATACGCGACAGTTCGCGGGCGGTTTTGCGCCGATGCCGAAGAATGCGGCAATAGGGCCGCCGCTGCAACGAATAGATGGAAGTAGTGAAAGAGCTTGCGCATAGATTGCACACACGTTGGCCAACGTAAATTTTCGGCGCATCGCTGCGGCAGCACACAGCGATACTCCCAGCAACGAGCAGACAGTCCTTTTTGCGAGTTGTTGGACCGACGTGCCTGACTCTGTTTGACGAAGACCTGAAACTATCGTTAGCCAAGCTCGAGGGCGAGAGTAGTTGGGAGGGCGAGAACGATTCCGATGCCGTTGCTCTTCACAGCCAATAGTTTGCCAACGAGGACGCGTGTTCCATTGAGCAGTGACGCTATTAGGCGATTGCACTCAAAATGCCAGTTTCCTACCGGGATTGACCACGTCGCAAACTCCACAGTCCGCGCACCGAAAGGATGAGCGAGAACATGGAGGTGACGCCGAGTGCGTGAAGCGTCCAGACGAACAAGAATGGTCCGCTGCCCTTCGCGAGTTCCCCGCGCGCTGCCATCACGTGGATGACAGGCATTGCCAGCCCAATCAGTGACCCGACGAGCATGATGACGTACCCTGAGCGTCGGTCCGGGAGCACCAGCGTTCCGTATAGCCATACGACGAGAATGGGCACAATCACGAAGGTTAAGCCCCCGGCTTCGGGGTTCCCGACCTTGGCATGGAGGGCGTCGCTCGTCACGTGCAACGTCATGAGCAGAATCGAGAGTACAGATGTGATGCTTAATGCCAGGTTGGGCTTCACTTGATGTTCTCCGCTGGTCACAAATTCGCACCATACGATATCGCATGGCTTTGCGGAGATCCATTCTAGCCCTCAACTGGCGAAATCAGGCGTTTGCACTCGACGTTTTGCCAACTGATCATCTGACTGTGCTGATAAAGCGAGAGGTACTCCTACTTCTCTCGATGTCCTCCTTCAACTGCCGTTCTTCGATTCGCTTGGCAGCAAGACGCATGAGAAGCACGAGACAAATATATCCTGCCGCCACCACTGCCCATCGCCACCAAACCCACCCTCTGTCGATAACGAGGATCATCAACGGTGCAGACGCTATGATGAACAAGAGTGAAGCGGCGACTAGGAGCCATCTGTCCCACCACGGCCTCCGCTGTTTGACACCGGCCCATTGCAAGAGCCAACGGATAGGGTGATGGTCGAGTTTCGAGACGTTGAAAGCAAACTCCCACTCCCGCGATTCCGGATTCATTTCACGATCACTGCGATATGCGTCCTTAGCAAGTACAGTGAGCCGCTCCTACGTAGTGTCCCTCAATCCAAAGTTAACGGGAAATTCTGGATCGCCGGTGCTGAACTCAGGCACGTCTGACTGGTCTGGCAAATTGTTGAGCAGGCATCGTTGCTCTTCATCGAGCGGCTGCCCCAATCGGATCGCTTGCTCTTCTATGCGATTAATTACAAACGCCAATGCCGCGCTCATGTCTGCAGCTCGGTCCATTTGAAGACTCCGGACACTCAGTGATTCTGACTTCCCTGATCCCGCAGCGTGTACACGAACTGGCGAATTTCGTGGCGCTCACGCTCGACTTGCTGCGCCGACTCTTTGGCGAGTTGTTGGTGAATGCGCAGTTCCTCTTTGGACTTCTCGACGTCCCCCGTCTGTCGGTACGCCTGGCCCAAACGGAAATGCGCTTCCTCCAGTTGCGGATCGATCTGAATCGCGCGCTGGTACTCTGAAATTGCCTTACGGTAGTCCTGCTCTTCCTGGTGCACGATTCCAAGCTGGAGGTGAGCCGCCGCAAACTTCGGATTCAGCTGAACGGCTCGCTGCAGCAATGATTCGCTATGCGCAATCTCAGGATCTGAAGCGTCTTTGCGGGATTTCCAGAGAGCCACGGCGTAGTAGTAATTGGCCTCGGCATTCTGCGGCTCGAGAGTCACAAAGCGTTGCAGTTTCTCCAGTTCATCGGGCGAAGGCTTCGACTCCGCGCGCAGCATCTTCCCCAGGAAAACATATGGTTTCGAATCGCCGGGATTTAAGTCTGACGCCTCACAGATCTTCTGCACCGCCTGATCGTTGGCTCCGCGGGCAAACCAGGCCGCACCCAGCCCGATCAGTATGCGCACCGACTTTGGATACAACGTATTGCCTTTGGTAAACACCTGCACCGCGGGCTCAGGCGCGTGGTGCAGCAGAAGCTCAGCCCCCCAATCGAATAAATATGTCTCGCTCGGATCGAGTTCCGCCGCACGCTGATACTGGCGCACCGCTTCCAGGGGATCGCCGCGCTTTTCTTCCGCGTCGCCCAGCGCATGATGGACCTCCGCATCCCGCGGCTGAAGTTCCGCCCCGCGCCGCAGGTACGGGACGGCCTCTTCTGCCCTATCGTTCGCCAGCAGCAGCATGCCCAACTGGTGATTGGCCTCGAAGCTCGCCGGATCGTGCTGCAGCGCCTCTCTCAGGGAACTCTCGGTCGCGGTGTTTCCGCCAACGCCCTTGCCCGGTTGCGCGAGAGTTGCAGTCTCTTTGGCCAGGGTCTCTCGCGTGCGGACCACCGTATCCGATCCATGTCCACCGAGGTTCGTCGTATCCGTAACGCCGGATACGGTGAATTGCGGTTCATCGTAAAATTGCGGCGCCGCTTGCGCGCTCTGTTCCGATCCCTCCGGACGCAAGTTCAAGTCAACCGTCTTGTTCTCTTTCTCACCTAACGCAAGCGAGGCAATTTCTGCGCTGCCGTTAGCACTCACTACCCGCAGAACATAATTTCCCTGCTGCAGATTGGAAAATCGGTATACACCTTGAGAGTCCGTGGTCGCGGTGAAGACCTGCCGGGAGTCCTTGGTTTGCAGTTGCACCTGCGCGTGCGCGACGGCTCTTCCTTGCAAATCGCGAACCGTACCATGCAACGAAGACGAACCGGCGCCCGGCAATTGTGCCCAGGCGTAAAGCCCGGCGGTCAGAAATGTAGCGATTAACGCGACGGAGAGCCTTGTGAAGCATGCCGTAAGGAACGAAGGCGAAATGGAAGGCACGGGCACGAGGTCAATGGAGAATTCTAGCCATCGGCCCCGCACCGAGCAACCACCGGTGGATTGTGTAGCGGCGGACGCCTTGTCCGCCGGCCCGCTCGCCCATGGAACTTGCCCCAGACTAAGTTTTCCACAGCCAATCCTTGTGACGAATGACCTTTACTCAGAAACCAATGCAAGCCAACATGAGTCATGCACGCGAGTTGCAGAATGGTCTGCTGGCGGAAGCTTTACGGGCGACTTAAGTCTATACTTTTGAATGCTTTGCGTGTAAGCGGTCTAAATGGAGTACTTTGCGGGGACTCGGCGCGTACCCGTGGGTGTAAGTCGCGCGTTGGCAATATTTTACGAGGATGGTACCCAAAACAAATTGTGCTCTGTCATCCTGAGCGCCGGAGCGGCTTCGGCAAAGCCGACGCGGTTCCGGAGTCGAAGGATCCCTGTACTCTGGCGCAGTCTGGCGTCGAGGAGCTATTAGCAAATAAAATGCAGTGCTTCATGACCGAATCTCGAAAAAATTTCCACTCACCAGTCCTATCCATCCACTGCCTGCTGTTAACCCTTTTGCTTTTCAGTTCAGTTCTCTGCAGGAGCGAGGAAGCCAGGCGCAAGATCATCATCGATCAGGACGGGGCCGGACCTGCCGGGACCGATCAGCAAGCGATGCTGTTGCTGATCCAGTCTCCGCAGACCGAAGTCCTGGGCATCACGGTGATGACCGGCGACGCCTGGCTCAAAGCCGAAGTGGCACACACGCTGCGCATGCTCGAGATCATCGGACGCAGCGACATCCCGGTCGTCGCCGGAGCGGAATATCCGCTGGTGCGCCGCCAGGACGAAACCGAGCTGTGGGAACGGCAGTACGGGTTGGTTCCGTGGGTTGGCGCATGGACGCCGCGCATGTATCATCCGCCCGACCAGCTGGGGGAGATGCCTGAGGGCACTCCCAAAACCAGGGCGGCGGACGAAGATGCCGCGCATTTTCTTGTGCGCATGGTCCGAAAGTATCCGCACGAGATCACGATTTACGAGGGTGGACCGATGACCAACCTGGCCCTTGCCATCGCGATCGATCCCGCATTTCCCACTCTAGCCAAAGAGCTGATCTTCATGGGCGGAAGTTTCAGTCCCAGAACCGATGATCCGGAGTTCAGGAATACGCCCACCCGCGAATTCAACCTGTGGTTCGACCCGGAAGCGGCTCACCGGGTGCTGCTGGCGCCATGGCCGAGGATTGTTTGTACGAGCGTGGACATCTCGGTGAAGACACGGCTTACACAGAAACTCATTGATGAGGTCAAGGCAGCAAAGGTCCCCGCCGCCACATATGTCGCCCGCTACGCCCGCCTGCAGGGGGAATATAACTATCTTTGGGACGAACTGGCTGCCCTGGCCTGGATCGATCCCTCACTGATCACCAGCCGGTCCAAGCGTTACATGGACGCAGACCTGGACCGGGGAGCGGGGTATGGCAACACCTTGAGCTGGACAGAAGCAGACAAGCCGACAGTTCACGGTCCACCGGTGGAAATCCAAGACGATCTGGACACGCAGAAGTTCTACCAGGAGTTTATCGGGTTGCTGACGGCGCCGACGCCCAAACCGTGAATCGGCGTTATTGCTGCAACTGCTCCAGCATCTGCCTCGCCTGGGCATGCTCCGGATGCTGTTGCAGCAACTTCCGCAGCAAGTCTCCGGCCTTATCCTGAGCTCCCTGCAGGACGTAGAGGCGCGCCAGGTTCAAGTAGGCCTGATCAAACGCCGGCGCCACGCGAATGCATTCCTGGAAACTTGCCACCGCCTCCTGCGTTCGGCGCGTGACCAGGTACAGCACGCCGAGATTGTTCAATGCCTCCGGGTAATCCGGGCGGGCCTTCAGCGCGCGCTGCAAATGCTCGTACGCTTTTGTCGTGTCGCCGGTTTGCGCGTAAACCATCCCCAGGCTGTAGTTGGCTTCCGCATCATCGGGCGCCACCGCCAGGGCGCGGTCGAGAACTTGGCGCGCTTCGTTCCACTGCTTCTGCAAACGGTATGCATTGCCCAGGTTTATAAGAGACGGCAAGTGATTGGGACTAAGCTTCAGGGCCTGCTGGAAGTTTTCGGCCGCCTGGGCAATTTTATTTTCGCGGGTTGCGATGACTCCGAGATTGTTCCAGGCATCGGGCAGAGTATCCGGGTAGTCCGCCTGCTGTTTCACGCAGCGTTCGAACATGGCTTGCGCAGCCGCATTCTTGTTCTGGTTGAGATAAACGCTTCCAATGCCATAAAGCGCCTCGGCGCTCGACGGATCGGCCGCCAGAGCTTGCTGGAATGACGCCTCCGCCGGTTCCAGGTAGCCGCGCTGAAAGAACAGAGCGCCCAAGGACAAATGGTTGCGTCCGGCTGAAATCGCGGGCGGGGAGCCGGGAAACGGCAGCCCGCGCGCAATCCGCTCCGCGTCCGAACTGGGGATGGCTCGAAAATCCTGCTCGACGCGCTCGGCGGCGATCGCGCCGCAATAAATTTTCACGATCTGTCCGGCTTCATCAACCAGAAACGAACTTGGCAGGCTCAAATCGCGGTGGCGATCAAAAATCTGGCGGTACAAAATGTTATAAATTGCCAGCACGTCGTCCGATCCGCGCACAATCGGGAAGGACAACCGCTCCTTGCGCACCCACGCCGCCACCTCCTGCTGATTTGCCGTCTGATGGCTGCCGTCATTCATAGCCCACTGGTCCGCGTTGACGCTGAGTAGCTGGCCCGGCCAGCGCGCATAGGATTTTTGAAAGCCCCGCAACCCTAGCGCGCACTCCGCAGACCTGCTGGTCCAGAAGTGCAGCAGTACGGGCTTGCCGCGGTACGACGACAACGTTCGCGGCGTTCCGTCAATATCGGGCAACGAGAAATCAGGAGCCGGAACCGGCGCCAGCAGCCAGGTTTCAACCCGGGACGGAAGCGGCTCCCCGGCCCCGGCATTGCTCGAAGTGGACTGAAGCTTCACACTGGTGAACGGCTCCATGCGCGAAGGCTGGCTGCCCTCTTCCACCCAGATGCGGTGATTGACGGGAACATTCTTGAGTTCCTGCACGACGCCGCTCGGCCACCGGATGCTTGCGTGCACCGGTCCGACTTGGTCCCCAAGGCCAAAAAGCACTTCCTTGCTGTGCTGAGAGAGAAATCCGGAGCCCAGACGAAGCATTTGTGAATCATGTCGTGAGCCGCTCTGCAGGGTGATGACTGCGCCAACCGCGTCGCGGTTGCTTCTGGCGCCGCGCAAACGAAAGATCACCGAAGGCGCGAGATCCTTCACGATGTTTTTCAGGATTCGCAACTGAGGCGCGCTTCTGTTCTTGAGAACGATCTCCAACCTTCCGTCATGATCGATGTCCGCAAGCGCAAACGAGCGGCTGTCCTCGATGAAGTCGAGGCCGATCGCGCCGGAAACGTCGGAAAACGTCCCATCCCGATTGTTGGCGTAAAAGACGTTTCGCTCGTAGCCGCTCCATGTGCCATCGGCGCGGATCAGTTCGTTAATCGCCATCCACCCCTGCTCGTACTCGCGCGAGGGCGCCGCTCGATCGGGAGAATGAGCCACCACTTGCCGCCAGAAGAAACTGTTCAGGTCAAATCGCGACGGCCCCGAGATCATGCCATTCGCAATGTAAAGATCAGGAAAACCGTCGTGATCGAAATCGAAAGTATCGCTCGACCACGACCAGCGCCCCATTCCGGTCTGTGAAGAACTCGTCTCCTCGGCAAATGCAGGGCCCTGATTGCGAAGCAGGGAATTGCCCATCGCATGCTTGCGAAATGCGCTTCGAACTTCGGGGGAGGAATCCTTCTTGAAGGGCTCTTGCGCCGAGACCCGGACGCCCGCCGCTGACCACATGTTCGCGACATAAAGATCGTCGGCGCCGTCCTTGTCGTAATCCAGCCACGACACGCTCATCCCCGCGCCCACGTCTTCCACCTGGGCCTGCTGGGCGATATCGGTGAAAGTTCCGTTGCCATTGTTGCGGTAAAGATTCTTCCGACCGAAATCATTGACCACATACAAGTCCGGCCAGTTGTTGCCATTCCAGTCGTTCCATGCGCAACAAAAGCTATAGCGGGTGTTGTTCTGATTCAGGCCTGATTCCGCCGTCACGTCGCGGAAAGTGCCGTCGCCGTGGTTACGCATCAGGAAGTTTGGCGGACCATTCTCCGCGTCGTGATAGGGCGAGGGATACCGGTATTGCGCCGTGCCCTGGTAATACGAATATAGACAGAAATAGATATCGAGCCAGCCATCGCGATCGTAATCCGCTACCGCGGCCCCGGTGAACGTTCCTTGCGGGGCATTCGCGAAGCGAAATGCGCCTGCCTTCTCGCGGAACTTGCCTCGCCCGTCATTGACGAATAATCCAGGTCCATTGGCCCGCACCAGCACTACATCCTGGCGCCCATCATTATTGAAATCCGCAAACAGCGCGCAGGCTGTGTTGTCCAGAATCCCGAGCCCGGAAGCGTCCGTGACATCTTCAAAAGTTCCGTCGCCGCGATTGTGGTAAAGGCGGTTGGGGAGTCCCGCCGGCTGACATACGTAAATGTCATCGAAACCGTCGCCGTCGATGTCGGCTGCGGAAATTCCGTTGTGCCCATATAGATCGATACCGCAGGCGCCGTCCAGGAGCGTGCGCCAGTAGTCGGTTCCGTGCAGCAACTGCTCCGCATACGATGAATTGCGGCCCAGCGCGGCAGCGGAGATGTCCACATAGAACGGAACGCTGGACCTTGCCCTCGTCTCCCCTAGCACTTCCAGACTGTGAACGCCAAACGCTCCGGAGTCCACTGACTGCCAGCCGATTCGCCAATTGCCGACACGCTGTTCGCGGTGAAACCCCGGCCCCTCCCCCACAATTTCGTAGCGCACTTCCGTGAGCAAGGTACGCGGTCTTTGATTTGCTTCACCCGTGCCTTGAGTCTCAACCCTCGTAATCTGAAATTCCGCAACCTCGATCCGGGAAAAAGATTCGAAGGACGATTGCCAGTGCTTCAAGAACGCCTGCCCATCGAGGGTCGCATCGCTCCCGAATTGGCTGCGCCGCACTTCCAGGGCCGGCGAGGAACGAACGAGTTCTGTTGAGAGGGGCTGCAGCGGCGTTCCCCGAAATTCCGGCACAAGGGACTTCGCCACCGCTGCGGTCTCGCGCGGAGAACGCCGAAGACCCGCGCTCCAGGCGTTCAGGGTCTCAGCGGCTTCCTCCGCATATCTTTCGTTGATGAACTCATCCGAGCCCGCCTGAACCTTGAGCAACGTTGTGTCCAGCGGACGTTCGCTTCGGTAACGCGGGCGCAGGAAATATCCCGGGTCTGGCGAACCAGAAAGATTATTTCCACCGAAGGGAAATGGCACATTCCAGAACCGCGAGGGAAGGAAAGTTGCAGCGCTCCCCTGGCAGAATCGAACCAGGAAGTCGCGCCGGCTGAGTCCCGCGAATTGAAGCGGCTTCCCTCTACGGCTCAGAACTCTCTCTCCTGCGGCATGCTGGCTGGAAAAGCGAAGCTAACACTCGTGTTCACCATGGTCAAGGCGCCGAGCCGTTCAGTTGAATGTTGGTTTCGCGTTGACCTTCAAACTGGCAACTGCATCCTAAACGCAAATCCCCAGCGAACCCTGCAGCGACCGCGCTCCGTTCGTGCCCTGGAGGTACTAAGCATCATGCCGGATGGAATTGAAATCAACGAGAAAGACGTTGTCGCCCTGGACAACATTGCGCCGGGCGTCCGCGGTCTGCGTATCGCGCAGGTTAACGTGTACGCGGTCTCTGCCCCTGGCGGATGGGTCCTGATCGATGCGGGTTTACCCACGTCGGACGGGCGCATTCGCCGGTGGGGTGAGAAGCACTTTGGGGGTTGCAAACCTTCTGCCATTCTCCTGACTCACGGGCATTTCGATCATGTGGGCGCGTTCCCGCAGATTCTGGATGCGTGGGAGTGGGACGTACCGGTGTACGCTCATCAGTCGGAACTGCCATACCTGCGGGGACAGAAGAATTACCCCGCGCCCGATCCCGACGC
The DNA here is from genome assembly GCA_035651855.1 of Candidatus Sulfotelmatobacter sp. Taxonomy (GTDB): domain Bacteria; phylum Acidobacteriota; class Terriglobia; order Terriglobales; family Acidobacteriaceae; genus Sulfotelmatobacter. The sequence continues at coordinate 13,796 of DASREX010000051.1, forward strand.
AGGCGGCGGCCTTATATCCCTGCTAGCTCCTTTCTACCCGCGCCGTCCCATTAATCTGGGAAACCGTGTTCAAGCCCTTCCCTTGGATGGCAGTGTTCCTGGCCTTAACGATTGGAGGTGGATTCATACTCCGGGACACGCCGAAGGGCACGTGTCGTTCTTCCGCGACTCGGATCGCACACTACTTGTCGGGGATGCGTTCTGCACAACTAAGCAGGACTCGCTTTCGCCGATGGCGATGCAGAGGCCTGAACTGCACGGGCCTCCTGCTTATTACACCAGCGATTGGGACTCCGCGAAGGACTCGGTGGCGATCCTCGCGAAGCTCAAACCTCAGTGTGTGGCGCCAGGACACGGATCGCCCATGCGCGGCCTGGATGTGGCGCCTGCGCTTGACGACCTGGCGCGGAACTTCGATGCCGTCGCGCGCCCCAGGAATGAACGACACGCGGCGTAATTTCAGTATCCCGTCCGCCCAGGAGATCGCCACGAAGCAATGTCGTCGATGCGACTGACAAGGCAATTGCAGGCCGCGCCTCTAGACTTCTACGTACATTTTTCCAGAACGGTCGTAGACCTCGACCATTTCCAGAAGACGTGCTGCCAACTCCGGCGTCAGCACGCCTTTTCGGAACCGCCAACGCCAATTCCCTTTCGAGGTACCCGGCAGGTTCATGCGGGCCTCACTGCCGATACCCAGCACATCCTGCAGGGGAATGATCGCCAGATCAGCCACTGAAGCAAGCACGCCCCGGATCAACACCCAATGAATGGCCTCGCCCTCCCTGAGATTGAGATACGCGCGCGCGAAGGCGCGTTCCTTGGCCACATCGTCGGGCGTGCGTGTGCTGTCGTTACCGCCTGCACTGTTCCACCAGCCCACGGTGGTGTCATTGTCGTGGGTGCCGGTGTAGGCGGCAAGTTCGCGGGAATAGTTATGCGGGCGGAAAGAAGGCCCCTGCGGATCTTTGCCGAAGGCGAATTGCAGGATGGCCATGCCGGGAAAATGGAAGCGCCGCCGGATGGCCTCCACTTCGGGAGTGATCACGCCGAGATTTTCGGCAATGATGGGAAGCTCGCCAAACTCGCGTTCCAGCACGGCAAATAACTCGCCGCCCGGCGCTTTTACCCAGCGCCCATGGACCGCGGTGTTCTGATCTCCGGGAATTTCCCAATAGGCCTCGAAGCCGCGGAAGTGATCGATCCTCACCGCGTCATACAAATTCATGGCCGCGCGATAGCGATCGATCCACCAGCGGTAGCCGGTCTGCTGCAGCCGTTCCCAGCGGTAAATTGGATTTCCCCAGCACTGTCCGGTGGCGCTGAAATAATCCGGCGGCACGCCGGCTATTACGGTCGGCTGCCCGTCGTCCGTCAGGTGAAAGTACTGGGGATTGGTCCACACGTCAGCGCTGTCGAGAGCCACGTAAATGGGAATGTCGCCGACCACGCGAATTCCTGCCGCGTGCGCGTAGCCTCGCAACTGCTGCCATTGGCGGAAGAATTCAAATTGCCAGTACTGCACCGCCAGCACCCGGTCCTTCAAGCGCTCACGCGCGGCTTCGATGGCACTGGATTCGCGCCGCGCAATGTCCGCCGGCCAGCGGTTCCAGGCCACGCCGCCCTGCTCCTCCTTGCAGGCCATGAACAATGCGAAGTCCGGCAGCCAGTTCGAATTGCTGCCGCAGAACTCGTGGAACTTCTGCCTGTCGGGAGGGCCGGCCGTCCTCAGGAAGCGCGTTGCAGCCTCTTTCAGAAGCGCGGTCTTCCAGCGGATGACGCTGCCAAAATCCACCTCGTCGCGCGGGAAGTCCGGTGCGTCGCGGAAGTCGGCAGGCTCGAGAATGCCCTGCTCCCGCAACTTCTCCAGGCTGATCAGGAGATGATTTCCCGCGTGCGCTGAAAAACATTGGAAAGGGGAATCGCCGTAGCCCGTTGGATTCAGCGGGAGCACCTGCCACAGTTTCTGCCCCGCGTCCTTCAAGAAATCCACAAAGGCGAATGCCTCGGATCCAAAATCGCCGATCCCGTGAGGGCCCGGGAGACAGGTGGGATGAAGCAGAATTCCGCTGGCGCGAGGAAATCGCATACTGGCATGCTCCGGCCGATGTACGGGCCAGAGGAGCAGAATATCGCAAAATGCTCGCCCTCCACATCACCCCAGGCCGCCGCCGCCGCGCGGCCCGATCGCAATGAGCGTTTCTCCCCCCTTCGCTGTATTGCAATCGCGCGGCAATGGCACTAGATGTTGTTTTACGTCAGACTATTCAGGAGTGAATCATGAAGTTCATGTCGGCAAATCTCGATAATCTCAGGAAACTCTACATTGACCAATTGCAACATCTCCATTCTGCCGAAACCCAGATCACAAAAGCTCTCCCTACAATGATCGAGAAAGCCAGCGACCCTCACCTCAAACTGGCCCTGGAGACTCACCTGCAGGAGACGCGGGGGCACGTGGCACGCATCGAACAGATTCTGCAGAGTTCGGCCGGCAAGGTGGACAGCAAGAAATCTAAGGGTATAGCCGCCTTAATCACGGAAGGAGAAGATCTCATATCCGACGCGAGTGACGAAGCGGTTCGCGATGCGGGCATTATCGCGGCCGCGCAGAAAGTCGAGCACTACGAGATGGCAGCCTACGGAACCGTCCGAACCTTTGCTGAAATATTAGGACAGACGCAGGAAGCCGATCTGCTGGAAAGGACGCTGGATGAGGAAAAGCATGCGGACGCCGTGTTGACCCAGATCTCCGACACTGCGAATACGCGCGCGGACCGGGCGGCCTGATGCTGCGGGCGCATCATTGGTTCGGGCTCGGCGCGTATGGCCGCGTGGGGAAGTTCTGATTCAGTGTCGTAGGAACACAAGGTCCCTCGACTGCGCTCGGGATGACAGTTGCAGAGGTTCATCGAGGACAGGTACGAGCTTTATCAGAGATTCCCTTAGCCATTCGATTGGCGGGGCCGAATTTGAAAACCAGGTGCTGCCGGGGGAGTGGGAACATTCCCGCCGGTGGCGCCTTTGAATTTCTATCTGCGACTCCTCTGTAAAGCACATTGACAAGTGAGGACTGGATCCCAGCCGGTCACAGTACGGTGCCTGCCCGCTCAGGTATATTAGTGCGTGCGTCAACGCGACAGCGTGGACGTTTTCTAACTTCTCGCCGCAACGATTACGATGCCGGGCGTCCTGCGACTATCTTTCGAAATGTTCGCGATCCGCCCCGTGACATTTTCCGTTTTAGATTGCTTTGCAGATGATCTGGATCTTCAACTCAAAGGAGCAGGTATATGACATTGAACTCTACTCGCAGGATGTTCACGCTGCGATTCGCATCCGTACTTTCGGCCCTGGGCCTGAGCGCGGCCGCATCTCCGGCCCAAGCCTTATCGGCGCGCGATAAGAATGCAATCCGCAAGCTGAATAGCGAGGGCAAGCCTGGCAGCGAGAAAGACGTGATTATGCCGGTGATCGTTCACAACGGCTTGCTCTACGTGTCAGGGCAGGGCGCGCACGATAGCCGCGATCCGAAGGAATGGACGATTGAATCTCACACCAGCATCGTCATGGACAAAATCAAGAAGCACGTCGAGATAGGTGGTGGATCCATGGATACCGTTCTGCAGGCAAATGTATTCCTGGTAAAAATTGAGCACTGGGACGGAATGCACAAAATCTTCGCAACCTATTTCCCGCATGGCGGCCCGGCGCGCACCACCGTGGCTGTGGCGGCGCTCCCGGGGAATTCCCTGGTCGAAATCAATTGCATTGCGGCAGTCACACACAAATAGGCCGGAGGAGTTCTCATGGGATTCATATCTAAATGGAGTCGCCGCGGCTTTCTCGGGACCGTGGCCGCAACGGCAGCGTCGGTCATTGCACCCCGGAAACTTAATTCCTCCGTTACCGGTCCTGCTGACGGCAATGTCGGCGTTACCGGGTTCGGACAAACCGGGAATCCCTTCGAAGAGCTGGGCGTGACCCCGGTTATTAATTGCCAGGGGACCATGACCATGCTCGGCGGCTCCATTCTGCGCCCCGAACTGGAGGCGGTCATGGCGATGGCAGGCCGCCACTTCATCAGCATTCCGGAACTGGAAGTCGCGGCCGGCAAGCGCATCGCCGAGATGTTGAAATTGCCGGACGGATATACGGCCCTGGTCACATCGGGCGCCGCGGCGGCGATCCAGTCGGGACTGGCAGGCATTCTCACTGGCGACAATGAGGCCCTGATCCGCCAGATTCCCGACCTGACCGGAATGAAGTCGGAGGTCATCATCCAGAAATCGCATCGCAATCCTTTCGATCACCAGCTCCGAACCACCGGAGTCAAGCTGGTGGAAATCGAGACGCGCGATCAATTGCGCAGGGCGGTCAGCGAACGCACCGCGATGATGCACTTCAGCAACTTCGCCAATGCCGCCGGCCAGATCAAGGTGGACGAGTGGGTGAAGCTGGCCAAACAATACAACCTTCCCTGCATGAACGATGCCGCCGCCGATACTCCTCCGGTGTCTCATCTTTGGGACTACACGAACATGGGATACGATCTCGTGACCTTCAGCGGCGGCAAAGCCATTCGTGGACCGCAATGCGCGGGATTGCTGGTGGGGCGCAAAGATCTGGTCGCCTGCGCGCTGCTCAACAACAGTCCGCATGAAGACACGCTGGGCCGCAGCCAGAAAGTAGGCAAGGAAGAAATCATCGGGATGGTGAAGGCTCTCGAGCTTTACCTGAAAGAGGACCATGATGCCTTGTCCAAGCAGTGGCAAGAGACGCTGGCTGGAATCTCGCGCGAGCTTTCCAGGATCCCGGGCGTCAGCACGTCGTTTTTCACGCCCGATATCGCCAACCACGTCCCCCACATGCAGATCACGTGGGACAACAGAATTAATCTGACGCCACAACAGTGTTCCAAGCTGCTGCGCGATGCGAAGCCTTCCATCGTAATTGGGGGCGGCGAGGATCGACCCGGCTTGAGCATGTGCTCGTTCATGCTGCAGCCGGGGGAGGACAAAATCGTGGCTCAGCAGCTGGCGCGGGTGTTGCGCGACCACGCGGCGTGATCAGTTCCGGCTTTCACCTCATCCAGGAGAAAGGTCGTCGAATGTTCCAGCATTCTTTCGTTCGCGCCGTCCTCGTCGCTTCATTTTTAGTCTTGGTGATTGGAGCTCGGGCGCAAACCATTTCGGTCGATGCCACGCCCGGCCACTTGCGCAAATCCTTTGTTCCGGATCAGGCCCTGGGCGCGGGTATTGACCGCATGTCGCAGCCCTCCATCGACGCAACCTTCGTGAAGCCGGTGATCGATCGCGTCCTCGAAGCGGGCTGGGGGCCGGTAAGCTACCGCCAGAATACGGAACTCTACACCGAGGCCTGGCACTGGAATCCCGCCGGGACTTGGAGCGATCCGGCCGGGAAGGGATATTTCGTCGGCAGTTCAAATCCCACCGAGACGATTCGCTACAGTTACGGCTACCCATTGCCGCATCGAGGCGTGACCCGCGACGACGGAACCGAGACGGTCGGTTACTCGCGCCTCACCGATGGTGACCAGACCACGTACTGGAAGAGCAATCCTTACCTCTCGCACCAGTTCACCGGGGAAGAGGATGCGAAGAATCCGCAGTGGATTTTTTTGGATCTCGCGAATCTGCAGAGTGTCGATGCGATTCGCATCGCGTGGGGCGAGCCTTACGCCCGGGAATATGCGGTTCAATTTTTTACCGGGGAGGATCCCATTCGGGCTCCGAACAAGGGAGTCTGGCAGACTTTCTCTTCAGGCCTGATGCATAACGCAAAGGGCGGCACCGCGACGCTGAGGCTCGCGTCATCGCCCGTGCAGGTTCGCTGGGTACGCATCTGGATGACGCAGTCCTCTGACACCTGCGACGATCACGGATCATCGGATCCCAGGAACTGCGCGGGCTATGCCATCCGGGAGATCTATATGGGTACGCTGGGCGCCGCCGGCGAACTTCACGACATTCTGCGCCATACTCCCGATCAGGATCAGACACCCACGTACTGCTCGTCGGTCGATCCCTGGCATCAGGCTTCCGATATCGACAAGAGCGGGCGGGCGCAGGTGGGACTCGACCTTTTCTACACCGCCGGCTACACCCGCGGATTGCCCGCGATGATTCCGATCGCTCTCATCTACAGCACTCCCGAAGATGCGGCGGCCCAGATCGCGTATCTCAAAAGACGGAACTATCCCATCTCCTACATCGAGATGGGAGAAGAACCTGACGGGCATTACATGCTGCCGGAAGACTACGCGGCGCTGTACCTGCAATTCGCGACCGCCATCCACAAAATCGATCCCTCACTGAAGCTGGGCGGCCCGATATTCACCGGGCAAAATAAAGACGTGGAGGTCTGGGCCGATGGGGAAGGGCGTACTTCCTGGACCGGCCGCTTCATCGACTACCTCAAGCGGCACAATCGTCTCTCTGACTTGGCGTTTTTTTCCTTTGAACATTATCCTTACGATCCCTGCCGCTACCAGTGGGGGAACCTCTACGACGAGCCGCAACTGGTTTCCAACATTCTGAGAGTGTGGCACGAGGACGGCGTTCCGGGGAACGTCCCAATGTTCATTACGGAGAGCAACATCTCCTCGCAAGCCTCAGAAGCTTCCGTGGATATCTTCGGCGCATTGTGGCTGGCGGATTATGTGGGCGCTTTCCTGACGGCCGGGGGCGATGCTATCTACTATTTCCATTACATTCCCTTCGGAGTGCATCCCGGTTGCAACAATTCGGGTTCTACCTTCGGAATGTTTGCCACGGATGACAAGCATCAGGTCACGCAGCCTCTGTCGCAATTCTTTGCCAGCCAGTTAATCAACCTGGAATGGCTGAAACCCGGCAACCAGGTTCATGAACTGTATTCGGCCGAGAGCGACATCGAGGACAGCGCCGGGCACAAACTGGTCACTGCTTATGCCGTCAAGCGGCCCGACAAGCGTTGGGCGGTATTGATTGTGAACCGGGACCAGGAAAATCCGCATACCGTGAAAATAAAATTTCAAAATGCCGAAGTTGGGCGGGACGCTGCTTTCTCCGGCTCGATCGATAGCTTCGCCTTCGGCAGCGCTCAGTACCATTGGGACCCGTTGCGCAAAGTCGCCGATCCCGATGGCCCTGTGCTCAAGTCGACGATCAGCGCGGGCGCAAACACGACATTCAAGCTGCCGGCCGCTTCCCTGGTTGTGCTGCGCGGACCAGTCACTGGGCAGTGAACTTCGGCGGCTTTAGCGAAATCACATCAGGAGGGCAGTCCGTAACTCTTTCCCTTTAAGGCGGCTTTCAACAGGCTCCTGGCTTCTTCCCGGGACAGCTTGTCCAATTGGGAGAGGATCGCCTCTTCATCCGAAGCCGCCGGACTGTGCCGGCGCTGGAGCGTAGAAGTACGCGCCTTGAGGCCGAGGGCGCGGGCTTGATCCACCTGGGCGGCCAGGGCGGCAACCGTGGGATTTTCGAACACGCTGCGCACCGGCAACTCCACTTCCAGCTGCCGCCGGATCCGCGCCGTCATCTGCAGCACCAGCAGCGAGTGCCCTCCCAGTTCGAAAAAGTTCTGCTCCACCCCCACCCGCTCCACCTTCAGCAACTCTTCCCAGATCCTCGCCACCTGCCCTTCGGTCTCGTTCCGCGGTCCCTGCCACTGTTCTCCCTCCGCCAGCGCCACTCCGCCCAACTCCCCCAGCGCCGCCCGGTTCACCTTCCCGCTCGGCAGCAGCGGCAGCTTCTCCACCTCCCAGTAGCTCGCCGGCACCATGGCTTCCGGCAGTTTCCCCCGCAGATACCGCCGCAACTCTCCCGCTCCCAAACCTCTCCCCCCTCCCTGCATCACCAGGTACGCCGCCAGACTCTGCTGCTCCCCTTCTCCCCTCACCGCCACCACCGCTTCCCGGATCGCGCTGTGGCTCCCCAGCACCGCTTCGATCTCGCCCAACTCAATCCGCTGCCCCCGCAGCTTGATCTGCGAATCCATCCGCCCCACATACTCCAGCTCGCCATCCTTCAGCCACCGCCCCACATCCCCCGTCCGGTACAGCCGCGCACTCCGCTCCGGCGCCAGCCAGTTCCCTACAAACCGCTCCCCCGTCAGCTTCCCACGGTTCAGATACCCCCGCGCCAGCCCTTCTCCGCCAACGTATATCTCCCCGCGAACCCCGACCGGCACCGGATTCCCGTACTCATCCACCACATAGATTTGCGTATTGCTGATCGGCTTGCCAATCGGCACCCATGCCCCGTCATCCCCCTCCTCCACCTCATGCCAGCTCGCATCCGCCGCCACTTCCGAGCAGCCATATATATTCAGCAGCTTCGCCCCAGGAAATGCCTCCGCGAACCTCTTCGCCAACTCCCCGGGCAAGGCCTCTCCGCTGCAACTCCACAGCTTCAGCCCCGGCACTCTCTCTCCCAGCTTCGGGGCATGCTCCAGCAGCGCCCGCAACTGCGACGGCACCAGCACGATCCGGCTTACCCCCTCCTCCGCCAGGACCTGCAAAAACTGCTCCGGATCCCGCACCGTCGCCGGCGGCAGGATCACGTTCGCTATCCCCGCCAGCAACGGTCCAAAAATCTCCCAGATCGAATCCACAAATCCCAGGTTCGTCTTCTGACAACAGACTTCATCGGCTTGGAATGGGTAAGTCCGCCACATCCAGCTGAACCGGTTCATCGCCCCACGGTGCGTCCCTTCCACTCCCTTCGGCGTCCCCGTCGACCCGCTGGTATAGATCACATACGCCCGCTGCTCGCTCGACACCCTGCCCGGAAGATTCTCCGTCGACTCGCCCGCAATCTCCGCGCACTCCTCCAGCACTACAACATTGCTTGCCCCATCCGGCACCCGGTCCCTGGTTGCCGCCTCAGCAATTATTCCTGTCAGCCCCGCGTCCTCCTGCACGAACCGGATGCGCTCCGGCGGATACGCCGGGTCCAGCGGAACGTAGGCCGCTCCGGCTTTCAGTACCGCCAGCAGCGCCGTCACCATCGCCGCGGAGCGCTCCAGCAGGATCCCTACCAGGCTCCCTTCTCCCAGCCCACGCTTCTGCAGCACCCGCGCCAGCCGGTTCGCTTCCTCATTCACCTCCCGGTAGGTCCAGCGCCTGCCCTCGAATACCAAAGCCGTCGCTTCCGGAGTCCGCTCCACCTGCTGCTCGAAGGCCTGCGCAATCGTTACTTCCCGGGGGTATTCCGCCTCCGTCCGATTCCACTCCACCACCACCTGCGCGCGCTCCTCCGCGCTCATCAGGTTCAATTCCCCTACCGGCGTGTCCGGCCGCTCCAGGCCCTCCCGCAGCAGGTTCTC
>DASREX010000052.1:0-64297 GCA_035651855.1 Candidatus Sulfotelmatobacter sp.
ACCTATGACTTCCACCGTGTGAAGATGGCACTCTACCGCTGAGTTAAGCGCCCTGCTGAAGACCCTCGGGGTTCACTGTGCCGTGGAAGAGAATCAGTCACTTAGCGTGGTCGAGGTGTCCACTCAGAGGGTACTCTATCGTTTTTTCGGTTTGGTGTCCACCGGGTTTGGACACCTGGCGTTGTTAACTTTTTCGGAGATTTCCACATTGGGAACTGACTTGTGCTCGGCGGGGTGACGGCTCCTCGTCAGGTTTGCCCTGCGTGATGCGATTGCGGCAGGGGAGGGGGGTGGGTATCTTTTCACTTTTTTGCGGCGGCGGAGTTGGCCGCCGCTGCCGGAGCGGTGCGGTCCCGAGCACCGGAGCGCCGACGGTTTTTGCGGCGCGGAGCGGAGCGGCCGCGCCGTCCTCGTGCGGCAGGCCGCCTAGAATGGGATGTCGTCATCGGTTATGGGTCGGTCGGGACCGAGGATCTCGTCGATCGTCTTGTCTACGTCGAACGCGTTCCTCTGGGCTAATCGATAGATAGTGTTAATTCGCTGATCATCGTTCCCATCGAGTTCTAGAACTTCTTGGCCGTTGGAGTTTCGCAACTTGAGCCGGTCGGGGAAATCTTGAAATCGTCTGATGGTAATCGCATGGGAGCCTCGGAGCGTCGCCAACAATTCGTCCTCCGATGCTGTTGGTTCCCACCGCAACGTGCCATTCTTTGTCCCCTCGATAATGAAGTCGACGAGTAGCTTGTCTTTGTTAGTCATGGCTGCGTTCGCGTCCTTTCCTCTATCTTCCGCGCTTCGCCCAGCGCGGAGCTGATGTGTCCGTTCACTCTCAGCTGAACCTCAATGAGCTTTCCACGCTCGGTGTCTGTCGGACGTGTTCCGGATGTTGGTAGGCGCTTTGCTATCGATCGCGCGAGCTCTGCTGCGCGGAGTAAGTCGCTGCGCCTATCTTCCGGCAAACCGTCTGCCCACCTACTCAGGATTTGGCTGCAGACTGATTGAATCTCCTGAATTCGCATCTGCACCGCGAACCATTGTTCATGCTGAATGAAGGCCCCCAGTTGGTCGGCTTTGTGGTTCACGGCCTCAAGTTCTTCGACCAGACCTCTTTTTCGCGTGTAGGTCTGAACAGTGTCCTCCGCGTCTTCGGCGGCTTTGCGGGCACCCTTCGCAATGAAAATCAGCCAGATGCTGACACCTACTCCAAGAACACTTGCGACAGTCCCGAGTACTGTCCACACAGACATCGGATCGTGCCAGTTGATCATCGGCGCTGTCTCTAAAGGGGCGATGGTAGCACACGTACGCACTAGCCCAAGTGAGTCAACCCTTTCGCCAACCTTTGCTCCTCCCCGGTTTAATCGCATCGCGGAGAGCGCGGCCCTAATTGGTTTCTCGTGAGCCCGGCACTGCTGCCCGCGTCGAGGATCCACGGCCCAGGCTGCACGACCGCTGCCAGCGCGGTCGACTGGCGGCGAGCGTGCTCCGCGATGCTCTCGGCGTCGGGGCTAGTTCTGCTTTCGCCGCTCGGCTGCCCTGCGCTCCTCCCAGCACTCAAAGTGGAGTTCGTCTCCGTTCTTCAGTTGAATTGCGGGACGCTGCTCCTTGGGGATGGGGAGCTTGCAGTGCACACAGATGCGAGGTGGGTGAGTCTCTTTCCGCACGGAAGGACTCCTTTATTTGAACGTGGGTGTCCTTATAACACAGTCGAATATCATTCGACCGTGTTTTGAAACGGGCAGGAGTGTGAACGGTCGGGTTCGTCCTTGTTGTACTGGGCGCAGAATGTGCTTTTGCGGGGGTGAGCAAAGATGTCTCTATAATCGATGTGCCCGTAGGAATAAAGGTACAGGGTGCCAGCCTTGATGCCGTTTACTTCGCCCTCTGATAGCGAGCGCGATGTGGCAACCGTGCTTGTCCTGATGTCTCCGGCGACGAGGTCTACCGGAGTGACCAGGGTGCTGCTGGGTGTCTGGTCCTCTGGGTTTTCGGGCAGGGTAGCGTTCCTCAGGAGGATGTTCACGAAAATAACAGTTCCCTTCGCTGTTGTTCTTCCTGCGTTCTGAACCTCTACTGTCACTTTTGCTGGCTTGTTCGCTTCGACGACAAACGACATTGATTTCGGGTGGACGAAGGCCCGTTCGCTGATTTGGAAGATGTCTCGGTTTAAGCGGAGACTCTCGCCGGCGATGTCGGTGCTCCTCTCGGATGATTTTGCGCTTCGCTCAGCTGACGCGGCGGAGCGTTGCACCTCAGCTCCTTGAGCATTTGCGATTTTCTCAGCATCTTGCCGAGCGATGTCGAAGTGCTTCTCGTCGTCGATTCGAATCTGGCGGGCTTCAAACCACTGCATGGCGCTGAACAGCGCGGCGGCAACGCTGATAGCTAGCGCGGCGATCGCAATCCAGAATTCCCGTTCCTGCTTCTTCACGGCAATGTGTGGCCCTCGTGTACACTCTCGCACTTGGAACACCTGCTGTCCAGCTGCCGGTCTGATTCGATGACGTACAGCAGCTCGGCTTCGACTTGTTTCGGCACCCGAACCTATTCGCTCTGTGGGTGTTAGGTGGTGTCCTTGCTGTCCTCGCATTCGATTTGGAGGGCGATCCACTGCAAGCGGATCGCGAGGGCGACCAGGGCTTCGTTGTTGGGCGCGGTGTAGCGGTTGCGCATTCGTTCGATGGCTGAGGTGACGGCGCGGGGCTTGAGGCCGAGGTGTCCAGCGGCTTGCTTCTGCGTGTGGCCTTCGACCAGGAGCAAGAGAATTGTGCGCTCGCGCTCGGTTGGGTTGCGCGGGCGCTGGTAGACGGTGAGGCGCGCGGAGCGCACAGGGGCTAAAGCCCGGTGGGTTTTTGCGCGGGGACGCGGCCCTTGAAGGGCCGCTCTTCCACGCTCCTGCTCGGATGCGCATTGCTCGCGTCCACGTTGTTCGCGTCCAGGTTGGATCGTGCCTTTACGCTGCACGGGGCCGGGGGGATTTTCGCGCGCTTTGCTGGCTCATTCTTCTTTTTGAACTTTCCGGTTCCGCGATCTCAACCGAACTTCTTCCATTCCCGAAGTCCCTTGATACGACGGGTTGAGCGTTCGGGCTGTAATAGCGTGTCAGCCACAGGCTCAAGCCGTCCAGACCGGGAAACAGTGTGCGTTCATTGATGTTGGCCTGGTCGAGTTTGTCCCGGATCTCCTGCTTCAGCCTGGCCGGAATCACAATGCGGTGAAAGAGTCCCTTGCGGGCATAGAGCCAGCTGCTGACGCTCAGATCGGCGCGGGAACTTACCGACAACAGCGCGGCCTGGTGGATCATGCGGTCATCCAGGGACGGCGGTTCGAAGAACGCGATGAAGGGCTTCTTCGACAGGCGCTCAAAGGCGGCTATGCTGGGTGCTATTTCGTCCAGCATCTCGACCGTCAGCACATCGGAGTCTTCGCGCTTCAGCAACCTCCGCAGCCGGGCGGGCAGATAGTTTTTCATCTTCACACAGTCCACACACCAGATCATGCCGTCACTATTCCACTCCGCGCGATTCACCGTGGCGAAGTGCAGTGCAACGTAGGGAGAGAAAGTCCAGTCCAGCAGGCGGGTGGGTAATCCGTGGTGCTGGCCGAGAGCGATCCAGTTCCAGAGGGAATCCCGCTGGGCGGCGTTGCGGTGGGCGTACTTCCGGAAATTTCGCAACAGGGACTGTTCGCGCAGGTGGAATTCACCTCCCAGCCTGCTCAGGGTCGTCTCCGGGATGAAACTGGCGTTCGCCAAGCCACGGAAGGCGAAGGGCGAGCGGAATCTTTTGAGATTGGACTGCCACGATCCCTCATAAAGCTTGCTCTGGAGATCGGACCAACTGGATGCGTAAACGTCGCTGGAAAGGGAGTTCATAGTAAGTACGGCTTGTACGATGGCTTAAAATGAAGCAGTTTTGCCGCAGGGTTCCAGTTTTTTCCGCTCTGACGCCGTGATAGCCTATGCAGACCGGAAAAACCTGGAGTTTGCCAATACATCTGCCCCACCGCATGGCATCCGAATCCAACTCGAGCCGGCACCAGCTAAGTACTTCATACAAAAGCACTTCCGGCGCATCGGGAGACGGCGAAGGAGCGCAACTTTCTGACTCCGGCGGGGTTGAAGCAGAGGTGAGCACTGCCGCACTGAATCGAGGCATGCTGATGGGGGCGACCTCGTCCCCGGGACCGGGCGCCTTGCCGGCGATGCTGGCGGGAGCTTCCCTGTCGGATGCAGACATCATGCTCCGGGTCAAGACTGGCGACCAGTCTGCCTTCGAGTACCTGGTGCAGAAGTACCGGCGTCCGATCGTTAGTTTTATGTACCGGATGGCGCGCAATCCGGCAGCAGCGGAGGACCTGGCGCAGGAAGTCTTTCTGCGGGTGTATCGCTCGCGAGAAACCTACGAGGCCAGCGCCAAATTCACCACCTGGCTGTATCGCATCGCGACCAACCTGGCAGTCAATCATGCGCGCGATACGCGCCACGAGCGGCCCGAGGTTCAGGTCAGCCTGGACGAACCGGACGAGGACACAGGCACGACGCTGGAAGTTCCGGACGCCTCGCTCAATGCGGAACAGGCTATGGTTCGTCAGGAACGCATGCGGGCAATCCGGCAGAAAGTGGAAGCGCTGCCCGAGCAGCAGCGGCTGGCCGTCATCATGCACAAGTATCAGCAGATGGATTACAAGCGAATTGCCGAAGTACTGAAGAAGAGCGAGTCGGCGACCAAGTCGCTGCTCTTCCGGGCATACGAGACTTTGCGGGAACAGTTAAAAGAATTTGTTTAGCACGACTTCTTGGAAGCGGCATTGGCGAAGAGAGTTGAGGGTAGCGGTATGAAATGCGAAGAGATTCGAGAGCGGATGCTGGACCTGGCCGCTGGTCTTGGCGAGCCCACCGCGGCGGAGAGCCATCATCTTGCAAGTTGCGGTAGTTGCGCCGCGCAGTGGAAAGCGATGCGCGAGACCATGACGCTGCTGGACGAGTGGCAGGTTCCGGAACCGTCGCCGTTTTTTGACGTGCGGTTGCAGGCTCGCCTGCGCGAGGAAATGGCCCAGCCCCGGACGAATTCCCTGCTGCGCTGGTTCCGGCAACCGGTGCTCGCCGCAGCGCTCACCGTGATGATGGGAATCGGGGTAGGCGTATTCTTCACCCAGGGAAGGCACATGTCTCATCCGCCTACGCAGGTAGCCGATGCGGCGCAGCCAGGCACGGCGGTGAGCGATCTGCAGACGTTGGACAAGAATCATGATTTGTACGCGGATTTCGACTTGCTGGATGATCTGGATGTGCAGCAGGACGTGACGGCGAATCCGTAAGTTCCCCATTCGCCGATTGTGGACGGCGACTTCAGCGAAGTCACGAGACGTCAAATGACACGCGGAAATCAGTTCGGAGTGTACCTGGCGACGGCCTGCCTGACGGTCGCAGCCGCGGTTCCCTGCGCTTCCGCGGCGCAGCAGAGACGTCAGCCGGCACCTCCGCCGCCGCGCGCGGAAATCGCGCGCCCGCATCAGAATCGTCCGGCAGGCCACTCCGGCGACTGGCTCCGGCGTTACGCGGACCTGCCGCCAGACGAGCAGGAACGCGCTCTGCAGAATGATCCCGGCTTCCGCCGCTTGCCCCCCGAGCGTCAGCAGATGCTGCGCCAGCGCTTGCAGCATTTCTCCAGTCTTCCTCCCCAGGAGCAGTTGCGCGTGCTTAACCGCATGGAAACCTGGGAGCATCTGACGCCGGAGCAGAAGCAGGACGCAAGGCAGTTGTTCGGGCAGTTCCGCCAGCTTCCGCCCGATCGTCAGCGCGTGGTCAAATCAGCAGTCGAGAACCTGAGGGCAATGCCGGCGGATCAGCGCGAGCAGGTGATCAACTCGGAGCGCTTCAAGGGAATGTTTTCGGACCAGGAACGCGAACTTGTGCGCGGCGCAGCCCGCCTGCCATTAGCGCCGCCGGAAGGTGGCGAGGGCGCGCCCCAGGAATGAGGAAGACAACTACTCCTGCATGAGTATTGCCGAAGCCAGCGCCTGAGACCCGAGGCCGGAGTCCAGGGCGGATCTCAATTCATCAACGCCTGCATCCGGCGGATCGACAGTGACATCTGCCGGATTTCCTCCGCATCGGACGCACTGGGCGCCATTTTCAAGTACTGATCCAGATCCTCCGCCGCCAGGCCCTGCATTCCCATGCTGTAGCGCAGAAGAGCGCGCTGCTTGAGATCCTCGGCGGAGCGAGGATAGATCATCAAAACGAGATCCGCGAGCGGAAGCGCCTTGCGAAAGTTCCGCGTCGACAGGTACACCGTCTTGAGGTTGTTCAGCATGCGGGTAAGAATCTGCCGGCGGCTGATGGGGTGCAGGAACTCGGGCCGCAACTTCATCTCACCGGAGTAGATTTCATCCAGGCGGGTCTGGCAATCCTGCCGGGTCACGATGTCCCCACGGTTGAAGCAGTCAATCAACCGTTCCTGCCCGTCCTCTCCATAATGCTTCAGCAGGAAGTGCCCGGGCATGCCCACTCCCGCCAGTTGCAGACCAACCCGCCGGGCCACCTCCATGTAAATGATGGAAAGGGTAATCGGAATTCCCAGGCCGCGATCGAGCACATCATTCAAAAAAGAATTTCGTGGATCGTAATAGTCTTCCCGGTTGCCGCGAAGATTGGCTTCCTCGAAAACGACCTTGTTAAGAGCGGCCAGCGTGCGTTGCGGATTGAGACCGGCGGCCAGTGAAGACGCGCGTCCCGCCATTTTGTCAATGCGGCCGGCGTACTCTTCGATCTCCAGCCGCGGATACTCTGTCCGGGCGATGGCCAAAGCCCCGCGAATCAGATCGATCTTCTCGTCTTCCAGATCTGGAGAAGCGAACAGGGAGAACGTTTCCACCAGTTCAGCCGGCGCGGTGTTATGCATAGGCCGATACTAGCAATCATCCGCGAGCAAGGGATTGGCCCGGAGGTGCCAGAACATAGCCCATTCGACTTAGAACCACGGGGATGACCGATTAGGCTCGCAGCAGGTTCCGCGCGATGAAGAAGACATTGGCGGGCCGCTCTCCCAGCCGCCGCATGAAGTAGGGATACCACTCCGTGCCGAAGGGAACGTAGACTCTCATCCGCCAGCCGTCCCGGATGAGTCTCTGCTGCAAATCGCGGCGGATGCCGTAGAGCATCTGAAATTCAAACGAGTCGCGGGCGATCTTTTCGCGCGTGGCGAATGCCTGCGCCTCGCGGATGATGTTTTCATCGTGCGTTGCCAGTCCGTGGTAAACATCGCTTTTCAGCAGCATCTTCATCAGCCTGATGTAATTGGCGTCCACATCGGCCTTGCTTTCATACGCGATGCTCGCGGGTTCCTTGTAGGCCCCTTTGCAGAGGCGAATACGGATCTTCTCTGCCAGAAGGTCTTCCACATCCTTTTCCGAGCGCTTCAGGTACGACTGGATCACGGTGCCGACCTTGTTCCCGTGCCCGGGCCTGCGGTGCAACTCGCGAACGAAATCCAGAGTGCGCTGGGTGTAGGGGGAACCTTCCATATCCACGCGTACGAACCCCGGAGGAGTCATCGACGCCGCCTTGGCAACCAGTCCGCTGACCAGATCGCGCGCCATCGCCTCGTCGATGTCCAGTCCCATGTGCGTCAGCTTCAGACTGATGTTGGCGTCGAGCTGGTTGGCGACGATGGCATCCAGAATCTGGTGGTAAAGCTGCGCGCTGTGACGGGCTTCGTCAGGATTTGTAACATTCTCGCCGAGATTGTCGATGCTCACGCTCATGCCGGCGCGGTTGACTGTCTGAGTTACCCGAACGGCGTCGGCAATTTCAGTGCCCGCCACGAACCTCCCTGAGACGCGGCGTCCTAGGGAGGAATTCTCGGCAAATTTTCTCAGGGGACGGTTTTCAGAGAGATGGACGAAGAACGCCCTTAGCATGAAGTACCTGCCAAGTCCGGAAAAAGGGGAGGAAAGGAGCCGGACACCTGTATCAGAGCCACTGAATTTTGTATCACAAGTGGAACCCGGCGGGAGTGACTGGTCGCACACCCGCCGAACTCATGGCTTCGCCGGTCACCAGTTGTAATGCGCCGTGTATGTGACTACCTTTTCGCCGTCCGGCTGCACTGTGACTGGGAATTCTATGGTCTGACTGTCCTTCTTCGCATACTTGTCGGAGTTCGCCGCAACCGTCCAATTCTTACCGCGATACAAATGCTCCACCACGCGCACCTCCACCGGTTCCTTCTTGTGATTCCGGAGCTTGATTTCGAAAGTTTCCGTGGCAGCATTCTGCCGGTTGTCGACGGTGTAGTTGGTGCGCCGGCGCTCTCCGGTGAGGTCAAAGGAATTGCCGGTGTAGATGCGCACGGTTTCATCCTTGGGAGTATGGTCGATCATGTTCTCGCCGGTGAATTCCATTTGCCCGTCATCATTGCGGCGGTAGAAACGGACCCGGCCCTTGGGCAACGGCATGCCCATATGATTGGCCTGGGAGTTCACGAACTCGCGCATGACCCAGATCTTCGGATTGGATTCGGTGCCATAGGAATGGTCGTTGCGGATGTTCTCCCAGTTCCACCCGCCGTAACGGTCAAAGTCGATCTTCGCGCCGTCATACACATAGATTTGCTTGCTGGCCACCGCCGCCGCATGAATGAACTCTACCTGCTTGGTTTCGCGATCCCGCAAAGTTGTGGCACGTTCCAGGGTGTACAGGTGGTATTCGTCAAAAGCTTTTTCGGTGACAGCCGGCGCCATGGGAGCGGCCGCGTCCATGGCCATTTTGCGCGCCACATTGCCCGCAATCGTTCCCGGCTGGATCTTGTTTACGTCCCCAGCCATGAGCTTGATGGGAGCGTTCTCGAAGACTTTCCCGGTTCGGTTGTCGATCGTGACCCAGCCGACGACATCGACGACATCGCCTTTTTCAGGGGCAACAATGTTGTAATCCGCTTGCCAGCTCATGCCTCCAGTGACGTAGGAAAATTCAGCGGGAAACTTGCCTGCCTTGTCGGTCGCAATCAACCACTCCAGCCGCGGCTTCAGAATGGTCTCGGCGGTGAGGTCGGGAAAGATCGGCGTCCCCGGCAGCCCGAACCGCAGCTGTCCGCCGATTTCGATGATCGGTTCCTCCGCGCCTGCGTAGTTCTGCGGGTAGCTGTTGGGATTGAAATAATCCGGCCGCACGTATCCGCTGCGAATCACTTTGCCCTTGACGGTGCTGTGATCCGGCAATTGGAAATCGATGGTGCGCCCTTCGTACAGGGAGAGCAGCGAAATCTGCGACACGGGGTCGGCGCGGTAATTCTGTTCCAGCACCTGCAAGGAATGCTTGCCCGTGGGATCGCGCAGGATCACCGAATCCGGCTCCAGATGCATGGTGATCTCGTTGACATTGACCTGGTTTTCGCCGGACTTGAGATCCAGCGGCAGATCCTGCCGTACCACGGCAAAATCCTGGTTATAGATCGTGAGTGACGGCTGGGACTGCTGCGCGAAGAGGCTGCTACACAAAAAGAAGAACCAGACGAAGCGTGCCGACATAACTTAACCCCCCGTAAGGCTGCTGCAGTTTCTGAATGGGACTGGAAGCCTGTCTCGACTGCTTCAGGCTACCTTTACCAGAACGGCGAGGGGAGTGACTCTTGCGTGGCAGCCTGCGCCGGGAAAGGGCACCAGGATGTACAGGGATTACAGAAGTAACAGGCAGGGCGGACGAGGCGTCCGCCCCTACACAAACAGGAATGTAGCCCCGGACGCCTCGTCCGGGTCGCGCGTAGCGCGATGGATTGGAACGGCCCGGATCCGGCGCTATTTCCCCTGCTCTTCCAGGAACTTCTCTACTTCCATTGCGGCCATGCAACCGGATCCTGCGGCGGTGATGGCTTGACGATAGCGGCGATCTTGCACATCCCCGCACGCATACACGCCGTGCACCCGGGTGAAGACATAATTATGAGTCTTCAGATATCCCTCGGCGTCCATATCGAGTTGCCCCTCGAACATCTTCGCGTTGGGCTCATGGCCGATACCGAGAAACAGGGCGCTGGTGGGGAAATCCCATACCTTGCCGGTCTTAAGGTTGCGCAATTTCAGGCCAGTGACTTCCTGCTTGTGGACGTCGTAAACATCTTCGACGACGGTGTCGAGCAGGAACTGAATCTTCTCGTGCTTCTGGGCGCGCTCCAGCATGATCTTGGACGCGCGAAAAGTGTCGCGGCGATGAATGACCGTCACCTTGGTCGCAAAGCGAGTCAGGAACAGTGCCTCCTCCATCGCCGAATCTCCGCCGCCGATCACTACAATCTCCTTCCCGGAGAAGAAGAATCCATCACAGGTGGCGCACGAGGACACACCGTGTCCAATCAGTTGCTGCTCATGCGGCAAGCCCAGCCAGCGCGCGGAGGCGCCGCTGGCGATGATGAGACTCTGCGCGTGTACGACATGATGGCTGAGGTGCAGCACAAACGGACGCTGGCTCAGATCCGCGCTGGTGAGATGTGCCATGCGGTATTCCGCCCCAAAACGTTCAGCCTGCTTGCGCATGTTCTCGACCAGCTGCGGTCCCATGATTCCTTCCGGAAACCCGGGGAAGTTTTCGACCAGTGTAGTCATCGACAGCTGGCCCCCGGGTTCGTGGCCTTCAATCACGAGCGGTTTTAGGTTGGCGCGTGCAGTGTACAGAGCAGCGGTGTGTCCGGAGCACCCGGACCCGATGATGACAACGTTGCGAGTTTCGGTCATGGATTAGTTTGTAAACAGATTAGATGGCCGACCTGCGATTTTGATTCGACTCCGCACCCGCCGTTAGACTGCGGTCGTCACTTGGGCGGTGGTACGGTTCTTCTCATCTTGGAGGTTCCCGGCGCGGACTTCCTTGAAGTCACTGACTTCTTTTGACCCTCGCCGACTTTCGCCAGTTCCTCCGGGACAATGGCCTGCACGCCCAGCAGGCTGCGGTATTTCGCGAGCACTTCGGAGGCGCTGCGGAACAAGGGTTCGTAGGCGCTCTGATCCGGCGCGGGCCCGCCGTCGCCTGCCTGGCAGCGCGCCAGGGCCACCGACGGCTTGCCAAATCGTTCCAGGCGTATCCGGTTCACTGGCGTGTTGGCTCCCAGCATCACCTCGGAACTGGTCACGGCCGAAGCGCTATCCTCGAGTGAAACCTGAATCAGATCCTTGGGGTCACGCACGTGGAGGACTAGCGTCTCCACCATGGTCTGGCCGTCGTTGCTGAACGAATACTGCACCAGGGAAAAGAGGGCCTGGACGGAGAATTCGCGCCGGATCCGCACGTAACTGGCCACCGAAGGCTCCCCGGCCACATGGCCGGGCGCCCCGGCCTGCAGCATGGCCGGCATGTCGGTCAGGGTCGAACGTCCGCGCGAAACTTCGAAGTCGCTGCCGAACAAGGGCTGCTTCGGCACCCGGGCCAATGCTGAGGCGATTTCCTTCTGCTCTTCGGCGGAAGGGGTACACACGTTCAGCATGTTGACCTTGACCTGAGGTTGCTGGGAAGCAGGGGCGTCGCCAGGTTGCTGCGCCGCAACCTGCGCGGCCAACATCGCTGTGGAAAGAAAACAGCCGAGGGTCGAAAACAGATTTCTGGGCACGGCGGAATTCTAAATGAGACGGCGCATAAATCTAAATTTCAAATCGTGGCCCGGTTCGCCCGAAGGTAGCCTAACGCGTAGAATCAAGCTATGGCGAATCTGACGTTAGTCTATGGCATGAGGCTGCTGCCCTCCGAAGAAGTGGCCGAAGTAGGTCAAGCACCGGTAAAACTCACCAGTGGCCGCGAGGCCCATGTAGCGATGCACGTCCTGGAAGGCAGTAAAGAAGAGATCGAGCAACAGTTACGCACCAGCCTGGAGGCCTTCTTCGAGCTCTATCCGGAGATTTGACCGGGGTTCGGAGCGGTGTTGGAGTCCACGATGGCGCATCCTGTACGCAGACTTGCCTCCTCCTTCGCCGTATAATTCCTAATCTCCTGACGGGCCGACGCAACCCATGCAATGGTCTTATCCCGAGTTACGGCGCAGGCTGATCGAGGCGGAACTGTGGCCGCAAGGCCGGATGGCGCGGCTGGCCTGCTATCTGGCCGGCTTTGCGGCCGTGTTGTATGCCCTCGAAAAACTCCTGGGTTTATTCGCGCCAACGTGGGGAGCACACCTGGGCGGCTGGGTGGGATTTCTCGCCTTTGTTTCGGCCATTCTCTTCTTTATTCTCGGCTTCCGCTGGGTCAGGAGGCGCATTCTGTGGCGGCTGCGCAACCGCCTTATCGTCACTTACGTTTTCATCGGAGTGATTCCTGCGGTACTGCTGCTGGCCATGGCGCTGATCACACTTTACGGCCTTGGCGGACAGTTTGCCGTGTTCGTGGTGACCTCTGAGATTCACTCCCAGCTCAGAAGTATGCAAGCGGTCAACGAAGCCGTGGCGAACGCGCTGGCGGCGCGCCTGGAACGCGGAGAGAACCCCACGGCTGAATCGTTAGCCGGCCTGCGCAAGCGCGACCCGGCATGGCAACGCCGCAATGTCTGCGCCTGGTACGCAGACAAGCCGCTGCCGCTCTGCAACGATTTCGGTGGCGGTTCCATCACCTTACCCGGATTCATGAAGGCCGGCTTCCAGGACATCGTGCGCGACGGCGACCAGCTTTACCTGCGGGTGGGATCCTCCCTGCAGGTGGGAGAGCACAAGCTCACGGTCATTACCGGTGAACCGTTCGATCAGGAACTGGTAAGCAAAATCGCTTCGGACCTGGGAGAAATCACGCTGTACACTCCGGCGGTCACTCCGGCTGCGGGATCAAAACAGCACGTTCCCGGCCCAGGGTCTTCGGCAGGCCCTTCTCTGTCGCCCTCTTCAGACCAGAGCAGAAACAAGCTGGTAATCACGAACGGCAAGTCCGGCGAAGCGAAGCAGAGCGACCGCGAAGAATTATCGTCGCGCTTCACGGTCGGGGCTGTGCCCGAATCCACCGGCGCTTTCGATCGGGAGATCACGTTCGGAACTCCTCTCTCGGTGATGGACTGGAAGACGGGCACGGCACAGCAGGTGTTGGCGGTGCTGCAGGTAACCACGCGGCCGACGGTTCTCTATGCCCACCTTTTCGCGGCCCTGGGTGAGTTCGTGCGTGGCGTGATCTACATCCTGCTGGGCATTGGAATTTTCTTCGCCATCATCGAACTCATCGCCCTGATCATCGGCACGCGCATGACCCGCACAGTGACCGCGGCGGTGGCGGAGCTTCACAACGCGACCCGGCACGTCGACCGCGGCGATTTCAGCCACCGTATTCCCATTCACTCCAATGACCAGTTGTCCGACCTGGCGCTCTCCTTCAATTCCATGACCGCTTCCATCGAAAAGCTGATCGAGGAGCAGAAGGAGAAGCAGCGGCTGGAGAATGAACTCACCATCGCGCAGGAGGTGCAGTCCCAGCTCTTTCCCCGGCAGATTTCTCAACTGGAATCGCTGGAAGTCCACGGATTCTGCCGGCCCGCCCGCACGGTCAGCGGGGACTATTACGACTTTCTCACCGCCAGTTCGCACAAACTGATCCTCGCCGTCGGGGACATCAGCGGGAAAGGAATTTCTGCGGCATTGTTGATGGCCACCATCCACTCGGCGGTCCGCGCCTACAGCGTGGAGAGCCTGCCGCAACTGCGCGAGACTATGGCAGTGGGCGCAGTCGCCGGTTCCGGCAGGTTGATGGCCAGCTGGCCCGAGGGGGTCGAGGTATCCCCGGGGGCTCTGCTGGCCTTGCTGAATCATCAGCTTTACGACAGCACCCCGCCGGAAAAATATGCGACGTTGTTCCTGGGAATCTACGACGGCCATTCGCACCGCCTTACCTACAGCAACGGCGGCCATCTGCCTCCGATTCTGATCGCCAAAGACGGAAGCGTGCGCCGGCTGGAAGCGGGGGGAACAGTGGTCGGACTCTTCGATAACATGTCCTATGACGAAGGCGCGGTCGAAATGCATCCCGGCGAAATCTTCGTGGCCTATAGTGACGGAGTGACCGAGCCGGAAAATGACTTCGGAGAGTTTGGCGAGCAGCGCCTTATCGAGCTGGTTCGCAGCAACCGGCACCTGCCTCTTCCACAGATCAGTCAAATCGTCACCATGGCGGTCGACGACTGGATCGGAGACAAAGAGCAGCCGGACGATGTCACCCTTGTGCTGGCGCGCGCGCGTTAGTTTCCTTGATCAGGTATGGCAAAGAAAGACACAAGGTCCCTCGACTGCGCAGAATTGCCTAAGACGGCAATTCTGCTTCGCTCGGGATGACAAGATAATCAGAGATCTCCTAGATCTTCTGGCGCTTCCATTTTCCGCGTTTGAACAGGATGGCGCTGGCGGCGGCCATTGACGACTCCGCCAGGGCGATCGAATAGAAAACTCCATTGGACTTCATGCCCAGCGGCATGGCCAGCACGTATGCCAGGGGAATCTCGAAGAGCCAAAAGCCGAAGAAGTTCACGATCGTCGGCGTGATAGTGTCGCCGGCGCCGTTGAAGGCCTGCATCATCACCATGAAGTATGCGTATCCGATATTGCCGTAGCTCACGATCCGCAGACACGCCGTCCCTAAGGGCACAACTGCAGGATCGCTGATGAACAAGCGGACCACCGGCTCGGCAAACAGAGCGAAGAACAGGCCCACAGATCCCAGGAAAATGACGTTGTACAGTCCCGTCCGCCAGACGGCGCGTTCCGCGCGCTCGGGCTTGCCGGCGCCGAGATTTTGTCCGACCAAAGTGGCAGCCGCGTTACTGAGTCCCCAGGACGGCAGGATTACAAAAATCACGATGCGAATGGCAATGGTGTATCCGGCCAGGGCCGCCGCCCCGAAAGTACTGACGATACGCACCAAGCCGATCCAACTGGTGTGCGCAATGGCAAACTGCAGGATGCCGGTCAGGGAAACCCGCACCAGCCGCCAAAGAACGTCGAACTGCACCCGGATCTGTCGCGCGCAAACACGTATCCGCTCCGTTCCCCGGAGCAGCCGGTAAAACTGGTAGGCCACTCCGATGCTGCGCCCGGAAAACGTGGCCAGGGCGGCCCCGGTGACCCCCAGCCGCGGAAACGGGCCCCAGCCAAAAATGAGGCAGGGATCGAGAATGAGGTTGATGATGTTCGACACCCATAGCAGCCGCATGGCAATGGCCGCGTCTCCCGCTCCGCGGAAGATCGCGTTATTCAAAAACAGCAACAGCACGGCGCAGCTTCCGCCAAGACAAATCCTGGTGTAGCCGCTGCCCATCGACACGATCTCAGGAGAAGCTCCCATCCACCGCAAAAGGTGGGGCGCATAAACCAGGCACGGAACTCCAATGGCGAGGGAAACGACCAGTCCCAGAATGATCGCCTGCACGGCTGCCACTGCCGCGCCTTCGGGATTCTTCTCCCCAATCCGTCGCGCCACCATGGCGGTGGTGGACAAACTCAGCCCCATGCCCACGGCAAATACCAGGCTCAACATCGACTCGGTCAACCCCACCGTGGCCACCGCATTGGCCCCCAGTCTTCCCACCCAGGCTACGTCCACAACGGCAAACAAAGACTCCAGCACCATCTCCAGCACCATGGGCACCGCCAGCAGGAGAATGGCGCGGTTCAGACTGACACTGGTGTAGTCCTGGTGCGACCCGCGCACCGCTTCGACCAGTGACGCCCAAAGTGAGCGCTGCTCCCCAGCCGGAATGACAATCGCTTCCGCTTCCATATGATTCTTAACCTTTCCAATTGCGCCGCTGAGTCACCCCAACGCCGCAGACACTACTTAACGAGAAAGCCCACACGGGCTGAAAAAGGAGGGCGAATTAACGAGGGATGAACATTGGTGGATTCTTCGCACGGATCGTTAACAGCAGGTCCCAGGAGGTCTATTTCCTTGGCGGATTCTATCGCAGCGGAGCGGAGGTTTCCAAGCAGAAAAGCGGCGGATGGCCGGTCCATCCGCCGCTTCCTCAGGAGGTGAGTGCTGTTCGCTTGCCTACAACGATTCCATGCTAAGTCCGGCACCACAAAAATGGCAGATCACCAAGGTACTTTCCGGCAGAATCAAGCGGGCGCGAATCTCAAATAAGAACCCCCAAACCCGCTATTTCTTAGGAAGCACTAAGACTCGTGCGGATACGGCAGTGTTTTTCAACGTGCCCCCGAGCACGAACGGCCCGAGGGGAGTAAAGACGATGCCTCGCGTGTCGGACCGGACGTCGAACGTATCCTCGGTAATGGTTTCCCATCGATTGCCGTGCAACTGGTAGGAGAAAGTTACCGGGGAGATCTCGGCCGGCTTCCCATCCGCTCCCAGGAACTTGAAGTCGTGCGGGGCTAAAGTCCCGCCGGAAAACAACACCCTGTGCTCTCGATCCCATCCACCGGCGACAATGCCGAAACGCCCCGGGCCCGGATGAGGAGGCAGCTTGCTCCATTCAATCTTGTTGGGATCTTTTTTGTCGATCTTCCCCATCCAGCATTCGTCCGAGGCCACGTAGCCCGCCCCGTCCTTCTTAGCACCATCGACGTAGACGATGGTCTCGTCCGCGATCCCACCGGCGTGGCCAAACACCGGGGTGCCCGGCAGGGGGGTCGCCTGGCTCCAGGCATCCTTCTCGGCGTCGTAAACCTGCACGTTGTTTACTGGACCGTTCTTCGATCGCCCGCCAACAAGATAGATGTAGCGATCGTGAGTCTCGCCGATCACAGCACTATCCACGGGCACAGGGATATCGGCAGCCCGATACCAACGATGGTTTTCCGGAGCGTAGGAATTCACGTCGCCCACCGTCAGCTCATTCCCCTGCCCGTCCACCACGTATCCGCCGAAAACAAAGATCTGCCCCTTCACGCCAACCGCGGATGCCCCCAGGCGCCCGGCGACACCCGGGACGGGTTTTTCCTCAGTCCATTTCCCCGAAGAGAGCTTCAGCATAAACATCTTGTTGGTGATGGCGTCCCAGGTCTTCTTCGTGCCGATTCCCATCAGCGAGTACATTTCCAGGCCGTTTCTAAGCGACGCGACGGCATTGGCGCTCACCGCGTCAGGCATGGGGGGAATCCTGGATTCGTCGGAGGCCAACAAGACAGCCGCGCAGAACACAGGAAGAGAGCGCAGGAGGCGTTTGTTCATCGCTCAGATATTACGTCTTTCCGCGCAATCAAGGGTAGAGCGCCGCAGGGCAGCCGCTTTGCGGCGGGATCATCGAAGTTCGTCCTACTTCACGAAGCCTTGCCGCACTCCATGAATGAAATCGGTATAAGCCGGGGTATGGCCATGTTCCCGCATGTGGCTGGCAATCTGTCCCCGATGGTAGGCCGAGTGCATCAGGACATGGGTCAGAATATCCGCGATCATGCTGGTCCAGGCCTCGCCCTTGCTGTTCTTGTAAGAAATCGATTGCGCCACGTCGCCCGCGGTAATCAAGTCCAAATGTTGGAACCAGAGCCGCTCCAGTTCGGCGGCATCGGCCTCACAGCGCGCCAGATCCGCCTCCGGCCATACCGGCACGCTTTGCGGGACTTGCTTCAGCCGCTCCAGCCACACGCGTTCCGCCGCCAGCAGGTGTGACATCAATTGGAGGGGTCGCCGGCTATCGCCCCCGGCAACCCGGATTGCGTTCAGGACCTCCCGGTTGGCCCAGGCATCGTAGGCAAACTGGCGGCGCAGATAATCGGCAACAGTCACGTGTCCATCTCCATCCCAAAGACTTCGATTGCGATCAGGGAATTCAGTCGCATTTTATAAGAGGTCGCAGGCGCATTTTGACGTTCAGAGATAAACTCATCGCAGGGCACTGCGATTATCAGGCCAGAAAGAGTTTCATGCCACGCAAAACGAGGATCGCGCCAGACAACGAACCGGAAGAGGAGTTTCCCGGCCCGCGCGGCGGCAGGCCGGCTGCCGGAAAACCGGTCGCGCCCGACGATCTGGTTCGCCTCGCTCTCAAAGCCTGCCTGATCGCCCGCGATGCCGCGTTCAACTTGCGCGACCTGCTTGCCAATTCTTCGCGCATGGCCTTTCTGGCCATCAAAGATTGCGAAAAGGAGCTTGATCTGATCGAGCGCCAGATCGACGAGCGGATGCCGCAGGCCATTACCCGCGTCAATGAAGCCCGGGCGCGCCAATTGCTTTCCAGCCTTAAATCCACCACGGACCTGGAGCGGATTGGAGACCTGATCATGAGCGCAGCCCTGCGCTTTCAGGCGCGAACTGCCAGTCTCCCGGCCTCCGATACTCGGCAACTGCTGGAAATGACTGCTGTGCTGCGCGACATGCTCGATCGAATCCACCAGGGGTTCTCCCAACTCGATCTCGAATGTGCCCGCAAAGTGTTGCAAATGGATAAGAAAATCGATCGCATCTGTCATGCGCTGTTCCAAGAACATCTCGCCGAAACCGTGCCCCAGGGAGACACTTCCGGTTTCGAAATTTTGCTCATGGCCCAGGCCTTGGAGCGCGCGGGCGACCACACGACCAACCTGGCGGAAGACCTTTATAGCCTGGTCGAAGGCCGCAGCCTCCGGCACGTGCCAAAAAGAAAACCTTCCAGCTAATAAACAGCATTCACGCGGTAGAATTGGGCGCTGAAATTGATCGCTATTATCCTGGAGGTCATTCTTGTCA
Organism: Candidatus Sulfotelmatobacter sp.; assembly: GCA_035651855.1. Taxonomy (GTDB): domain Bacteria; phylum Acidobacteriota; class Terriglobia; order Terriglobales; family Acidobacteriaceae; genus Sulfotelmatobacter. Next base: position 18,632 of record DASREX010000052.1, read on the forward strand.
GAAGACAAACAATCCGGAAATATCTCGCGGCGGGCATTCGTAAAGCGCAGTGCACTGGGAACCGCAGGGTTGGTGATCGCCAACGAAATGCTGACGCCGGAGCTTCTATCCGGCGCCCCCAAAACAGCCGGCGCCACTATGATGGGCGTCGCCTTCGAACCAAGAGAGCGGGTACGTCTGGGCATCATCGGGGTCGGCGGACGCGGTACCGGCCTGCTGCAGGATCTGCTCGGCGTCGAGAAAGTGGAGATCAAAGCGATCTGTGATCTGGTGCCGGAGAAGGTGCAGGGGGCGCAGAATAAGGTAACCGCCGCCGGGCAGCCGCAGCCGGCCGGCTTCAGCAAGGGCGACTGGGATTTCAAGAATCTGAACCAGCTCGATCTCGATATGGTGTACGTCGCCACCCCGTGGAACTGGCATGTCCCGATGGCGCTCGATGCCATGAAGAACGGCAAGCACGTCGCCGTCGAGGTTCCCGCCTGCACAACTTTGCAGGAATGCTGGGACGTGGTCGATACCTCCGAAGCCACCCGCAAGCACTGCGTAATTCTCGAGAACTGCTGTTATGGCGAAATCGAGATGATGGTTTTGAACATGGTGCGGGACGGACTGTTCGGCGTCATCACCCATGGCGAGGGGGCGTACCTGCATGACTTGCGGAAGATTTTGACCTCATCCGAGGGAGAGGGCCTGTGGCGCCGGGTTCCGCATATGAAGCGTAATGGCAATCTCTATCCCACCCATGGACTGGGCCCGGTGGCGCATTACATGGACATTCACCGGGGCGACAGGTTCGACTACATGGTTTCGGTAAGCTCGCCCGAGGCTTCGCTGAGCAGTTTCGTCCAGCAGAATTTTCCCGAGGGCGACGCCAAGCGCTCGGAGAAATACGTCTGCGGCGACATGAACACCAGCATCATCAAGACCCTGAAAGGCCGCACCATTCTCCTGCAGCATGACGTCGTCAGTCCCCGTCCTTACAGCCGCCTGAACTCGATTGTGGGTACCAAGGGCGCCTTCGCGGACTATCCTGCGCGTATTTTTTTTGATGGCGAGGGCAAGGAGGAGTGGGAGAACATCGACAGCTATCGCGACAAGTATCAGCATCCGCTCTGGAAATCGACTGGAGACCTGGCGCGGAAGATGGGCGGTCACGGCGGAATGGACTACATCATGAATTACCGGCTGATGGACTGCCTGAAGCGTGGTCTGCCTCCCGATATCGATGTCTACGATGCGGCCGCATGGAGCGCGCCGACTCCGTTGAGTGAAACATCGGTCGCGCAGAATGGCGCTCCGCAGAAATTTCCCGATTTCACGCGCGGGAAGTGGAACGTCCGTTCGGATTCGGCAGGATTTGCAGTGCAGGTTTAGCGCGTAATGAGGAGTTCGCATGGCCCACAGCGTTGAAGTTGAAAGCCCGCGTTCGGGAGCACCCGTCGTGGACATGGCACCACAACCGAAGCGTATGACGCGGTTTGTTTCCCTGGATGCGCTCCGCGGGCTGGTCATGGTGTTGATGCTGAACGAACACACGCATCTGCCCGAAGTAGCGCGATCCTTCCCCCACAGCGCAATTTGGGCGCTCATCGCCTACAACACCGACCACGTGGATTGGCAGGGCTGTTCTTTGCACGACCTCATCCAGCCCGCCTTCTCCTTCCTGGTCGGCGCGGCTTTGCCCTTTTCGATCGCAGCGCGAAAGATGAAGGGTGAAACCTTCGGACAGATGCTGGGACACGCGATCCGCCGCGCCTTCATCCTGATTTTCCTGGGCATCTTTCTTCGCTCATTGACGTCGCGCCAGACCTACTTCACATTCGAGGACACGCTCACCCAGATCGGGTTGGGATACGTGTTCCTCTTCCTTCTGGGATTTACGCGGGTGCGAACGCAAGTGATCGCCTTCGTGCTCATCCTGGTCTGCTTCTGGACGGCGTTCGCTCTGTATCCTGCGCCAGGACCGCACTTCGATTACACCGCGGTCGGCGTACCGCAAAACTGGGATCACAACTACACGGGTTTTCTCTCTCATTGGAACAAGAATTCCAATCTCTCCTGGGCGTTCGATGTGTGGTTTCTCAATTTGTTTCCGCGAGAGCATCCTTTCCTCTTCAACCCAGGGGGATGGTCCACGTTGAGTTTCATTCCAACCCTCGCGACGATGATCCTCGGGCTTCTCACTGGGGAATGGCTCAAAGCGCCCGGATCAAAAGAACAAAAGTTGCGAGGACTCGCCATTGCGGGCATAGCTCTGTTGTTCGCTGGTCTTGCGTTGCAGTGGGCAGGAATCTGTCCCATCGTGAAACGGGTGTGGACCTCGTCCTACACACTCTATAGCGGAGGATGGATACTGCTGATCCTGGCCGGCTTTTACGCGCTGATGGAGTGGAAGGGTTGGCAGCGCTGGGCGTTCCCACTGGTCGTCGTCGGAATGAATTCCATTGCGATATACGTCATGAGCTGGACCATGAGCGATTTCTTCGGCAATGCTCTAACTCGCCACTTTGGGCGTGCCATCGCATTCCTGGCCGGACCAACCTTCGAGCCTGTGTTGCACGGTTTCTTAATTATGCTGATCTTCTGGGGGATTCTGTTCTGGATGTACCGCCGCAAGATCTTCCTCAAGATCTGAGCTTCGCGCCCGAAGAATTGTAAAGAGCGGCGAGTTCCAAATGCCGTCGCGCTCATTTGCCAGTTTCCCCGCCCCGTCATTTATTCTGTCTGCATCCGCAATTCATGCCCAATCAACTGAAACCGCTGTGGAAGGCCCTGGACCAGCAAGCCCGGCTTGCCGAACTCACCGCGCGTTCGGAGGAACCCGCGAAAGACAGCCCCTTGCGCCGCGATGTTCGCTCGCTCGGAGCCATCCTGGGGCAGACCCTGGTGGAGCAAGCCGGCCAGGAGCTGTTCGAATCCGTGGAAAAGTTGCGACGCTTGCTGATCGAGCATCGTGAAACCGTCCGGCGCCGGCCGGAGCAGGCCAGTTCATCTGAGTACATGCAACAAGCGCATGCCATCGTCTTGCAAATGGACTTGCAGGCTGCCTACCAGGTGACCAAGGCTTTCGCAATCTATTTCGAACTCACCAACCTGGCCGAGACCAATCACCGCAAGCGCCGACGTCGCGCCGGCAAATTGCAGGACGAACAACCTCCGCTCGCGGGTTCCTTTCGCGGGACACTACTGCTCATGAAAAATGCCGGTCTCTCGGACCAGGATGCGCTGGCGGCGCTCGCACAAATCCAGATCACTCCAGTTTTCACCGCCCATCCGACCGAGGTCGCGCGCCAGACGGTCCTTCTGAAACGCAGGCGCATCGCGCAACAACTGGAGCGCCTGGATCACCTCCCGCTCACCGATGAAACCGCGGAAGAATGCGAAAAGCAGATTCGCGCGGAAGTTGCCTCCCTGTGGCAGACGGACGAAGTTCGCCTCGCCAAACCTACCGTCAGCGACGAGATCCGCATGGGTCTGCGCTATTTCCGGCTGTCCCTGTTCGACTCGCTTCCCAGGATTTATGCCGAAATCGTCGATTCTTTCCGCGAGATCTATGGAGTCATCCTCGACGAATTTTCGGTCCCCAGCGTGATCCACTTTGGCTCCTGGATTGGCGGCGACCGCGACGGAAACCCCCTGGTGAAGCCGGGATGCATTCGCGATGCTCTCGAAATGGCCCGCGCGCTGATCCTTCGCGAATATGCCCGGGAGGTCGAGGCGCTCAGTGATCGCCTCAGCACGTCCCGGCGTCAGACCGACATCTCCCACAATCTGCTGCAGCGCCTGAAGCGGTACGAGCAAACCATTCCCGGCGTCCACCTCGCCTGGGGGCCCGACAACCAGGTAGAGAGCTACCGCCGATTCCTCTCCTACATGTTCCACAGGCTGCAGCATACCCGCGAGGGAGCTGACCCTGCAGGCTACCGGAGCCCGTCAGAGTTCGAACAGGACTTGTTGCTGGTGCGGGAAAGCCTGAACTCGAATCGCGGCGACCGCCTGGCACACACCTATCTCAGTTCCCTGCTGCGAAAGGTGCGCAAGTTCGGATTCCATCTATGCACCCTCGACATCCGTCAACATGCCAGGGTGCACGCGCAGGTGGTAACCGAACTTGCTGCCGCCCTTGACGGCGAGCCGCGCTCGGCGGAAAGCAAGGAGCTGATGGAGACCTTCCGCACGATCAGGGAACTGAAGGGGATCTATCCCGCACAGTCCATCCGCCAGTACGTCATTAGCGGCGCGGAATCCGAACAGGATGTTATGCATGTCGTCCATCTCGCCAATCTCAGTGGAGTTCAAGTGGCGGGCTCAGCAGAGGACCCGGGCCTGATGCCGGTGCCGCTGTTTGAGTCGATCGAGTCCCTGCGTGGGGCGGCGAATGTCATGCGCCGCCTATGGACCGATCCGGGCTACTCTGCGCTGCTCGATTCCTGGGGACGCTGGCAGGAGGTCATGCTTGGGTACTCGGATTCGAACAAAGACGGCGGCATGCTGACCAGCACCTGGGAACTCTACAAAGCGCACCGCGAATTGCACCGCGCCGCGGCAGAGCACCGGGTAAAACTCCGGCTCTTCCACGGACGCGGCGGGACGGTGGGCCGCGGGGGCGGTCCCACGCACTCCGCCATTCTGGCTCAGCCGCCGGGCTGCTTTTCCGGACAGATTCGCATCACCGAGCAGGGTGAAGTGCTCAACTGGAAATATGCCGACCCGGTTCTCGCGGAATGGAATCTGGAACTCATGATCGCCGCCAGTCTCGAAGCATTCACGCGGCCGGCACAAGAGGCAAATCAGAGCTGGGAAGAAGCTATCGAGGAAATGTCGCAGGAGTCGTACCGGGTCTACCGCCGGGAGATCGCGGAGAATCCCGACGTGCTCGAGTATTTCGAACAGGCCACTCCGGTCAACGAACTTGACACCGCGCGCATCGGCTCGCGGCCGGCCCGCCGCAGCAAAGGACGGAAGCTCGAAGACCTGCGCGCCATTCCCTGGGTTTTCGGCTGGATGCAAAGCCGGCACGCCGTTCCCGCCTGGTTCGGCATCGGCCACGCGCTGGAGAAATTCGCCAAAAGCGCCCCCGGCCGTGAAAGCCTTCTGCGCCAGATTGCCCGGGGATTCCCCATGTTCTCCGACCTGTTGCGCAACGTCGAACTCGGCATGGCGAAGGCCGACCTGGGCATCGCCCGTAACTACTCCGAACTGGTGCAGGATGCGGCGCTGCGCAAACGCGTCTTCTCCATGCTGGAAGACGAGTTCTTCCGCTCCCGGCGCATGATCCTCCGCATCCTGGGACAACGGGAATTGCTGGCCAAGAACCGCGTCCTGGCCCGCTCCATCCGCCTGCGCAATCCCTACGTCGATCCCATGAGCCTGATCCAGGTCGAACTCCTTCGCCGCAAACAGCACGGCGAAGCACCTTCGGACCTGGAGTATCCGCTGGGCGCCACCATCAACGGAATCGCCGCCGGCCTGCACAACACGGGCTAGCAATGCTCGCTTAGTGACGGCCGTTTCGGCTGTCTCAGCGGAGAAGCCGGGTGCTCCGCCCTCTACCGGTTGATGTCCTCCTTAGCCTGCAGCCGCTTCACATACCCCTCCAGCGCGTTCTTATTCGCGTCCGGCGCGCCCGTCATCGACAGCTTGAGCTCCTTCACCGCGTTATCGAAATCACCCTGGGCGCTGTATACGCGGGCCAGTCCCAGGTGTGAGGTCCAGTAATCCGGGAACTTTTTGGCGTTGCTGCGGAAAATCTCCAGAGCTTGCTCCGGTTTCTTCTCCGCCTGCAACTGCCGGCCGTAGACATAGAGCTGCAAGGCGTTGGCCTTATTCAGCGCCTGGGTCCGGAATGACTCGGCGTCCTGGGGCCGTCCCATGGCCTCCAGGATCTTCGATTTGTTCATCAGATTGTCGTAGCGCTCTTCCGCCTGGATCGACAGATCTTCATCTTTCAGTGCTTCATCCAGGTGAATCTTGTTGGTCAGGAAATATCCCGCAGCATCGTCCCAGCCTTCCCAGTAATACTGGTTCAGCCCATGCATCTGGCGGTGAATGCTAGCCGTTACAAGTTCGTTCACGTTGACGTGGACTTTAAACGGCACCGCAACTTTTTCCCACCGCAAGGTGACCACGGCCGAATCCGGCTTCACATCATCGAAGTCGTAGGCGAGGGCATCATGCATCTCGGCCGGCTGAGGCTTCACATTCACCCGCAGCGCGTCCTCGTCCTGCTTGTAGGTGAAACTGCCCCAGGCGCTGGAATTCCTGGAAAAGATCACGGTCCACTGATCCTGCCCCGGAATCATGTGCAACCCGTAGGTACCCTTGTCTAGCGCCTGCCCTTCAATGGTGACGGGATCGGTGAAGGTAATGGTCGTATTCTCGTTGGCGCCGGCGCGCCATACCTGCCCGTAAGGCACGAGCTTGCCCCAGACCTGCCGTCCATTGGCCAGCGGCCGGTGATAATTGATCGTGATGTCGGTAATGCCAATGCGCTGGCTCACGACGGCATGCTGGCTCGCCCGCGGCAGATCGAGCATCAAGGTTTCACCCGTGGCGGTTTGAGCCGGACTGTAATTGGCCAGCAACAGAACACCTGCGAACAAGACCAGGAAACGAACTCTGTGCATGGAAATCTCCTCTCGCTGCCCGGATCAGGCAGCGGTAGAACCTGAGTCAACATCTCGATCGGAAATCGCGAATCGAACCCACCCAATCTCGACGCTGTTGGCCTTAGACGGACAGGTCAGGAAGACGTGAGCGCAGACGCGGAACTCGCGAAGAACGAGACGCGCCCGAGACCCGGCCGCCGCCTTTTGTTCAAAGTTGCTATTCGCCGCTTGGGAGCGGAGTTTGCGCGGTACTTTCCGGCAGATCCGGCGCTTGAATATATTTCGCGGGCACCGGCCCCGTCAGCGAATCCAGCCACGCCTCAATCGACTTCACCTGAGCCGCGCTGAGATCGACTCCGCGCTGGTGAACGGCCATATTCCGGATCGCCTGATCCAGCGTCGCCACCGAACCGTCGTGGAAATAAGGTCCGGTCTTGCTGATGTTGCGCAGGGAGGGAACCTTAAACACCATCCGGTCCATCTCGTCCTTGGTGAGCTGGTACACGCCCGCATCGTCCTGGTTGGGCCAGGGTTTCACCACGCCGAGTTTCTGATAAGCCGCCCCGCCGACATACGCACCCGCATGGCACCACTGGCAGCCGGTTGCGGTAAACGTATTGAAGCCTTGTTTTTGAACATCGCTCAGCGCAGCCTGGTCGCCTTGGATAAAGGCGTCCCACTTCGACGGAGTCACCAGTCCGCGCTCGAACGCTCCAATGGCCAGAGCCATGTTGTTGTAGGTGATCGGGTCTGTGTCCTGGGGAAATGCCGCCTGGAACAGCGCGACGTACTCCGGCATGGACTGAATCACCTGCACCGCCGCGCGGTTGGAGGGCATCGCCATCTCGACCGGATTGGTGATTGGTCCCTTCGCCTGTTCTTCAACCGTAGGGGCCCGGCCGTCCCAGAACTGCACAAAGTGTCCGGCGGCGTTGTACACAGTGGGCGCATTGCGCTTGCCCTTCTGATTCCTGAACCCAGTGGACACGCTGCTGGTTTGCGCGCCGTACGCATCCAGAGGATGGCAGGTATTGCAGGAAATTTTCTGATTTGCCGACAGGCGAGCATCGTAGTAGAGAATCCTTCCCAGCGTGACCTTGGCGTCGGTAATGGGATTGTCGGGCGAGGCCATCACTGCCGGGAGCGGCGCAAACATCTTCAACGCTTCAGCGTTCACCTGGACCTTGCCGGAGGCAGAGAGAAGATACGTAACTGGAATAAGTACCAGCCCGAACAGCAAAGCAAACCAGGGAATGCGACGCGAACTGACGTTCTTCATATGCGCTCCGGGAGGAAGCCGAGTTGAGGATAGATATTCGTTTCTCTTGTGATATCTGGAAGGCATGGAAAGCTCAACGACAGCAGTCACGTAATGGTGTGAAGCCAGTCACGCGTATGGTGAAATGGGAAAGGGGAGCATTTCGCCCGGCCAACCGCTGCCTCTGGTGGGGCATCCACTAAAATCATTTTGTGGAAGGTTTAGAGCGGAGACTGGAATCACTCCCGGAAAGCTGAACGTATGCTGATCAAAGAAACTACTGAGCAGGAATGCCGCGATGTTTTGGTCAAGGCTACGATTGCGCGGCTGGGCTGTGCGCTGGACAACCAGCCTTATGTGGTGCCGCTAGCCATGGCGTATGAAGCTGACTACATCTATTTTTTTTCGACGGCAGGGAAAAAGATTGAATGGATGCGCGCCAATCCCAAAGTCTGCGTGCAGGTGGACAGTCTCAGCGGCCAGTCGGACTGGATCAGCGTGATCGCCAATGGGGAGTACCAGGAATTGGACGAACCGCGCTACAGCGACGAGCGCAACCATGCCCGCAAGCTATTGGAGCGAAGGCATAACTGGTGGTTGAATGCGCTGGCGGAACGCCGTACACAATCGCGCGATCAGGACATCCTGCCGATTTTCTTCCGGGTAAAGATTTCGTCCCTCACTGGCCTGCGCGGCCTGACGGAAGGCGAATAGGGCTGGTCGCTGCTTACAGCCCTTGACAAGCTGTCCGGCTGCGAGGACAATACTACTAGGCGAACAAAAAGCGAAAACAGCTAATCGCCTCCGGGCTCCTGCCCCGGCGTTCCCTGAAATTCTTGAGGATTCTATGTCTTCCGCAGTGTTTTCCACTTCGGCGGCCTTGGGCCGCCCTTTTCTTTGGGATAACGCCCCCCACTCCGGGGATGTCCCACTTCCCGGCAGCCCACTTCCAGGGGGTGCACCTCCAGGGAGTCCACTTCCAGGGGGTGCCCCACTTCTCGCCGCTTTTGCGAGAAGTGGGAATACATGCCCTCGCGCTGCCTCCCAGCCACAAAAACCGCTCAACCGCCAATCTGCGCTGGCCGGGCTGGTTCAATCCGCAATCAACCATCAAAAATCAACTATTCCCCTGACCCCCGCCTCGCAACTGGAGATCCGTCCATCTCCTGAACTGGCTTCCAGCGGCATTGCCGCACTCGACAGCCTGGCCGGCGGCCTGCCCCGCGGATGCATTACCGAAATCTGTGGGCCCGCTTCTTCCGGGCGCACCAGCGTGATGCTGGCCGTCCTCGCCGCCGCCACGCGCCGCGGAGAATTCTGCGCTCTCATCGATGCCAGCGACGCCCTCAACCCCCAGTCTGCAGCTGCCGCAAGAGTCGATCTCGACCGCTTTCTATGGGTGCGCTGCGGAGAGGATGACCCGCGGAGACGCGGGGACGCCGGGAACACACATTCAAAACGGCAGAACGCAGGCAATTGGATGAAATTTCATAACAGGGATACTGCAGAAACTCGCCTCGAACAAGTACTGCGCGCCACCGATCTGCTGCTGGAAAGCGGCGGCTTCGGCCTGATTGTGCTTGATCTGGCCGGAGTGCCACAGCAATCCGCGCGCCGCATTCCGCTGGCCACCTGGTTCCGCTTCCGCCGCGCCGTCGAGCACAAGCCCACCATCCTGCTCGTTCTCGAACAACAACCCATTGCCGGAAGCTGTTCTTCCCTGCTGCTGCAGCTGGGAGTGCTCAGTACGCACTCAGAACTCACTCCGAAGGGAAGTGCCGTTCGACCCGCACACGCGCAACTATTGGCCGCTCTGGAAATCAATGTGGAACTGGTCCGCTCGCGTTGGGAACGGAAACCGGCGCGCTCGGTCAGGTTTGAAACCAAAAGCGCATGGGCTGGATGACTGACTGGGCACTGCATTATGTTCGCCTGCATTTACATCCCGAACTTCGCCGTGGCGGCCGCACTCCGCGCCGAACCGGAACTGCAGGCTCACCCGCTCGCCATCTTCGAAGGCAAACCTCCGCTTGAAAAAATCATTGCCGTAGATGAAAACGCCGGAAAGCTGGGCATCGCCGCTGGGATGACCAAGGCCCAGGCCGAACTCTGCCCCGCGCTCGCCTTACGTCCCCGTTCCGTGTGGCAGGAGTATTCCGCCCACGCGGCCCTGCTGGACTGCGCCCAGTCGTTCTCTCCCGTCGTGGAAGCAGCCGCCTGCGACACCGCTCTTCTCGATCTCCGCGGCCTGGAATCTCTGTTCGGATCCTTCTCCAGAATTTCCCGCGCCATCTCCGGCCGGGCTGTTGCACTTGGCCTCAACGCGAATGTGGCGGTAGCGGCCAATCCGGATGCCGCTTTGCTCGCGGCCCGCGGCTTTCCCGGGAGCACCATAATTCCCGCAGGTCGTGAAGCCGAACAACTCGGCTCATTGCCGGTAGGAGTTTTATTCAGCGACCGCCTCGAAGGAGAAGCAAGAAAATCTGCCGACGCTTTTCTGGAGACCCTCCATCGTTGGGGCATCCAAACCCTGCGAGCCCTGGCCGCATTGCCCGAAGTAGCTCTCAGCGAACGCCTTGGCCAGCCCGGCCTGCGACTGCAGCAATTAGCCCGCGGGGCAGCTTCACGCACCCTGGTGCAAGTCGAAGCGCCGCTCGTCTTTGAAGAAGCCGTGGAACTGGAGCATCCAATAGTTCTGCTCGAGCCTCTCGCCTTTTTACTGAATCGTCTTCTGGATCAGCTCTGTGCACGCCTCGCCTCGCGCGCCTTGTCCACGCAAGAACTGCGCCTGACCCTGGAACTCTCGAACTATACCGGGATGGAGGATAACTGGGAAAGCGCGGGCATCCCCAGCGAGAGCGATACGTCTGATCAAGCTATAGGGAAATCATCCCGGGCCATGTGGGGACAGCCGCCTAAGCCTGCCCTGAGCGAAGTCGAAGGGGCTGCCCGGCGGAGTGAAACTCCGCGGCTTGCCGGCCGCCAAACGAAATTCACCCGCAGCCTTCGACTCCCTCTTCCCATGCTCGATGCCAGAGTTTTCCTGAAGCTGCTGCAACTCGATCTTCAAGCCCATCCTCCAGGCGCGCCCATCGTAAAGATTCATCTGTCCGCCGAACCGGCGCGCCTGCGTTCAGCCCAGGGAGGCCTGTTTCTTCCTCCCTCACCCGAACCGGAAAAACTGGAGCTGACTTTAGCCCGCATCGCCGGCATCGTTGGCGAACAAAAAGTCGGAGCGCTGGAATTGCTGGACACGCATCACCCCGGGGGATTCCGCATGCGCCGCTTCGTAGCCGAGGTTGCCCGCAAAGTTCCCCAGAAAAACACTCCCGACTCGGAACAGGCACAATCCGCGGTGACGGCGTTGCGTCGCTTCCGGCCGCCATTGCGCGCTCATGTGACCCTGGAAAGCGGGCAGCCGGCGCGTATCGTATGTCTGAAAAAAAAGGAAGCGCAAGGCGAGGTGCTCTGGAAGGCCGGCCCCTGGCGCTTCTCCGGCGACTGGTGGGAGCGGGACGCCTGGGCCCGAGACGAATGGGACCTGGCGCTGAAAAACGGAGAATCCGTCTCGTTCTATCGCTTAGTGCACGACCTGCTTGGGGGTGCGTGGTTTTTGGAAGGAATGTATGACTGAAAAGAAAGTACTCAATTGTCAGTACAGAGTTCAACTCTTCTCACGATGATTTAACTGAGTACGTTGTGGAGAGGTGCCCCTGTTTATCGAACTTCACGCCCGCTCTGCTTTCAGCTTCCTCGAAGGCGCTTCCCTGCCCGAGGAACTGATCGGCGCATGCCAGCACTTTCAGATGCCGGCCATGGCCCTGCTCGACCGCGACGGGGTTTATGGCACCCCGCGCTTCCATCTGGCCGCACAAAAAGTTGGGATCAAGGCGCACATTGGCGCGGAAGTTACATGCCAATTCTCTGTAGCGTCAAAAAGTAAAATTTCAGATAGCAGATTCCAGACTTCGGATTTACATCTCAACAACTCTCAATCCATCCGCAATCTGAAATCTGAGATCTGCAATCCGCGTCTTGCCCTCCTCGTCTCGAATCGCACCGGCTACCAGAACCTCTGCCGCCTGATCACCAAAATGAAGCTGCGTGCCAAAAAAGGGGAAGGCGCAGTCACGGTGCAAGACCTGGAAGAACACGCCGAAGGATTGATCTGCCTGACCGGAGACGAGTCCGGCCCGCTGGCCGCAGGATTGCGGCAGGGCGGTCCCGAACAAGCGCGGCGTCAACTCGATCAACTGATCGGCATCTTCGGCCCTGCGCATGTCTATATCGAACTGCAGCGCCATTTCCAGCGCGAAGAAGAATCCCGCAACCGCATCGCCATCGATCTTGCCCGCTCGCTGCGCCTTCCGCTGCTCGCGACTAACGGCGTGAACTGCGCCATTCCCAAAACGCGCGAACTTGCCGACGCTTTCACCGCCATCCGTCATCATCGCACTCTCTCCACCGCCGGACGCCTGGTCTCCCGCAACTCCGAACGCCACCTGAAATCCCCGCAGGAGATGCAGCAACTCTTCGCCGACCTCCCGGAAGCCATTGGCAACACAGTCGAGCTTTCCAACCGCCTCGAATTCACGCTGAACGATCTGGGCTACGAATTCCCGCGCTACCCGGTGCCCGAAGGCGAGACTATGAATTCCTTTCTGCGCGATCGCGCCTGGGAAGGTTTCCGCCATCGCTATGGCCGCGCCGCGCCGGAGATGCAGGCCAAAGCCCGCCGCCAGATCGAAAAAGAACTGGCGCTGATCGAAAAATTGAAACTCGCGGGATACTTCCTGATCGTCTGGGACCTGGTCCGTTTCTGCCGCCAGGAAAACATCCTGGTGCAGGGACGCGGTTCCGCGGCCAATAGCGCCGTCTGTTATTCGCTGGGCATCACCGCCGTGGATGCCGTCGGCATGGAACTGCTCTTCGAACGCTTCCTCTCCGAAGAACGGGGCGAATGGCCTGACATTGATCTCGATCTTCCCAGCGGCGACGAGCGCGAAAAAGTGATCCAGTACGTTTACCGGCGCTACGGGGAGCGCGGCGCCGCTATGACGGCCAATGTCATCACCTATCGCAACCGCATGGCGGCGCGTGAAATGGGCAAGGCCCTGGGATTCGATCCCGAAACCCTCGCCAAGATCGCCGCCGCCGTTGCGACATGGGAATTCCGCGATGAAAACGACGCCCTGGACCGCCGCTTCCGCGACGCCGGACTCGATCTCTCGCATCCCCGCCTGCGCAAATACTATGAACTCTGCCTGGCGGTGCAGGACCTGCCCCGCCATCTCGGCCAGCACTCCGGCGGCATGGTCATCTGCCAGGGGCAACTCGACTCCATTGTTCCCCTGGAGCCTGCCTCCATGCCCGGCCGCGTCGTCGTGCAATGGGACAAGGAAGATTGCGCCGACATGGGCATCATCAAAGTCGACTTGCTGGGCCTGGGCATGATGGCGGTGCTCAAAGATTCCCTCGATCTCGTTCGCGACCACTATCACGAAGAAGTCGATCTGGCCCATCTTCCGCAAGACGACCCGCAGGTCTATTCCGCGCTGCAGCAGGCTGACACGGTGGGAATGTTTCAGGTGGAAAGCCGCGCGCAGATGTCCTGCCTGCCGCGCCTGCGCCCGGTGCGCTTCTACGACGTGGTGGTGCAAGTCGCGATCATCCGCCCCGGCCCCATCGTCGGCCAGATGGTGAATCCCTTTTTGCAGCGCCGCCAGGGAAAAGAGGAAGTCACCTACGCGCACCCTTCGCTCGAGCCCGTCCTGAAGCGCACATTAGGCGTTCCGCTGTTTCAGGAACAACTGTTGCGCATCGCCATGATCGCCGCCAACTTCACCGGAGGCGAAGCCGAAGACCTCCGCCGCGCCATGGGATTCAAGCGTTCGCAAGCCCGCATGCGCGAAATTGAAGCCAAGCTTCGCGCCGGCATGACCGCCAACGGAATCTGCCCCAAAGCGCAGGAAGAAATCATCCTGTCGATCACCTCGTTCGCGCTCTACGGATTTCCCGAATCCCACGCTGCCAGCTTCGCCCTGATTGCCTATGCCAGCGCCTATCTGAAATGCCACTACCTCGCCGCGTTCACCGCAGCGTTGCTGAACAATCAGCCGATGGGCTTTTACTCGCCGGCAACGATTGTCAAAGATGCCCAGCGCCACGGCCTGAGACTGCTGCCGGTGGATGTGACCAGGTCGGAGTGGAATTGCACGCTGGAGCGGGTCCCGAGTCGCGAGTCGCGAGTCTCGAGTTCCGAGTCCCGAGTCCCGAGTCGCGAGTCGCGAGTCGCGAGCGCAGTTTCCAGTTCTCAGCTGCCGGTTCTCAGGGAAGCCGGGCGAATCATCGCTCTTCGCATGGGACTGCGCTACGTTCGGGGATTGCACGAAGACGCCGCCCAAGCGCTCCTGCGCGAGCGCGCGAAGGCAGCCTTCAAATCGATCCATGACCTGACCGGCCGCGTCCCCGAACTCCGCAAAAACGAGCTCAATACGCTAGCCGAAATCGGAGCGCTGAACGCAGTTTCAAGTTTCGAGTTTCAAGTTTCAAAACAAACAACCGCAATCGGGACCATCCACACGAAACTCGAAACGCGAAACTCGAAACTCTCCCTCCACCGGCGGGACGCTCTCTGGCAAGTCGAACGCGCCGTCCGCCCCTCCGGCCCCCTACTCGAACAGCAAGCCGAACTCGATGTCCCTTCCCCGCTCGCTCCCATGAATCACGAAGAGCGCCTGGTTGCCGACTTCCACGGGACCGGACTCACCGTAGGCCCGCATCCCATGGCCTACCGCCGCGCCTGGCTCAATGCCATGGGAATCCGCCGCGCCAGCGAACTGCGCGACCTGCCCACCGGCAAACGCCTCCGCATCGGAGGCTGCGTCATTACCCGCCAGCGTCCTGGCACCGCGAAAGGATTTGTATTTTTAAGTCTGGAAGATGAAACCGGAGTCGCCAACGCGATCGTTCGGCCCGACCTGTTTCACGAAAATCGCCTGCTGCTCACCAGCGAGCGATTCCTCGCCATAGAAGGCATTCTGCAAAATCAAGATAATGTAATCTCAGTCCGCGCCGAACGCGTGCAGCCGCTTTTCGTCACCCAAGCTGAAACTGTCTCCCACGATTTCCACTAAATCCACGATGGGTCACGGAAAAGAGTTGAATTCACATGCTCCTCCGTGACTCCGTGTGGATAGAGAGCGGATTACTTGCCCGTATAACTGACCCTCCAAATCGAATTCGACCCATCATCGCTCACCAGCAGCGATCCATCCGGCGCCTCGCTCATACCCACTGGACGCCCCCACACATCGCCATTGGGCAGCACGAACCCGGTCAGGAAATCCTCATACTCGCCCGTCGCATGTCCGGTCTGATGCAGCGGAATGCGAATTACCTCGTATCCCACGCGCACGCCCTTGTTCCACGATCCGTGCTCTGAGGCAAAAATATCGCCCTTGTACTCCGCCGGAAACTTGTCTCCCTGATAGAACGTGAACTGCAGGGAGGCATTGTGCGCCTGCAGCAGCACGTCCGGCACAATGGCCTTATCCTTCAACTCCGGATGCTTGCCCTGATGCCGCGGATCCTGATGGTCCCCCATGTACCACCAGGGCCATCCGTAAAATCCGCCCTCCTGCACATGCGTAATGTAATCCGGCACGAGGTTATCGCCCAAAGCATCGCGCTCATTCACCGAACACCACAACTCGCCCGTCCTGGGATTGATTTCAATCCCGCCGCCCGCGTTGCGAATGCCCGAGGCATACACCTGCAACTGACAATTATTGGGATCGCACCACAAAATATCGGCGCGGTTCTTCTCCTGGGGATGGGTATCAGGATCATCGACATTCGATTCCGACCCAACCGCCACAAACAGCTTCTTGCCGTCAGGAGAGAACTGCACGGCGCGGGTGTCATGCCCGCCAGGGGGCAAATCTGCGATGTGCTGCGGCCCTGCGCTCGCCTTCAGATCCCCATTGTGATAGGGAAACCGCACCAGCTCGTTCTCGTTGCCAATGTAGATCCACTCGGGATTCGGTCCGGGAGGATAAAAGGCAATTCCGTAAGGATTCTGCAAGCCGCTGGCGAAAATTGCGGACTGCTCCGGCTTCCCATCCGCAGTCATCCCGCGAAAGATGCGAATGCGTCCCGGACGCATTTCTGCCAGAAAGATGTCGCCGTTGGGAGCCTTCCGCAGCAAGCGTGGATTATCCAGCCCGGTCGCATACAGCTCCACTTTGAATCCGGGCAGCGCAACCGGCCACGCATTGTCCGGACGCGGCACCAACTGCGGACCATTCCGGGCCGACTCCGTCGCATAAGGCTTGGGAAGATCAGCCACGGTGATCTTGCGTACGGTTCCCGGCTTCTCATAGCGGAAATCGGTAAACGGCGGGTGGGGAGCCGGCGCCGAAATTTTGCTGCTTTCAGGCTCGGGCGCGGACGCGGGACTCGGCGGCGTCGCGGACCCCTTCCCAGATGCCATTGCCTCCACATAGGTCACGATCTGCCAGCGCTTATCCTCCGGCAGGAATCCCCATGGGGGCATGCCGTTATCCGGACTTCCTTTGGTGATAAACCAGAAGATCTCGCCCGCGGTTACGCCTTTCAACTTTCCATCCACCAGGGACGGAACATTGCCCGTGCCCTGCAGCGTCTTGCCATGGCAGGAAAGACAATTCCGCGCGTACAGGGTCTTGCCCGCATCCATCGCGCTCTGCTGTCCCGCGTAGGGATTTTTCATCGCCTTGGCCGAAGCCGGCGCGTCTTTCGGACTATCCACCGCTTGCATCATCGCAACGGGGAGAAGCAACCACAGAACCGCCAAAGCAATCATCCGGTCTTTCCAAGCCATAAGTGTCCTCGCAAGGTAGGTTTGCCCTTCTAGATTATCGAATCTGGCGAGGAATGCGCTATTCGGGGCGGGCCGGCCGTCTGCCGGAGTGATCTGCGGGCCAAGCGGTTCTTACACTCGATTGAGTAATCAGGCGAGCAGGCTGGAATCGCACGCAGAGGGTGGGTTCTATCCTGCCGGACATTGGCCGCAACGGTCGTTGC
Source organism: Candidatus Sulfotelmatobacter sp. (assembly GCA_035651855.1). GTDB lineage: Bacteria > Acidobacteriota > Terriglobia > Terriglobales > Acidobacteriaceae > Sulfotelmatobacter. The sequence goes on from DASREX010000052.1 coordinate 35,564, forward strand.
TTAAAACGTGTTCCGGAATTGCTGTAAGAGGCGAATGGCCAGGAAGGGTAGAAAGACGGCGGCCACGAATCCCAGGTACGTGTGCGCCAGAATCTCCTCTCCGACCACGGCGTGGAGATTTGGCAGATCGCTTGATAGAGCGTACTTCACGGACCTTTGCAGAAGAACGCTGGACCCGCCGACTACGAGGAGGGGTAAAGAACCGAGGCAGGCGGCGGCCAGCATTCCAGGCTTGGCCGATAGCCGCTGTGCCACTCGCAGGTAGAGAGAGGTATCCAGCAGGAAGGCGAATATCATCATGGCGGGCAACAGTTGTCCGCGCTCCCAGCTCCTTACAATCAGGCTGGGGAACCATACGGGAAAGATCACCAGCATTGACGCGTAGGCGAGCGAGAGAACGCCGATCGCTTGGGCAGAATCCGCCAACCGAACCACCACGATGCGTCGTTGCGTCGCTGCCAGTGCTGGAGCCGCGGCGCTCATTGGGCCACCCGGTTGAGACGATCCAGAAGAATCTCCACCACTGCGGCCATGCTGAATACGAAGAACGCCAGGCTGCGCGAGTCTCGCCAGGCCCGCTGCGGATGCCAATCGGTACCGCTATGCTGCCGGCAGTAAGTCTCCACCCATACCGTCGCCGCCATAACCCCGCCCATAGCCATGAGCACCGATCCGGCCGCGATGGTGTGAGGAGCGAATTCGGACCGCAGGAGGTCCCAGAGCACTCCGCTCGCCAGGATCAGGCTCAGCAGTCCCAGCTCTCCCCGTTCGAAAAGTTGTTTAGGACTGTAGCGAACCGTACCGCCGCGCTGCTGTACCCAGGAACGAGAAACCGCCCACGGCAGTAAGAATGCCGGAACCAGGTATAGAGCAGCCCATACCAGCCATTTAACCGAGTTCCAGGTTCCCATCGCCTGCTTCCCTCGTGCTTGCACTTCGCACGGTTAGCTCGAAATCTAGCGTCGCAACCGGGTGTTATCAAGTTACGCCGGAGCTAGTACTGTTACTTGAAAACGGCCGCGCACCCCCAGCAGGGCGGTCCGAGGACGCTGCTGCAGCGATCTTTTTCGGCTAGTGATGAGCGCGGGTAAGAACCCGGGCAGGACTGGACTTCTGCTTTCCCTTGGATATTCCACCACTGAAGACCCAGTACCCCGCCAGGGCACCTCCGCCAAACACCGATAATGCGGCTGTGCCGGCCCAGCTTCCATATCGCTCAAAACCCAGATTAGCCAAGTCCCAGAAGGTGAGCGGCCAGATCAGAACCGCATACACTCCCACCGCGGTGATCAGTACAACGAAGGCAGCCAGCAAAGCGGCCAGACCCGCCGAGAAGCTGGCGAAGAACAGCATGCTGCCGCGCGTAATTCCGCCGGCGCGCCGGCCCGGAACACTCGGTCGCTTGTGTCGGACTACCGGAGACAAACGTCCTCCAATCAGAGTCGCCGCGGCGTACTTGTAAATTACAGAATAGTTACCGGCCGCCGCAGTTCCAAGTTACCAATGGACCTTCGTCTCCCACTCCTCCGGTGTAGTTACTGCGGCGTGAAATTCTGGTGATAGCTCAGGTTCACGACATCCTGGAACATCGGCGTTCCCGGAGGTAAATTGGCCGGGTTCAGGAACAGCGTGTCGAACGAGTAGTTACGCGTCGGCGGACTGTAGACCACGGTGCAACACTTGAAGGTCCCAGTGTTGTATTCAGAGTAGTACATGCTCACCAGCGACCCGTTGTAAAACAGCTGCTGCCCGCCCCAGTTCTCCAGGTAACGCAGAAAGTTGTGCAGGCCTCCATCCGTGCCGAAATCTTTACTGACCCCGCCCCAGCCGGGCTGGGGAAACGGAACATTCTTTCCCGCGGCGACCGCCATGCGATAGTAGGTCGTGACCGCGGGACGTCCGCCCAGGTTCGTTGGATTAGCCAGGCTGTTCGCGTCATTCCAGTTATTCGAAAGCACGGTGACCGTGTCGGCAATGATGGCGGCTGCCGCGTGCGGAGTCGTATTGCTTCCACCTCCCCAGAGGGGATCGGAAGGCCCGCTATTGTAGTTGCCTTGCACGTAAACCGGATTCTCCGACGCCACGGTGAATCCGCCCTGTCCATTGTCGGGGCGCCGCGGCAGATAGCTGACGCCGGCATTCATGCCGCCGCCGACCAGTTTCAGGACGTGACGCGCGCCCGACACAGCATTGGTCAGACCGGTCGTGTTGCAGGCCGTGGTTTTGTAGGGATTGAGCGGTGCGGCGGTGTTCACGCCAAATCCGTTGCCAACGTTCGCCGCGCCCCAATTATCCAGCCTTCCATTCTGATCCGCGTCTTCCGGGGAGTAAGTGTAGTAAGTCGCGGGCTCGAGCCCGCCGTCGGGATTGGTCGAGGGCAGCGGTTGGCCCGAGTTGACCACGTCCTCCAAGCCGGACTCCCCGCTGATCACGCCCGCCGGGGTATTGCCTCCGTTGGAAGGATTGGGATCCGGCAGCATGCCGCGATGATCTGAAAAATACAGGATGTAGCCGTTCTGATTGCTGAAGTTCACCAGCAGCCCGGCATCGCTGCCGGTGGTGTAAGGGGCCTGTCCCGACAGCCACCGCGCCAGATTGCCCACGTTGATCTCCACCGCATTCATGATCCCGTTCACGGCGCAACCGTTGGCCGAATCCCGCATCTCGCCTTCGCGGGCGTCATAGAAGTTAATGGGATAGAACGCGTTGGGGTTTCCAACCGCCGAATTCGCCGCCGGATTCATCTGCTGCAGAATGATGATGGCATTCGGGTTGTACGGATCGGTGCCCGGGCCGGTGGGGGCCACGTTGTATTGCCGGCTGAAGCTCCAGCTCAGCCAGTCGCGGGTGATTCCGTGCCAGGCGCCGGCATTGTCCATATATTCCACGCGCAGCCATGCACCCTGCCCGTTGTTGGGAATACCGGGCGTGGTCAGCTCTCCCAATAAGGGATACGACACCCATCCCGGATACCCCAGAGGTGCCACCCAATTGTTCACGCCTACCTGAGCGAGCCCGTAGAATTCGGCCCCGGCAATTGGGGCACCGGCGGTAGTCCGTAATCCGGCGACCGCCGCAATGGGATAGCTCGATCCCGGAGCGAACTGCACATCATCAGCATCCAAGGGCCCCGCTCCCCGCTCGGGGTGAAGATCGGCGACCGTATCCGCCAGCAGAACTCGAATCTGAGCTTTGTTGAACAAGCGCGAACTTCCGAGGGTGCCGCTGGCCGATTCGCCGGGTTGCGGCTTGCGCACGATGGCAATCGGATCGGTGCAGGGCGGCGGGTTGGTGGTACAGCTGTTCTGCACGAACGGCAACTGCATGTTGCTCGCACCCGTCAGCGCGTTCACCATGAATCCGTTCAGCTGGCCCGAGGAAATGCTGGGGAAATTGTTATTCGCGGAACCGGCGATGCTGGGGTACCCGCCACTCCAGCTGGCGTCTCCGGGGACGGTTCCAGAGCCGGGCAATGCCACACAGTTCGGTCCAGGTGGCGGAAATATCAGGGCGCAACCTCCGCTCGCTTTGGGAACGAAGACGGTTCCCCCATAGCCGCCGGTCGTCAAAAAGCCGTTTTCCAGGCGGTCCATCACGATCTGCTTGAACGCCGCGATCTTGTCATTGAAAACCAGGTCTCCGCCGGCGGCCAAAAACAGATTGCCGTTAGTGTGGACGCGGCCTCCAAAAGCAAAATTCGGCCCCGGAAAATAGCTGCAGTCGTACCCGCAGAACACGCCAAACTGAAACACCGGAATCAAGGCCACTTCCACCTTGCGCGTCATGTTCACCGAAGCGCCCGAAGGGCGGGTAGCAATGACTTGCATCGACATCGGAATGATCTGGGCGCCAAGCCCCTGGTTCGCTCCGGAACTTACCGTGTTCCAGCTGCTGGCGGGATTTCCATTGGCGTCGAGCGGGTAGGTGATCATCTCGTTGTATCCCATTCCGCTGACCATCGAGGCAGTGGGAGGAAAATTGATCAGGTTCTGAATCTGCGCGTTAGTGGGACTTTGAAATTGCGAATAGAGCTGCGACAGGTCCGCCGTGAGCTTCTCCATGCCCGATTCGGCCCCGTAGTACGCCAGGTTATTCTCAAGGTCGTTTCCGCCCATGCGGGACTCGTTGGTGACCATGAAAAGAAGCCCCGCCGCGACTCCGGAGAGCAGCACGAGAATGATCAGCGCCGCAATCAGCGTAAAGCCGTGACCGTTGTTGTTCGCTCGTGTCATCAGACTCTCTCCTGCGTGGACGTCCTACTGGTAGCGATTGCGAAAGGCCATGTTGCGCGCGCTTACCGCGGTCGCCAGGTACATGTTCTGCGACTTGTTTCCGTTGTTGAGCATGCTTTGGCCCATGATGACGATGTTGATTTTCTGAATCAGATTTGGCGATTCTCCCGCGCCGATGGGGTTGGCCTGGTTCGCATCGAGCGCGCCGTTCAGCGAGTTGTACGTGTCATAGGCGAACTGCAGGTTGATGATGTTGTCGGCGACGGGCACCGGCGTCAGGCCATTGACTTGCCGCATCAGGCGCGGGGACTCGCCATTCACCGGAACGGTCAGATAGTAGGTCACGGCAAAAAGCCGGTAGGCGATCGTGTTCGCACCGGTGGAGATGGCCTTGATATTGTTCTGGGCCGCCGCATTCTGATTCACGTTCAAGGCATCCGCATCGGCGAATGTGATGGTCCCGGCCGTGAGGTCGGTCACCTCGCCGATGGCCGTGCCCACGCTGTTGCTGAGCATGATCAGGTCGCCCACCTGGATTCCACCGGCGGCGTTGATGGGCGGAGGCGCGGGCACAAAGGCGGGATTGGGCGCCAGCGCGATCGCTCCCCCATTGCCCGGGGTGGGGAAGCTGATGTCGTACTCCCACAGAGGAAAGTTGTAATCGGCGTAGACCACGGTGATGCTGTCATTGAGAATCGGAGGCGGAGCCGCCGCCACAACCGCATTGTTCTCGACTCCGTTGTTGAATCCCGGCACAATTCCATACATGTAATTGTTGTTGGGATAGTTGAATGCGGGCACGTGGCAGGTTCCCCCCTGGTCACAGCCAAACCTGGAGGGGGTGGATCCGCCTCCGTTCGGCAACTGGATTCCGCCCGAGGGCAGCCCGGCGCCCGCCATGCTGATGTCCTTGACCATGAGGTCGACTGCGGCTCGCATGTTCTGCTGGGTCTCGGCCCGCTGGGTCACCAGGATGGTCGAGTTCAGGCCAGTCTTGAACAGGCTCGCCATTGCTCCCATAACCAGCAAGCCCAGCGCCATGGCCACCAGCAACTCGACCAGCGTGAATCCCAGCGTCTGATGTGCTCTTCTTTTCATAGTTCCTGCCAATGCTCTAGCGATATGCGGAAATCAAAGCGGTCACGCTGTAACTGCGGGGGACAGGCGAGGAGTTGGTGTAACTGACGGTGACGATGACCTGCTTCAGGTTGGGATTGGTCGAACCATCGGCCTGCAGAACCGGACTGACCTGGATCTGCCGGGTGAAGTTTCCCAGGCTCATGGCGACGTCATCCGGCGTGCCCAGAATTCCATCCGGACCGGGAAGGGTGATGCACTCCGGCCCAGCCGGGCATACGCCTTGCGCGGGGAAAGGCAGGTCGTCTGCCGTGTTGACCAGTCCATCGTTGCCTGCGCTCCACAGCGGAGTCGCGCCGCTGCTGAAAATGCCCCCGCTGGGAATATTGGCGATCTGCGAAAACGTGATCTGCTGGGTATTCCGTGCGGTGAAGATGCTTTCCAGCGTCTCCAGCGCCTTCTGCCTGGCTATCAGATTCTGCTGCGCATTCTCGGTGGTGGCCAGCGCGGTGGCAAATGCCGCCACGACCGTCAGAATGCCGATCCCCAGGATCACGATTGCGATCATCACTTCAATGATCGTGAACCCTCTTTGCCGGAGGCGCTTTAAGCTTGTGTGCCTCACTGCTGCACCCATTTGTTTCCCGCCTGGTTGTAGAGGCGCCAGCCGCGAATTCGTCCGGTAGTTCCAAACACCGAGATCGCCCGCGAACTGTAAAGGTCCCCCGGGCGGCCCAGGTACAGCACGCCGCTGTTGTAGTTGCCCAGCGTGTCTTGTGACGAACCGTCGGGCATGAACATGACGTAGTCCTGGCTGCCCAGGCCCATGCCCTGGTCGAAGTCGATGGCCGTGCCTCCCGCGCCAAACCCGTCGGGGGCCGCGGGAGGAAATCCCGCCTGCACTGCAAACTGGATGTCGGCGGGCAATTGGTAGGTGGCGACCGTTACCGGAGCGGGCGAGACCGGAACGCCCACGCCCCAGTACTGCACCTGGATTGTGCCGGGCGCGATGAAGGTAATGATGTAGCGCTTGCTCTGCGCAATGGCCTGGCTGCGGTAAGTACGAAGCACGGAAAGCGTCGTGTCATACGCGGCATCGACTTTGTTCTGCTTGAACAACGGCACCAATGCCAGGACGGTCACTCCTGCCATCACGAACCCGATGGCCAGTGTGATCAGCAACTCCAGCAGCGTGAATCCCCGAGCCTTCCCCAGCTTCATAATCCTGTCTTGTAGCTCGCTTTGCGCTTGCGACAGTGATCTCGCAATAGCTCGACGCTTCGGTTGGTGCGGGCCACCGATCCGCCACGCCATAACAAAACCGTCTTCCCTTGGATCGTAGGCAGGCCTCGGTCATCAGTCCACGTTACTCCCGTCTATTGCGCGCCGTGACCACTTTCCTATGCCCCCGCACTTCGAATGCGGATTACTTCCAGTTACCAAAGTTATTTGCCTGCCGGCTCAGCCCAACCTGGACACGAGTTTCTGCGTTTGCACTCTGATCAAGATCGCCAAAGTGATCTCCGCTGTTCCGCGTGCGAGTCACTCAGTGATGCGCGCGAACGCGGAACGGGCCGAGTGAAAATAAGGTAGGGATGGAAATGCGGAGGGCAACGCAATGCCGGTCAGATCCGGCCAGTCGTAGCTCAGATCAGCGGACCAGATTCACCCTGCAGAGCCTGCCATGGCGAGCCACGCCCGCTGGAAGCCCGGAATCCGCGCTGTCTCACTATAGGGGGAGGGGGAAGAGATCGATCAGGACAGCGATTTTGCCAACCCGGGTACGGACCGAATCACTTCCCGCGAGCGGTTATGCTCATCCATGAGGACGATAACAGGTTCATAGGTCGCCAGTTCCGCTTCCGTGTATGTGGAGTAGGCGCAGATAATCAGGATATCTCCGATGGCCGCCTTTCGGGCGGCGGCTCCGTTCAGCGATATCTCGCCGGAGTGGCGCTTCCCCTTGATCGCATAGGTGCAGAAGCGCTCGCCATTCGAAACGTTATAGATTTCAATGTACTGATTGGGCAGAATCCCCGACAGTTCGAGCAGTTCCTCGTCAATGCCACACGAACCTTCGTAGTCAAGACAAGCCTGCGTTACCCGAGCACGGTGGATTTTGGCCTGAAGCATTTTCCTGTTCAACCGACTCCTCCCCGCGGCGGCGCCAGTCCCGTAAGTTTCCGGGACCAGGCGGCAACGATCCAATAGCAGACGGAGGATGCCCGTATTTGGTGCAGCCCACTATCGGGTAAATACCCTATAAGGGGCCCGTCGGCGGCCGCTGCCACCTGTACCCTGAAACCTGGAACTTCCCTTGTCGGTTTTGATAAGGACGAAGGGCCGGATGGTTCATGGGTTCATGCCTACCTGCACCGCAAGGAAGGCGATAAATACAACACAGAGTACTGCACAGCCGGGCGGCCAAACCGCTCTGTTGTGAGCCGCTCGATACGGAATGGCTCAGGATCGTGCGAGATTTGCTTGGATAGACGAGCTTGCCTCCTTTTTCGTGCTTACCATACTGAACTCTACTCCTTGCTATAGATTGGTGGTTGGCCGTCTCACCACCTTGGAGGTCGACTATGCGTATCACCTTTTCGCAATGCCCGCGCCCGGAAATCCACGGCCAGTTCCGCCATCTCGAGCGATACGTTCATGCTGCGCATGGCGCAAATGATCAGGCCCGATTGCACTCCGAAATCCTGCCGGCCTCGGGCCATTCCCTTGAGCACGGCTGCGACCACCTGCTGATGGGTCAATCCCTTCTTTGTATGGAACAGGGGCGCAAATCGTGTCTCGTAGTAAACCACCCCGTCGCGGCTGAGATCTTCGGCCTGCTCGTACGCCACGCGCTCCAACGCCTCTTCGGTCTGCATCACAGCGATGGTGTGCTTGAAACCTTCGAGATATTTCGCCAGGCTTCCCTGGTTGGCGCCTTGATGAAACCACCGCGCTAATTGCTCCGCGTCCCCGGCGGGGAGTTCCTTGTAGCCCGAGCTTTTCGCTAAATCAATGACGGTTTGGGGACGCAGCACGCCATCCAGATGCTCGTGCAAGACGACCTTGGGCAGGGATCGCAGAAGCGGGAGGTCGAGCTTCATTCCAGACATTCCTCTGGCGAGAAGGATCTGAATAGTATCCCACGCCGGGGACTGTGCACGGATGCCGGGAGTCAGCAGTTACCGCTCGCCGGCTCAACGTGCCGGCCGGATCCGCCTCTCACCATCGCAGCAAAATCACGCCAGCCACAACCAGTCCGGATGCCGCCCAGCGGCGGCCCCGCACGTCCTCTTTCAGAAGGTATTTCGCCAACAGGGTCTCAATAAGGTAGCCGCTGGCGGTCGCGGGGATGGCGAAACTTACGCTGGCGATCGACAGCAGGGATAGGACCGCGAAGAAACCCACGGCCAGGGCTGCAATGCCGCCCAGAACCATGGGACTGCGTACGATCGCGAGGCACAACTTCAGCAACGACCTCAGGCTCAGGTCCTGCACAACGCCCAGCTGCTTCATGCCTGCGGTATTGAGGAGGTCCCCGGCCGTATTGGACAGGGCAATGATGGCCACCAGGATCCATTTCATCGCGTGCGCTCCCGGTACTCCACGGTGGATGTCAGGGAGGGCGTTTCTTCCGCCAGAATCACCCCCACGCTGATGACAACGATGCCCAGCCAGCGTTGCCAGGAAATCCGGTCGCCCAGAAAGAAGTGTCCGGCAATCGCAATAAATACATATGCGCTGGCGGTCACAGGCAATACGAAGGTGAGATCGGCCCGGCTCAGTAAAGCCAGTTCGCTGATCATCCACAGCGCCAGCGTGCAGCTCCCGGCCAGCACCCAGGGGTTCAGCAATGCGCGAAGGTAGTCAGCCGGGGAAGCCGAGACCGTTCTGCCTACTTCCTGCATTCCGCGGCTCAGGCATACGTTTCCCACGACATTCGTGAGCACGACCATGGCAGTGAGAAGATGGGTTTTTGAGACGAATTTGGCACTGCTCGGTGCCAGAAGCGCAGTGCCGGTGGATGTAATTCGGGTTTGGGATGCCACGTCGCATGACTCCGCTGTGAATGTCGTAGAACCCGCGGAGTTAAGATGCAACCGCGCTCGGAAGTTTTGCCGGCGCTGATTGATGTGACGCACGCGCGTCGGTATCGGAGACCCGAATCACGCCCGATATCATGCTCTGAGGCAATTCCTTGCGCCTCGATCCTCTAGCTTCGGGCCTCTTCGGGTACGATGTTCAGCTCCAGCTTTTCCGTCCAGCGCAGGACGGTCACCGAGCAGCGGATGCCCACCCGCACGTCCGTCAATAGACGGTGCAGGTCGTCTACTCCCGCCACGGGCTGTCCTTCCAGCGCCACAATGATGTCCCCGGCCCTCAGTCCGGCGCGCTTCGCCGGACTATTCTCTTCAACAGACTGCACCATCGCGCCAGTCTCTCTCGGCAGATCGTAAAAGCGCACCACTCGCCGGTGCACCGGGACCGTCTGTCCGGAAATTCCCACGTAACTCCGCCGAATCCGGCCATCGCGCAGTAACCGCCCCGCGACGAACTTCACCGTATTGATCCCGATCGCAAAGCAAATTCCCTGCGCAGGCAAAATCGTGGCTGTGTTCACGCCAATAACTCTGCCCTGCGAATCCACCAGTGGCCCGCCGGAATTTCCCGGGTTCAACGCCGCGTCGGTCTGAATCACATCATCGATCAGCCGTCCCGAATAGGACCGCAGCGACCTCCCCAGCGCGCTCACCACCCCGGCGGTCACGGTGGACTGAAACCCGTAAGGCGCGCCAATCGCAATGGCGATCTGGCCCACTCGCAGCTTTTGCGAGTCCCCCAGTTCCGCCGCAACTAACCCGGGCTCATCGACACGAATTACGGCCAGGTCGCTGGCTGGATCCTCGCCAATCAAGGTCGCCGGCATGAGGCGGCCATCCGACAACGTGACCGCGATTCGCACCGCCTCATGCACCACGTGGCTGTTGGTGAGAATCAGGCCGTCTGGCGTGAACACGAATCCCGATCCCCCGCCCTGCCGCTCGCGAGGCTCGCCCGAGCGTGTCCGCCCCGCCGTCTGATGCACGCTGATGTGAGCAACGGAAGGATTGATCCGGCCGACTGCGCTGGTCACCGCCGTCGAGTAGGCGTCGAGCAGGGAACTGTCCCCAGCACCCTCTAAGCGCGTGCCGCCGTTTGTATTCGTCCAGGCGTTCGGTTGCGGAATGTCATCCGTCCCCGTAATCGGGCGAGGTAAAGATTCAAATCCAGATTCCAATTCCATGCTGGATAGATGTTCCTCAATTTAATTACGATTCATGCGGACGGCCGGAGCCGGGTGCACTGGCCTCGGTTCCGCGGACTCACGGTTCCGGTCGGGCGCATCCGCGATCCCCAACATTTTCCTAAGGAGCGCGTCCATCACGCTTTCAGGCAGGATCTTCGGCAAGGCAGCCAGCAGCTTGGCATGCCTGCCCACTCGGTACCGGATTCGAGGGCGGTTGGAGGTCAGGGCGTGATGAACGGCCTCGGCCACTACATCCGGAGAGCTTCCGTTCTTTTCCATTTCATATCCGCGCCGGCCCATCTTCCGGATCATCGATCCGTATTGTGCCTGTGCCTCCGGCGGGAGGTGGCGGATGACCTGCTCAAGATCGCCCAAGGTCTTCTCCACGGCGGGAGTCGAGATCGAACCCGGCTCGATCGCGATCACCCGCACGCCAAACGGGTGCATCTCCAGGCGGAGCGTGTCGCTGATCTTCGCGAACGCGCTTTTGCTGGCGTTTAACAATCCGCCAAAGGGGATCGCGACATTCACTCCCACGGAGGTGATGTTGACGATCCGGCCCCGCTGCCGGCGCAGCATCCGCGAAAACGCCTGAATGCAAGCCAACTGCCCGAAGAAGTTGACCTCGAAGATCTGACGGATATCGCCCATACTCGCATATTCCAGCGGCCGCACCATGCCGATTCCTGCGACATTCACCAGGCCATCCAGCCCGCGCCCGGACAATCGCGATTCGATCTCTGCCGCCGCCGCAGCGATGGAGGTCTCCTTCTCAACATCCAGCAACACGGGAAAAACCTTGCCGGCAAAATCTGCGCGAAGCCGGGCGCAGTCGGATTCCTTGCGAACCGTGGCGAATACTTCCCATCCTGCCCGGCTCATTCGCCTAACCGAGGACCATCCAATCCCGCTCGAGGCCCCGCTAATTACAACTGTTTTTGTGGATACACTCATACATCCTCAAAGAAGCGAGCTACAAGGTAGAGATGAGATCAAGGGAGGGGAAGTTGCGGAACTTGCGCGAACGAAAAAAAGCCGGAACCAATCTGGTCCCGGCTCAGTGTTGGCTGGTTGCCCGGATGAAATCGATGTTGAGTTTCGAGTTTCAGGTTTCCAGTTTCGGCCCATCTGCAGGGCCCGCTTACGAAACGTGAAACCCGAAACTTGAAACCCGAAACTGTCCCCTACGCGCTCCTTCTCGGTCTCACCGTCAGGTCCCGCACCTGGGTCAGGATGCTCGACATCTGCATCCCGTTTAGTTGCGAAACGAAGGGCAAGAGTTCGGCGATAAATTGATCTTTCATCAATTCGCTGATTTCTTCCTGGCGGCTGCGTTCTCCGCCGCTGAGCAGTTCGGGCACAGTAACCTCCAGTGCGCGCGCCAGCCGTTCCAGGGACGACAGCGTCGGCGTGGCCTTCTCGTTTTCGATTTTCGACACGTAGGTGCGGGGAACCGCCATTCGCCCTGCCAGTTGCCGCTGACTCAAGCCGCTCCGCAAGCGCAGCGAACGGATCGAGGTGGCCAGGTTCAGATGTCCTCGCCCGCTTCCGGGCATCGTCATCATTAATGGCGGTGCGACCGTAATCGGTTCAGGTTCTGGTTCCTCGTCCAGGGACGCATGGCAGCGTCGGCAATTGTTATTGGATGTGCGGAACTGTACTAGCAGGCAGTGATCACAGCGTACGACTTCCCTTGAATCTACCGGGGCAAGAGTCGTGGCCATCGGGTTGTGGGAGTGCCAGAGCGGGCCCTCCTTGCAGCCTTGCAGGAACTCTATCGGGGGAGAGGTTCAACTGCACGCTCAATCTGCGGCATGCAGCCTGTGGATGTCAAGAAATAATTTGCACAAGAAGTGCGGCACCTTGTTTCTCGCCTCGCCTCACGGATGAAACCCCTTAGTTAACAGGCCAAAGTTATTTTTTTGCAAACCGGGTGGATGTTAACTGGCTTGGTTCGCCGCGATCGAGATGATAAATGGTCACGTCTGCGGTTCCCGCCCGATATTGCGAGCCCCCTCCGCCCCTGCTGTAAGCTACCGGAACAGTGGATGAGGTATAAAGCTCTCCGGGACTGCAATCTCATTGCGCAGGATCTCGCTCGCCTTGTAGGAATATTCCGCGCCGCAGTCGTTGCATTGAACTTTGAGTTGCTCGGTCCGGGCCGGGAGGGGGAGGGGAGAATAAGCGTCGGTCTCGGCCAGCGCGATTTGATGCGCGTACGAAGTATTGCCCTTGTGATGAAAACGGTGATTCTTGCAGATTACAACCCAGAAATAATCTGTGTAGACCATCCGTCCTCCGAGGCCCCCACCTGGAGAAACTCTTGCCCTATTATGCCGCAGGAGTCCAGGAAACCGGCCAGGAAAGATGTAATGATGATGTAAAGAGAACGTCAAACAATCGCCGGCACAGTGGCGCCGCCGGAAAGGGGTATTGAAGAATGAATGAAGTGAGTAGCCGGGAAGCGGCCTGGAACCTGCTGACCGAGTTCACCCAGTCCGAAAGCCTGCGCAAGCACGCGCTCGCCGTGGAAGCCTGCATGCGCGCCTGCTCGAAGAAATACGGCGACGGCTCCCCCGAGGCCGAGGCCCTGTGGGCAGTCGTCGGTTTGATCCACGATTTCGACTATGAACGCTGGCCCACGCCGGAAGAGCATCCCTACAAGGGCAACGAAATCCTCAAGCAGCGCGGCTACTCCGACGAGATTCGCCGCGCCATCATGTCTCACGCCGAATATTCCGGCGTCTCCCGCGATACGCCCATGGAGAAGGCGCTGTTCGCCTGCGACGAGCTTGCAGGATTCATTACCGCCGTCGCCCTCATCAAGCCCGGCAAGTCGCTGGCCGAAGTGGACGTCAAATCCGTGCGCAAGAGAATGAAGGACAAGGCCTTCGCCCGCAAAGTGAATCGCGACGACATCATTAACGGCGCCAAGGATCTCGGAGTCGATCTCGATGAACACATCGCATTCTGCATTGACGCTATGAAGCCCGTTGCCAGGGAATTAGGCCTGGATGGCAGCGCCGCACAACCTGCGCCCGGCAAAAATAACGTGCAAGCCTGAACCATTTCGCGGATAATCACCTGTCCCACTCATGGAGACTCCGCAAAGCGAACTGCAAGCCATTCGGCAGCTCCTGGCCGAGCTTACAAATCGCGTGTACCGGATCGAGCAGCGGCTGGAGGGATCCACGCCATCTGCGGCCGAAGCTCGTTCGCCCTCGTCTGGTCGCGAGCCTTCCTCGCCTCCAGTGCCAGTTCCGCCCGCGGTGCCCACTTCCCGGCTGCCGCCAACTGCGCCTTATCCACTGATTCCGCCGGCTTCGATCGCCTCCACTCTGAAACCGCAGCCTGATCTCGAATCGCGCATCGGCTCCCACTGGCTCAATCGTATCGGCATTGCTGCCCTGCTCATCGGCGTCTCCTATTTCCTCAAGTTCGCCTTCGATAACAACTGGATCGGCCCGGCCGGACGGGTCAGCATCGGCCTGATCGCGGGCATTGCCATCGTGATCTGGAGCGAGCGCTTCCGGTTCAACAACTACAAGGCATTCTCCTATTCCCTGAAGGCGGTTGGCATCGGAACGCTCTACCTCTCGCTCTGGGCCGGGTTCCATCTCTACCGCCTGGTTCCCAGCAGCGTCGCCTTCGGGATGATGCTGGTGGTGACCGCCGCCACTTCGCTCATGGCCCTGACCCAGGATGCCCAGATCCTCGCGGCGTTCGCTCTGGTCGGCGCCTTCACCACACCAGTCCTGCTCTCCACGGGCGAAAACCGGGAGATAGCCCTGTTTACCTACGTTGCGATCCTCGATGTCGCCACGTTAGTTCTGGTCACTTTCAGGCCTTGGCGCCGCCTGCTGGTGATGAGCTACGCGGGAACGCTGATTCTTTACCTGGGCTGGTACTGGACCTTCTACAACCGCAGCCAGTTCACCCTGACGCTGGCGTACGCCACGCTCTTCTTCGCCGTCTTTGCCATCGCCCCCCTGATCACGCTGCAACCCGATGGCGAAAACTCCGTCCTCGCCGCCATTCCCGCGGTGCTCGCGTTTTTGAATGCGGGGGTCTACTTCCTCGAAGCCTACGCCATGATCGAGGAAGTCAATAAAGTGAATATGGCGTGGTTCGCCCTGGGATTGGCAGCCGTCTACATTTTTCTCAGCCGGCAAGTGCGCGCCAGAAATCTGGTGCCGGGCGCTTCCGCGATCCTTTATTTCCTTCATCTCGCGCTCGCCATCGGCTTCATCACGGTCGCGATCCCCATCCGCCTCGACGCACACTGGATCACCATTGGCTGGTTCATCGAAGCCTGTGTCCTGCTCTGGATCGCCAACCGCGTCCATTCCGATTTCCTGAACGCCTTTGCGCTGGGCGCGCTGGTGCTGGGCGTAGCCCGCCTTCTGTTGATTGATAATTTCCAGACCACACAACTGATTTTCAACCTGCGCATGGCGACCTACGTTGTGGCCGTCGCGGTTTTAGGGGCCGTCGCGTGGTTCGGTGCTCAGCGCGAGGACGATACCGGACGCACCATCGCAGCCATAGCCGTTGTGGCTCTCAATGTCCTCGCCCTGATCGCCCTCAGCCGTGAAGTCAATGATTATTACCTGCGAGAAATGGCCCGATTCCGGCCCGCCGGCAACCAATGGAGGGGCGCATACCTGGATTACCGCAACCTCGAGATCGGCCGTGATTTCACCTACTCGGCCCTTTGGATGGCGTATGGCGCCATGCTTATGGTCGTGGGATTTCTCCGCCGCAGCGCCTTCGTCCGGTGGCTGGCTCTGATCCTGATCGCCCTCACCGTGGTAAAGGTCTTCGTATACGACGTCTCCAAACTCGAGCGTGGATATCGGATCGTCAGCTTTATCGTTCTAGGAGTGTTGCTGCTCGCCATTTCCTTCGTTTACCAGCGCGACTGGTTGAAATTGTCCGCGAAGGCCAAAGCGGATTCGGCCACCGGAGGCGGCGTCCCACTGGTATGAGACTTCTGGCCTCGCTCCTGTTTCTTTTCTTGGCCGCCGATGCTCCGCCGCGACCGGCCCAGGCGATTCCTTACTTCACGAATGTTCGTGACGTCAGGATCGCCCATCCCGACCGCCAGAATTTCTTCATCGTCGATGAGGAACTCTGGAACTACTCGCGCCCCGATCTCGCCGACCTGCGCTTGTACGACGAAAACACTCCCGTGCAGTACGCCTTGTCCGAGCAGCGCGCCGGAATTTCGTCGGAAGAGTCCGATGCCAGGATTTTGAACCTCGGCAGCGTTTCCGGCCACACCGAATTTGACCTGGATGCGGGCGGAATTGCGGAGTATGACCGCATCCGCCTGCGCCTGGATGCGCATGACTTCGTCGCTACCGCAAGCGTTGCCGGCGGCGCCGCGCCGGGCCACGCCGCTGAGGTGCAACTCGGCCCCTCCACCCTCTACGACTTCACCAAAGAGCAACTCGGCTCCAATTTTCAGCTCAAGCTTCCTCCTTCCAGCTTTCGTTATCTGCACGTCAAACTGTCTCCCGGCATTCGTCCCGAGCAGGTGAAGGCCGCGGCCATCTACAATCTGCGCGAGCAGCAGGCCTCCTGGACCAAAGTTGGTTCCTGCGGTCCTGCGCAACAGAAACAGCACTGGACGGTTATCTCCTGTACTCTGCCTCCGAAGGTTCCGCTGAGCCGGATCTCGTTTCAAATCGCTCGGGAAGCGGTGAACTTCCGCCGCGCGGTGAGCGTTGAAGATGCGGCCGGCGCTCAGGTCTCGAGTGGCGAGATCAGCCGCGTGCGCGTGAATCGCGCGGGCACGCTGGTGATAAACCAGGACCTGGCGGTCCATCTTGCGGGCAGCTACGGCCAGATTACGATCAACATCGACAATGGGGATAACCCTCCGCTGGCCATTTCCGCCGTCCAACCCCTTAGCCTTGAGCGCCGCGTCTATTTCGATCCCAATGGCAAGACCGGACTCCGCCTGTATTACGGGGATCCAAAGCTGGAATCCCCGGTTTACGATTTCGCGCGCTTTTTCCACCTGGATGCCTCGGCAGCGCAGGCCGAACTCGGGCCCGGCGCTCACAATGAACAGTATTCGGTGCGTCCAGATGATCGCCCCTGGTCGGAGCGCCACACCGCGATCCTGTGGTCCGCGATGATTCTCGCAGTCCTGATCCTGGCTGCCCTCGCCCTTCGCGGATTACATTCCGCCGGAGCCGCTTCGAAGTGACGATGAAAACGCGTCCCCGCTATTCCTGTGCTAATATCTGCAGTCACTCGAGGCCAGCACCATGCCACCCGTGCCGGAGTCCGAAGCCGTAAAAGACGTCGAAGTCAAGCAGATCGGCGCCGTTCCGCACGTTCCCGGTCCAGCCGTGATGCCTCCCAAACGCAAGCGGCATGTCTTTCTGTGGACTTTGTTCGTGGCGCTGATTGTGGCCTTCCTGTGGCTCGCCACCAGCAGCAATCCCTTCGCTGAAGGCGCGCAGGAGTTCGCCGGCAACAAGCATGACCAGGCGATCGTGGATACTCCCTTCTCCGTCGCGCCCAATAATTTTCGTTACTACAAGTTCAGCTTGCCCGAAGCCTCCACAAACGTCGCCATCGTGGGAGACTTTTCGACTTCGCCGGATAAATCGCGGCGCAAAGCTGAAAGCAGGCATCCGCCTTCCCCGGATGACAATGGGATTGAGGTTTACGTCCTGAGCGACACCGCCTTCGCGATCTGGCAGACCGGTTATGTCACCCGTTCGGTGTTCGAGAGCGGGAGGGTCTCGCAGGGCAAGTTTGAGGCCGACCTGCCCAGAGGCGCGGGTGTCTATTACCTGGTCTTCAGCAACAAGTTTGCCTCTTCTTCCGCTAAGAGCATCGACGCCACCGTCGTGCTGCACTACAAGAGCTGGATCCCGGACTGGATCCGCCGGATCAGCATCGACTGGTAAGTCCAGTTACCTTTGGCGTCTCCCGTAAATAGTTGAATCGCCTGCCCTTGCGCTCCTATTGTTACCAGGACCCGCGGCTTTAGTTACTTGCCCGTGCCTTGCAGATGAATTCCACTGACATACGGAATAACCGTTCAGACGAACGAGCGGTTGCGGAATCGGGGGGCGAATGGTTGGTTTCGCACCCGTTTTGTTCGAGGAAGATACCACTCATCTCTGGAGGAGTCGACAAGTGCGTAAATTCATGGTTTTGGCTTGCGTGTTGGGGTTGTTCGCTGGATTCGCGATGGCGGCGGAATCTGAGGGCTATCCGAAGGCTGAGTTCTTCGGCGGCTATCAGTTCACTCGCCTGGAAGGCGGCGTCAATGCCAATGGCTTTGCCTTCGCCCTCAACGGGAACTTCAACCATTACTTCGGCATCACCGCTGACTTCGGGTCCGGCTTCACGACCCAGAGCGGCGTGAGCATTCGCAACTACAGCTACACCTTCGGGCCTCAGCTCTCGCTGCGCGCCAACAAGGCATACACGCCTTTCGTGCATGTCCTGATCGGCGGCGATCATGCTTCGGCTTCGTTTGCGGGAGTCACTGCGACCGGCAACGGATATGCCATGCTCGGTGGCGGCGGAGTTGATTTCAACTTCAGCCAGCACATGGCCTTCCGCGGTGGAGCGGACTGGTTGATGCTGCACAACAATGGCGTAACCAGCAGCAAGAACCTGCGCATGGTTACCGGCATTGTGTTCAAGTACTAAAACAGCCAGCAGAAAATAAAAGAGGGCGGCATAATGCCGCCCTTATTTTTTGCGTCGATGTTGCGTGTCTCTTGATACTTTGAAGTAGGGTGCCCCATCCTTAAGCTCGCGCTTTGTGCGAGCTTAGGATGGGGATTTTGACTTCCTTACCACAGCCCGGACCCCTACCGCATAGTCTCCTCAATCTCTGAGATCCAGTCGGGCCGCTTCAACACTTCACGCGGCTTGGGACCATCCGCAGCGCCCACGATTCCATCCTGCTCCATGAGATCGATGAGGTGCGCGGCGCGGCCATAGCCAATCCGCAGACGCCGCTGCAGCAGGGACGTGGAGGCTTTGCCGAACTCCACCACCAGCTTCACCGCATCGCAATACATAGGATCATCTTCGGCTTCGCCAGCTTCGCCGGAATCCCCAGTGCTTGCGCTGCCCGCCTCGCGTTCTTCCTTGGGGGCTTCCAGGAATGCCTGCTGATATTCCGCAGTGGCCTGCGATTTCCAGAACTCGACCACCGCGGCAATCTCTTTCTCGGTCACGAAAGGGGCGTGCAGGCGGTGCACGCGCGCCGAACCGGACGGCAGATACAGCATGTCGCCTTTGCCCAGCAGCGCTTCTGCTCCATTGGCATCCAGAATCGTTCGCGAATCCACTTTGGTCGCCACCCGGAAGGAAACGCGCGCCGGGAAGTTAGCCTTGATCAATCCGGTGATCACGTCGACCGAAGGCCGCTGGGTGGCAAGCACGAGGTGGATCCCGACCGCCCGCGCCATTTGCGCCAGGCGCGTGATCGATTCTTCCACGTTCGAGGAATCCAGCATCATCAGGTCGGCTAACTCGTCGATGATGATGACAATGTACGGAATCGGTTTTTCGTCCGAATCCTCGCCGAATAAGCTTGGCGTGTCCCCGCGATCGAAGAGCTTGTTGTACTGATCGATGTTGCGGACGCCCTTGGCGGCGAGCAGTTTCAGGCGCCGCTCCATCTCCCGCACCGCATTGCGCAACGCGTTGGCGGCCAGCTTGGGCTCGGTGATGATGGGCGTGTAGAGGTGCGGAACGCCTTCGTAGTTCCCCAATTCCAGCCGCTTCGGATCGACCAGGATCAAGCGCACCTGGTCCGGCGTCGCCTTGTACAGGATCGACATGATCATGGCGTTGATGGCCACGCTTTTTCCCGCTCCGGTCGAACCGGCAATCAGCAGGTGCGGCATTCCTGCCAGGTCCGCGGTGACGATGCGGCCGTTGATGTCTTTGCCCATGGCGATCGTCATCTTCGACTTGGACCCCATGAACTCCTGCGATTCAATGTTCTCGCGCAGCCAGATAATCTCGCGCTGCCGGTTCGGAACCTGAATGCCAACCGTGCTTTTTCCCGCCATGCGCTCGATCAGGATGCTTTCCGCCTTCAAGGCGAGGCAAAGATCGTCGGAAAGATTGGTGATGCGGCTGTACTTGATTCCCGCTTCCGGCTTGAACTCGAAGGTGGTGACCACCGGGCCGGGATTGATCTGCGTGATCTGCCCGTGTACCTCGAACTCGGCGTACTTCTCGGTGAGGACCTGGGCGAGCAGTTTCAGTTCGTCGGCATCCACGGCCTGCTGCTCATCCGGACGCTGCAGCAGGCTGCTCGACGGCAGCTTGTATCCGCCGGCGATGCGCGGCATCGTGGTCTTGGCCTTGTGGCCGCTGTCAGCCCGCTCGGTCACTTCGGGGTCGGCGCCCTCAGACGAAGCCGGCGGCAGCGGTTCAGCCAGGATTCCGCCGGTAGGAGAGGCGCTCTTCGGGGCCGCCGCCGCTGCTTCTTCCGCCATCATCTTTTCGATGCCGGTGCGCCGGGGCTCCGCCGGCGAAAGCGGCGGCACCGGCCGCGAGGGAATCAGTTGCGTCTTTACCACCGGCTTTGCGATCCGGCGCTGCTCCAGTTCTTTCTGCAACCGCCTCTTGGTGCGCTCCTGCTGCCAATCCTGGTAGCGGTTCCACAGCGCGGTGACGAACGCGAAGCGGGTCGGAGCCCAGACCTGAATAGCGGAGAACGAGAAGGCCGTGGAAAGGTAAAGGGCTGTCGCCAGGATGGTGGCGCAGACGATATACGCGCCGATGATGTTGAGGTAATGAACCAGGAAGTCGCCCAGCACGCGTCCCATCAGGCCTTCGACCGGGATCACACCCTTCCAGCGCATCTGTCCCGGCATCAGGGCCAGCAGCGCGGGAACGAACATGATCAGCCAGACGGTGCCCAGGCTTTTGGCCAGGGGCGACTGCACTTTCATCGAGCGGAACCAGCGCGCGCCCAGCATCGCCGGGAAAAGCGCCAGCAGAAACGCGCCCAGGCCGAAGAACTGCAGCATTGCGTCGGCGGCGTAAGCGCCCACCACCCCGATCCAGTTGCGCGCGGCATGCGATCCCGTCAGCACGGAAGCGCTGTTCCAGGAGGGATCAAGCGGGGAATATGACGCCAGCGCGAGGAAAAGGAGGAGCGCGGAGACGCACATCAGGAACCCGATCAGCTCATTGAGTCGCCGGTTCCCGGTGGGCACAAAAATCGTCGCCAGATAATCCATGAAGGCCGGATGAGATCGCCGAAAATACGCCTTCGGCGCCGATCGGCCAGAGCCAGACCATTATGCCAAGAAGCGCCAGTTCCCACAATCGAGGATTTGCAAGGCAGTGTTTATGTGGTTATCCGTAGAGACTTTGCTTGCAACGTCTTCGATGGCTGCACTTTGCCAGCATCCGGGGAGACGTTGCCAGCAACGTCTCTACGCTAGCTTAGGGGCCTGGCCCAGCCTTTCGGCAATTCCCAAAATGGGGTTGCCCCACCCTTCCCGCGTTCTTTGCGGGAGGGTGGGCCCTGCGGTTCGCCCATTATGCCGTAGAGATTGAATCGCAGTGGACGGTCGCGGCGGCGGGAACGGCTCGGAGTTGCGCCATCGGTAGCGATTGCCCACCCTCCCGCAAAGAACGCGGGACGGGTGGGGCAACCTCCCGGTTAAAACTCGTGAACCGAAAGAATGGGCCAGGCCACTCGTTGACCCAATCGGCTCGTTGCTCGATGAGTGTGCACGCCTACTCTGTGGATCTGCCTAGGCAAGCTTAGCGGCAAAGACCAGCACCAGAGCTCCCACGATGATCCGGTAGACGGCGAATGGGGCGAAGCCGCGCTTGCGAACCCAGGCCATGAACCAGGCGACGGACGCATACGCGACGATGAACGAGACGACGAATCCAATGGCCAGCACGATCCAGCCGTGCGCGTCGATTTGCGAGACGCCGATCGGGTTCTCGCCTTTGCCTCTCAGGGACTTGTAGAGCGTGTACAGCGTGGCTGCGGCCATCGTGGGCATCGACACGAAGAACGAAAACTCAAGCGCCGCGGCGCGCGACATTCCGGCGATCTGTCCGGCGGCAATCGTGGACATCGAGCGCGAGGTTCCGGGAAACACCGCGGAGAAGATCTGGCAGAAGCCGATCCAGATCGACTGGCCGAGACTCATGTCTTCCATCTTCCAGGTCCTGATTTTGCTGGTTCCGGTCGGGCCTGCCGCCTCGGCTTTGGCGTGCATCGCGTCCACAATCCACATCACGATTCCGCCGATCAGCAGCGACCAGCCTATGATTACGACGTTCTCGAGATGCTTACCGATCACCTTGGTGAGCAGGAATGAAGGAATCGCGGTGACCACAAAGGCGACAACGGTGAGGCCGAGTGGATGGGTCAGGGCCGTACGGTTTCCGCTTTCCCCGCGCGGAAAAGTGGAGAGGAATTTAGTGATCCGGCCCGCGAAATATACCGGCAAACATAAGATCGCGCCCAGCTGGATGACGATGGAATACATCTTCCAATAGCCGTCGGACAGGCTGATGTGCAGCAAAGCTTCCGCAAGCCGCAGGTGCGCGGTCGAGCTGACGGGTAAGAATTCGGTGACGCCTTCCACAATTCCTAAAATCAACGAGAGCAGGTATTCGTTCAATCTTCCTCCGGAGCGAGGTAACAGTATCGCAGGTTGTTCGCCGGCTGGGGAGTTTCAGGGTTGATCTCTGCAGGGATGTTCCTCGTGAGCGGATGTCGATTGCATTGACAGCGGACCGGGATTCACGGGGAGCCGCTGGATGACTTCGAGTTCCCAAGAGCCGCTAATCGCCGGCGTTTCCGTAGGTGGGAACGCCTTGCTGCACGTAAAAGATCAGCGCCTGCGCGCGGTTGGCCCAATCGCTTTGTCCATACTGGCTGACGATCTGCTGGGCTAAGGCCAGGGCCCGGCTTTTCGACTCATCGGATTTCTTCTGATTGGCCTCGGTTTTATAGATCTCGATCAATGCAGAGCGGCGCCACGCCGCCTGATATAAGGCTTCGGGCGCGGCCGGGGACTGCTGGCGCTCCTTGGCGTATTTTTCGTACATGTCCGCTTCTTTCTCGGGACACTTCGCGGCCGCCTGCCAGTCGCCGCAGAGTTTGTTCTCGATCAGGTGGAAGGCGGCGAGGTCGGCCCATTTGGTGCCGGGAAATTTCTTCATCACCAGCTTCATCCACTCTTCATCGATCTGGCCGCGCATGTAGGCTTCGCGCTCGCGGGCCGAGGGGCGCGTCATGATGTCAGAACGTTCCACCTGCCAGCGAATGTCGGCAGCGCGGTAAAGGCCTTCGGCCGCCAGCGGGGAATTCGGAAACAGGTCGTAGACGCGGTAGTAGAGGCGCATGGCGTCCTGCGCCGCATCGCGCCGTCCCCGCCGGCGGCTGGCTTCGTCCTCCGATGACGCGGCTTCCCCGAAGACGATCTTGTCTCCATTGGGAGTGGTCATGCTGACCAGCGCTTTGGCGGAAACCCATCCCGTAATGGCCTTGCCTTGCGATTCTTCGTCGTCTTCGTCGGCGTCTCTTCTCGGCTCGCGCAGGATGGCTTCCACGTGCACCCAGTCGCGGCTGCTGTCGATGATGATCAGTTCGTGTCCGCGACCGGCGGTGCCGAGTTTGGCGGCATCGGCGCTGGGGCTGACGCGGATGGTCTCTTCGTGGACCAGGGTGCCGCGCTGCGGCTGAGCCTGGACCGGAGGAGCGGCGAACAGCAGAGCGGCGGCGACAAGGTTGAGAAAAATTGCGCGTTCCCAAAACGGGAATCTACCCGCTGCGTTGGCTAGCCCCCCTCCCCACCGGTGTTCTGGAATCATGGGTTTAGGGGGGATTGGAGAAATAATGTATGGGCTGCCGCAGCTTGCGGGCAAAATCTCGAGCGCGTGTGACTTGCGGGCGCGGTGGCACATTCTGTTCCTGTTTTCCGGAGCGCTATCAGGATCATCGCTCGGCGGCTGTGAAGTCAAGGTTAACTGAACAGTCGCGGACTGTGCAAAACTCACCGGGCACCACACGTCCAGGATGCGTCCTGGGGCGAACCGGTTTTATGCGCCTTCCTTTTGAAGCGCGGCCAGCATCTGCGGTTCGATATTTCCGCCACTGATGATTGCGACGTTCAGCTTTGTCTGCGGGAGTTCGTTGGCGTGGAAGATGAATCCAGCAATGGCTACGGCGCCGCTGGGCTCGGCGACGGTGTCTGGATTGGCGGCGAGATATTTCATGGCCTGACAAATTTCGTCTTCGGTGACGGTAATGATGTCGTCGACGTAAGCGCGGATGTGCTCGAAGTTGATGGGCCCAATGCTCTGGGTGCGGAGGCCGTCGGCCAGGGTGCGCGAGACTTGCTCGGCGGGAAGCTGAACGATCCTGCCCTGGCGCAAACTGGCCTGGGCGTCCGCCGCCAGTTCGGGTTCCACGCCGATTACTTTTATTTTTGGATTCATCAGCTTGATCGCAGCGGCCACGCCGCTGATCAATCCCCCGCCACCCACGGGAGCGAGGACGCTTTCAACGTCCGGGAGGTCTTGCAGGATTTCCAGCCCGATGGTGCCCTGGCCGGCAATGATTTTTTCGTCGTTGTACGGCGCGACGATCACGTATCTATGCCGTGCGGCGAGCTCTTCGGCCTTGTTCTTGCGCTCGTCGGAGCCGGGACCTACCAGGACGATTTCCGCTCCCAGCCTGGCGGTGGCGTCGCGCTTGATTTGCGGCGCATTGTCCGGCATGACTATCACCGACTTCACGTGGAGAGCGCGCGCGGCGTAGGCGACGCCCTGGGCGTGGTTGCCGCTGGAGTACGAGATGACGCCGCCCTTTCGTTCTTCTTCCGATAAGGAGGCGATCTTGTTGTAAGCTCCGCGCAGTTTGAAGGCGCCGATGGGCTGCTTGTTTTCAGGCTTGAGCAGGAGACGGCGCGGGTCGGCGTCGCACAGCGGGAACTCAATAAGCCCGGTGTGGACGGTGATGCCTTCGAGGCGGGATTGCGCGGCGTGGAGGTCGGAGAGGGTGATCATGCGCCCTGCAGCCTAGGAATCTGTGATTAAGCTCTTACTTGTCATCCCGAGCGAAGCAGAATCGCCGTTTTCAGCGATTCTGCGCAGTCGAGGGACCTTGTGTCTTCTTTTACGATACTTAATCGAGCTTCCCTAGAGTAACATTTGCAGCGGCTGCCTCCAGATTTCGGCAAAGTTGAGGATCTGCTCGATTACTGGAACGCCCAGGACTCCGGTGATAGTTCTGGACGCGAGTCTCCTCATTTTTTCCTAGCACAGCGGTTCGGCTCGATCGCTTGGCTTCGCCTTCGCTGGGCGGACGAATGCGTCCGTCGCTACGTGAGTGGATTAGATTTCCAGGATTACGGGCATGATGAGCGGGCGTTTTTGGGACTGTTTGTTGATGTAGCGCTTCAGGTCGGCGCGGATTTTTTCCTTGATCACGCCATAATCTGCCTTTTCTTCTTCGCTGGAGTGGGCCAGCGTGTCTTCGACCATTCTGCGGGCGCCTTCCATAAAGCCGTCCTCGCCGATGTTGAAGCCGCGAGTCACGATTTCGGGCGGGGTCTCGACTTTTCCCGATAATTTGTTGATGGCGATGATGGGAAGCACGATGCCATCTTCGCTGATGTGGCGGCGGTCTTTGATGATGAGATCCTCGACCACATCGGTGCGGCTGCCGGAGTCGATACAGACCCGGCCCACGTTGACGCGCATGGTTTTGCGGGCGCCGAGCTCGTCGAATTCCAGGACGTCTCCGCTTTCGATCAACATCACTTTGCCTACCGAACTGCGCATGGCGGCGGCCATCTCGGCATGCAGCTTGAGCTGGCGGTATTCGCCGTGCACGGGGATGAAGTAGCGCGGCTTTACCAGGTTGATGATGAGCTTGAGCTCTTCCTGGCTGCCGTGCCCGCTGACGTGGACGGGCGGGCTGGTGCCGTCCTCATAGATCACGTGGGCTTCGCGGCGGAATAGGTGATCGATCATGCGGTAGATCGTTTTCTCGTTGCCGGGGATGATGCGGCTGGAGAGGACGACCGTGTCGCCCTTTTCGATCTTGGCGTGCTTGTGATTGTCGACGGCGGCGCGCGACAGCGCCGACATCGGCTCACCCTGGGTTCCACTGATCAGCACGCAGACTTTTTCGGGCGGGAAATTCTTCATCTCGCCCGGGTTGATAACCAGGCCTTCGGGAACTTCGATATAGCCGAGATCCTCGGCGATCTCGGCGGAGTTGTTCATGGAGCGGCCGATGAAGGCGACTTTGCGCCCGTGCTGGTGGGCGAGTTCGACCGCCAGGTTGATGCGGTGAATCGAACTGGAAAAGCACGAGATGAAGAGGCGGCGCCTGGTGTGGGCGAAGACTTCGTCGAATTTGCGGCGGACGGCGCGCTCGCTCGGAGTGTATCCCTTGCGCTCGACGTTGGTGGAATCCTGAAACAGGGCGAGCACGCCTTCCTTGCCGTATTCGGCGAAGGTGTGGAGATCGAAAAGCTTGTTGTCGGTGGGGGTGGGATCGACTTTGAAATCGCCGGTGTGAATGATCACGCCCAGCGGGGTGTGGATCGCAAGCGCCACGCAATCGACCAGGCTGTGCGTGACCTGGATGGGGTGAATGGTGAAGATCCCCGCTCTAAAGCGCTCGTTGGCGCGCATCTCTCGCAAGTCGGCATCATCGAGCAGGCCGTGCTCGTCGAGTTTGTCCTCGACGTAGGCCAGGGTGAACTCGGTTCCCCAGACGGGCACCTTGAGTTCCGAGAGAAACCACGGCAGCGCGCCGATGTGGTCTTCGTGCCCGTGCGTGAGAATGATGGCGCGGATGCGTTGGCGGTTCTCGGTGAGGTACGAGATGTCGGGAACGACAATATCGACGCCCAGCAGCTCGGCTTCGGGGAACATCAGGCCGGCGTCGATGACGATGATGTCGTCGCCCCAGCGCACGGCCATGCAGTTCATGCCGAACTCGCCGAGACCACCCAACGGGACAACCTGGAGTTTTCCGGATGGCATCGAGTAATGATGATGCTAGCACAACGAGACGTGAGCGATGAGCTGTGAGCAGTGAGCAATGAGCTATGAGCAATGAGCAGTGAGGTGGGAGCGAAACTGGGGCCTCAGCCAGGCGGCGAGGTCGCATCACGTCGGATTGCGCTCATCGCTCATCGCTCACGGCTCATCGCTCACGGCTCATCGCTCACGGCTCCTCACTCCCGGATGGTTTTCTTTTGCCGCGTGCGGTAACGTTAAGAGATGGCTGCTGAGGAGCGGAAGTCGTGGCTGCGGCGGAGGGCGGAGTCGGCTCTCAGCCAGGGGCTGAATCGCGCTTACACTACCGTGCGCGTGGATCCGGACAAGTTCCTGCTGCAATTGCGCGCGGCGTACCGGGTGCCGATCAGCGGGTATCACGGAGTATTTTCCCTGGAGATCCACGAATTGGACGTGGTGTCTGAATCAATCATTCGCAGCGGAATGAAAATGGCGGCGGTCGAGGGCGCGGGATTCGGACTGGGCGGGCTGATCACCATTGTGCCTGATCTGGGCGTGTTGTCGGCCATCACCATGCGCACCATCCAGAAGCTCTCGCTCCTTTACGGATTTCCCTTCAATACCGACGACGAGATTGCGGAATTGTGGATTGCGGCGGCCAGCGCCGCGGGCGTGGACCTCACCCGCGAGCTTGTGGAGAAGGAAGTTGTCCACAGATTTGTGCCGCGGGTCATTCAGCGCATCGCGGCCAAAGCCAGCGCGGAAGTGGTGGAGAAGTGGGCGGGGCGGGTGATTCCGCTGGCCAGTTCGGCCATCGGCGCGGGATTGAATTACTGGTTTGTGCGCGCCTGGGGAGAGCGGGCCCGGGCGCATTTCCGGCAAAGGCATCTGCAGGTGCGGCAGCAAAAGCGGGAAGCGCCGCTGCTATTGCAGGACCAGAGTCAAATGCCCCGGCCTATCCTGCCGGAATGAAGGCGGGAACGGCGGGGCGCACTTCTGTGTGCATGTCCTTGCGACTGGAGGGGGAACAACATCGTCCCGCAGGGAGCCGTGCTTCATGGTAAAAAAATAGAGATGCCTGTCTTTCACTGTTCAGCCATTCTGTTCGATCTGGATGGAGTTCTTTGCGATTCCACGCAGGCGGTAGACCGCGAGTGGCGCGAGTGGGCGCTGCGCAAGGGAGTGGACGGCGATGCCGTTATGGCCATCGCGCACGGAGTGCGGACGGTCGAGGTGATCCGGCGGGTTGCTCCGGAGCTGGATGCCGAGGCGGAGGCGGCGGCAATTGAGAATCATGAGGCGCATGATCAGCGTGGAGTTACGGTGATGCCGGGGGCCGCGGACCTGCTGCAATCGATCCCCGCCGGGCGATGGGGGGTCGTCACTTCCGGATCGAGACTTCTTGCCAGAAACCGGTTGCGCCATTGTGGATTGCCGGTGCCGCGGGTGCTGGTGACCTCCGATGACGTGACGCAAGGCAAGCCTCACCCCGAGCCTTATCTGAAGGGAGCCGCTGGGCTGAAGCTCGATCCTGGCCAGTGTCTGGTGGTGGAAGACGCGCCCGCGGGGATTCAGTCGGCGCGGGCGGGCGGGATGAAAGTTGTGGGAATCACCAGCACGTATCAGGAGCCTGCATTGCATGCGGCTGATGTCGTGATCCAGGGCTTGCATGAGTTGCTGGTTGAAGTCGCGGACGGGCGGTTGCTGGTTTCCGTGGGGCCGCCCTCGGGAGAGAATCCAAGTCCGCCAAAGAGCGTGAGTGCATTGTGATGAGGGACTCACGTAGCGCCGGACGCATTCGTCCGGCGGGGTTTGCGGCGCTGACCTCTCACCGTAACCAGTCTTCCAGCTCAATCCCGCGATCCGTTTTCTCGTCGCGGTACTTCACAATTACGGGCGTATAGAGAGACAAGTTCCAGGCGGCTGCTGGACCTTTGTTAACCGCGCGGGAGCCCGGCACCACGACCGCATTTTCGGGAACTTCGAGCGGAGCATCCGCCTGGGCGCGATAGACGTCGCCTTTCACCAGATCGTAGAGCGGCGTGGACCGGGTCAGGATCGTGCCTGCCCCCAAAACCGCGCGGGCGCGCACCAGCGTACCTTCGTAGATGCCGCAGTTGCCGC
>DASREX010000053.1:0-23632 GCA_035651855.1 Candidatus Sulfotelmatobacter sp.
ATTCAGTTGCGAACCGGGCGTTTATGACCCGGATTGGGGCGGGGTGCGCCATTCCGACTCGGTGGTGGTGCGCAGGGAGAAGGGCGAGGTCTTAAACAGCTACCCAACCCGCCTTCAGGACATGATTATTGAGATCTAGCCCGCCGGTGGACGGGGATATAATCTGACCATGCTCCGCAGAGCTCTATTGACATTGGCCGTGGCTTCTCTGCCGGCGTTGGTCCAGGCGCAGAGGAGTGGATTCGCGTCTTCGGTCCACGCTGGGGCAGGAGCGATTCACTCCAACATTGCCCGGCACAGCCAGCCGGGGAGAATGGATTCCCAAGTTTTCGTGCGCGGCGGAGAAGTCGAAAAGGTTCGCCATCACAGAGAGGGTTTTGGGCGCGGGTTCTTTCCTTATTTTCTTGCGGACTACGGAACAGGTTGGCCGGAAGCAGGAAATGCGCAGGAAGAGACCAGGGACTCTCCGCTGGTGCGGGTGCGAGATGACAGCCGCGATCAGGAACCAGTCCGGCCGCTGCCGGCTCAGCTGATTGAGATTCCGGGCGCCACCAAGGACGCTGCGCCGAAACCGCTGCCGCCCACCATTTTCGTTCTGACCGACGGCGAGCAGTTCGAAACCCAGCGGTACCTGCTCACCGCAAACAGTCTGTCTGCCACGGTGCAGCGGAGGCAGCGGACAATTCCGTTGGAGCTGGTCGATCTGGACGCAACCCTGGCCGCGAACCGGGACCGTGGACTCGATCTGCGGGTTCCTACCGACCGGAACGAGATCTCGCTCCGCTTCTAAACCGGCCGTTTCCCTACAGCAGGAGCCTGCGATCGCGGCCCCGGGCTTACGAATTCGAGCGCATGTCGCTGGAAGTACCGCCCGCTGCGGGCACGTAGCACTTCGAGGTGTAGTCCATGACCATGCGGTCGGCATTGAAACGCCACCCCAGGGTACGAATGGTGCGCTTCATGCGCTTGATCCATCCCCGAGGCAGGCCGTCGCGGTCGCGGTGGTAGTACAAGGGGATGACCTCATCGCGCAAGACGCGCATGAGATCCTCGCCGTCGCGGGCATCATGCACACCCATGTCGGAGTGAGTGCGGCCGCTGCCGATGGCAAAGCCGTTGACTCCATCGAAGGCTTCCGCCCACCAGCCGTCCAGAATCGACAGGTTCAGGCCGCCGTTCAGCACCACTTTCTGACCGCTGGTGCCGGAGGCCTCGAGGGGACGACGGGGATTGTTCAGCCACACGTCGACGCCTTGCACGAAGTGGCGGCCGACGTTGATGTCATAGTCCTCGACAAAGACGAACTTGTCGCGGAACCTGGAATCGCGCATCAACTCCGCGACCTGCTGCAAGACGCGCTTCCCGGGCTCGTCGAGCGGATGGGCCTTGCCGGCGAAGACGAATTGGACCGGCCGGTTGGGATCGTTGACCATGGAAGCCAGGCGCTCCATGTCGGTGAGGATCAGATTGGCCCGCTTGTAGGTGGCGAAGCGGCGCGCGAAGCCGATGGTCAGGGCATCGGGGCTCAGGACCCGTTCGAGGCGCAGCAGGGTTTCCCGCGATTCGCCGCGGCGCCTGGCCTGATCCACGGCTCTCTTGCGCACGAACTCGATCAGTTGGGATTTGAGATTGAGGTGAGTCTCCCAAAGCTCGCCATCGTCCACATCTTCAATCCCCAGCCAGGTCTTGGCTTCGCTGCTGCGCTGCAGCCAGTCGTTGCCCAGATGGCGGTCGTAAAGGCGGAACATCTGGGGGGCCAGCCAGGTGGGGACGTGAACTCCGTTGGTGATGTGCCCGATGGGCACTTCGTCCTCGGGCTTGCCGCGGTAAAGACCGGTCCACATGTTGCGCGAAACCTCGCCATGCAGGGCAGAAACAGCATTGGCGCGGCGGGAAAGGCGAAGGGCCAGCACGGTCATGCAAAAAGCTTCTTCGGGATTGTTGGGATTTTCGCGACCCAGCCCGAGCAGGCTTTGCTCGGTGAGGCCCAAAGCTTCGCGCAGGGGGCCGATATGTTCTTCGATTAACCCGGCATTGAAACGGTCGTGACCGGCGGGGACGGGAGTATGGGTGGTGAATACCACTTCCCGGGAAACGCGGGGGACGGCGGCATCAAAGCCGATGCCTTCGTCTTCCATGCGCATGCGAATCGCTTCCAGCACGGCGAAGGCGCTGTGACCTTCGTTCAAGTGAAAAACGCCGGGCGAAATTCCAAGAGCTTTGAGGGCCCGCAGCCCGCCGACGCCCAGAAGCAGTTCCTGGCGGATGCGAATGCGAAGGTCGCCGCCGTAGAGGCGCGAGGTGAGCTGGCGGTCTTCGGGAGCATTGCCCTCCACGTCGGAGTCGAGGAGCAGAAGATCGCGGCGTCCTACTTTCACGCGCCAGACTTTGGCGCGAATGGGGCCGCTGCGAGTTTCAATCTCGACCGCGACCGGCCTGCCATCCTGTCCGATTGCGACTTCCATGGGCAACTGGCTGACATCGGTCTCCAGATATTCCTCGCGTTGCCACCCGTTGAGATCGAGACGCTGGCGGAAATATCCCTGGCCATAGAACAGGCCGATGCCGATGAGAGGAATATCGAGATCGGAAGCGCTTTTGATGTGATCGCCGGCCAGCACCCCGAGGCCGCCGGAATAGACGGGCAGAGATTCGTGCAGCCCGAACTCGGCGGAGAAGTACGCGACCGGGTGGGGACGCAGCACTCCGGCGTAGCGCGTGCCCCAGGTGCGATCGGCTTCGAGGTACTCGAGCATCCGGCGGTAGGCATAATTGACGCGGCTGTGAAGCATCAATTCGCCGGCCCGCGTTTCCAGCTTGGCCAAGGGGATCTCGCTCAACAGAGCAACCGGATTATGGTTCAGCTCACTCCAGCGGGACGGGTCGAGATCAAGGAACAGGCTGGCGGAATTGTGGTCCCAACTCCACCACAGGTTGCGCGCCAGAGCCCACAAGCGTTCCTGCAGGGGAGCGATGAAGCGATCCAAGGTACGAGCTTCGCTGACCACGGGAGCAACCTGCGTGGCAGCCTCGGTCAGTTGGCGGATATCTTCCGCACTGAAAACACGGGGTTCGATGGTCTGAACGACAAGGACTCCCTGCAGAATGCCGCGATCGATAAGAGGCACGCCCAGGAAAGACTGGTAGGCATCCTCGCCGGCATCGCGGAAGTACTTGAAGCGAGGATGATTCTTGACCTGGCTAACGGCTACAGGCTGAACCTGCTCGGCGACGAGTCCAACCAGGCCTTCCTGCACCGACATGCGAAGGCTGCCGACGCACTCGCGACGCAGGCCGACGGTCGCCGCCAAAACCAGATTGGCTCGATCCGGTTCGAGCAAGTAGGCCGAGCAAACATCGGTATGAAAACGCTTGGCCACCAGGGCGACCACGTTCATCAGCGTTTCTGCGGACTGGCCGCCTTCGGCTGCGAGATTGGCTATTTCCTCGAGCGTCAGGACGTTATTGACTTGGACGGCGCGCAAAGTATCTTCCATATCCCCAGCAATCTCGTATTGATCCAATCTGTTTTGTCTGCCTCCGCAGCTTGAGCACTACCCCCGACCATTGATGATGGCACATCGAGAAGGGTTCCGACTATTGTACGGGCTAAATGATGCAAGGAGCGGCCAGGCGGCTGCGAATTTTCGTATATCACGCATACAAGAAAGCGCGGACGCCGGTTGAGGCTGTCGCAAGGGCGAAAAATCTTTGCGCGGATGCTGGAGAAAGGGTAAAATTCGGCCCAATCCAGCCCGCCGAGGAAAAGAGCGTCCATCTTTACATCGGTGATCCGAGCCTACGAACAGACCACAGAAACAGCCTGGCGGCTGATCTGTGCGGCTCGCTGAGCGAGGGACGAGTGCAAATCATCGGGCGGCAAGACTGCCCGCTAGCAAATTGAACCTGGGAGCTGTGGAGTCGAGGATGAGGAATCGTGCTGGCAGGCGGTTGGCGGGGTTTTTCGCAGGAGTGTTGGCGCTGGTAGCGTCGGGATGGTTTCTGACCGGGCGTGCGGCTGCTCCGCAGCCGCAGGGATACCCTACGGACTGGAGCCATCATCATCTGATCTTTTCGCAGCCCGGGAACTCGCGCACGGCGGACCGCATCGCGCGCAACCCACGCTATTGGCAGCAATTCGCGCGGCGAAATGTGCCTCGCGTGGTTTCGGAAGACGGCTATGCCCCGCTGGCCGCGACTTTTTCCGGAAGAAGGTCTGGCTTGGCGGCGACCGGCATTCGCCGCGATTGGGCTGAGAACATGGGCAGCGGGGCCTC
Source organism: Candidatus Sulfotelmatobacter sp. (assembly GCA_035651855.1). Taxonomy (GTDB): domain Bacteria; phylum Acidobacteriota; class Terriglobia; order Terriglobales; family Acidobacteriaceae; genus Sulfotelmatobacter. The sequence goes on from DASREX010000053.1 coordinate 4,278, forward strand.
GGTGGGCGTGGACAATTACCCCGCCAAGTACACGTTCCAGACGACCACCGCCAGCTGTGCCAGCGCGGCCGCCCCGGACTTTGTAGTTTTCAATACTGGTCTGAGGGGATCGTCGACGCAGGCCAGCATTGTCGCGTACGACAATCTCTACTCCGGCTGCACGGGAACGGTCCCGCAAACTTACTGGGCATATAACACGCCAGGGAAAGTCCTGACTTCGCCGGCTTTTTCGCTGGACGGAACCCAGGTTGCGTTCGTGGAGAGCGTAGGCCAGGGAATCCTGGTGCTGCTCAAATGGAAAGCGTCCACCGGCACCATCAGTTCCCCGGCGAGTCCGACGCTGGTGGGTAACGCGGCGTATCGAGCCTGCACGGCGCCGTGCATGACGACGATCACCTTGCAATCCGGCTTGGGCACCGCTGTGGATGATACGACGTCCTCGGTTTTCCCCGACTACTCCAATGACACGCTTTACGTTGGCGGAGCTCTAGGCTGGCTGCATAAAATTACGGGCGCGTTTCTCGGTTTCAGCCCGAAAGAGGTGACGACCGGGGGGTTCCCGGTTCAAGTCAACCCGGGCAATACCACAGCCCTGTCCAGCCCGGTATTCGACGGCACAAGCGTGTTCGTGGGCGATTACGGAGGCTATTTTTACCGCGTCGACCCCACTACGGCGGCGGTGGTGCGTTCAGCGCAACTGGATTATGGCGCCGGAGTGGTTGCCGGACCCTATGTCGATACCACGGCGAACCTGGCCTATGTTTTCGCCTCAAGCGACGGGACTACAGGCTGCGCCACGAACCCGTGTAGCGCGGTGTATGTACTGAGCACCAATTTTGCCGCGAATTCCAGCGGCACCAAGGTGACGGTGGGCTCCGCGGGAACGGCTGTCACTCCAAATGCCCTGTACACTGGCGACTTCGACAGCACGTACCAGAACTCGGCGAATGCGACGGGAAATTTATATGTCTGCGGCAACACCGGAGGACCTCCGGCCTTGTACCAAATCCCGATCGCCAACGGGGTGCCGGGTACTGCTGTGACCGGTCCGACACTGGCCAACACGACGACTGGATGCTCGACGATCACGGACATCTACAACCCCAACACGACGGGTTCAGCGACGGAATGGATATTTGCCAGCGTGGAGACCGGCGGCCTGGGAAGCAACTGCGGTTCGCTGGGATGTGTCTTCGGTTTCAAGAATACCCCCCGGCTGCCATCTACGGCGTACTCTGTGGGACAGACCGTGCTGGATAGCAACTTCCAGATTCAGGTCGTCACTACTGCCGGAACTTCGGCTGCCACTGCGCCTACATGGTCAACGGTTGTGGGGGGCAGTACAACGGATGGGAGCGTGAAGTGGTTCAACCAGGGCCCGTATAGCACTTCGATCGCTCCCTGGACGCCGAATACCAGTTACGTGGTGGGCAATGAAGTGCTGGACAGCAATGGCAGCGTCGAGCAGTGCACTAAGGCGGGCACTTCCAATGCCACAGCCCCAACGTGGACGACCGGCGCAGGCGGCAACACGGCGGAAAATGGCGGTGGGCCGCACTGGACGAACCTGGGGTCCATCTCTATTGCGAACGCCCGATCCGCGGGCGGCGCGAGCGGAGTGATCCTGGACAATACCGTGCCTTCGAGCACGCTCGCGGGCGCGTCCCAGATATATTTTTCCACGCGATCGAACCAGAACTGCGCAACTTCAGGCGGCACCGGCGGCTGCGCCGTACAAGTCTCGCAAACGGCATTACAATAGGGCGACACAGATCCGACTAATTTCTATGACTGATTCTTCCAACGATCAAACCGCTCCGGTGGAACCCAAGAAGCCGTACGAAAAGCCTTCGTATCGCTGCGAACAGGTATTTGTAACCACGGCACTGCGGTGCCTGAAGAGCGGTACGCAGGGCAGTTGCCGGCTGGGGAGCAAAAAGGTTTCATGATTTCACAGGGCAGCGCTTCAGCCCATGCGGTGCAAGGCGAGTTGGCGGCCGAGTCTCTGCGGCTTTCCGGAAGCCTGCGCATGCAGGTAACTGGGTGGAGCATGTTGCCGACGATCTGGCCCGGAGACACGCTGATGGTTACAGCGGCCGGTCCCAGTGAAATTGCGAGCGGGGAGGTTGGGTTGTTCCGGCGGGAGGGGAGCTTCTTCGTTCATCGCGTGCTGGAGAAGAGCGGCGACGGCGGGCAGATCCTCAGTCGAGGCGACGCCAATCCAGCTCCGGATCCGCCATTCGACAGCGGGCAACTGCTGGGGAAAGTTCAATTTATCTTACGCGGGGGCAAGCGAATCAAGCCATCCCGCAGGTTGAAGGGCGCTCAGCGCGTCCTTGCCGGCCTGCTGCAAGTATCCGAAAATGCGGCACGAATCGCGGTGACGGCGCATCAGTGGTATAGGAAATCGCCGGCTTCGCGCTAGACTCGATCCAAGTTGCCAACCCTAAGCACCCAAGTCGACCGGCTCAGCATCATCATTGAGGTGGGCGAGGTGCCGGTGCGCGTCAACACCAGCGATCCGGAGTTCCTGCGGATTCTGCAACAGGGCTATGCCGGATTCGTAAGTGGCAGCGCCCATCCGGAGATTGATTTCGACGTGGAGATCACGCCGCCGCTGCAGGACGAGCCCGACGCCGATGTTGAGGTGACACAGAGCGGCGGCAGCTGGCGACTGCGGCGGGGCGATTTCCGCGCCGAATGGGAGCCGTCGCGGCGGCGGGGCTGGATCCGGCAGACGGCGAATCCATTCGCCATCGATTCCGTATTGCGGATCGTCCACTCGCTGGTGCTGGCCAGGCAGGGGGGATTCCTTCTGCACTCAGCCAGCGCAATTCGCAATGGCAAGGCATTTCTTTTCGCAGGGCAGTCGGGGGCGGGGAAAACCACAATTTCCAGCCTTGCGCCTTCCGATGCCATCCTGCTGACAGACGAAATTTCATACGTGCGCAGGCGGGATGACGGTTATGTTGCGTTCGGGACGCCCTTCACCGGAGAACTGGCGAAGGTGGGGCAGAACGTATCGGCCCCGGTCGCGGCGCTGTACCTTCTTGGCCAAGGGGCAGAGAACCGGATCGATGCGGTGGAGCCTGCAGAGGCGGCACGGTCGCTTCTGAGCAACGTGCTGTTTTTTGCGGACGAACCGGAACTTGTACAAGCGATATTCCATTCGGCATTCGAGTTCGTGGAGCGGGTGCCGGTTTCCAGACTGACGTTCGCGCCCGACGCCCGGGTATGGGAGTTGATCGGATGAGCACGCTTTATCTTGCCCGCAATCCCCGGGTCGCGGCCCGCATGCTGGATGGCGAAATGATGATCATGTCGGGGCGCGATTCCACGCTGTTTACTCTCAATCGGACGGCGACCATTCTGTGGCAGTCGGCGGACGGCAGCACACCGCTGGACCGCATCGTGGAGCATCGGATCTGCAGCGAATATGACGTGCCGGCATCCCAGGCTCTAAACGATGCCGAGGCGCTCGCGCGTGAACTGGCGGGCCACGAGATTCTGCGGATTTCGAATGAACCCATCCCGGAGCCGGCGGCTTTGGGCGGAGACCGGCGATGAGCGGACTGATGGAGGAGATGGCCGCCAAGGCGCAGCGGCTCAACATCCCTCTCAATGTTCAGCTTGACCTCACCTACCGTTGCAATGAGCGCTGCGTCCATTGTTACCTCGACCACCGTGATCATGGGGAGATGACGACTCCTGAGATCAAGCGCCTGCTGGACGAGATGGCGGATGCGGGAGTGTTCATTTTGACCCTCAGCGGCGGGGAAATCTTCTTACGCAAGGACTTCTTCGAAATCGTCGAGCATGCCCGGCGCCTGATGTTCTGCGTGAAACTCAAGACGAACGCGGTGCTGATCGGGAAGCGGGAAGCGGCGCGGCTGCGGGAACTGGCAATTGAGGCGATTCAAGTCAGCATCTACTCCCACCGGCCGGAGGTGCATGATGGCATCACGCTGGTGCCGGGTTCGCTGAAACGATCGCTGGATGCGATCCGCTTCCTGAAATCGCAAGGACTGAGTGTCACGATTGCAAATGTCGTGATGAGGCAGAACATCAGCGACTACGCGGGGGTTCAGCAGCTGGCGGAGGAACTGGGCGTGGAGTTCACCCTGGACCCGACCATCACGCCCATGATGGATGGGGACCGCTCGACGTTGAGTCTGGGAGTCGGTTCGGATGCCTTGAGCGGGCTTTTTCGCGAGTCATCCTTAGTGGGCAACGTGGATGAATTCTGCGCGATTGCGGCGGAACCCGGCCAGGATGAACTGGAGGCCACGCCCTGCAGCGCGGGGCACACCGCCTGCTACGTTTCGCCGTACGGAGATGTCTTTCCCTGTGTGCAGTTCCCGCTCCCCACCGGAAATGTCCGCCGCGAACGCTTTGTCGATATCTGGCGGCACTCGAGCCAGATGAATGAAGTTCGCTCGATCCGGGTGAAAGATCTGCCTACCTGCTCGTCCTGCGCGCATGCCTCGAACTGCACCCGCTGCCCTGGGCTGGCCTTCATGGAAGGAAATATGCGCGGGCCATCGTCTCAGGATTGCGAAAAATCGTTCGCGCGCACGGGCATTCCGTCGGCCAACATGCTCGCCAAGAATCGTACCGCGGCGAACCTGGTGCAGATACGGCCCCTTCCCGCGCTGGTGAGCGGTCCTGCCGCTGGCGCGATGGCGTGAGCGCTCTCGCAGCGGCGAATGCAGAGCAGGCCTCCCCTGCCACTCCTTCTCTCGATCCCGAGTGGTCGTTCTTGCGAACTGCCGTTTCCCCATCTTCAGGCGGCAAAGAAGACCGGCTTCGAAGCGTGTGCGGGAGTGTGCGCTGGAAACGTCTGTTCGAACTTGCCGAGCGGCACGGGGTTCAGCCGCTTTTGTATCAGGCGCTCTCCCGGGCGGGCGGATTGGCTCCGCCGGCCGAGATGCGGGTCCTGGGGAAACTTCATGAAACCAATCTGCACAAGATGATGTTGCTTTCGCGCGAGTTGATCCACGTTGTGGATCACATGGCTCAGCACAATATTGAAGTTCTTCCCTACAAGGGTGCGGCCGTCGCCGAAGCCGTCTATGGGGATATCGCGCTGCGGCAAGCCGGCGACATCGACCTGCTGATCCGCGTGGACGATTTGCCGCGCATCCAGACTTCGCTGCACGAACTTGGGTACGAACCCCAGGTTCGTCTGTCGCCGCCGCAGGAGCGGGCATCGCTTCAATCGGGGTATGAATGCGTGTTCGAGGGCCCGGCGGGACGCAATCTGCTCGAAGTGCAGTGGGCGATTCAGCCGCGGTTTTACGCGGTCGATTTCGACCAGGAAAGTTTTTTTCGGCGCGCCGTGCCCATCACGGTGGCCGGCCACCCGATGAAGACTGCTTCTCCGGAGGATCTGATCCTCCTTCTTTCCCTGCACGCCGCCAAGCATGTCTGGGGACGCTTGATCTGGCTATGCGACCTGGCGAGGCTCATGTCATTTCCGGCATTGAATTGGGACGCGATCGCAGCGCAGGCCAGAGATCTGGGCATCGTACGCATTCTTCGCGTGAGCTTCCTATTGGCCGGCCGTTTATTGCATATGGAGATTCCGGACGCTGCCGGTACGGCTCTCCCGGCCGATCCGCAGGCTGAAGGACTGGCGCAAGAAATTGAAGATTACATTGCCGGGAGTGCCGAGTACGATGTGGAGTCGGTGGCATATTTCCGGCTAATGCTGCGCTTGCGGGAAAGCCGGCGCGACAGGATACGATTTGTCACTCGCCTGGCGCTCACGCCGGGTCCCGCCGAATGGGCTATGGTTCAGCTTCCGGAACCATTGTTCCCGCTGTATCGAGTGGTGCGGTTCTGGCGGCTGGCAGGCAGGTTGGCACGTCGCTAGCCTGGCCGGAATCCGCCCGGGAGGACCTCGTCCACGCTGCTCTTCTCCCAATCTTGCCGATAGAGTACGTACATCAGAGCGCATCCGAGGAGAGGAACAGATAATCCTGCCTTCAGGGTGCCGAAGCGGCTGGAGGTGACGCCAACGATCCAGGGAACCAATCCGCCTCCGATGTTGGAAAGCACGAACATGATGGAACCGATGCGCGATGAGGCGGCACCAAAATCCCTTGCCAGGAGGGAGATGGTGATGGGATAGACGGCGGAGAGTCCAAGCCCGGCAGCGCAGGCGCTGGCCGCCACACCCGGCAACCCGCGAGAAAAGATCATTCCGGCGATACCCGCCGAGGCGAGCAAGAGTCCGGCTTGCACCAGCTTGATTTCGGAAATGCCGCGCAGGAGGAAGGGAGCGAGCAATCTGCCGGCCGTCAAAGCGGCGTAGAAGAAGGACGGCGTCATAAGAGCCACGGTAGAAGTGAGGCTGCCCAGGCCCCTGGCAAAGGAAGCAACCCAGAGCCCGAATCCGTTCTCGGTCGCGACATAGAGAAAGAAGAGGGCTGCCAGGATCAGGAAGGCGCCGATTCTGCGTTTGATCAGGGCGGCGGCGTTGCCGTTCGCATTCTGAACGGCAGGCGGCTCGATCATGGGCATGAGAGTGAAGAAGAGTGCGACGGCCAGGGAGGCGGCCGCAACGATGATCAGGAACAGGGCAACCTGCTGCGCTTTGGCGGCGGCGGATAGCAGGAAGGGGCACGCGACGGCGCCGGCGCTCCAGCAGAAATTAAGCCAGTTTAAAGTCGCGCTGCGGCGCTGCGGGTTGAGACCCGCGACCATCAGGTTGGCGGCGGGAACTGCCACTCCGTTTCCAGCACCATAGGCGGCAATACAGATCACGGCCAGCCACTTTGGACCAGCCATCAGGAGAGCGAGCCCGGCGGCTATGAGAAATAGTCCCGTCCGGATGGCGAATCGAAATCCAAAGCGGGATACCAGCATTCCCGAGACGGCCACAGCGACCGTGGAGGCGACGTACTGAACTGGAAACAGAGCGCCGGCCTGGGCATAATTCAGCGACCAGCGCGCGGAAAGAATGGGAAGCAAAGGCCCCAGGAGGACGGTAGCGACGCCGATGGGAACGAACGAAATATAGGCCGCCAAGGTCAACACGCGGGCGGAGCTTTTATCTGTAACCGGGATGGGCATGGAGAGCTTGCGTGGCTTGGCGAATTGGCCCAGCCATGCAGGCTACGATGCTAGCAGGAGACGCGCGCCTGTGCGGTGGATTCGCGCACCACCAGTTCGGGCTCGACCGCGATCTCGGCGGGATATTCCTTATTCCCTTCGATGCGATCGAGCAGGGTTTGTGCGGCCACCTCGCCCATGCGATTCAGAGGCTGGCGAACCGTAGTGAGGCTGGGCGTGTGAAAGGCTGCGCCGGGAATGTCGTCAAATCCGAGGACAGAAATATCCTGCGGAACGCGAAGGCCTTGCTCCTGGATTGCGCGAATTGCGCCAATGGCTGAAATGTCATTGTAGGCAAAGATTGCGGTGAAGGGCTTCCCCTTGGCCAGCAACTGCTTGGCGAAGGGATATCCCAACATGGGAGTGGGATCGTCAGTATCGATCTGCACCGTGAGCTCGGGGTCGATATTGAGCCCAATCTGGCCAGCCACTTCGCAAATTGCGTCCCAGCGATCTTTCGAGTCGGAACTGACTGGATTGCCCTTCATAAAAGCCACGCGCTCGTGATGCAGATCCTTCAAATGATTCAGCGCCAGGACGGCGGCCTTGTGGTGGTCGAGCACGATGTTGGTGACGCCCTTCAGTTTCTTGTGCCCGGCGATGGCCACGGTGGGCAGCATCGGCGCCTCCTGCACGGTAGTGTCGACGGTGATGATGCCCTCGACACCGCGTTCGGAGAGCAACTGCGAATAGCGGCTGAGCAACGCCTGGTCGTGCCGATGCACCACGGTCAGGAAAAAGTAATCGCGCTTGCGCAAGTACTGCTCCAGGCCGCTGATGATGGGCGAGCTGTAGGAATCTCCAATCTCTTCCGCGATGACGCCAATGGTGTAAGTGCGCTTGTTGCGCAGGGTGCGGGCAAAAAAATTGGGGCGGTAGTTCAACTCCTGGGCAGCGGCGCGAATGCGGTTCTTCGTCTCCTGGGGAATGGAGCGAGCCGAAGGGGAGTCGTTGAGAACCGCGGAGACCGTACCCGGAGTGAGCCCCAGATGCTGTGCAACCGCCTTCAGTGTGACCACCTGCGATTTTTGTGCGGGCTTTTTCACGAGTACCATGGCTTGATCTCTCTGGTATAACCGCGAGATTACAAGCATCATTGTACAGAATAACGATTTTGTCAGTGATTCCGCACACAACCTGCAGATCCGCTGATCCTGGAAGACGGTTTTCGAATGGGATCAGCTCAAGCTTGTACGTAGCGCTCACTGTTCGGCTTCGAACCGCTAAGAGCAAAGAACAGAATGTAGAGATAACAAATCACCGGGAGAAAGAAAGCGTGATGAATGCCGATATGGTCGGCAATCCAGCCCTGGGCCACAGGAATGATGGCGCCACCGACGATTGCCATGATCATGATGCCGGAACCGTCTCCGGTGAGCGGTCCCAGTTCGGCCACGCCCAGGGTGAAGATGCTGGGGAACATAATGGAGTTGAAAAAGCCGACGAGGATGATGCTATACATGGCGAAATGGCCGGAGGTCAGCATGGAAATGGCGACCAGGCCAGCGGCGCAGACCGCGCAAATGCCCAGCAGAGATCCGGTTTTCATCTTCTGCAGGAGGGCAGATCCGATGAAGCGGCCCACCATGGCGCCTCCCCAATAGAAGGCCACAAAGCTGGCGGCGACTTTTTCGGTGAGGCCGCCGATTTCCGGTTGCGCGAAATAGTTCACGAGGAAACTTCCGATGGAGACCTCCGCGCCCACATAGACGAAGATGGCAATAGCGCCGAAAATCAGGTTGGGATGCCTCCAGATTGAGTCGTTCACTTTCTCGCCGACCTTATGCTGGGCGTGCTCAATTTTGGGCAACTTGAAACTGCCGATGGCTACGGCCAGGAGCACGAGCGCGATTCCCAGTCCCACGTAGGGCGTCTTGACCGTGGCGGCTTCATGCAGGCGGTAAGCCAACAGGTCGGCGGGAGCCATGGCGCGGATCTCGTCGACGGTCTTGGGCGCGGAACTGAGAATCAGTAATCCGCCGAAGAATGGGGCGAGGAATGTGCCCAGAGAATTGAAAGCCTGCGTTAGATTAAGGCGGCTGGAGGCGGTTTCGGGCTTGCCCAGCACGGTTACATAAGGATTGGCGGCGACCTGCAGGCAGGTGATGCCGGCAGCCAGGACGATAAGTGCGCCCAGGAACAGCCGGTAGGAAGGAACACTGGCGGCCGGCACGAACAGGAACGCGCCTACACCCATGGTGAGCAGCCCAAGCACCATGGAGCGCTGGTAGCCGATCCAATCAATGATCTTTGCCGAGGGAATGGAAAAAATGAAATAAGCTCCGAAAAATGCGAACTGAATCAGCATGACCCGGGTGTAATTCAGGTCGAAGATGGACTTCAAATGGGGGACCAGAATGTCATTGAGGCAGGTCAGAAAGCCCCACATAAAAAACAGAGTGGTGACAGTTGCCAAAGGGACGCCATAACTTTGCCCGTTGGATGCGGTGGTCGTAGTCGACGCGGTATTGGGGGACGCGATAGCCATGAGTTCCTTATTCACCTATAGCATGCTCTGCCGGATCAGACGCCGCCATCATACATCGCAGGGCACGGCCGCTGCGCAGTTTTCTTTAGGCGCAGGCGAGGGCTCAAAGCGCTACAAAATCGTTACTTCATGCGATGACGCGCAGCCCGGGATGCCGCCCCGGCCGGTGCAGGAAAGACCCGATAGCGTTCGGCAGGGATGAGGAATAGATGTAGAGTTTGGCCGCGCCTTCCGCAGCGCCGTCGCAATCCTCCCGGGGTCCCGTCCTGCTGCCCCCCAGGCGTCGCCGTTCCCGCCTTTGGCTCTGGCTGCTGGGAATCTTCCTGGTACTTCTGACCGTCGCGCTGATTTCGATTCGCATCGCCATTTCCCGCGCCGAGCCGATTCTGCGAACCCGCGTCGTGGAAACCCTGACGACCCGCTTCAAGAGCCCGGTCGAACTTGCGGAACTGCATGTGTCGATCATGGACGGATTGCGGGTTCAGGGGAAGGGATTGAAGATATTCGGCGCCAACGATCCCAACCCGTGGGAGGCGGGGGTGCAACCGCTGCTGGCGATCCGGGAATTCCGGTTTGCCACTCCGCTGCGCGACCTGTTCCGCGAGCCCATGCGGGTGGACACGATCTTTGTTGACGGGCTCATCATGAACATTCCTCCGAAAAACGACCGCCGGCAGATGAGCAATATGCGGCGGCGCGGAGGAAAGATGTCGATTGCTGTAACCCGCTTCCTATGCACCGATACCACGCTTGTGATCAATACGATAAAGCCGGGGAAGGCGCCGCTGGTATTCGCCATCAGCGATTTGACGCTGAAAGATATAGGACCGTCAAAGCCGCTGCAATTCGACGCAACCCTGCTCAATCCCAAGCCGGTGGGAAATATTCAATCGACCGGATTGTTTGGCCCGCTCAATGAGAGCAGCCCTCGAGATTCGGCAGTGGCCGGGACATATTCGTTTACGAAGGCAGACCTGGGAACGCTGAAAGGAATTGCCGGGATTCTCTCTTCCACTGGCCAATATGGAGGCACGTTGGGGAGAATCGAAGTGAATGGCCAGACGGACACGCCGGATTTTCGCGTGGCCATCAGCGGCCATCCGGTGCCGCTGCACACCGAATTCCATGCCATCGTGGATGGCACCGACGGCGATACCTACCTGGATCCCGTAAGAGCCAGGTTTCTACACTCCTCGTTCACGGCCAAAGGCAAGGTGGAGCATCTGTCCAATGCGCCAGGGCACGATATCGAATTGCACGTTGAGATGGCGCGGGCCGCGATCGAGGATCTGCTGCGGCTGGGGGTGAGAACGGATCCTCCCCTTATGTCGGGCGCCGTCGCCATGACTACTGAAATGAGCTTGCAGCCGGGAAAGGGCGATATTTCCGAGCGCTTGCGGCTGAAGGGCAGGTTCCATGTATCCGACGGGCATTTCAGCAATGACAAGCTACAGAAGAAAATCGACGATTTCAGCCTGCGCGGGATGGGAGAACCGAAGCTGATTCACCAGGGCCCGCAGATCGTGGTTGCCACAGACCTGCAAGGCACGTTTACCCTTAATGCAGGCATGCTGTCTTTCTCGTTTTTACATTTCGAGGTTCCGGGCACTCATGCCGACATGACAGGACGGTACAGCCTGGATGGCAATACCTTCGACTTCCATGGCAAGCTGAAGATGGATGCGAAACTGTCGCAGATGACCACCGGCTGGAAATCTCTACTGCTGAAGCCGGTCGACCCATTCTTCCACAAGAACGGAGCTGGGACCGAACTCCCGTTCAAGATTACCGGAACCCGGAGCGAGCCTCATTTCGGTCTCGACTTCGGCCACGACGGTGAGATCCCAAGCGACAAATCACGACGCTGAAAGACGTGCGCCAGCCCCGTGCGTTCTGGGCCTAATCCCAATACAGCATCTGGGGTATTGTTTGCCCCCGTGGAGAAAAATACTTTTCGAATAGAGACCAGTGAACACGAATCCGCTCCGCTGGATACGCAACGGGAGGAACATAAATGGCAAACGATTCATTGCGGCAGCTTTATATCGATGAATTGAAAGATCTATACAGCGCGGAGACGCAACTAACCAAAGCTCTGCCCAAGATGGCGAAAGCGGCGGATAATGCGGAACTGCGTCAGGCTTTTGAGGAACATCTGCGGCAAACCTCCGAGCAAGTCTCGCGTTTGGAGCAGATCTTCGAGATGCTGGGTGAAAAACCGGGCGGCAAGAAGTGCCTGGGCATGGAAGGCCTGGTAAAGGAAGGCGCCGAAACAATGAAGGAAGATTACGAAGATGCCGTGATGGATGCGGCTATCATCGGCGCCGCTCAGCGAGTGGAGCATTACGAGATCGCCGGTTACGGGACGGTTCGGGAGTTCGCGCAGTTGCTCGGGGAGGATGAGCACGTCTCCCTGCTGGACCAGACGCTGGAGGAGGAAAAACAGACGGACGAGAAGCTGACCGAGCTCGCCGAAGAGATTAATTCGCAGGCCCAAGAGGGTGCCGCCAGCGAACCAAAGAAAGGAACCACGAGCGGCCGGGGGCGGCGCGCCGCCTGAAAGTGCATATTTTTTTGGGGAAGGGCGTACTCATGCCCTTCCCCTGATTCTTCCTGACGAATCCCACGCATCGCTGTGCCTGTGCAAAATACGTGGATCACCCGATATCCGGCCATCCGTGTGGACGATACGCTCCCTCTGTTTACCTGGTCCGCAAAGCCGTGTTTGAAAGAGGAACGAGCTTATGAAAAAGCAATCCCCGAGGAATTCGTCCGACTCTTCTTCGAGGTGGCATTCGCTGTACCAGGCCGCGCTGTTTGAAACGGACCGGGAAAAGATTCCGGAACGGATCGATGCGGCAGAGAGAGCTATTCTCGACCGGGTGCGGGAACTCTTTGCGGTCAAGAACGATCACATTGAGGAAGACCAGATCCTGGATGACGCGTTGTACGCGCTACGCGCCTTGCGGAATTGCGTCGTCCCAGAAATCAACGCTGCCGCCTAGTTCTGGCGCCGCCCGGCGCTTCTCAGCGGTCCCACTGACTGGTTGAGCCCGGCAATCAAGGTTGAGGGGTGCATCGGCGGCTCTTTGAGCGGAGCGGTTCGCTTTCGAGTGGCTACAAAAGCGGTGATCAACAGCATCGCGAACAGCAGAGCGGCAACAGCAACCGCGACTTTGCGACCCGATTTGGGATTGCCTGCTATCACGCCGGCAAATAAGATGCGGCGGGCCACACCCAAACGGCTAAGGTGAAAGCCCTATTCCTCCCACTTGGAACTGACATCAAAGGCAGGAAAAAGCCAAAGAGCCCGCCGATGTTGCCGGCGGGCTCTGCAGGCTGCGTTGTGATTCGATCAAACCGCTTTGCGCAGGGTGGTTGCACTTTCTGAACCGCGCTTAGTGGCGGAAATATCGGAACATGTCTGGCATCGCGAGACGACCTCCTTGCGCCGCTCGCGCAGGCGGCTTTGGAAGGTATCCCAGCGTCCGCCAATGCCATTGGCGCTGCTATTGATCACGACCGAATCCGTGCCCGCCGGCACAGCGCGCTCGGTGGGCGAGAGGGCGGCACTCACCTCCGCGCGATTCGAACTGGCGGTCGGCTGCGGCATGCGCGGAGGGGGAGTCCCCTGGGTCGCCGCTTCGGCGCGCTCCGAGTTAAGATTGCCCGTGGCCTGGTAGGTCGTTGGGGTAATGTTGCGATCGGTTTCCGCTCTGTGCTGGACCGGGCTAGCAACCCATTTCGCGCGGTATCGATTTTCGTAATCCGCCCATTTATTTTCCGACTCCAGGTCGGACTCGTTGTAGGGCGGAAAACTCTCGATTCGCTCTTTCGTCAGATCGCTCGCAAAATCATCCTCGTGCTTGGCGGATACGCGCAATGCGTCGGCGGGAACGAGGAATTGCTTGCTGTGCAGCCAGCCACCCGTATCGACCACCGCGTAACGAATGTTGCCTGTGTCGTGATCGAAGATTACGTCGTCAATCTTTCCCAGCTTCTCGTCATTGATTCCGTAGACATGGGCGCCGCGTATGTCCTCATGCGCTTCGGCCACAGGTGTATCTTTCAGAGTGCCGTAATGTGCCATTTTCCCTCCTAGTGGGTTTGAGTTTGCTCGACCATGGAATGCGCCGGCAGAGGTGGAGGCATTCCGCAAATCAGGACCTTATAACTACGTTTGAGTATTGAACCTGGCTTTGCGGCGGACAATCGGCGGTTCGCTGTAGTCGGGGGAGCGGTCATGCTGTTTGGGGTTATGGACGGTTTGAGTCGGTTGTAAGGGGGACACAAGGTCCCTCGACTGCGCAGAATTGCCGAAAAACGGCAATTCTGCTTCGCTCGGGATGACAGGTTCTTGGGGGATGACAGGTAGGTTGGTTGGCTAAATCTGATTTGGGTCTTCGGGATCGGGCTCGCGGACGGGAACATCCGGATTTTCCGGGGGATCGGGTGGATCCTGGATCGGTGGCGGAGACGGCTCCGCTGGTGTGCGTAAGGCGTATTGCGGCATTGGGAACTCCTCGGTGATCAGATGCCATTCAGGGGCGAACGGAAGCCACTGCGGAGGGACTGGCCTTCCAAGCGTGGAAGGTATTAATCCTCAGCGGATACAGACATGACTTTTATGGTATTGCCGCTTCGGGCGCCGACCAGGCGGACGCGCTGTCCTGCGAGACGCTTCAGGTCCTGAGAGTCGCCGTCGAGAAGATAGGAGGAGTCGGGGCTGACCAAGGCAAAAGTGGCTCCGCCATGGACGCACACGCGCACACAGACCGTGGCCGGACGTTGCAGTGCAGGGGAGTGCTTGGCGCCACAGCGGGAGCAGGTCACCATGCCTTCGAACACCTGTCCGGCAGAAGCCTGCGCAGCCGAGGCCGGAGTGGAGGGCGGGGCAGGGCTAAGGGGCTCGGCGACACCGGCCGCCGCGCCGATACTGGCAAGGAACAGCGCGAGTGCAAGAGCGACTGCACTTCCGAGTAGCACGATTTCGATCCAGATACGCTGCGCTCTCATTCACTCTCCCGCAACCTCGTGTCAGACACATCTACGGCACGGGGCTGTGTTCGCGTTCTACTGGGGTTAGTTGACTGAATGCTTGCATTCGGTTTGCCAGCCGGCCAATGCACATGTAAGTAGCTCAATCCGAAGGCCTGGATAGCTTGACTCCGGCGGACGGCTCATCACGAGATAGAAGATTTTATATAGCTGGATACGCGGAGTATTGCTGCCCGTCCTAGGCCGCCGCGCCGGCGGCGAGGGCGGCGGTCTTGGCGAATCCAAGGCTGGAGGCTTCGCGAGCGCCCATTTTTCGCAGCAGCTGAATCGCTCCGTCCGCCTGGGCGCTCTCGGGACAGGAGACGTAGACCAGAGCTCCGAAATCCGCGAGCTGCCGCCCCAGTCTGGTAGCCGCCTCGTGCGGGAAACCGAGCCCCAACAAGGTCCTGCAACCCCGAGAAAGTCCGGGGAGATTGTGCTCGGCCTGGAGAGCCTGGAAGAACGACTGCGAACGAATGAAAAAACCGACGGTGGGGATGAAAACTGCGCCAAACTTGGAGAACCACGAGATCATGCGGGCGCTGGCCGAGCCCTTTGCCGACTCGCCGTCGAATACGTTGGCCGCATCCGGGTGGGCCGGCGAGAGCACCATGCAGATGTCCTGGTTGCCGAATCCCGCACGATTCAGAGCACACACCACCTCTGGGAGATCGACGCTTCGGGGATACATGGCGTACGCAGCGGTTCCGTTTGTGCTCATACGTACTCTCCGGAAAACCAACGTCGCGGGAAGGGCAGGCAAATCCTTCAACATCACGAAGTGGGGTAGTGCCCCAAACTTACGCGATGCGGTTGTTTCAGACACTCAGGTGAATCTTGTAGAGCGGTATGTTGAGTTCAGGTTTCTGTGGATTCCGCAGAGGTGGTTACCACGATTACTCGAATTTCCTGGCTTGGCGGGCTCCCGCATAGCAACAAAGAGAAGCAAGTAAGAGGCGGGATAGCATCGCAATCCGAACTTGCTTTCTACCTTCGCAGGAGGATATATGCGACGAAGGTTATCGATTCTTCTGGCCCTTGGACTTACAGGTTCAGGCTTGACTGCCGGCGCGCAGCAAACCTCTTCCCCAGCTACGCCGCTTCCCGGCGAGGCAGATCCCATTCCGCAGCACCGGCAAACTGATGCCGGCAACAGCCTGCAGTCGGCCCGCAGCTTTCATGGCCGAATCCTCCGGGTGGGCAGGCAATTCGTGCTGAGGGAAACCAGTGCCCACACATCGTACAGTCTCGATGATCAAAAGAAAGCGGGACAATATGAAGGCAAGCGGGTAAAAGTGATGGCGACTATGGATCCCACTTCAAACACGCTGCACGTTATCGACATTGTTGACTCTACCGGAAGCCACTAAGCAAAAAGCCCACCGGGATGCGGCGGGCGTTGGAGGTCAAATAGGAGCAAGCCCCCAGCGGTTTCACGACAGCAGTTCGACCTTGATCACGTGAATTTTGTTGGTGCCGGACTCAAGCCTTCCCGTCACCCGCACATTCTGGTTCTCGAACCGTTGCAAGTCGGCCTGCTCATCAAGTTCATAGGTCGTGTTGCTGGCTGCCCTCAAAAAATATTCCGCGCCCTGCTTGACGATCTTCCCTGTAAACGACTGGGCAGGTGATTGTTCGGTCTGCGGATCAGCCGGGGGTTTTGCTTGCTGATCTGGCTGCTGATCGGGCTGTGGAATGGGAGTGTCGCGCGGAGGCAAGGGCTGCGGCGCAGGCTGCGGTTTTTGCAGGCTCGACCATGCGATCAGTTGGCGGGTGGTAAACGCGTCCTCCGGGGTTGGCGGATTGGACTGAGGCTGCTGAGCGGCGAGGGCGCAAACCATCGTCAGAATCACTACGGGGATGAGCTTGGTCATTCGACCCATAAGGGGTGCTCCGGAAGACGAAGCAACCGGAGACGACTCGCAACGCAATCTCCCGGTCTTGGCGCGGTAACGTGGCGCTGGAAACCTGTAACCTTTCTACGCCCCGGCGCGGGGAGCGGCTATCGAGTGTTCTCTGTAACCGGCACGTAAGGCAGGTTGCGGCCACGAAATGCTGGCGGCAGCCCTAATTCGCTGTCGGGCATCGAATTAGCTCAAAGAGAGGGCTCCGCCCCATGAGGTCCGCCGTGCCGCTCCGTCTGTTGCCCGGGTTGAACGCATGAGACTGCTCAGCGCCAGGCTCATCATCGCGTTAATCGTGGGAGTCATCCTCGTATCCCTGTGTTCGTCGGAATACGAGGTGTTATCGACCAAGCGCAATCTGCGGCGCGACATGCAGAGACGGGCCGAGGTTCTCGGCGAGAGCCTGGCGGGCAACGTCGAGCGCGACCTGGAGCGGGGCGCGATGCAGACGCTGCGGAAAACTGTGCAGCGCTTCGCCAATCGCGAGAACCTGATCGGTCTGGCGGTATACGATCCCCAGGGGCATGTGGTCGCGGTCACCAGCGACCTCGGCCCGCGGCTTGCGAATAATACTCCCCCGATCGTCCAGCAAAGCCTGCGGGAGAGCCGGGAAATGGACATTTTTCAGAAACTGGGAGATCAGCACGTGCACGTGTGCGCAGTTCCCCTGCGCTCTCCGGACAAGTTCCTGGGCACGCTGGCGGTGGTACACGATGCCGAATACATAAGGGCGCAGGGACTGCGCATCTGGCGGGAAACCTTCCTCAGCGGGCTTGCCTACGTGATTCTGATCGCGTTGATTACGCTGCTGATCGTGCGCTGGAGCATCGAAGGCCCGATTGCACGGACGGCGCACTGGATGCGGGCGTTGCGCACTGGACGGATGCCATCCTCGCGGATCGGGGTTCCGGATGTTGAGCTGTTCCGGCCCCTGGCCAAGGAAGTGGCCACATTTGCGGAGAGTCTGAATACGGCGCGGAGCGCGGCCGCGCGGGAAGCGCGCCTGCGGGTGGAAGGCCAGTCGCAGTGGACACCGGAACGGCTGGCGGCGGATGTTCGCGCGCGCCTGGGACCCGGCCGACTGTTCGTGGTTTCCAATCGCGAGCCCTACATGCACGTACGCCAGGGCAGGTCGGTGGAAGTCGTCGTCCCTCCCAGCGGCCTGGTGACGGCTCTTGAGCCCGTGCTTCGCGCCTGTGACGGCACATGGATCGCACACGGCAGCGGCTCAGGAGACAGGGAAACTACGGACCGTCATGGAAAATTGCCAGTGCCCCCGGACGATCCGCGTTACATGTTGCGCCGGGTATGGCTGAGCAAAGAGGAGGAAACGGGTTACTACTACGGGTTCGCCAATGAGGGTCTCTGGCCGCTTTGCCACATCGCCCATACCCGCCCGATTTTTCGGGATAACGACTGGAAGCAGTACCAGTTGGTCAACGAAAAGTTCGCCGATGCGCTGTTAGAGGAGATGCGGGGCATCGAGCAGCCTGTTGTCCTGGTTCAGGACTATCATTTCGCGCTCCTGCCGCGATTGATCAAGCAAAAAAGGCCGGATGCGCGGGTCGCGATCTTCTGGCACATTCCGTGGCCCAACCCGGAGACCTTCGGCATTTGCCCATGGCAGCGCGAGTTGGTGGACGGTCTTCTGGGAGCGGACCTGGCCGGGTTCCATCTTCAGGCCCACTGTAATAACTTTCTGGAGACCGCTGATCGCGTTGTGGAATCCAGAATCGACTGGGAGCACTTCTCAGTGCAGCGCCTGGGGCACACCACCACAGCCCGGCCCTTCCCGATCAGCGTCGATCTGCACGTGGGAAACGACGGCGGCGGGTCCGCTTCGGAAAGCCGGTCCGCAGTGTTGAAGAGCCTGGACGTGGAAGCTCTTTTCCTCGGAGTGGGAGTAGACCGCATCGATTACACGAAAGGGATCCTGGAGCGGTTTCTGGCGGTGGAGCGCTTCCTGGAAAAATACCCGCGCTACCAGGGCGAGTTCACGTTCATCCAGATCGGCGCCCCCAGCCGGAGCCATCTCAAGCGTTATCACGACCTCGATGCGGAGATCGAGGTGGAGGCGGGAAGAATCAACTGGCGCTTTCAGAAAGACAAATGGAAGCCCATCGTGCTGCTCAACCGGCAGCACGGGCACAAAGAAATTTTGCCCTATTACAGGGCGGCAGACCTCTGCCTCGTGACATCGTTGCACGACGGAATGAACCTGGTGGCGAAGGAATTCGTCGCCGCGCGCAGCGACGAGAGCGGTGTGCTGGTGCTGAGCATTTTCACCGGCGCGGCACACGAATTGCGCGATGCGCTGCAAGTCAATCCCTATGACATCGACCAGATGGCGGAAGCGATCCGCGCGGGACTGGAAATGGATCCTGACCAGAAACAGGCACGCATGCGGAACATGCGCCGCACGATTGAGGAACACAACGTATATCGTTGGGCCGCGAGCCTGATCACCGCCGTAAGTGAACTGAACGTTCAGCCCCCCGAGCATACGAGGAGCCCCATGTTGCCGCGGAGTTCCTCCGCGGCATAAGCGCAGGCGGGATCAGAGAAGGGGGTCCCGAAGAGTGTTAGGAGTGCGAGGACTCTTGGATAAGCGGCCGATCATGACATCCACCAGGAGGGTGAGCGACGCGGCGGCCGCGAACAACTCGAACATCCCGATCTGATGGACAATCAGGCTCAGCAAAGCAAAAACCACGATAAACGCGGCGACAGGCCGGACCATGCTCAACCTCCTTAGCGGACCAGGTGAGGAGAAACCTTCCACAGCGTGGCTAGCGCACGAGCCGCATCCG
>DASREX010000054.1:0-6026 GCA_035651855.1 Candidatus Sulfotelmatobacter sp.
CTCCGTCGCGAACCAAGGCGGCCAGTTGAAACTCTTAAACCTGACCAAGAAGGTCCACGACCTCTTGCAGATCACCAAGCTCTACACCGTCTTTGATGTTCACGACGACGAGGCCAAGGCGGTGAGCAGCTTTGCCAAAGCGGCCAGCGCCTAGGCGGCCGGAGAGCAAAACCCGCCCCATGCCCGAGCGGAGCGTGCGCGTTCAGCAAACACGACGGTCGGCCGGATTCCGCCAGGGCACGCACCCCGAATTCTTTCTGGCATAAGGCTCCGGCCCTCGTGGCCGGAGCCCACCGCACACCCCGGCGAGATCGGGCGCAGCCATTTCGCCGGGCTAAGCCGGAAACAGGGAGTCCACGAGTTGGATGGAATTCCGAGCGAATTCCAGGATCTCCGAGGAGTATTCCTCCAGCTTCGCGCGGCCAAAGCGGGGAAACTCCAGGGCGAGGACTTCCCAGGCGGAATCGTCGAGTAAGTCGCCCCCAAACGTTTCTTCGTAACCCAGTCCAAGGCCGACTCTCCGGCAGAACTGGTCGCTCAGGCTGACGATGGCCGCGAGCCCGGGCTGGAGCCGGGCCTGCTGGGGATCGTGGTGGTGCTGGATGACTTCCACCAGCTCCTCATTGAGCTTCCAATGCACGGCGACGATCCTGCCGCTCTCGCAGTGGTTGAAGCCCAGCACGGCCGATTCCGCGACGTGGAGCGCGCACTTCTCTTTGACCGCCTTTTCAAGAACGGTCTGATACTCCGAAGGAAGAGCAATGAAGTTGACAAGCTGGCCGAGGTCATGCAAGAGGCCCGCGAGATACGCTTTATCGGGTTCAGGGTAGCGCAGGCGGCGCGCGAATTGCCTGCTGACCACCGCGCATCCCAGGGAATGTTTCCAAAGCGCGGAAGGATTAATGGTCCACTGTCCTTTGGGAAGCAGATGGAGCAGCGAACAGGCCATCAGGATTTCCCGCACCTGCTGTACCCCCAGGATGATCACGGCGCCATGCACGGTCCTCACGTCCTGAGACCGGAAGTAGAGCGCCGAGTTGGCCATGCGCAGGCATTGCGCGGTAATTGCCTCATCGCAGGAGACCATGTCCACAACCCGCTTCACGTCCACTTGCTCGATGGGCTTATCCATGTAGTGGATGAGCGGCCGGATGATCGCCGGGACGGTGGGAATAGAATTGAGCTTTTCCAGCCGCACGCGAATCAACTCGCGCGGGGATAGCTGGGGCGGTGACGGAATCTGGCGGCTGAAGAAATTCTTATACGGTTGTGCGTCCACGGTCTATCCTCCCGGATTGGCTGATGTGATACCTGGCGCGTGGCTGAACGCCGCCCGTGTTGATGGCGCCGCCGCGAGCTTCAGACAGGATTCCTCTTGCGGGCAGACGCGACGATTCGGCCTGCCCGGCGGGGCGAATTTGAACGGCCCCCGCCGACTTCGGAAGAGCGGTCCATCGGGCGAGATGCTGAACAATCATTGGACCCCTTTCGAGGGCGGAGAGGCTGCGCCGCTTCCCGCACCCTTGCCGAAGTCGGCAGGCGGGGAAGCACTGTGCGCGAGAATGACGATGTCCACGCGGCGGTTCACGGCGCGGCCCTCGGGGGTACTGTTGTCGGCGGCGGGATGGTACTCCGCATAGCCCGCCGCGGAAACCCGCCAGGGAGCAATGTGATAACGCGTGAGAAACAGGCGCGTCACTTCCGTGGCCCTCGCCGTGGAGAGTTCCCAGTTCGAGGCAAAACGGCTGTTGTGAATGGGCACATTGTCCGTGTGACCTTCAATGCGCACGCTACAGGTGTCCGAGGCGAGCACCTGGGCGATCCGCTTCATCGCCGGTTCGGATTTCAGCCTGACCTCGGCGGACCCGCTGTCGAAGAATCCGATCTCGCGCAGGCTGAGGACGAGTCCCTCCCGCCCCGCATGCAGCGAGACTTCGCCGCGCGAGATCTCGGGTTTGAGCGTCTGGGCCAGCTCTTTCTCGATTTCATCCAGGCTCTTTGCGCGCGGCACCTCGCTCAGCTTGCCGGCGGCATTGGGAACCATCTGGCCGACCTGCCCCGTGCGAACCGCCTTCTCGATCACCTGGACTTTATCAAACGGCATCGGCTCCGAGTTGGCCAGAGGCGATCGCGAATTGGAGCTCGGGAACACCCCCATTTCCTGAAACGCGACCTGGATGGCCATCGCCAGCTTTCCCGCCTTGCGCTGGTCCACCTGCGAAGCGGAGAACATCACGACGAAGAAGGCGAAGAGCAGGGTGATGAAATCCGCGTAGGAAACCAGCCAACGTTCGTGGTTCGCGTGCGCTTTGTGGCGTTTCTTCACGACGCGACAGGCTCCTTCACGGAGGCTTTGGCGGAAGCCTTGGCTTTTTCATTCCGGTCCGCCAGGAAGCCCTTCAGTTTGGTCTCCACCATGCGCGGGTTCAGACCTTCGAGAATCGAGATCACGCCTTCAAGCATCATTTCCCGAATGAGCTGCTCCTCGCGCACCCTGATCTTGAGCTTGCCGGCGGAAGGCAGGAAGAACAGATTGGCGGCCCCGACTCCATAGACCGTGGCGACAAAGGCGACGGCGATGCCTTTCCCCACTTCCTCGATGTTGTCCAGCCGTTGCATCACCTGGATGAGCCCCAGCACCGCACCGATGATTCCAATGGTGGGAGAGAATCCCCCGGCTGACTCGAAGACCTGCGGAATCTTCTCCTCGTGCTCCGCCTGGTTCTCGAGTTCAAGCTCCATCATCTTCTTGAGTTCCTGGGGCTCGGTGCCGTCAATCGCCAGCATGAGAGATTTCTTCAGAAAGGGATCGGTGATGTTCTCGAGGTCGCGGTCGAGGGAGATGATGCCTTCTTTCCGGGCCTTGTTGGCGTAACCGACGATTTCCTTAATCACGCCCTCGATATTCACCTTGCGCTCAAAGAAGACCCGCGCCAGGCCTTTGCCGCTGGCCAGAATGACGGGCAGCGGAAACTGCACCAGCACCGCGCCGATCGTGCCTCCAAATACGATCATGGCCGCCGTCGGCTGAAGAATCTGGCCGAGATTCCCGCCTTCCAGGAGCAGGCCGGCGATAATCCCGCCCAGCGCGAGAAAAATGCCTCCCAGGCTGGCTTTATCCACGCGCAGGCCACCTCATCCGGTTTCTTCCTCAGCGAGGGTCTGCGGCGCGCCTTCTTCGCTCGCCAGGGTGATCGCAATGGGCGGAGTGCTGAGGCGCCGCCGAAAATCCACAATCTGGTCGAGCACTTGCTGAACGGTTTCCAGAACCACCACCTTCTCACCGGTGATGAGGGTGATCACGGTGTCCGGAGTGTTCTCAATAAACTTGATCAGGTCAGAGTTCACCACAAGCGGCTGATTGTTCAACCTGGTGAGCGAGATCATCTTCCCTGATCCATCCTGATGAATCCGTGATTTGCGACTCCAGCGCAGAGACGCAATGAGTTTCACTACTCATATCGGCAACTTCTGTCATTGCCTTCACTGAAAGGGCGCCTTGCTGATTAATTTTTCGGCGGGCTGCAAATCCGGGACGAGCGATAACAACCAGGATTCTGGCCACCGGTTTGCTCATGAGCTTTGCTCCGAGCGCCTCCCGGAGGCGTCACGGAAGGCCGGCCAGTGCGGTCGATTTGCCAGAACCCGGCGATAGCAAAGGAGTTCTCATCCATGGCGATCCCACCTTCCCACCTGCGCGCCATTAAACTTTTCCAAGAAAACCGCATTGCGGAGGCGCTTCTGGCCTTTGACGATGCTCTCCGCGAGGGAGAATCCGCCGAATTGTGGAACGACTGGGCGACGGCGCAGGTCGCGGCGGGGAGATTCGATGAGGCTGAGAAGGGCTTTGGCCGCGCGCTCGAACTGGATCCAAAGCATTGCCAGGCTGCGGTCAATCTCGGCGTTCTCCTGGCCGGCAGCGGCCGGCTGAAGGAAGCGATGCCGCTGCTGAAAGGCGGGGCGACGGGAGTTGACGAGGAACAGCAGAAGGTTGTGAAGCAGTTGCTGAAGGAATGCCGCGCCCGGTGCAGGCCTCCGCAGAAAGAGCAGGACCACAAGCCGCGGCCGCAACCGGAGACAAGCCGCCGAATGTAAGCCTAGCCAAGAATTCTAGTCATGCCCCCTATTCCGCTTTGCGGCGCTCTCTGCTTCGGCCGACGGGGGTGCAGGCCCCTGGTTGTGCCGGAGTTCGCCTCGCGGTCCGCTGACTTCCGGCCCATCCGGCGATGAGCGGTCGCCGCGCGCGTCCGGAAGCCGCTCCCGGTGCGGACGAGTGCGGCGGCGCGATTCAAAGGGGCGAATTAAGCTTTTTTCGGGTGTGCCGATAGGGCTGGTTGAACGCGAAACGGTTCCGTGAATCGGAACGGAGCCCCTCGGCAGACGGTCGCAGGTGCTCAGTCCGAAGACGGAAACTTAAAATCTAAAGGAGCCCTCTAATGGCACTGAGCATTCTCAATAATATCCCTTCGCTGATGGCGCAGAACCAGTTGGCCATCACGAATCAAAGCTTGCAGCAGACCCTGTTCCGCCTGTCGTCCGGCTCCCGGATCAACTCCGGTGCAGACGATGCGGCGGGCCTGGCGATTGCTGACGGCTTGCGCGCCAACATCTCGGCGCTCACGCAATCAGCGCGCAATGCGAGCGATGGCGTCGGCGCACTTCAGGTTGCTGACGGCGCCCTGGCGCAAGTTACCAGCCTTCTCAACCGCGCCGTTACATTGGCTACGGAATCGGCTACGGGCACCGTAGGCGACTCCCAGCGCGTGGCACTGAACAGCGAGTTCACCGCCATCAAGGCAGAGATCGACCGGATTGGCACGAACACCACCTTCAACGGTACGGCGGTCTTTTCCGCCACGCCGACTTCCATCTACCTGAGTGACGGCGGCCTGAGCAGCACGGTGTCCGTTACCACCAAGGCGCTGTCATCGACGGGTCTCGGGCTTGGTGCATACGCCAGCGGAGCCCTCGCCCTGACCGGTCTGCCCACCGCGAATGACACGGTCACCATCAACGGGACCGCGTACAAATTCGTGGCTGCGGCTAGCGCAGCCGGTGAAGTCACGATCGGCTCTGACGTGGCTTCAACTCTCGCCAACCTGAAGGCCGCGATCAACGGCACGGATGGGATCAACACTGCCAACGCAGACGTTGTTGCCGGCGACGTAAGCGGCGGCTCTCTGACGATCACGGCGAAGGTCGCCGGAGCGGCTGGAGACAACATTACCCTCGCGGCATCGTTGACCGGCAACGTCGGTGGCTGGGTGGATGGCGCCGCGACGCTCACAGGGGGCGCAGACAACGGAGATTTGTCGACCGCCGCAACCGCGCAGGCTGCCCTCACGGTCATTAACAATGCGATCGCGGATGTCGCCAGCCGTCGCGGCGACATCGGCGCCAGCATCAACCGGCTGCAAGCCGCTGTCAACGTCATTAAGAATCAGACGCAGAACCTGTCGGCCGCGGAAGATGGCATCCGTGCCGCGGACGTTGGCCAGGAAGTTGCGAACATGGCCAAGTACCAGATCCTTACCCAGACGGGTATCGCGGCCCTGGCGCAGGCCAACTCGATGCAGCAATCCGTTCTGAAGCTGCTCCAGTAAGCTGATGGTTACGGATGGATGGGGTCCTTCCGGGCCCCATCCCCGGTTTTTCCTCGGTGACGGAAGATGAGTGTCACGCTTCCCCAAATCGGCTCCACCATGGCAGAGGCTCAAGATGCCGGCCAGCCTCCCGTTGCTGCGCGCGGAAAGACTTCGCAAGGAGCCAGCCCAGCAGCCGAGAGCGCGCAACCCGAGGGGTGGCAGCCGCCACAACTCAGTACGGCGATCCGCATCGACGACCGGCGGCGGATCTACTACGAAGTAATCAACGATCATACCGGGCAAGTAGTCCTTGAAATTCCCCCCGAAACCGTACGAAGCATCGGAGAGGGAATCAATCAGTTCCTTGAGACCCTGCATCCCACGAGAAGTGTTGACGTCAAGTCTTGACTGACGCAGGGCCTGCGAGCGCTTGAAGCGGAC